>NZ_VAVZ01000053.1 GCF_005771525.1 Nesterenkonia salmonea | reverse complement strand
GGTCTCCATGGTCGCCGTGGCCATGCCCTGCGTGTCCATCATGTCCGGCGTGCCCGCCGTGTGCTTCATGACCAGCGTGATGCTCGCCTTCGTGCCCGTGGCCCTCATGGTCGTGCCCGTCGTGGCGGCTGTGTTCGTTGTGGTGGCCGTGGTGCCCACTGTGCTCGTGGTGCGCATCGTGGTCAGTTGCTTGCTGCGATCCTGTTGGGGGCTGACTCATACTGCTTTCTCCTTCGTGACTGGTGGTGCTGGGCAAGAGGTGGACGCCTCGTTAAGTGGCAGCGATGTAGCGTTCGGGGTCGGCGTCGAAAAGCGGGCCGCAGGCGTCACAGCACAGCCAGTAACGCTGGTCCTGGTAGTCGCGGTAGAGTCCGGCTTCTTCGGCCTGGGACTTGATCACCGGGGTCCCGGGCATGACCAGGCACTCGGTGACGTCGTCACCCTGGGCTGAGGCGAGGTCTTCGGTCTTAGGCGCGTGACCGCTGCAGCCGCCAGAAGCGGCACCGTGGCCGTGGTTGTGGTGGTCGTGTGTAGTCATCGTGGTTGGTTTCCTTTCTCTGGGTTGATGACAGTTCGGTTCTTTCAGACCTGTGCCGGTTCGCGTGCCGGTGCCGGAACACTGCCAGCGAGGGTAGCCTGGTCGTCGGCTTTGGCCTTGAACCTGCGCAGCCGCAGGCTGTTGGAGACCACCGACACGCTGGAGAACGCCATGGCGGCTCCGGCCAGCATCGGGTTCAGCAGCCCGAAGGCTGCGATGGGGATGGCGGTGGTGTTGTAGCCGAAGGCCCAGAACATGTTCTGCTTAATGGTGCGCAGAGTTCGCCGGGACAACCGGATCGCATCCGCTGCTGCCCGCAGGTCACCGCGGACCAGGGTGATTTCAGCGGCCTCGATGGCCACATCGGTGCCGGTGCCCATGGCCAGACCCAGATCTGCTTGGGCCAGAGCTGGGGCGTCGTTGACACCGTCACCGACCATCGCCACGACCTTGCCCTCGTCTTGGAGACCGACGACGACATCGACTTTGTCTTTGGGCAGCACCTCGGCAACCACCCGATCGATGCCGACCTCAGAAGCCACCTGCTCTGCCACAGTCTGGTTGTCCCCGGTCAGCAGCACCGGGGTCAGACCCAGCTCTTTGAACTGGCCGATGGCCTCAGCCGAGGTAGGCTTGATCTGGTCGGAGACGACCAGCACACCGCGGGCTTGACCGTCCCAACCGACGGTGATCGCGGTCTTACCCTGAGCTTCGGCAGCCTGCTTGGCGGATTTGAGTTCGTCGTCGAGGTGCATGGACCAGTCGGCCAGCAGCGTCTCACGTCCGGCGACGATGGCGTGGCCCTCGACCACACCTTGGACGCCCTTGCCTTCGACGTTATCGAAGGATTCAGGGGCGGGCAGGTCACCGACCTCAGCTGTTGCTCCGGCGGCGATGGCCTGGGCGATGGGGTGTTCGGAGTAATCCTCCAGCCCGCCGGCGAGGCGCAGCAGCTCGGCCCGGTCCACGCCGTCGGCGGTGATGGCATCGCTTAAGGTCATTTTTCCAGTAGTCACCGTGCCCGTCTTGTCCAGCACGATGGTGTCGACTTTGCGGGTGGATTCTAAGACCTCGGGGCCCTTGATGAGCACACCCATCTGGGCTCCGCGGCCGGTGCCGACCAGCAGCGCGGTCGGTGCGGCCAGGCCCATGGCGCAGGGGCAGGCGATGATCAGCACCGCGACCGTGGCGGTGAAGGCGGCACTGATCGGGAACCCGGCCCCGAGCCACCCGCCCAGAGCAGCGGCGGCCACTGCGATCGCGATGGGCACGAACACCGAGGAGACGCGGTCAACCAGGCGCTGGATCTCGGCCTTGCCGGACTGGGCGTCTTCAACCATCTTCGCCATCTGTGACAGCTGGGTGTCCGCACCCACCCGGGTGGCCTTGATGACCAGGCGGCCCCCGGCGTTGACCGTGGCGCCTGCGACGTTGTCACCCACAGTGACCTCGACCGGCACCGCTTCGCCGGTGAGCATCGATGCATCGATCGCTGAGTTCCCGGAGGTGATGACCCCGTCGGTGGCGATCTTCTCCCCGGGTCGGACGACGAACTCGTCGTCAACATTCAGCTCCTCAATGGGAACCCGGTGCTCTGTGCCGTTTCTGAGGAGGGAGACTTCCTTCGCCCCCAATTCCAGCAGCGCGCGAAGGGCAGCACCGGCTTGACGCTTAGAGGTCTTCTCGAAGTACCGACCCAGCAAGACAAAGGTGATCACTCCGGCCGCGACCTCAAGATATATGTGTCCCAGCCCATCGGTGCGTGAGATGGTCAGCTCGAAGGGGTGGACTACACCGGGTTGACCGGCGGTACCGAAGAACAGGGCGATGATCGACCAGATCAACGCGGCACTGGTGCCCACCGCGATGAGAGTGTCCATGGTCGCCGCGCCGTGCTTGAAGTTGGCCCAGGCGGCCTTGTGGAACGGCCAGCCGGCCCACACCACCACGGGGGCGGCGAGGACCAGGGAGGCGAAGCCCCAGTAGTCGAACTGCAGCGTTGGGATCATCGCCATCGCAATGACCGGCACCGACAAGACTGCCGCACCGATCAGGCGCTGCTTCAGCACCCTGATCTCAACGTCCTCACGAGACTCGCCCTCACCGGCAGCACCGGAAGAGTCCTTACCGGAAGGCGGCAGTTCGGCGGTGTAGCCAGTCTTCTCCACCTCCGCGATCAGCAGCTGGGCGTCGTAACCTTCGGGGGTGGTGACGCGTGCCTTTTCGGTCGCGTAGTTCACGCTGGCATCGACACCGTCGAGTCTATTAAGCTTCTTTTCGATCCGGTTGGCGCACGCGGCGCAGGTCATGCCACCGATCGTCAGGTCAAGGCCAGTGAGATTGACCTCGGTGCTGGTGTTTTCAGTGGTCATGGTTTTCTTCTTCCTCGTGCTCGTTCTGCCCGTCACTTATGCTCGATTCCCCACCGCCGGTGTCACTGCCTCCTGCGGTGTCGACCACCAGGGGTGCAGTGTGCACTTCACCGTCGACCTGGAAATCCAGGAACAGCAGGTATCGGCCTTCGGTCGGGACAGTGGATTCGAATACGATCTCCGGTCCAGACGTGTCCCCGGGCTCCGGAGCGTCGCCGTACGGATGGACGTGCAGGTAGGCCAGATCTCCGTCTCGCAGGACGACCATGTGCCCGAAGGCCCCCAGGTAGGGCTCCAGCGCGGTGACCGGCTCTCCACCACGTGTGATGCTCACCGTCAGCTGTGAGGCCTCACCAGCGATCAGATCACCCTCGACCGCAACGTCAAAGCCATCCACACTGGTCTCGGTGACCGGCTCCCTGGCCGGAGCCGGGTCGTAGTCACCTGCGACCTGCACCAAAGTCGACAGAGTCAGGCCTTCCCCCGTTGCGGAAGGAACAAAATCGGCAAACACCCGATAGGTGCCGGCCTCATCCCAATCCCACGGAATCGACCACGTGCCCGCCTCGTCGCGTTCTGGATGGCCGTGGCGGAATTCCTGGCCATCGGCACGGACGGCGATCAGGTGCATTTCCACCTCATGGTCAAAGTCGAAGTCGGTCACTGGGGACCCGTCAGGGCCGGTCACCACCAGGGACAACTCGCCTTTCGCGCCAGGTTCGGAAGGCGCAGCCACCTCAGTCAGCTCGTAGCCATCCTCAGCGGAGGCCAAACCAAGAGAGGAACCATCAGCCCCGTGATCGTCGTGTCCCGCGCTGTTCATATCGTCTCCTTGTCCTTCAAGGCCTTCCGGAGCCTCCTCCATCCAATCCTGCACGGTCTCTTCGTCGATGACCGCGTTCGCCGTGACGCCAGCCGCAGCGAACACGGCCACCAGGATCAGCCCGTACAGGGCAAGCCGTGCAGGGGCCCCCATACTCAGCTCCTGACAGCGGTGTAGCCAGCCTCATCGACTGCGGCGATCACCGCGGCATCCTCGACGGGCTGCTCACTGGTTACAGCCAGACGCCCGGTGGCCGCGCTGACTTCGACTTGGTTGACATTGGGAATCTGCGAGACCTCATCCCGAATCGCGGCCTCGCAATGGCCGCAGGACATTCCAGTGACGTCGTAGCTGTTGGTAGTCATGAGGGTTTCCCTTCTTTGTTGGTGTTCAACTGTCTGCGCAGAATATACCCCCAGGGGGTATATTGCAAGGGTCGTGACCGTCGACGCGACATTCCGCCCCACTACGCCTCTAGAGGGCAAACGCCGGGAAGAATAGACCGGCCTGCGGCCCTGGGCCCGTCATCCCGTGCAGGTCCGGCTCATCCTCATGCCATACGCTACCCAGGTATAGTGTCCTGTTCAACAGGGGGCTCGGGGCAAAGTGCGGCCTACACGGCCAAGCATCTGGACGGACTGCTCTCTACTGATCAGGACACTATCGAAATACCCCTACGAAGTCCGTGATCACGGCGTGCGGCCGAGCTGTTAGTGCTCGCTGCGATCCACCCGCGTAGAGGCGATCACACCCCATCGTTGGGCAGGCCGATGTTGGCCACAGGCACTACGTAGCTGGACGCGCAAGGGTGGGAATTGGCCCAGCGCCCGCCGATCTGGATCCGCAGGGTCAGACGCTTTCGGTCATTCAGCGGAAGACAATGGAACCGCTGCCCAGTCTCTGCCGGACTCCTGGCGGACAAGCGCGCTGACTGCGAGCAGGCGGAGCGGTGAGACTGTGATCCCGCAACTGACAGCTGTGCGCCGGACACTGTGGGTGTATGAGTGAGAACAACACACCCCGTGACGGGGAGACAGCTGAATACCGTGCTGTGGTGGATTTCCTGCATTCGACCACCGGTGCCTGGGTGATCCGTATTGCTGCGGTGATCGCACTGGGTCTGCTGATCTGGCAGATCTTCTTCTAGGGGGTTCGATGAGCATGGCGTTCAAAACCACCGGAGTTGTCGGAACCGCTGCGGCCGGGATGACGGATCAGGGATTCGATGCCTCCCGAGCTTCATCCGGTGCCCGGGGCGAGGGCCTCACTGCGGCCATTCTGCGCGGCTACAGCGATCGGGCGCTGATCATCCATTCGCTTCGGCTGCCGGTGAAGCTGAAGACCGACATCGATCACCTTGTCGTCTCCGGCGAAGGGATCCTGGCCATCGACTCTAAGCTCTGGAGACCCGGTTACTATCACGGATGGTTCGGGACCCCGATGCGCGGAGTCAGACGTGAGCCTCATGTCTCCGCAGCCGCGACCGAGAAGGCCCTCGAGGTTCTGACCTCGATGCTTGGAGCAGATCGCATCGACCCGGAGACTTTCTCGCTGGTCGCCGTCCACGGGGCGAAGAAGGCTGAATCCACCACCGTCAGTTCCTCGCTGTCCTGGAGGCCAACGCCCATCATCGGCGCGGCCAAGCTTGAGGATCGTGTCGAGAAGTTCTTGACGCTGCACCCTGGCCCTGCCGAGGACCGGCTGGCGCGCGCACTCCAGCGCATCCACCGTAAAGGAAGGGCGAGGCGATGAGTTCGACCACCGAGAACCTCGCGCGCATCGGTGAAGCACTGGCGGTCGTGGCTGCGACCATTCATCGAACGAACGCCAAGACCGAAGCCGCCAGCGACGAGGACCAGGCCCGGTCCACTCTGAGCGCCCTGGCCGATGTGGAGAACCTGCGCGTGCAGGCGCAGGTCGAGGCGGTCTACGCCGGCCGGTACGAGGCCGGCCTGGAGCCTGATGAGATCGCTGCGCTGCTGGGGGAGGACGAGCTGCGCATCCGAGGACTCATCTACACCTACGCCTCGGCCGCCATGAAGGGAGCAGAGAAGTAGGCTGTCGACGCTGAGCGTCGCAAGTACGGCCGCTGGCCTCGCCACCGCCAGTAGTTCAGCGGATCCGTTGCCGGACACTCTAGTGGTATGAGTCCTGCCCGCGCCCAAGAACGTCGTGATGCCTCACCGATCCTGATTCCCCTCGGTGTGCTTTCAGGGGCCGCCGCCCTCTGGTTCGGCCTCCCCGGACTGGTTCTGATCTGGCTGGCCCTAGCACTTGCCGGATTCATGCACCCGGCCCCACCGAAGCCCAAAGCCTCGGAGAAGGACGACCCCTGGGTGCAGGAATCGAGGCAGAAGCACCAGTTCTTCTCCACGATGGCCTATACGCTCATCGCCCCGAACAAAGGGTGGTTCCCCGGCTGGCCGCCGCTGTATTCCTACTTCGCGGCATTCGCCGTGGCCGGTTTCGCGCTGCATTGGCCTCAGTTCCACCACGAACCGGTGGCGGAGGCGATCGATGAATGGGCGCAGCCGGTCGCTGACGCCTCGACGTGGTTCCCGCTGATCAACGCGATAGCCGCTCTGCTGATCTGCTTCGCCCTGGCATGGGCCAGACGCAAGACCCTGGACTTCGAGGAAGTCTGCCCCGGGACCCGGCTCTCTGATGCGCTGACCCTCGCGAAGGCCAAACCGTATCTGATCATCGGCCCCGGAGTCCTGGGGGCAGTATTGGGCATCATTGTCGCTCCCGTGCTGGGTCAGTACAGCCAGTGGCCCCTGGGCTGGATCACGGCGGCATCGATCGTCGTCGGCGGCCTGGCCGGCACCTATCCGGCAGCCCGTCACCAGGCTCTGACTCACTGGCGCCAGGTGCTGGAGCACCGCCGGGCATGGCAGGACCGGTTCAAATCCATCAAGAAGGAACCCGCGCCCAGAGTCGAGGACCTGGAGCACCTGGGGACAGGCGAATCGAAGATCACCGTGCTGCATCTGGCCTCCAATGCTGCGGTCGGCGGCTCGGAATGGTTCTTGAAGAACCCCGATAAGCTCGCAGCCACCGTGGGCGGGTCCACCTCCATCGCTGTGGCTCCGGTGGAGCAGACCGACTCGAAAGGCCAGCCCAAACCCGGCACCGTCGATGCCATCAAGTTCGACATCATCGAGCTGCCCTCGTCTGAAGCTGTTCCCTCATTGGGGGACTCGAAAACCGATGACCAGGTCACACAGCAGCTGCTGCGTGCCGTCTTCGCTCAAGCATCGGCGGAGAATAAAGAGCGGTTCATGCCCACCGGCCACGAGGTGATCACCACCTCGGAAGCTCGGGTGCTCAGGGTCTCCATATCGGGGATCGATGTGAAAACCGCCTCGAAGATGCTCCCGCAGTTCTCTTCGGTCATCGGCGCTGATGTCGTCGCAGACCCCATGGCCGCGAAGAAGACCGGGGTGCTCTACATGGGTGAATTCGAGGCCGCGGAGTTCACCGAAGAATCCGGGGTCACCGACGACACCATCCAGTATCTGCTCAAAGAAGACTGGTGGAACCAGCGCTGGGCTGATGCGATCAAGAAGGCGGAGAACCCGCCCAGACCAGAATGGAAGACCGAGGCCAGCGCGAAACTGGCAGACGGCACGCAAGTCAACAGCCTGGTGTTCGTCATCCGTCGCGGCATGACCCCGGAGAAAGACTTCTTCCCCTTCGAATCCGAGATCGCCACCGCCCTGGAGGCATACCCGTTCGTGTCCATGGCCGGCTTCGACGACCCGCGGGCCACCAGGGACGGGGAGCGGCACCGGCAGGCGGTCTCGCTGCGCTGGGCCGAGCGCGCCGTACCCGATTCGGTGGAGAACATCGCACCTGTGTCCAGGTCTAAGGCCCCGCAGTGGGTTCTGGCGTCAACGATCAACCGAGGATTCCTCGACGCGAAGCTTGCCCGGCCGGAGCTGGCTTCGGCCTCGCCGATCTCTGAGGAGTCCTCGGGTAAGCATCTGTGGCAGATGCATGTCCGGCTCTACGGCGGGACCACGTTGGCGGAGGTCCGCAAGAAGCGTCATCAGCTCATGGAAACCTGGGGGGTGGACTACCTGCGAGTGGCCGAGACCCGAGACGGGGTCAACATCATTGCCGGTGCTGATCCGCAGACGGTGGACATCAGAGACTCCGATGCCCAAGACATGCTCGATGCCTTGGAGTGGGAGCAGGTCTTCGTGGACTCCGGGATCACATCCGAGTCGGGCACCATGCCCCAGCTGATCAGCACGGCCCCGGTTGAAGAGAACCCCAAGGTGAAGATTCTGACCTTCAGCCTGCGCAACACCGGCCTGGCCCTGGAGGCTTTCACCTCCCGGGTGTCGAAGTTGAAGGCCAACTCGTCCAACGCCTTCGTCCACCCCCAGGCCGCCGCGTCGGGCAAACCCAACGAGGTTGAGCTCGTGGTCTGCGAGGAAGACCCGATGCCGTTCCCCGCGCCGATGAGTTACGAGGAGGCAGACCGCCGCGAGGATCTGCCCTTCGCCGTCGACGTCTACGGCAGGACCGTGGCCTACACCCCGAAGGAATCGCCGCACCTGCTTGTCAGCGGCACCTCTAATGGCGGCAAATCCGCCGGCTTGATGGTCATGCTCTACTCGGCGCTGCTGCGCGGCTGGGAAGTCTACATCGCCGACCCGTCCAAGGGCGGCACTGATTTCTTCTTCTCCCGTGACTACATCGCTGGTATCACCGGCGACCTCTATGAGGCTGCTGGCATGATGCGCCACGTCTATGGGGAGGTCACCCGGCGCAAGAAGCTCAACGAGGAGCACGGAGTCTCAAAAGTCGGTGACCTCCCCGACAATGTGCGACCGAGGCGGCTGCTGATGATCTTGGATGAGTTCACCTCACTGATGTTGCAGGAGAAGCCGCCGGAGAAGTCCGAGAACCCCGAGGCCGATGCCGCACGCGAAGAGGTCGTCAGGGCCAACAACGAGAAGCAGACCATCGGATTCCTTACCGGGAAGATCGCCCGCGAGGCCCGCTCAGCCGGGGTCACCCTGATCCTGGCCACCCAGAAGCTGGACTCAACGGTCTTGAACTCCATCCAGGGCTCGACTGACCTGAAGAGCAATATGGGCCGAGCACTGTTCGGCGCGGCGACTCTGCCCGAGAAGCAGGTCGCCCTGCGCAGCCCCTACGACGCTCCTGACCTCGGCGAGTCCATACCGCCTGGCCGCGGGTACTGGGAGCCGGTGACTGCGGGCAAGGCTGTGGCCATGCAGGCCTGGTACGACCCTGGCGAGCAGCAGGCCTACGGGGCCGCCCTGGCCCAGCGCCTGGAACCCTGGCCCGAGGATGAGCGTCCCGACTGGAGATCCCACGTCCGCGACTTTGATGACTCGCCCACGGTGCGAAAGCTCGACGATGAACAGACCGCCGTGGTGGAACAGGATCTCGGTGAGTTGGACTTCGACCTCGACCTCGACTTCGACGAAGACGACGAAGTCGAAGAGTCTGGCATTGTCGAGACCAGCTCCGGTGATGATCCGGAAGACCCTGCCGAACCGCAGCTTGAAGTCATCGACCCGGAACCAGAGACAGACGAGACCAGTGAGCACACAGACGGTGAGACCAACGGCGTGAGTTCGGTAGTGGCCGCGATTGATGACTGGCTCGACGAGAACAAACCCGAAGCCCCAACGTTCGAGGCGACCGAATACGACGCCGGCACAACGGTGGAGGTCATATTCGAGCCTGCCGACTACGACTCCACCGATGGCGTCCACGACCTGGCCACCGGGGTCGCTGAGATGCTCGGGTCAGGCTTCGACGAGGGCAGGAAGTACGAGCTGGGGACGGTCGTCGTCCCATTCGGGGAGGACGATGAAGTGGTCGCCGACTTCGACCGTTCGACCATCGGCACTGACCACAGCGGCGTCGAAGTGCGCCCGCTTGCGGATCGTTAGCCGCAGCGCCCACAGGCCGGACACCATGGGTACATGAAACCAGATCACCAGTGCACGATCCGGACGTGCCACAACACGGCGGACTATCTGTGCGCCGGCCACGAGTGCGTGCCCGGACTGGTCAACACCCCACGGCTGTGCAGGGACTGTTACCTGGAACTGCACTCCCTGGTGCGCACCGCGTTCCTCGGCGAGATGGCCCAGACCTGCCCACACTGCGGTGAAGTCTTCTCCGGGCCGCAGGATGTGCTCCGGGTCCTTCAGACCTCCACCTTGTGAGCGCGGCTTGAGGTGCGGCCTCAATCTGCCCTGCCTGCCGGACACTCTGTGGCTATGTCATACACTCCGCTGCACGTCCACACGGAGCACAGCTCTCTGGACGGGATGGCTCGCCTCAAAGACACTGCCCAGGCCGCCGCCGACCACGGATTTGAAGCCTGCGCGCTGACTGATCACGGCACCCCCGGCGGGCTGTGGACCTTCGCCCAGGAGTGCAAGAAGCACGGTGTGAAGCCGATTCCGGCCATCGAGGCCTATATGGCTATCGGCTCGCGCCACGACCCGGAGACCATGAACGTCTACGCCGACGACGGTATGGGCGACGCCGATGATGAGATCACCACCGATGGCACGCGCCGGACGAAGAAGAAGTCCTACTACCACCTGACCGTGCTGGCGCGGAACCGGACCGGCTGGCACAACCTGATGCGCTTCCACAACGAATCCCAGCAGACCAAGATCGGCAAGCACCCCGCCGGCGACTGGCAGCTGCTGAAGCAATACGGCGAAGGACTCATCGTCCTCACCGGCTGCCTGGCCTCACCGGTGGCCGGGCCGCTGGCGCAGATCCAGTTCTGCGACGACCCCGACGGCACAGACGCCCAGGCTCTGCGCGCCGATGCTCACACCGCAGTGGACCACATGATCGCCGCCGTCGGTGCCCAGCACGTCTTCGTTGAGGTCATGGACCACGGAATAGCCTCCGAGCACTACGTCATCGACGAGCTGCAGGCCCTGGCCCAGCAGCGTGGCCTGGACGTGGTGGCCACCAACGATTCCCACTATCTGCACTGCGATGATGACCGCGCCCATGAGGCGTTCTTGGCCGTGGGCACCGGGTCTTCGGTCCGTGATAAGTCCCGGTTTCGGTTCAACGGATCCGGCTACCACTTCAAGACTGAGCGCGAGATGCGTGACATCCGTGCAGAGGACGAGGATTGGCAGAACGCGGTCACGGCCACCGGCCTGGTGGCTGACCTCGTCGAGGACGACACGGTGCCTGAGCCTGAAATTCGCCTGCCGAAATTCGAGCTGCCGGACAAGTGGGAAACCTCCGACGCCTACCTCCGCCATCTCGTCGAGGACGGGGCGCTTTGGCGCTACGGCGGGGATTGGCAAGCCGATGAGGAAGTCGTTGAGCGCATCGACCACGAGCTTTCGGTCGTGGCTGACATGGGCTACTCCGACTATTTTCTGATCACCTGGGACATCATCGAATACGCCAGGGGAGAGCGGATCACCGTCGGCGCCGGCCGCGGGTCGGCAGCGGGGTCTATCCTGGCCTATTCCCTGGGCATCACTGGCCTGTGCCCGCTGCGCTACGACCTGCTCTTCGAGAGGTTCTTAGAGCGCGGACGGGTCGGTCTGCCCGACATCGACATGGACTTCCCGAAGCACCAGCGCCACCTGATCCACGCTTACTGTCAACGCCAATACGGGGCTGGCCACGTGGCTCACATCGGAGGCTTCAACAAGGCCCAGACCAAGGCCGCCATCAAAGACGCAGCCCGGGTGATGACGCCGGTGCTCGACAAGACGACCACCGGAAAACAGCGCGATGATCAAGAGTTGGAGCGCAAAGAGGTCTTCAAACTCGGCGACCGTCTGGCAAAGATCATCGAGCATGGTGACAACAGTTCCCAGCCCTTCGCCCGGCTGGATGACCCGGCCGAGGAAGAAGAGCGACTGCGGGCCGAAGAGTTCTGGTCTGCGGTGGAAGACGGCGGTGACACCGCCGCTCAAATCATCGAACTGGCTCGTCGTTTCGAAGGGGTTTCTAAGAACGAGACCATTCACCCGTGTGGCTTCGTGATCTCCTCTGAGCCGCTGTTCGACCTGGTGCCTCTGCGTCCGGTGTCGAAGGATGCCGGCGAGGATGAGCCCCAGGTCATCGTCTGGGACGGCGACATGGTCGAAGACTTCGGCCTGCTGAAGATGGACTTCTTAGGTATCCAGAACCTCGACTACATCGACCTGACCTTCGAATACCTAAAACGCCGCGGCGAAGACGGCCTGCCCCAGTCGGTGGAGGACATCCCCGACCCCGACGGTGACGTCGACGGGCACTTCGGTGATGATGTCGCCGCCGCCTACGACATGCTCGCAGCAGGCCGCACTGCTGGGGTCTTCCAGCTCGACGGTGCCGGGATGACCCGGGTGGTCCAAGACATCGGTCCCGAGAACTTGAATGACCTCTCGGCCGCTGTGGCGCTCTACCGGCCAGGCCCCATCTCAGCGAAGATGCCCGAGGACTACGCCGCGAAGAAGCATGGCCGCCAACCTGAGTCCTACGAGCGACTCACCACTGATGAGGATGAGATCGAGTGGCTGGCTGACGTTCTCGATGAGACCTATCAGTCCGTGGTCTACCAGGAGCAGGGGATGCGCCTGGGTCAAGTTGTCGCGGGTTTTGATGACATTCAGCGCTCCACCCTGCGTAAGGCCATCGGGAAGAAGAAGCAAGACTTGATGGACCAGTGCTCTGAGTGGTGGTTCGACGGCTATGACAAGGAGTTTGAGAAGAACGGCGAACTGATCTCACCGGTATTCTCCCGGCAGACGGCCGAGCGCGTCTGGGGCTTCATCAAGGGTTCCGCCGACTACTCGTTCAACAAGTGCTTGACGTCCGAGACGAAGCTCTCGACCGAGCGGCGTGAAGACTATTGGACGATCGAAAAACTGTACCGGCGTCTGCACGGAGATTGGTCCGGGCCGGCAGACAAGTGCCCGTACTGCTGGGAGCGTCCCGCAAACCCGAAGGCGCCGAAAAGTCCATGTCCCCGATGCGCCTCATGGCTGACCAAGTTCAAGGACAGCCGGGGGTTCCGCCTGCTGGCTGTCGATTCCACCGACGGCCGAATCCGTCCTCAGATGGTCAAAGATGTCCACCATAACGGGGTGCGCGAGGTCTATAAGATCACGCTGGCTGACGGGCGGACCGTGCGCGCCACGCAGAACCACCGGTTCCTCAGTCCGGTGGGCTCATACATCCACGTACGCGACATGGCACCGGGCGAGACCGCTCTGGCGACCCACGGCGGTTACGTGAAGAACGGTCGTCGGCGGCGGTGGGAGAAGGGCCACCTGGTGACAGAGGCGACTGTTGTCTCGGTCGAACCCGACGGCGTCGAGGATGTCTACGACGTGGAGATGGCTTCCGGAATCGATCACAATTTCCTTGCCAACGGGGTCGTCTCGCATAATTCGCACAGCGCCGCCTACGCTCTGCTGGCGTACTGGACTGCGTATCTGAAGGCCAACTATCCGGTGGAATACGGGGCGGCGATGCTGGCCACCTCGGACAACGACGAGAAGCGGCTGATGCTGCTAGCAGATTTGAAGGGCGAGGGTATTGAGATCGGTGCCCCGGCGGTCAACGAGTCCGCTCAGAAGACTGTTCCGGTCTCCGGTGAGATCAGGCTGGGCCTGGGTGAGATCAAAGACGTCGGTAGGGCAGCGGCGGCTATCGTCGACGCTCGTGCCATGGGCGGGGAGTTCGTAGGCCTGCACGACTTTGCCACCAGGGTGAAAGGCATCAACGTGAAGTCGATGCGTGCCCTGATCGAGTCCGGGGCGATGGATGCCTTCGGCCCCCGCCGGGGGCTGTTGAAGACCCTCTATGCAGCTAAGAAGGCGGATGTGGCACCTGTCGGAGACGATTTCGGCGTCGTGGAGCGGGACCGGCGTCAGCGGGCGGTCCTGGGCACGGTAGTTGGTTCCACCACGCTGGATCATATTGACCTTGCCGAGGTGGGGCAGAGCCTCGGCGTCGAGGACGAGGACCAGTCTCTGAGTGTCGAACGCCTGGGGGACCTGCGCCCGGAATCGCGCTCGGCCTGCCACCTGGGGGTACTCTCCGAGTTCCGTTCACTGATCTCTAAGAGCGGGCGCATGTCGAAGCTGGCGATCGAAGACGCCACGGCCACCCCGGTGGTGGTCTTCCCTCAAACTCACCGTCAGATGATGACCGAATTCGGGGAGCCTGCCGTCGGTGACCTGGTGGTCGTCGCGGGCAAGGTCCAGACCTCTGCCTATGCCAGCGCTGATGAGGCTGAGTCGCATCAGGAAATTCTGGCGAACCGGGTGTGGGTCATCGATGATCCGACCGTGGTCCACGACCAGCCAGTAGAAACTTCCGACCTGGTCGACGCCCTGGAAGGTGCACGTCAGGGACTCGCACAACAGACCGATCCGGCTGTCGAGGACGAGTCAGTCCTGGCTACTCCATTGGAGAGTGACAACGGGGTCCACTCTGAGTACGACGGTGATGAGGACGAGCGTGAGGATTCTGGTGCTGCCGCTGGTCCACAGACTTGGTTGCTGGCTCTGGTGAACGAAAGCCTGCACGGGGTGTTCAATCCGGTGGGCCGCGGTGTCCTATACCTTCAGGGGACCCCGCGGGAGGTCACTGGGGTGGTGGTCAGCGCCACAGAGCCCGTCTACGTCGACCGGCGATCCGGTGTGGCGGTCAAGTTCGTCGAAACCGATGATTGGGAAGGCGAGTTCAGCCAGCTGCGCGCTGCCGCCGGCGTCTGACTCAGCCGGCCTCGTCACCGGAGACCCACCAGGCCAGGGCAGAGGGACCCACGATGAGCAGTGCAGTCCCCACAGCGAACAGGACAGCTACCAGCCCCGCAACTGCGGCGAACACCGGGACGACCAGCGCCAGCGTGAGCAGCATCAGTATAAAACCGTCCATGCCCGGATAGTGTCCGGCGCGCTTTGACCGGCGCGCTCATCAGTGACAGCCCTTGTCGGGCTGATCAGCGCATGTATATCAGGTGAGGCCACAATCATCGGCGGAGGAGGTTACACGTGTCGCTCACAGCTGCCTCGGAGGAAACCGGCGGGCGAAAGGGCCCCCAGAAGGCCAGCAGCCAGACTGAGGACATCATGGCTGACATGGCCTCAGAGTACGGCCGCGATGGCAAGGACCAGGCGAAGAAGCTGGCCGGCGGAAACTCCACAGGCATCGACAAGGCCCTGGATTCCGATCCTGCCTCCAAGGGCATCAACCTCGCCCAGAGGGCGGCCTCTGCCAAAGCCGGTGACATGGCCCAGGGCATCGGCGGCCAGACAGGCAAGACTGTCGCTGAAGACACCACCAAGATCGCCGCTGAGACTGCAAAAGGTGCGACCAAGGGCGCGGCCGCCGGCGGAGTCGGAGCCGTGCCCGGGGCGATCACCGGCGCCGCCAAAGGTGCCGCCCAGACCAAGACCGGACGAATCACGGCCGTGGTCATCCTGGTGCCTGTCATCGGGTACTTCGCGTTCATCTCTCTGCTGCCTCTGCTGTTCCTGCTGGTGCTCTCCAGCGGCGGAGAGCAGGCCGAAGAGAGCGGGGTGATCTCAGATGTCAGCGACTTCATCTTCGGTGAGGACGAGGACTAGGTGTAAGAGGGCGTGACGTTATTGACACCGATCGGGACCAGTGAGGCCGGGGGCATCTCGCCACAGGC
>NZ_VAVZ01000052.1 GCF_005771525.1 Nesterenkonia salmonea | reverse complement strand
GGACCCTACATCGGCGTCAGATCAAGGATCCGGGGCCAACGTGTACACACATTCTTGCCTATAACCCTCTTATTCTTCCTTGTCAGAGCGGCACCCTCGCGTATCTACACCCTTTCAAGCACCCGCGTCATGAAAGACCGAGGTGAGAGCACTAGAGTGTGCGAGTCCTCCAGCAACTCCGCCAAACTCCTGAGGCATTCCTTATCCAGCACCGCTCCGGTCGGGTTGTGCGGTGTGCACAGTACGAGCATCCGTGTGCGCCGCGTAAGGAGCGCTGCCACGTCGTTGGGGTCCAGGGTGTAACCGTTCTCCTCAGACAGCGGCAGAAATACTGGGGTTGCGCCGGCGAGGCGGACGCACGCCTCATAGGCGGGCCACGCCGGCACCGGAATGATGACCTCGTCGCCTGGATTGCAGAAAGCCATGACGGAGAGGAAGACAGCCTCGTTCGCGCCGATGGTGACCAGGACTTCGTGATCTGGATCGTATTCGACGCCGATGGCTTGATTGAGGTGTTCACTGAGTGCTCGGCGTAGCTGCGGGGTTCCTGCGTTCGGCCCATAGTGCACGCGGCCAGCTTCGAGCGCTCGATACGCTGCCTCTTTGACGCTCTGGGGAGTATCGAAGTCGGGCCTGCCGATCTCAAAGTGCAGGATGTGCTCCCCTGATTCTTCGAGCTCGGCAGCTCGGTCGAAGATCACCCGGATCTTAGACGGGGTGATCTCATCAAGGCGGTCCGCTGGACTCGCAAGCGCCTGGGTCTGCAATGGTCTCCTCAGTGAATGTAATTGGTCCACGAAACGTACCATTGCTCTGTTTCGGTGGTGTTTCAAGCCCGCGTATCGAATAGTTGCAACCCGTCCGATACTGTGTAGCAGTGAATTCCGACGCACGTGGCCAGCAGATGCCAGCACGTATTGCTGCAGAGCTGCGGACTCTCATACACACCGGAACGGTCCCGCCCGGGGGGCGTTTCCAAGGAGAGCGTGAGCTTGCTCAGGAATTTTCCGTGTCACGAGCCACGTTGCGGCAGGCACTGAAAGTCCTTCAGGAGGAGGGCTACATAGAAGTCAGGCGAGGGCCATATGGTGGCGCCTTCGTCACCAGTCTGGGAGCACCCCTCACGGCGTGGAAAGAGCAAATGGCCTCCGACTTCGCCCCTATGGATGATCTGTTCGACTTTCGAGTGGGTGTGGAGATGGCCGCTGCGCGGTTCGCAGCCGAACGTCGCACGGACGAGGACATCGTCAGAATGCGGGAGTCCACAGAACGGCTGGCAACAGCCGTCGGCCGAGAGCAGCTGCGCTTGCACGACGCGCGGTTTCACGAATGTGTGGCAGAGGCATCTGGTAGCTCACGGCTGCTAAATATGGTGAGGGAAGTCCGCGGCGAACTCTTTCTGCCCGTTGATTTCCTCAGAGATGACGACACACAGGATCATAGCGACATTCTTGGCGCGATCATTGACAGCAACCCCGACTTGGCTTCTCAGCGCATGATGGAGCACATAGAGCACACGCGAGAGCAGCTGCGTAAGCTCGTCCGGACTGCGTGACCCGACACCCTGCCAACGGGGGCCGGAGGTCTATTCAGAACTAGTGAGAATGTGATGGAAATCCTTCAGAGCCGCGGCCGCAGTTGCCCGAGGATTGGAGGCGCCG
This sequence comes from Nesterenkonia salmonea, assembly GCF_005771525.1. Lineage (GTDB taxonomy): Bacteria > Actinomycetota > Actinomycetes > Actinomycetales > Micrococcaceae > Nesterenkonia > Nesterenkonia salmonea. Next base: position 14,776 of record NZ_VAVZ01000052.1, on the reverse strand, counting down.
CCCAACAGAGTGAATTCACCCAGATCCATGGTTTCTGCATACAAGGCCTTCGTGCTGCCTCTGGTGAGAGAGAAGGGGTGTTCGGCGGAGTACAGACGAATTCCTACGCCTGCTTCGACCTGACCCTCGTCTTGATTGACGTATCCGACCAGCCGAGGCGTGAGCCCGTCGGCCTTCCATGAGCCGAGTTGTTCGGCAGTTAACGAGCGCAATGATTCTCGGGCCAGGCTGGAGATGGCGAGAGGCACCCCGAATACTGCATTGGCAATGATGACAACTTTCGCGGCAGTATCCCAACCGTCAACGTCGAAACTCGGCTCTGGTTCCGCAATGCCGAGTTGTTGGGCTTCGGCTAGAGCCTCGTCAAAGCTGGCGTTCCGAGAAACCATCGTGTCTAGGATGAAGGTCGTTGTCCCCGTGAGCACGGCTTCGATGCGCTTAATGTGTGTGCCGGCTAAGTCGTAGGTGAGAAAGTCGATTGTGGGAAGGGCTGAGGCGGAGGCTCCGCTCATGAGGAGCTGAACGCCTTTTTCCCGGGCGCTCTGAAGCAGCGTAGGCCCTTCTACAACGAGTGCGCCTTTCGATACGGCGATCACGTGAAGTCCTCGATTTATTGCGGACGTGATGTAGTCCAACCCGGGCTGGCCGGTGGAGTAGTCGCTAGGGCCTGCCTCAACTAGTACATCAGCGTTGACCTGCTCCATGAACGCCGAACCCGTTAGCCCAGGTTCGAAGGCGGCCTTGTGTTGAAGGCGTTCTGGGGATATTCTGCTGGGGTCGATCAAGCCCGTTGTGCTGCCACAGACGCCGGTCACGAGGACTTCCACACCGAAGTGCGTTGCGAAGTGCTCTCGCCGGCGATCGATAAGCTCGGCTACTTGGTTCCCCACATTTCCGAATCCTGTCATTGCCACGCGTACGGTTGTCATGGTGTGAGTGCCTCAATCGTTGTCTCGAAGGTCTGGTGCCCCGGACCTCGTATAGGTCTACTAGGTATACCATAGTGCGATTTGCGGGAGGTTACCTACAGCAACCTGGACTCTCAGGGGTAGAGAGCGAGGCAGAAATCGCGAAGTCGATGGGATAGGTCCTGAAGAGTGCGGTGGGCATGGTGCCCAGCTCTCCACCCGGCGTAAAGGCGGATCTTCAACGGCTCACCGTTGACGTGAATCATCAAGGGGTGCAGGCCGTATCGAGTATCGTCGGTGAGTATCGCGACCCCGCGTCCGGCAGCCGTCAGCGCTTGCGCGACCTGGCTGTGCTGGGTTTCCAGCAAGGCTGTTGGCCGGAGTTCGGCTTGATCGAGTACCGCCTCGATGGCCCTGCGAGCTTTGAAGTGCATCGTTGGCACAATGAGCGTCTCCCCGATCAATTCTTCCAGTTCCACGTGCTGCCGTGTGGCCCACCTGTGGCCTGATGGCACGTAGGCATGAACAGGCGGATCGGCCAAATGTGCGGCATGGGCCGACCGAGGTAGTCGCACTGGCGCGATGATCATGTCAAAACTGCCTAGAGCTAGCTGGATCTCAGAATCGAGTGAAATTTCGCTCACCGATGGCACCGGATCTGAGGCCTGAAATGTTGCGACGAACGGAGCAACAATGTCTGTCAGCGTAGTGGATGGTGCCGCCATGGAGACCCTGGTCATGTGTCCATGTGCCAATAGGGACGCATACTCCGCAGCCTCACGGTGGTGACCGAGCAGGGTCTGAGCGGTGTCAAAAAACTCGCGTCCCTCAGTGGTCAGGCGTAGGCGACCTTTTTGGCGCAGAAACAAGGTCAGGTCGAGTTCCCGTTCCAGTTGCCGGACCTGCCGAGACAAAGACGGTTGGGTCATATGAAGGCGCTCCGCTGCTGCTGAGACTGTGCCAGATTCGACGACGGTCACAAAGTAACGGAGCAAACGCGTGTCCATGCCTCCTGAGCATACTATTCACTGCATACAGGTATTGGACGGCATGATGGTCAGGTGTGAAGGTGGAATTATCCTCTTCCATACCGAACCCGCTTTGGAGCGCCGATGACCCCGCACGCAACTTTTTCTGTCACCAACCCTGCCACCGGTGAGCTCCTCGAAGAGGTGGCGGACCTGACAGTCGAGGAAGCCCTCACCCAGGTTGATCGGGCCCACGAGGCGTTTACGCACTGGCGGACCGTGGCGCCTCGGCGCCGAGCTGAGGTGCTGAACAAGGCCTACGACTTGATGATTGCCGATGTGCAGCGGCTCCGGGACCTCATCGTCGCGGAGAACGGCAAGTCCCAGGCTGATGCGGAGGCAGAAGTTCGGTACGCTGCGGAGTTCTTCCGCTGGTACGCCGAAGAGGCCGTGCGCCTCAGCGGTGAGTACACCACGGCCCCCGCAGGAGGGGTACGCAATATTGTCACCCACCATCCAGTGGGCGTTGCCCTGCTGATCACCCCCTGGAACTTCCCGGCCGCCATGGCGACCCGAAAAATGGGGCCCGCTTTGGCAGCCGGCTGCGCGGTAGTACTCAAACCAGCACGGGAAACTCCACTGACCGCGCTCGCCATCGCCGAGATCCTCATCCAGGCCGGAGTGCCCGAGGGCGCAGTGCAGGTTGCGACCACGACGGCGACCCGTGAGGTGGTCTCCGCTCTGCTGGCCGACGACCGCGTCAAGAAACTCTCCTTCACCGGATCAACCCCGGTAGGCCGCACCCTTTTGGCTCAATGCGCGCAGCGGGTCGTCAATGCATCGATGGAGCTCGGCGGAAACGCGCCGTTTATCGTGACAGCTGACGCGGACGTGGACGCCGCGGTGGATGGCGCGATGGTGGCGAAATTCCGCAACTCAGGCCAGGCTTGCACGGCCGCCAATCGCTTCTACGTCCACGCCGATGTCGCGGAGGAATTCATCAAGGCCTTCGGGACACGGATCAGCCAGCTCACCGTCGGTGACCCCGCTCAAGGTACGCAGATCGGCCCGCTGATCCACGATCAGGCAGCTTCTGGAGTGCGGGAGCTGGTCGAATCAGCTCAGAACGACGGCGCCACCATCGCCTACCAGGCGAACCTGCCCGAAACCATGGCGACAGACGCGTTCGTTGCGCCCACCCTGCTGCGTGATGTGCCTGCTGATGCGAAAATTCTCACAGAAGAGATATTCGGTCCCGTGGCCCCCGTAGTGGTGTGGGACGACGTTGACCAGATGCTGGCCCAGGCCAATACGGCCGAAGTCGGACTCTCCTCCTACGTCTACGCCGGCAACCTCCAAGATGCCCTACGCATCGGCGAACTTCTGGAGACGGGCATGGTGGGAGTCAATCGCGGCATCGTCTCTGATCCCAGTGCGCCTTTCGGTGGCGTGAAGCAGGCTGGCATCGGCCGCGAAGGCGGCCACTGGGGTATTGAAGAGTTCACTGAACCTCAGTACCTCTCAGTGGATTGGCCATAGAACCGGCGCATCGACGACGGTCGCCGGTAGAGTTGGGGCCATGCCTGCCATCTCACCTGCACTATTGGAGGCCGCAGAGTCGCGGCTAGACCAGATCATCGCCGATATTCGAACGCTCGTCGAGGTAGAAACACCCTCAGATAACAAGGATGCTGTGGCCGAAGGCGCCGCGGTGGTCGCGGACCTCATGGCTGACCGTCTTGGTCTTGAGCCAGAGCCCGTTGTCATTGACGATGTGACTCACCTGCGGCTCCGAGTAGGCACCGACAAGCCCAAGGTCGTGTTGGTGAATCATCAGGACACGGTGTGGCCCACAGGAACGCTGGCGCGCAAGCCCTTCAGCAACGACGGCCATGCCCTGCGTGGTCCGGGTGTGTTCGATATGCTCACCGGCCTGGTGATGTCCATCCACGCCGCCAAACTGCTGCAGGAGACCGGACACAGCCTCTACGGCCTGAGCATCATGGTCACAGGTGACGAAGAGCTGGGCTCCATCACATCCAAGGACCTACTGCTGGAAGAGTCCTCCGAAGCCCGCGCCGCGTTCGTCATGGAAGGCGCGCTGGACACATCCCTGAAGGTCGCACGCAAAGGCACCTCCAACTACACCGTGGCCGTCACCGGCGTGGCAGCACATGCTGGGCTGGACCCGGAAAAAGGCATCAACGCGGGCATTGCTCTCGGCTTGCTGCTGCCAGACATTGCGGCTTTGGGGGATCAGCTCCTTGGCACCACGGTGACACCTACTGTGATGCGGGCAGGCACGACGACGAACACCGTGCCTGACTATGCCGAAGTGGTAGTTGACGCCCGCGCGACCACTATCGCTGAGCAAGAGCGGGTTGATGAGCAGATCCGGGCGCTTTCCTCCCAGATGCAGGGCGCTCATGTGGAGGTCACCGGCGGAGTCAACCGCCCGCCGATGGAACGCAGTTCCGCCGATGTGCTCTTCGGGCGTGCCCAAAAGGTGGCGGCTGCACTGAACATCGGTGAACTCACCGGCGAAGAGGTCGGCGGTGCTTCTGATGGCAACTTCACAGCCGCCGCCGGGGTCCCCACTCTCGACGGAATGGGTGCTTGCGGTTCAGGAGCGCACGCCGAACACGAACACGCTCTCGTGGACTACATTGCCCCCCGCACAGCACTTCTTGCTGGGCTGATCGCCGCACACTTGGACCCACCGGCCGCCGGCTAAGGCGAACGGACACGTCCCCAGTGGAGCAGACACAGCGAGAGGCAGCTCAGGCCCAGGAGTCCGCCGGCGTCGTCGTGCGATGTTTGCGCAGTCCCGAGCAGATGCAGCGCGCCACAGAGGTTCTTGCCGAGATCTGGGCACCCGGCGGCCGCGGCCAACCCCCCATTGAAGCCGGGCTGCTGGTGGCGCTGGAGCATGCGGGGAGCTATGTGGCCGGGGCGTACTCAGCCGACGATCTCATCGGAGTGACTGTCGGGTTCTTCGGCGCTCCCGATCCGAGTACCGGCCGGACACAGATGATGCACTCACATATTGCCGGGGTCCTTCAGTCCCATGCGCGCGGCGGAGTCGGAGCGGCGATGAAGCTTCACCAACGCGCGTGGTGTCTCGACCAGGGAGTCACCACCATGGAGTGGACCTTTGATCCGCTGGTGGTGCGCAATGCCCGGTTCAACCTCCATAAGCTCGGCGCACGTTTCGCGGAGTACCTTCCCCAGTTCTATGGCGAGATGCGCGATGGGATCAACGCCGGGCAGGGCAGCGACCGTGTCCTGATCCGGTGGAATCTCAGCGAACCCGAGGTGACCAAAGAGTTAGAGCCGGAGCGGATCCTGCTGGAACCGGACGGAACGAACGTGCCCAGGTGGGTGATCGAACCGGACAAGGTCCTTGCTGCGGCAGGTGAGGTGGGCGTCGTCGGACTCCGAGTTCCCCAGGATATTGCCGGCTTGCGGGCTGAACAGCCTGAAGTGGCCGCGAGGTGGAGGACCGCCCTCCGCGAGGCCATGCACCCGCTGATGAGATCAGGGTGGTCCGTCAGCAGCGTGCGCTCCGATGGGATGTACCAGCTCAGCCGCTGACTGAGTCGTCAGCTGCGGACTTGGTCATTTCTTGGCCGCGCACTCTTTGACAATAAAGCAAAACCCTAGAAAAGTGATAGCGGACACATGTTCGCTTATGTGCGTACCTCTCCGGAGACACAGCCGGATTCGGCTCTGCCCAGTTCTCACCGAAAGGACCCCTCATGCCCGAGGCCTCATCGTTCGTGCTGGAAACAGCCAATCAACCCCTGCAGGCGGACACCATCAGCGTGGCCCCGCCGAAAGCAGAAGAAGTCCTGATCGAGGTGGCAGCCTGCGGTGTCTGCCATACGGACCTCCATGTCATAAAAGATGAGGTGGCCTTCCCAAAGCCCGCGGTGCTGGGTCACGAAGTGTCAGGGATTGTTCGCGAAGTGGGGGAGGGCGTCACTCATGTGAAGCCTGGGGACCGTGTAGCCTGCAGCTTCATCATGCCCTGCGGAAGATGCCGGCACTGTGACAAGGGCCTGGAGGACATCTGCGAGAACTTCTTCAACTTCAACCGGCTTGCGGGTCAGCTCTACGACGGCAGCACCAGACTCAGCCGCAATGGACAAGACATCGCTATGTATTCAATGGCCGGCCATGCTCAGCACTGTGTGGTGCCTTCCCGAGCGGTTTTCGCTCTTCCGGAGGCCGTTAACCTGCTCGACGCTGCCGTGCTCGGATGCAGCCTCTTCACCGCCTATGGGGCAGTGAAAACAGTCGCAGATGTTCAGCCAGGGGAGACTGTCGCTGTCATTGCCGCCGGGGGTGTGGGTCTCAGTATTATTCATCTGGCTCGTGCTGCCGGAGCTCGACATGTAATCGCTATCGATATTGACGATGAAAAGTTGGCCCTGGCCCGCGAATTGGGAGCTACAGAGGTCGTCAACTCGGCCGAGGCGGACCCTGTGCAAGCGGTGGCCGATTTACTCGGTCACGGCGTGGACGCGGCGTTCGAGGCTTTGGGATCAGTCGCCACGGTCAAACTCGCAGTAGATATCCTCGACGACGGCGGACGGGCCGTTTTGGCCGGCATCGCACCGGCAGGGCAGACCATGGACGTTGATATCACCAAAGTGGTGCGGCGCAAGCTGCGGATCCTCGGTTCCTTCGGCGCACCAGCCTCCACGGCAATGCCAGAGGTCATCCGATTGGCCGCTGAAGGCAAAATAGCACTGGACAAACTTATTACCCACCGGTTCGCGTTTAATCAGACTGCTGAGGCTTACCAACTGCTCAATGATCGCAAGATTCAGGGCAGAGGTCTCATTGAGACTAATCCTGAACTGATCTGAACCATACTCTTCCTGACTTGCTGGACAGCAAGGGAATGTTCGCCGGGCGAATAAGAATGGCATAGTTGAACAATGACAGATTCTGGTGAAGCTGATGTGTCAGCGCCTAAGAGTGAGATTGTCCGTTCCCTCGCCAGTGGACTGGACGTCCTAGAGGCTTTCACACCGGCGGAACCTCGGTTGACGTTGGCTGAGGTGGCAAGGAAGTCCGCGATGAGCCGCGCCACAGCGCGCAGGATGCTGCTGACCCTGGTGGAGCGCGGCTATGCCTACACCGACGGTCGCACCTTTGAGCTCACTCCAAGAGTATTGAGTCTGGGCCACGGTTACTGGTCCGGTCGCAGCTGGCACGAGCTGCTTCAGCCGTCCCTGAGGGACGTCTCGGCCCGGCTCAACGAATCGTGCTCGGCTGCGATACTGACCGGTGACGACGTGATGTACGTGTCGCGTGTTCACACCCGCAGCATTATGCGCATTGATCTAGGTTTGGGCACCAGGCTTCCAGCCTTCGCCACGTCAATGGGGAGGGTGCTGCTGTCTGACCTGCCTGATGCTGAGTTGCTGCCTCGCCTGCAAGAGATGAGCCGGTCAGCGTTCACGTCGCACACACGGACGGACCCTCAGGCGCTGCTAGAAACCATTCGGGCAGCGCGGAACGACGGGTGTGCCCTGGTGGATCAGGAGCTTGAAATGGGGTTGCGGTCCGCAGGGGTCCCCGTCCGAGACGACCGGGGGAAGATAGTGCTCGCGATCAACACGTCAATGGCTGCCGGGGTGGAGTCTCTGGAGGAGACGAAGAAGCGGGTAATACCCGCCCTGAAGGACTGCGCTTCCCAGGTGGAGACGATGGTCCGATCACTGGGCAAAGACCTAGACAGCCTGGCCTCCGCCTCCCGCTGATTCGCTCCACGACGTTCAAAACCGGAGCGCCCTCTTGTTCAAAGTGCTGTGGATCACTAGACTCACCTTTTAGTTGCGAACGTCCGTTCGCATAGAGAACACTTAGGTAAGTCACGGCGTGGGAAAGCGCGTCGAGGAGAACGGGGCACATGGTGCAGGACGCGTACATATTTGGTGGGGTGCGCACTCCCTTCGCAAAAGTTGGTGGCGCGCTCGCCGGGCAGCGACCGGATGATCTGGCCGCCTTGGTCGTCGAGTCCATCGTCGCGAAAGCGCCAGCTCTGACCATGGAGAATTCGGCAGAGACACTCGGTGAAGTGATTCTCGGCAACGCCAATGGTGCCGGTGAAGAGAACCGCAATGTGGCGCGAATGGCTTGGCTTCTGGCTGGGGGCCCTGTCAGTGTTCCGGGCACCACCATCAACAGGCTTTGCGGCTCATCACTGGATGCCGCCATCAGCGGCGCGCGGCAAGTGAAGCTTGGCGAAACGAATCTGGTGCTTGTCGGGGGAGTGGAATCCATGTCACGTGCCCCCTGGGTGCTGCCAAAGACTGAGCGAGCTTTCCCGCTGAAAAACCTCGAACTGGTGAACAGCTCTTTGGGATGGCGCATGATCAACGAACGCATGCCCCAAGAATGGACCGTCTCCCTCGGTGAGGCGACGGAGCAGCTTCGCGCAAAGTATGGGATCTCTCGCGAACGGCAGGATGAGTTTGCCGCCGTCTCTCATCAGCGTGCCGACGAAGCCTGGGCCCAGGGCCGCTATGACGATCTGACCGTCAGAGTGCCGAATGTTGACCTGACTCGCGATGAGACGATCCGTGGCGATACCACCACGGAAACACTTGGTGGGCTGAAGACTGTCTTTCGCAAGAGCGAGGGCACGGTCACTGCAGGTAACGCCTCTCCGATGAGTGACGGAGCCTCTGCAGCTTGGATCGGCTCAGGTGAGGCAGAAGAGGTGCTCGGTCTCTCGCCGCAGGCGCGACTCGCTGGGTGGGCAGCCGCAGCCAACGAACCTCAGCACTTCGGGTATGCACCGGTGGAGGCAACCAACCGTGCATTGGCCAGGGCAGGCATTCGTTGGTCTGACGTCGGAGCTGTGGAACTCAATGAGGCGTTCGCCGCTCAGTCACTTGTTTGTCTTGACGCGTGGGGGTTCGGCAGAGATCTGGATCCGGCGATGGTGAACGCCTGGGGAGGTGCCCTAGCTATTGGACACCCCCTCGGGGCATCGGGGACCCGTGTGCTGGCCACGCTCGCTCATCGAATGCACACGAGCGGAACACGCTGGGGAGTAGCGACCCTGTGCATCGGGGTGGGCCAGGGGCTCGCTGTAGTACTCGAGAACGCTCAATAGAAGGGAAGCAGAAAAGTGCCTCAATTCGCCGAGACCGCTGCCGAAGCCGTGGCAGATGTCACTGACGGCGCCACGGTCCTGATGGGTGGTTTCGGAAACGCCGGACAGCCAATGGAGCTCATCGACGCGCTGTTGGACTCCGGTGCCAACGATCTCACGGTGGTGAATAACAACGCCGGCCAAGGGGATGCTGGTCTGGCGTTGTTGATCAAAGAACGCCGAGTGAAGAAGATCATCTGCTCCTTTCCCCGACAGTCTGATTCATGGCATTTCGACGCGGCCTTCCGCGCAGGGGAGGTCGAATTGGAACTGGTGCCACAGGGCAACCTCGCTGAACGGCTGCGTGCCGCCGGTGCGGGTATCGGTGCTTTCTTCACTCCCACCGGGTACGGCACCGAGTTGGCGGCGGGCAAAGAGACCCGGGAAATCGGCGGACGCAACTACGTACTTGAGTATCCCCTTGGCGGCGACGTCGCGCTCATCAAGGCGATGTACGCAGACCGGGCAGGGAACTTGGCGTATCGCAAGACTGCCCGAAACTTCGGCCCCGTGATGGCCGCAGCTGCAACCCACACGGTAGTCCAGGTGGAGCAGTTGCTGCCTACCGGGTCTCTGGACCCAGAAGCGATCGTGACCCCGGGGCTGTATGTGGACATCGTAACTGTGATCGAGACTCGAACCCCGAGCGCAGCAGAGTCCGAACGGCATCCTGCGGTGAGGCCCCACTCACAAGAAGAAGGAGTCAGAGTATGAGTCTCAAAGTCAGGCCTACTGCCGCGAGACTGAGTCGTCAGGAGCTGGCGCAGGCGGTGGCTAGAGACATTGCGTCGGGCTCGTATGCGAACCTCGGCATCGGTCAGCCGACCATGGTCGCTGACTACCTCACCCCGGAGCAGAACGTCACTCTGCACACTGAGAACGGCATGTTGGGGATGGGGCCCAAGGCCGCTGCGGAACAGGTTGATGCGGACCTTATCAACGCCGGAAAGGTGCCCGTCACCGAGCTGCCTGGTGCAAGCTACTTCCACCACGCCGACTCCTTTGCGATGATGCGCGGAGGCCACTTGGATGTGTGTGTTCTTGGAGCATTCCAGGTCTCCGTAACGGGGGACTTAGCCAACTGGTCCACAGGGGAACCTGACGCCATCCCCGCCGTCGGCGGTGCGATGGACCTGGCCATCGGAGCAAAGGAAGTCTTCGTCATGATGAGCCTCTTCGCACGTGACGGCACCCCGAAACTGGTGCAGGAATGCACCTACCCGGTCACGGGACTCAGCTGTGTGACCCGGCTCTACACCGACTACGGGATTTTTCACATCGTCGACGACGCGGGCCGGCGGCGCCCACAGTTGGTCGAAGCTCACGGGCTTGAACCCGCTGAGATCCAAGAGCGACTTCAGATTGATCTGGTGGGAATGTGACCTCCGGTCATCTGGCATGAGCAAGGGCAAGTGGCACTTGTGTGCTGCGATCGACAACTGATTTCAAGGAGATAACCAATGGTGAAGTTCCAAGATGGCATCAGCAGCACGAAGACACCGGAGGCTGAACTAGTAGAGACTGATGTGCTGATCGTGGGTTCAGGTCCTGCAGGTGCTTCTGCGGCGCTGTTCCTCTCCACCTTGGGGATTCCAAACATCATGATCACCAAGTATCGGTGGACTGCGAACACTCCCCGTGCTCACATCACCAACCAGCGCACTATGGAAATCTTTCGGGACGTCGGTATAGAAGACCAGGTGCTCGCTGAGGCAACTCCGCACGAGCAGATGGGAGACACAGTTTTCTGCAGCTCGCTCGCCGGTGAAGAGATCGGGCGAGTGCTTACGTGGGGCACCCACCCTGCACGGCACGGCGATTATCGCCTGTCGTCACCTTCGATGAACTGTGACATACCGCAGACGCTCCTTGAGCCGATACTGGTGAAGAACGCCACCGTGCGAGGGACGCAGTCGCAGTTCTCCACGGAGTACCTCTCGCATGTTCAGGATGACAACGGCGTGACGGTGCGGGTCCTGAACAGGCTGACAGGCCAGGAGTATCTGATCAGAGCCAAGTACCTCATCGGCGCAGATGGTGCGCGGTCGAAAGTGGCAGCAGACCTGGAGCTGCCGATGGAGGGCAAGATGGATATTGCCGGTTCCATGAACATCACCTTCACGGCAGACCTTTCTGAGCTGGTTCAGCACCGCCCCTCGGTGCTCTACTGGGTCCTCCAGCCGGGTTCCAACATCGGCGGGATCGGGGCGGGTCTGGTGCGCATGGTCAGGCCGTGGAACGAGTGGCTCGTCGTCTGGGGCTTCGACATCTCGCAGGGAGCTCCAGAAGTCACTGAAGAAGATGCACTCGGAATCGTCCGCAACCTCACGGGGGTAGACGATCTGGAGGCCACGATCACCGGGATCTCGCTCTGGGGAAACAACGAGCAGTTCGCTACGCATCTTCGGTCGGGTCGAGTCTTCTGCGCCGGCGACGCCGTTCACAAGCACCCGCCCAGCAACGGCCTGGGATCCAACACCTCCATTCAGGACTCCTACAATCTCGCCTGGAAGCTCGCCGGCGTGATCAACGGATGGGCCGATCGTTCGCTCTTGGACACCTACACCACGGAGCGTGCCCCGATAGCTCGTCAGATTGTCACCCGTGCCAATCAGTCGGGCAGGGAGTTCGGCCAGCTCTTCGAGGCACTCGGTATAGCCCCCGGACAGACTGAAGCCGAAATGCGAGCAGCGATTGAGTCCCGCAAAGATCCGACCTCTCAAGGATCGGCCAAACGGGCCGCGATCCGCGAGGCTATGGAGCTGAAGAACTATGAGTTCAACGCTCACGGCGTGGAGATTGGTCAGCACTATCAGTCGGCTGCCGTCGTGCCCGCTGACTCGACCCCGCCCGAGCCGACTCGTGACAGAGAGCTCTACTACGAACCCACGACAGTTCCTGGTGCGAGGCTGCCCCATGCATGGGTCGGCACCTCCAAGAAGAAGAAGTCGACGCATGACCTGGTCCCCTACGGAAGCTTCGCCCTGCTGACAGGGATATCCGGCCAGGGCTGGGTGGATCCGGCGCAGGCCGTGGCCGAAGAAATGGGAATCGATCTCAACATTGTGGTGATCGGACCAGGCCAAAAAGTCACGGACCTCTACTTTGACTGGGACAGACTGCGGGAGATCCCAGAAGAGGGTGCCATTGTGGTCCGGCCTGACAAGCACATCGGCTGGCGTTACGAATCACTTCCCGAGAGTCCCGACGCCGTCCTACGAGAGGCGTTGTCAGCCATGCTCGGGCACCAGAATTTGACAATGAAGTCACAGTCACGAAAGGCAAATCTATGATGCACTTCACGCACACGACACTGGGGCAGCGAGTTCTGTTCGGACGAGGTCGCGCCGCAGAGTATGTTGCTGCCGAGGTAGAGCGTTTGGGTGCCTCGCATCCGATGGTCATCGCAGGTGAGTCTGAGCGCGCTCTGGCCGAGACAGCCTCCGCCTCCCTCAAACCGGCCCTGTGGTGGGACAAGGTGGTTCAGCACGTCCCCAAAGAGGTCGCTGATGAGGCTCGCAGTGCAGCGAGTGACCACGCTGTCGACGTCATGGTTTGCATCGGAGGGGGCTCGACCACCGGATTGGCCAAGGCAGTCGCCCTCACTACAGGTATCCCGATCATCGCCGTGCCTACTACTTACGCCGGCTCGGAGGCCACCAACGTGTGGGGCATGACCGAGGAACGGACCAAAACCACGGGTGTCGACGATCGAGTATTGCCGGCGTCAGTTGTGTACGACGCTGAACTGTCCAAGACTTTGCCGGTGGGATTGTCCGTCGCCAGTGGTCTCAACGGCATGGCGCACTGTGTGGATTCACTCTGGGCACCGAAGGCGGATCCGATCAATCAGGCACTGGCGCTGGAAGGCGCCCGCGCGCTGAACTTGGCGCTGCGCGGAATCGTAGCCGGCGCAGACGATCTGGCCGCTCGCGAACAGGCGCTCTACGGGTGTTATTTGGCCGCAGTGTCGTTCGCCTCAGCAGGTTCGGGACTGCACCATAAGATCTGCCACGTGCTCGGCGGAACATTCGATCTGCCCCACGCTCAGACCCACGCTACGGTTCTGCCCTATGTCCTGGCCCTGAATGCTCCCGCTGTCCCAGAACTGGCTGCCCGACTTGCAGCGGCGTTGGGGCATCACGTGGACGGTGCGCCGGAGGACCGGTGGGCGGCGGCACTTCAGGGGCTTCCCGTGGCGGAGGGACAGTACCCAGCCTCGGCAGCCGTGGCGGCGCTGCGTGATCTGTACCGCGTCACACAAGCGCCCTCCCAGCTTTCGGCATACGGATTCTCCAATGATGGCATCCCGGAGGCCGTCGAGCGTGTGCTGAAGGCGGCGCCGGCGTCGAACCCCGTGCCGGTCACCGGCGAGAATATTTCTGCTCTGCTTCATCAGGCTCTCACCGGGGAGGTTCCCACCGTCAGCCTCTTCAACAGCTGAGCCGCCAAATGCGGTTTCACCCCATAGACCATCTGACCCGGCAGGAGCAAAATGACCGACACAACTACAGACCAGAGTGATCGCGAACAGGAACTGATGGACCGAGTCCTGGGCTCCTTTGAGGGCGCACCGAGCGCACGACTCAAGTACCTGATGCAGACTTTGACTCAGCATCTGCACGCTTTCGTTCGGGAAACGCAGCTCACTGAAGCAGAGTGGAACCAAGCGATCGAATTCCTCACTCGGGTTGGCCACATCACTGATGACCAACGCCAGGAGTTCATTCTGCTCTCGGATGTCCTGGGTGTATCCATGCAGACCATTACGGTGAACAACCGCGCTCACGGCAACGCCACTGAAGCGACAGTCTTCGGTCCCTTCTTCGTTGACGATGCACCGGAAATTCCCTACGGCGGCGATATTTCAGGAGGAGCATCTGGAGAGCCGTGCTGGGTTGAAGGTGTCGTCCGTGACACTGAAGGACAACCGGTTCCCGGAGCTCGCATTGAGGTGTGGGAGGCCGACGATGAGGGATTCTACGATGTGCAGTACAGCGATGGCAGGATTGCGGGCCGCGCCCACCTCTTCGCAGACGAGGAGGGAAAGTACGCGTTCTGGGGGCTGACCCCCACTCCTTACCCCATTCCTCACGATGGCCCCGTAGGGCAGCTCTTAGAAGCCGTAGACCGTTCCCCAGTCCGGGCGGCCCACTTGCATTTCATGGTGACAGCAGAGTCCTACCGGACGCTGGTAACCCACATCTTCGTTGACGGTGACCCCCAATTGGAGATCGGAGATTCAGTTTTCGGGGTCAGGCAGTCGCTGATTAAACGGTTTGAGACCCAACCGGCTGGAACCCCGGCCCCTGACGGGAGAGTGACAGACCGGGAATGGTCCCGTACCCGCTTCGACATCGTTCTCGCCCCGGCAGAAAGCTGACGCTGCACTAGGCCCCAAGTCTGGTTCGCTGCGAACAATTCAACACACCTCCTTGCACAGACTGGACATTAGAGTGCAGGGCAGCAATATGCGAACAACTGTTCGTTACACTACGATGTGAGGTAAGCCACAATAATCGAGTTGAGTGGCTGCTCGCTTCCACAACCCCATGAAAGAGGCATGTCGATGACGTATCTGCTTGGTTCGCACCATGTGACCCTGTCGGTCGGTAAGGCGCAGGAAGACGTAGATTTTCACACCAAGGTGTTGGGAATGCGGGTTATAGGCAAGAATGTGTGTACACGTTGGCCCCGGATCCTTGATCTGACGCCGATGTAGGGTC
>NZ_VAVZ01000051.1 GCF_005771525.1 Nesterenkonia salmonea | reverse complement strand
TTGTCGGAGCGGCACTCTCGTCTATCTACGGCCTCTCAGGCCCTCGTGTCATGAAAGACCGAGGCTAATGAGTTTGGCGATGCGACACCGGCTGGCCATGCAGCCCTGCGATGAAGGGGGAGCTATTGCCTGCGTCCGCGAGCCGTGACTGGACCTGCCGGTGCTTTCGCTGGTTGGGCGTAGCAATCGTTAATGTATATGTGGGCGTAAGAGTCATGGCTCTGACAACACGAATCAAAAGTGGGATGCTGGCACGGAAGTGTCGATTATGAGGAGAGGTGCGGCGGATGGGACCTAGTCCGGAGGCGCAGCGTGGGCGCTTGCTGGAGTTCTACCTTCGCCACGGTGAGAGCTACGGCCGTGCGCTGGAACGCACCGCGCTGCGCAGCGAATCCGTCCACATGCGCGACATCTTGGCCTATGGCGCCACCCAAGGCGGCCTCAACTCTGAGCAGCTTGCCAAGAGCCTCCTGCAAGAGACCGACGTCTCCCAAACGCTCGACCCCGGGTGGTTGGGAACGCTCGCCAGTGTGGTGGCACTGCAAAACCTCCAAGATGGTGACACCGAGTTCGCGATTCTTGCACTCGAGAAAAGCCTTCCGCAACTGAAGAGCTCACCCTCTGAGTACAACCGATTGAACAAGCTCTACACCGAGCTGCTCTTCGAGGAGCAGCGCTTCGCTGAGCTCGACCAGCACCTCGACAAGCACCCATGGTTGAGCCACTACTTCTACGGGTACCTCGCCACCGACGGACGCAGCCCCTTTATCCGCTCCCGCCGCGATGCGCACCCGCTACAACGATGGCAGTGGGGCTTCAACCTGCAGTTCCGTGCGAACAATCTGGCTTCCATCACCCTCCGCCAGGGCAGCGAGGTGCCCTTCAATCGCATGGAGACCCCCACTTTCTCTGGGCCGCGCACACAGGAGCCGCTGGTCACCGTCATCATGACGACCTTCAACCCGACTCGTGAGGATGTGCTGCAGTCGGCACGCTCCATCCTCAGTCAGTCATGGCAGGCAATTGAGTTGCTCATCGTCGATGATGCCTCATCCGCAGAGTATGCCCCCATCCTCAATGAGCTAGCAGCATTGGACAGTCGCGTGGAGGTCATCCGTCTGGGGACTAACGGTGGAACCTACGTCGCACGCAATGTGGGCATCGAGCGCGCAGCAGGGGAGTTCATCACCGGGCAGGACGCCGATGACTGGTCCCACCCGCAACGGATCGAAACCCAGGTCAACCATCTGCTGCGGAACTCGGCGTGCCCCGGCAATCAGGTCTACACGGTCAACATGACCGAAGACCTAGTCCGCATACGCCGGGGGTACCACCCGTTCATCCCCAGCGCGCCCACACTCATGGTTCGGACCGGAATTCTGCGTGAAGTGGGAGGCTACCTCCCGGCGCGCAAGGCAGCCGATAATGAGCTGCGCGGACGAGTGGCAGCCTATGCAGGGTTCCCCATCCACCACATCAAAGACCCGCTGATCTTCATGCGCATTCTGCCGGACTCACTCTCCCGAGCAGACTTCAGGGCCGGGTGGCAGCACCCAGCACGGCGCTCCTTCTGGAGCGCCTATAAGACATGGCACACTGAGGCCCCCAAGGACGACCTTCGGCTACGTCACGGGCCCCAGGGCAGGCTACCGGTGCACATACCCCCACGGTTCACCGAGGCGCCAAAAGAACCGCAGCGCCTGGACATCGTCTTCGCCGCCGACTGGTGTGCGACCGGTCAGCGTCAGGCTCAGATGTTTGAAGAGATCACACAGCTAACAGAGACCGGAAAGAGTGTTGGTGTGCTCCACCTGGAGAACGCATTGCACCTCTCCCGGACCACCCGGACTTACTACGAGCCGATCCAAGCACTCATATCGTCCGGATCCGTCACGGAAGTCCTTGCCGACGAGCAGTTCCACGACGTTGAAGTGCTGGTGGTCCGTGCCCCTGAAGTGCTCCAATTCATGCCCACCGGAAACACCGCATTCAGCGCAAACCGCATCACGATCATCGCGGACAAACCCCCCACCGATCAGTCCGGTGAGCGTGTCCTCTACATCCCAGAGGACTGCAGCGCACACGCGGAAGTGTTCTTCGGTCAGCGACCCACATGGGTCCCGGCAGGGGAGACGATCCGCAAGCAGCTCCTCGGGCATCTCCCTGAAGGTCAGGTCATGGATGGGGACTACCCCCTTGCCTTCGACGCTGGCCGGTGGAAGGTCAGGAGAGACCGCTTGCGCAACACACGGCCCGTCATCGGCCGCTGGAGCGGAGACGTGCCCAGCGCCTGGACCAGTGACGCGGAAGAGATCTCACAGATATGGCCAACAGACGGAAGCGCGGACGTGCGGCTCTACGGCCAGCCAGACACCGCGCTTCAAGCTCTAGGGCTGAAGCGTCTTCCCGCCACATGGGTGGCATTCGACGAAGGACACATCACACGGCGGACCTACTACGGATCTCTGGACTTCTTTGTCTACTTTCCTCAGCCGGGTCACCGGGAAGGCCATGAAATGGCAATACTCGAAGCCATGGCAGCAGGCTGCGTGGTGATACTCCCACCGGAATTTGGGCCGAGCTTCGGTGTTGCGGCCATCTACGCAGAAGCTTCCCAAGTTCCCGCACAGATTGAGCGGTATGCCGGTGACTGGGAGCTCTTCCGTCATCAGTCCGCGCAGGGTATCTACTACGCCAGAACCCGCAGTGACACGGACTTCGTTCACACCATGACGCAGCTTGTGCAGGACTCACACCACACCCAGGAGGCAGCCGCACGATGAAAGGCCTATCTACCCGCCAGCTAGCCCTAGCAGGCAGCTACGGCCTCGGGCTGCTGATCACGCTCATCGCCGTCATCGCCGACCAGTGGCGTCTCGCGGCAGCAGCGGGAATCGTCAGCTTCGCCCTATTCTCAG
The DNA here is from genome assembly GCF_005771525.1 of Nesterenkonia salmonea. GTDB lineage: Bacteria > Actinomycetota > Actinomycetes > Actinomycetales > Micrococcaceae > Nesterenkonia > Nesterenkonia salmonea. The sequence continues at coordinate 14,580 of NZ_VAVZ01000051.1, read as the reverse complement.
CCCTGATTGTTCTCACCCTTGCAGCCATGACAGACGGCGCCTCACGCGCCAGGAAGACCCTGCGCGAACTCAACCGCTCCTCACAGGGCGGGCGGAGCGGTGCTTACATGAGAAGAATCGCCCGCGCGGCCGAAAGCAACGTCTCCCGGCTCGACAGGTCCATCCACGAGGCAGAGGCCCGACGGGAGGCCTCAGAGCAGCGACTGCTCGCCACACTCGAAAGTCACCGGATGGACATTGACGATCGAATAGCCGATCTGGTCGACAGCATCAACCACTCACCGAATCACGAACATCCTGTGCGGTCTGGCGAATAAGCTCCGCATCGGCCGATCCCAAAGAGTCCAGCACGCGGCTTGCGTCCTCGACCAGGCGTGCACGTGAGGTCTTAGCCCCGTACATCTCCGCCATGACCAGGGCTTGGTCTGCCAACTCCACCACCGCGGCGTCGTCGCTCTTGCGGAGAATCAAAATTGGGAAATGCAGCTTCAGCAGGCGGTTCCAATAATCAGCGCGCATTCGTCCTGCACGCTTAGCGAGCTCGCCACCGCGCCCCCGCGCCAACGCCACGATCCCGAAACAATCATGCAAGAACCTCAGCTGCTTCGAAGCCGAAATCTCAGCCCGGGAAACATGCACACGGTGGCCAGCATGCGGCTCCTCCAACGTGATGAAGTAACAGTCCACGTCATCGACCAACGCCACCGACTCAGCATGAAGAAACGCGCAGATCATGAACGGGTGGTCAGAGGCGTAAATCAACGCCTCATTGAACCGGTACGGCAATGACCGCAGAAACGCGGTCCGGAAGAGCTTCTGCACATGCAAGCTGTTCAACCACCCTGAATGGTAGTCCCGGGTGGACGGTTTACCTTTAGGTTCCAGGACATTCGGCGCAGAACGGTTCACACCCACGTAGCGGCCGACCACAATATCCGCAGCCTGTCTGCGTGCCGCGCGCAGCATCACATCCAGAGCCTCTGGACCCAAATAATCATCAGCATCCACAAAAAACACATACTCGCCCGCCGCTGAGTCGAGAACAGTGTTCCGACCCTTCGAGGGGCTGCCGGTGTTGCAGTGCTGCAGGACGTGGAAGCCTCCCCAGGTGGCCTTCTCCGCGAAGCCGCGAGCAACCTTCACCGTTGAATCTGTGGAGCCGTCATCGACCACCAGCACCTCAATGTGCTCAGCTCCCAGAGTCTGCGCCCGCACACTGTCCAAACACCTGCCGATGCGCTCCGCCTCATTGTGACTAGTGATCCCCACCGTGACCTTCAGCCCTGGGCCGGAGGTGACACCAGTGAAGCGTGACGGGGTGCGGAGAATGCGGGGGAGAAGAGACCGGAGCACAATAGCCTTCTGTTGTGTGACGGGAAGGTCAGCAAGAAGCCTATCCGAGTCAGCCCCTTCAATTAGACTATGGTGCCTGACCATCCGGGACATAGAGAGGCGGACCCCGCTGTAGTGCAGACTCCATCAGAGAGCCACGTCAAGGAAATCCCCAGATCAGACACCGACAGCATCACAGTCGTGATCCCGGCCCGGGCCGGCAGCGAACGCGTCAAACACAAGAACACCCGCCCGTTCGCCTCCTACGAGGGCGGCCTGCTGGAACTGAAACTCCGGCAACTCACACGCACCCCGGAGGTCGACAAAGTCATCGTCTCCTCCAACGCCCCAGCCGTGTTGGACTACACAGCTGGATTCGCACAGAAACACCAGGATCAACGGATCGTCGCCCTAGAGCGGCCCGATGAGCTGGGACGTTCCTCAACGCCGATGAGCGTATTCATCGACTATGTCGCGCAACTCCAAGACACCGGCACCATGTGCATGACCCACGTGACCCATCCGCTGATTGGATCCAAGCACTTTTCTGAGTTGATCTCCGCCTGGCGCAGCGCTTCCGCACAGGGACACGACAGCCTGCTCACGGTCACCAAACGCCATACCTTCCTCTGGGATGAGAACGGGCCGTACAACTATGACCCCACCCACGAGAAATGGCCCCGCAGCCAAGACATCACCCCGCTTTATGAGATCAACCACGGCGCCTACCTCATCCCCTTCCGGGTGATGCGGGAAGCCGGCGACAGGGTCGGCCACCACCCCCATATGTACGAGCTGCCAGAGAGCGTGGTCCTCGACATCGACTGGGAGGATCAGTTCAACCTGCTCGAAGACATTGTGCGCGCCAAGGAGCTGCGCGGCATCAGCATCCTATGAGGCGACCGAGTCCAATGCTGACTCTCCACCACGTGTCATGAATGGAAAGAGCCTATGACCTTCAACACACCAGACCGTAAGTCCCGGTTCCTCAGCTTCACTGCTGCGGAGTTCCAAAGGCGCGGCACCCAGCAGCGCAAAGACCTCTCCAACAAGACCAATGTGCACCAACTCCTGAAGGACAAAACCCTCGGAGGCACCAAAATCGGGCTGCCACAGCAGCACGCAGTACTGACCTCCACCGATGAGATGACCCCAGAAGTGCTCGGGGACCGAGTGGCGTTGAAGTTCGCCCAAGGGTGGTCTGCCAAAGGGGTCATGCTGCTGGAGCGCACCGGTAGCGACACCTACTTCGACCATATGGCGCTGCGTGAACGCACGCTGGAAGGCATCCGCGCAGAGCAGCGGGAGGTCGCCACCCGGTTCCGACGAGAGAACCCCGCCTGGATCGTGGAAGATCTGCTCACCGGCGCCCAACCCGGAGCGGTGCCCTTCGACTACAAGTTCTACATGTTTCAAGGCCAAATCGGCATGGTCGCGCAGATCGACCGGAACTCATCCCCACCACGCATGGTGAAACTCGACGGCAACCTCAACCCGTTCATCGTGGGACGTGACTACACATTCAGGCTCAAAGACCTCCAACCTGGAGTGCCTGTGGTGCCGCGCTCCGCGGTGATGCTCTCCCGGTGGGCCATCGAGCTGGCGAAGATGACCGACGCGCCGTTCGTCCGGGTCGACCTCTACGACACGGACAAAGGGCCCTACTTCGGCGAATTCACCTTCTCCTCCGGAGCGGAATTCCGGAAAACCATCCGGTACAGCGAAAACATGCTCAAGCAGTTCGACACACTGTTCACCGACGCGGAGAAAACCCTCAACGGCGAAAACGTGGACCCGCCGGAGAGCTGGAGCACACTCCTGCAGTCCCTAGACCCGGAGGACCTCGCCGCATACCCGGAGATCCCCGTGGCTGAGTATGAACGCTACGCCTACTTCCTTTACAACCGCGGCAGCCTCGGCGGGGCCCGGTTGGCACAGGCCCAGGAACGCCTGGCGGAAGGAACAACTATCCCGGCCGTCACTGAGTACCTCGCAGAGGCCCACCGGGCAGCTGGCCGACGCGCGCGCAAAGCCACTCACATCACCCGACCTTTAGCAGAAAGGGCGGCGAGAAAGATCTACCGGAGCGTCTCTCAGCGCGTCCAACGGTCAGGCTGAGACAAGCGCAGATGGGAAAAGCTGTCAGCAAATCCAGCGCAGCCCGGCGGCGTCGTGCTCTGCCGGCCCTGGCGACCGCAACGGCCACAGCCGTGGCGCTCGGGTTGATTGCTGCGCCACCGGCGGCTGCGTACGCCACCCCGGATGAAGTGCCCAACCCGTTCCAGGAGTACACAGCCCAGGACTACGCCGACGCGCTCTGGAACCTGAACACCAGCACCTGGGTGCGCACCTACGAGCGTGAAACCCAGGACGACTGCGACGTGCTCACCTACACCGCCAGCCACCCCCTAGAGTCGGAGCCGACCCGCACCTACGTGCACATCGCCGACGAGGACGACTGGTGGTGCGCCGGTGACGAGGGCGACCAGCTGCGTGACGAGCTCGATGCGCTAGACGACGATGACGAGCATTTCCACCACGGCCGCCCCTACGAGAACACCCAACAGCGGGTGCCCTACTACGGCACCTGGGCCGATGTGAACGGCAACGGGGTCACCTCCCGAACCGAGATCCACGCCCGCGACCTCGGCAACAGCAGCTTCACCATCTCCGGAACCTACCAAGACCACTACACCGGTCAGCGAGTGAACATCGCCGAGACCGAAACCCACGGCGAACACATGATCCCCGTCGGCCACACCTGGCCAGAGATGCAGCACCGGCCCCGCGAGGCGCGTGTGGCCTACTACAACGACCCCATGAACCTGACCTCCACCATCGGAGAGATCAACCGGGAGAAGGCCGGACACACACCCACCGAATGGATGCCCTCCAATGAGGACGCCCACTGCGCCTACTCCATGACCTGGGCTCACATCGCCAATAAGCACCAGCTCTCCCTGTACCAGCGCGACGTCGACCAGCTCCGCGACCAGCTGTGGGACTGTCTCCGTGAGGAGCTCCATGACGATGGGTCCGGTTCGGAATCATGGGGTGCCGATCAGCGCAGCCCGGACCTGGACTGGCAGTCACTGCCCCCGGATACTGACCCTGAGGACGTGACAGAAGAGCCCGGGGGAGGGCCGGCCGAGCACTACAGCACCCGCGACTACACCGACGCCCTCTGGAACCTGGAGAACCACATCCGCATCCGCAGCGTCGACCGCGAAGAGCATGAGGAATGCGACGTCCAGACCCACACCACCACCCACCCGCGCACCGGAGAGACGCACACCTACCACCGGGTCATCTCGCCTGAGAACACATACTGCGGCCGGGATGAGGGCGATCAGCTGCGCGAGGAACTCGAGGAGAAGGCAGAGGATGACGACACCGTCTTCCACTCCAACCCCATGGACGGCCAAAGACGCGACGCCTTCGGATACTGGGCAGCCGGCGACGACGGACTCAACACCCGCCACCACGTGCTCTCCCGAGATCTGGACAACGTGGAATGGAACAGCACCGAAACCGCCGTCACCGCAGGAGACTTCCACGACCCCTACACCGGTGATCCCGCCGAGTACGAAGGCCCCAGCACCATCATCGACCACCTGCTGCCGGTCTCCCACGCCTGGGCCGATATGGAGCACCGCGACGCCGAGCAGCGCAGGGACTACTACAACGACCCAGAGAACCTCATCGCCGTCACGGAGGACTCCGCCCAGGACCGGGCGCAGCAGTCAGAGGGCACCTACGCGCCGCGGAACTGGATGCCCGAGCACGAGGACTTCCACTGCCGGTACGCCACCGCCTGGACCCACGCGGCCGCATCGCACGATATCTCCCTGTTCGCCTCCGATATCCGCCAGCTGCGTCAAACACTCCTCCGCTGCGTGGTCGAAGAAACCGAAGACGGCGGCATCGACAGCCCGCGACGGGAGGAACTGCAATGGGCTGGCCTCCCACCCTGGTGAATGCGACTGGCTAGACTGTCTCAGCGATGGTTAAACGTTTGGTGATGGGCGCTGAAGCAGCCCAGAAGGCAATCCGCGCAGCGGCCTCACTACCGGGAGTCGACACGGCGCTGGCCCGCGGCGTGCTCACCGCCGACCGGGTGATCAACCCAGGTGCTGCCACACGGCTGAGGCCCAAGAAGACCGCGCTGACCTCCTTCCATGAAAAGGTCGCCACCGTTCTGTTCGAGGCCAACCGTGACGGCGCCAAGAAACTCCTGGCACAGCTTGACCCCGAGACCATCCATGACGCCGCCGCCCTGGAGCGGCTCGCGCTGCGCTTCACCAAACTCAAGGAATACTCCGCGGCGCTGACCCTCCGCGAACGCGCCGCCACCCTTGAACCCAACAACCCCCTTAGGTGGGTGGCGCTGGCCAAATCCCGGCAGCGCAACTCCTGGGGCGCCGTCGTCCACGACCCCGTCGCCGGGCTCGAACACGGCCCCACCTCAGACACCACCGCCGCCCGTGAAGCCCTCGCCACCGCCCAAGATGTGGCGCCAGAGAGCCCCTTCGTCATGCACGAACGCGGCAAACTGGAATTCGCCCACGGCGACTGGCCCACCGGTCTCGAGCTGCTGCGCCAAGCCGCGCAGATGGAACCCCAGGTGCAGCGGTGGAATGACCTCGCCGCCGCCTACCGCAAACCCCATGTGGCCGATCTGGATAAGTCCCTCGACGCCTACGAGAACGCCCTCACTCTGCAGCCCCGAAACCTCACCGCCTTCCGGGGGCTCCTCCTCATGGGGTGCCGGGCGGATCAGGACTGGGCGCGACTCTGGCGCAACGCAGAACAGTTCGAGCAGGCCCGCACCCGCCGCTCACGGCGCAGCCGCATGGAGCTGATGCGCCATCTGCGCCCCATGTTCACCGCCGACGCCACCGAATCTGACATCAGCGCAGCGCTGGTCCGGCTCAATGTGGCGAGCATCAAAGGACACCGACTCTCCTGGCCCACCACGAGCCTGCTCATCTACCGGCTGCACTTTGCCCGCCGCATGAAACCTGGATTCGCCCTGCGCCGGGAACAGGCCGAACGCACCATCGCCTGGCTGGGCACCACCAGTGCCGGGCACAGCAGACACCGGCAAAAACTGCTCTCCGCACTCCTCTACCTGGAACGCTACGCCGAGGCCCAGCAGCTGATCGACCCCATGCCGTGGCAACCCGCCAGCACCGCAGAACGGCACCGCCTGGAGAAGATGGCCGCCGACGCCCACCTCATCCAAGGCCGGACCACACAACTGGTGGCCTACGCCCGAGCGCGCGCTGAAGACCTGCCACTGCCCAATGAGCACACCTTCCGGGAACTCATCACCGGTCAGCGGATCGCCGTGGTGGGTCCCGCTGACACCGGAGACCGGCTCGGGGAACTGATCGACGCCTATGACGTGATCATCCGCCCCCGGCTGATGACTGAATTCACTGACAACGACGCCGCCCGCCTGGGCAGCAGGACAGACATCAGCTACTTCTCCGGCCGGGACCTCACCGATTTCATGCCGGTCGCCAAGGATGCGGTCGAGGCCGGTGACCTGAAAATGGTGGTCGGTCGAGGACTGAGCATGAGCAGCTTCACCGAGCAGATCCCCGACTGGCTGCGGTTCTACCGGCACGATTTCTCCCTCGGCTTCCACGGCCCACCCATGGGCATCGGGCGCATACTCTACGATGTGCTCCAGTTTGAACCCGCAGAGATCGGACTGTTCAACATCGACTTCTTCACGGGTCAGACCGCATTCGGGGCAGGTTACCGTGAGGACAAAGACTCCGGCCTCGGCCCCTACTCAATCGTCAACGAGATCATCCTCGCCCATGACCTGGTGTTCGAACACCGCCTCACAAAAGCGATCGCAGACTCTGGCGTGCTCACCGGTTACGGTGTGGCGGGAGATGTCATGAACGCCAGCGAAGAGGACTACCTGCAGAAGCTCGCCGAATCACCCGCACTGAAGACCCACAGCCGGTGAGCTCATGGCAGTAAGTCTCCACGGCCTGCGCTGGAAAATCGCCGCCGCCGCACTGGTCAGCCGGACCACCCGCCGGGCCGGACGGTTCCCCCTCACCGCCTGGGCAATCCGCCGAGCCGCTGAGAGGCTGCAACCCCGGAACCAAGACGCCACCGGCACCTACCGGGGGATCGCCGCTGACCTGCTCACGCGCACGCTTCCTGCAGAAACCACAGGTGAGGGCATCGTCTACGACTCGATCGCCGGGCTCATCCCAGGCCAGCCCGCCGAACCGCCCAATCCTGGCGAACTCTCCACGCGTGCCACCCATACCCCCACTGCAGGAAACTACCTTGCCGCCGCGGCGGCGCTGCGCAAGCCCTATGTGTCAGACCTCAACGCAGCCGTCACCCACTATGAGAAGGCCTTCACCGCCAACCCCAAAGACCTCCGCGCGGTAGAAGGCGCCCTGACAATCGGTGCGCGCACCCACTACGACTGGCCCCGGATATGGGCACTCGTGGAGACGCTCGTGCCCAAGCGCGGGCCACTACGCGCACACACCGAGCTCTGGGCCAACGTGGCAGGTATCTTCACCCAGACACCCAGTGACCAAGCCGTGCTGCGTGCCAAGGCGGCCCTGGAAGACCACCAGGAACAGCTGCCCAGCCTGCATCAGCTGCTGCTGGAGGCAATCGCCGCACGGCTGCAATTCTTGGGTGAATTCGCCGTTGGGTTCCGCCTCCGGGAAGCCGCGGCGCGCAACCGCATCACGGAACTCAGCGGCATCCCCCTGGAATCAGGAATCTGGCTGAAGCACCTGATGGGCGCCTACGCCTATCTTGAAGACCAGCAGCAGCTGCGGGGCACCGCGCAGAAACCACCAGTCGACCGCACCGACCCACGCACCCGCATCCAGGCCCAGAAACTCCAGGCCGACGCAGCACTCATGACCGGGGACGCCGCACCACTGCGAGCGCACGCCACAGTCCGACGCAACCTCCTGCCGCTCAACGGTGAAGGCACTATGAGCCAACTCATCGACGGCAAACGAGTCGCCGTCGTGGGCCCATCTTCAGGTGATGGGCTGGGAGAGCTGATCGAGTCCTATGACGTGGTGGTCCGCACCCGCCACGCCCCGGCCGGAAGCGCCCACGATGCCGGAGTGCGAACCGACATCGCCTACTACGCCGGACGCGACCTGCTAAGGGACTTCGCCGAGGTCAACGCCGCAGCCGAGGCCGGCGCGTTCCAACTGGCCGTCACCCGTCCCTTCTTTGTGGAGGCGCCCAGCCTTAAGCAGTGGCCCACCTGGCTGCGCCCGGCACGGTTCGAACACGGACTCTACTTCCGGGGCGCTCCCATGGGCTTACAGCGCATCCTCTACGACCTGCTGCAGTTCCAACCTGCTGAGATTGCCGTGTTCAACGCCGACCTCTACGCCGGACAAACTTTTGCCGCCTCCGGCTACCGGGCCAGCTACACAGGCTTCGGACCCAATAACCAAACCAACGATGTAGTGGTCATGCACGACCTCGCCTACGAATTCCGGTGGACCACGCTGCTGAACCAAGCTGGACTCATCACCGCCCACGGCACCACCGCCGAAGTCCTCAGCCTCAGTGAGAACGCCTACCTCCGCCGCCTAGAATCCGGGCCACTCGCGTTCAGACAGTCTGTTTAGGACCAGATCGAGGCGATCGGGAGAAGCCATATCCGGTCAGCGATCTGTCCCGCATAGTCACCGGTGTGAAACATGACTCCAGCAGAAGATCGACTTCCCGGTGCCCATTGGTATCTCGGAAATGCGACGTCGTCACGGTCCGGTCGTTGAGCTCAGCAAGCGGCCTAAGCTGCGCCAGCACAAAACTGTCTAGTAAACGTCCGCGCAAATCGGCATCACCATAAAGAGAATCCGGCGATGTCCCCGCCCGCTCGGCAACTCTCCGTCGAATAGTCGGTCAATGAACAGCGCGGTGTCCAGATGCGCCGCACGTTCCGCCTGTGTCAGTCCAACCATCCTGATGTGAGTGAAGCGACCGGTTCCGACTAGTAATCTGGCAAGAGGGTTAGTTGCAATCCAGCACACGTTTTACTCATAATCCAGCATCTTCGATGAACAGCTTGAGCCCTTGTCTCCGCGTTAAGCTGATGGGTGCTCTCATACGACGACTCTTTGGAGATCTTTTGATTCGCGTGATCTGCGTCCGACACGGTGAGACCGAATGGAACCGCGCCCACCGGCTGCAGGGCCAGTCAGAGGTCGCGCTCGCTGACTCCGGCATCCGGCAGGCTCAGGCTGCGGGCCTCTACGTGCGCGGTCAGCAGCCCGCCGCCGGATACGTCTCGCCGCTGACGCGCACCCATGCCACCTTCGCGCAGTTCCGCCTGGGGTTCGAGCCCGTGGAGGAACCACGGCTGATCGAGCAGAGCCTGGGCACCTGGGAAGGCATGGAGACCGCGGCAGCCAAGACCGAATACGCCGCAGAGTACGCCGCCTGGAAGAAGGGCACCGGCACACCACCCGGAGGAGAGGACCCTTCGGCGGTGGTGGACAGGATGAGAGCTGCGTTCTTCAGCATCGTGCGCCGTGCGGCAGAGATCTCACCTACGCCATCTGTGGACACCGACTACGATCTGCGCACCGTGGTGATCGTCTCCCACGGCACCTCCACCAAAGCGCTGCTGGAAGGACTCGGGCTCATAGACCGGTCCCAGGTCATCTCACTCTCCGCAGCGGCCATCAGCGTGGTCGACGTACCTCTGCACGGCGGGCCGCTGTCCTCCTCGCTGCCCAAGGGCGGCACCCAAATCCACGGCGGGCCGGAGGAGGAAGCCCGGGTGATCCGTCAGCTGAGCGACGAGCAGATCGAGACCTACGCCAAACTGCGGATGTACAACCTCTCCCCGGAGATCCTCGACGCTGCGAGGAGTGAGAGCCAGGTGCGGTGAAAGCAACAACTTTCGCGTCTTGGCGGTGAGTCAGTCCCGGCGGGGAGGGCGCGGGAGTCTGGTCTCCGGATCGGTGCCCAGTGAGCGAAGCCGAGCTGTGCCTGGCGGCGGGGGAGAGGGCGACTCTGATGCCGGGCGGCTCTGGCTCTGTGAGGCTTGTTCCTCATCCTCACGAACGTATTCGATCGCTTCGAACAGCAGATCCCGGCGGATTTCAGAGGTTGAGGTGCCCTCCGTGCGTGGTAGGTAGGCCACATCGCAATGGCTGCGCAGATACTCAAACCGCGGAGAGCCCTCCCAATCCGAACCCATCACCACCATGTCAATCTCATTGACAGTGACATCCAGGCGTTTCTGCTCCCAGGTCTGCTCCGGAATCACCAGATCCACATACCGGATGGATTCCAGCATCATCTTCCGCACCTCATAGGGGTGGTAGCTGGGCTGCTTGCCCGGCTTCGCTTCATTGAACTCATCGGTGGACAAACCGACCACCAGATAGTCGCCCAGCTCCTTGGCGCGCTTGAGCAAACGGATATGTCCCCAGTGGAGAAGGTCGAAGGTGCCGTAGGTGAGAATTCGCTTCATACGATAGCTGGCGGCGTCGTGCTCAGTGCCCTAGGCGGTGCGCGGCAGCGCGGTCAGCTGCGTGGTCACAGGTGCCGGCTCATTTGGAAGAGACCCCGGCACGGTCACCGCATCCGCCAGCAGGTCACGGCGGATCTTGTTGGTCGACATACCCGGCGTATGTGGCAGATACACCAGATCGCAGTAGTCGCGGAGGTATTCGAACCGGCCCGACCCCTTCCAGTTGGAGCCCATCACCACAGTGTCCACGTGGTACCTGCGGATGTCATCCACCTTCTGCTCCCATGTGGATTCACCGATGACCAGATCCACATAACGGACCGCCTCCAGCATGTCGCAGCGGGTCTGGAACTGGTGGTACGGAGCCTTCTGGTGCTTAGCGCGGACCGCAAAATCATCCGTGCTCGCGGCGACAATCAGATAGTCACCCAGCGCCCGCGCGCGTTTCAGTAAGTGGATATGACCCCAGTGCAGCAGGTCAAAGGTGCCATAGGTAAGAATTCGCCTCATAGGTCCCCCAAACCGTCCCCTCGACATGTGAGGCACCGCATCGGCACCCGCATTAGGTTCTTCCAACGACTATTTCCGCATGATAGCAATCAAATAAAAAGGGAATGTTTCAAGCGCAGGTAGAGGCTGAGTCACGTACCCTGATACCCGTGACAGAGCATCTATTCAGCCAAACCGAAGACGCCGAGCCCGAACACAGGAGCTCCCGCGGCAAGAAAATCACCATAGGAGTCATCAGCGGCGCACTCGTGCTGCTCCTTGGTGCTGCGGCAGTAGCAGGCGTATACCTCAACTCACTACGCGGAGCCTATGAGAGCGCCGTCAACGTCATTGACGAGGACAGCACCTTCCCAGAGGACGCTGAACGGCCCGAGCGGCCCACCCGCGAGGAGAACGGTGAAGAGGTCGACGACGAGCAGCTCAACATTCTGCTCATCGGCTCAGACTCAGGCGGCGGCTCCGGTGAGGAGGAGGACGTGCCATGGCTGCCGAACTCCGGACGCGCCGACACCATCATGTGGATGCACATCCCGCACGATCGCGACTCCATCCAGCTGATGTCCATCATGCGTGATACCTGGGTGCCCATCCCTGGACACGGCGAAGCAAAAATCAATGCATCTCTGTCCCTAGGAACGGGCTCATCCCTGGCCGTAGAGACCGTCGAGGACCTCATGGGAGTCCCCGTCGATCACGTGGCCACCGTAGACATGGTCGGCTTCCAGGACCTGGTCTCCGCCATGGACGGTGTCACCGTGGACGTACCCACCTCATTCACCTCCCGCGACGGCTACGATTTCAACGCCGGACCGCAGGACATGGACTCCACCATGGCTATGAGCTTCGTGCGCGAACGCCAGTCCTTCAGCGACGGCGACTACACCCGGGTCGAGAACCAACAAGCCTTCGTCAGCGGAGTGCTCAGCGAGGTACTCACCGCCTCCACACTCACCAACCCCGCACGCATCCACGACATGGTCTCCGACCTGGCACCTCATATGGCCGTGGACTCCCAGCTGGCTGAGGCTGGCTACGTCACTGACATCGCCTGGTCACTGCGTGATGTCCGCGGCGGCGACATCGAGATGTTCACCCTGCCGAACCACGGAATCGGCACCGCCGGCTCCGAATCCATTGTGGTGGCCGATTTCGACGCCTTCACCGAAGCCGGGGAAGCCATGCGAGAGGGGCGATTCAGCGAGTACGCTGACGAGAACTGAGCCGCCACTAGCCCCAGGGAAGTGTTGGGCGCTGTCGGTGACTGTCACGTCTCTGAGCACGTAATGCCCTGGCACCTGATTGTGCGCTGAAACGTAGCTCAACCTATGCTGGGTTGACAATGACCGAGAATCACGACCTCGAGGCGCTGGCCTCCAACCCGCACACCGACTGGGACGTTCTCCACTGGATCGCTGAGAACCATCCTGAACTGCGCCCAGTCATCGCCGCGAACCCCGGTGCCTACCAGGAGCTCATTGACGCCCTGGCCACACTAGGAGATCCCAGGATCGACGCTGCGATCGACCAGCGGGAAGCTGCCGGGGGAGTCTCCAGCGGGCCCGAGACAGACCCCATCTTCACCAGTCCCATGGATGGGCTCTGGGACACCACGGGCTACACCCTCGCCGCGCAGCAGGCCGCGGCCTCCGCTCCAGAGCCAGAGCCAGAGCCAGAGGCGGCGTCGGAACCCGCGTCACAGCCACACCCCAAGGCGGCGTCGGAACCCGATCCTGAACCGGCTCCAGCACCTGCTCCTGTGCCAGCACCTGTGGCCGAGCCCGAGTTCGCCGCAGAGCCAGAGTTCGCCGCAGAGCCAGAGTTTGAGGAAGAGCCCGCGCCCGAGTTCGTCGAAGAACCGGAGCTCGGAGAAGAGCCCCACACTCAGCGGGCAGAGATGCCGCCCTTCCTGGCCGCAGCCTCCGCCAACGCAGAGCCGGAGCGCACACGCCCGGGCCTTCCGCTGTACCCCATCGCTGCAGTTGTGCTCGGACTCCTGGGAGTCGGCGCGGTCATCGGCCTGCTCGTGGTGCTCTTCGGCGGCGACGATGAGGCCGATACAGTCGCCGAACCCCCAGCTGCGACCAGCCCAGCGCCAGAAGACGATGACGACGACGCCGAGGAACCGGCTGGCACCAACGGCGCTGAGGAAGCTGCTACCGAAGATGAAGAAGAGGACGACGATGGCGATCAGGAAGCCATCGAGGAAGCACGCACCGCAGTCGCCGGGCTCCCCGAAGACTCCTCCTGCGAAACGGACACCGATGCCTCTGTCGTCGCAGCATTCCTGGCAGTAGCAGCCAATGATGATGGTTGGGCCTCTGAGGAGGACCCAGACATGCTGGAGTCCACTTTCGGGTCCTTGCAGTCAGAGTGCTCCACCACCCACGCCGCCGCCGTGTTCGAATCCGCACGCAGTGGCTCGCAGGCCCCCGAGGACGGACACGGAGAGATGCTCACCACTGTGGGCACCGACTGGGTCAACCGTGAGATTGAACTGCGCGGTGCCGAGCAGATGAGCGGATTCTCCGCCCAAGACGGCAATGTGGAGTGCGAGTTCAACGACGGCGTGACCTGCACCGTCTACCAAACATCACCCGCACTCTGCGATGAAGGCACCACCTACACCATGACCGTTGACGGAGTCGACGTGGACTGCGACGCCCATCTGGAGCCTGGTGGCCGCGACACTCTCAGCGTGGACGACAACGCCACAGACGGCTTCCTGGTGTGCATGGAGATGAGTGACCGGGTCACCTGCTACAACAGCATCGACCCCTTCGGCTTCGAAATGTCGAACACCGGGAACTACTCCTACTGAGCTAGCGCCTGGCTGGGTCAGCAGGGCCGCAATAGAGGCTCGCCTTGTCGTTTCGTCGCGATTTCACGCCCTCTGATGCATCTTCGACGGGTCGGGGTCGTGTCTGTGGTGGCGGATAAGATTGTGGGTATGGAAGGTCAGTTGGATGCTCACTTTCAGGCACCGGTTTCAGCGCCGGTTCCGGTGTCGTTGCGGCACTTGGTGCAGGTGCCTGAGTTGGTGTCTGCGTGGGAGGCCCAGGTGGCGGCTCGGCGTGCTGAGGCTGTGAAGATCGGGCACCTGGTGGATTACCTTGACCGGCGCTCATCAGAGTGTGTTGGTGAGACAGCGATCGGCCGTGCTGAGGCGCGCAAAGCTGCGGTCCGTGATGCGGCCGTGGTCCTGGGTGCTAGTGAGCGCACCACCACCATGGTGC
>NZ_VAVZ01000050.1 GCF_005771525.1 Nesterenkonia salmonea | reverse complement strand
CTGCGACGACCAGGCCACAGGGGTCTCTCACCCCCATCCGCACACACAGCGCCTCATGGCGCACACGAACGTCGTGGAAAGGGCGCCAGCGACCACGCACCTGTGGTCATTGAACTGGGGTAGTTCTTCTGCACCTTACGGCCCTGTGGCGTCGAAATGTCCAGGCAGCGACACTTGGTCTACAGGAACTGAGAAGCAGATTCCGTGGGAGTCCTCGCCATCAAAGATGACATCATGCAGGCACGCCATCAGGGACTGGACCTTCTCCGTGGGGACCACCATCATCAGTAGCGACTGAGCCCCAGTAAAGTGCACTCCGAAGATTGTTTTGCGGGCGTGTGAGCCGACACCGCGCGCTGACAGTGCAGTCACTCCGGTGGCGCCAGCATCCTCCACGAGGGTGATGGCTCTCTCTTCTTGGTCATCCGGGGTCACCACGAACACGACGCTTGAGACATCATGCCTCCAAACGGGGGTTAGGTGGCGATGACTTCCCGCGTGCTAGGGCTCCGAACTTCACAGCACAAGCATAGCCAAGCACTGCAATGACCGGACCTACGGATGCGAACGCGATCAGTCCGAAGCCGTCCATGAGGACGTCCCGTCCAGAAACTGCCGCGGCTAGGCCGATCCCCAGGGCGGTAATCAGGGGCACGGTGATCTCACTGGTGGTCACGCCCCCCCAGGTCGAACGCCTGCGGAACAAGATCCTTCGGAGCCAGCAGCATGAGCAGCAGCGCGAAGACGTAGAGCGCTGTGATGACGACGACGAACGAGCCACCGGTGAGAATCCGCAACACTCCTATGCCGATCCCCACCGCCACCCCGCAGGCTACGAGGACGCGGAGAGTGTTGGCTTTGAGACGTTTCTCCGAGATGTCCTCTGCCTCTTTGCTGATAGCCATAAGTGCCGGTTCAGCCAAAGTTGTGGCAAAACCGATCAGCACACCGAAAGCGATGATCAACGGGATCTGCTCAGTGGCGATCAGCTGTTCGGCCATCTGGCGCCCCATCGGCAGAAGCCCTATGTCGAGCCCCACGATGAATCCAAAGAGACCTAGTACGACCATCACGAAGCCCACGGTGACACCGATCGGGTTGCCCAGTCGCCGGCGCAGCACCACCAACTGGAAGAACAGCACCACGGCAATCACCGGAAGCACATCGCGGACTACTGTCATGAGTCCAAGAAGAAGCTCCAGCCATGGCATTTCACCGGCTGCAGCTTCCGCATCAGTGACCACCCCCGGCTCCCCTAACTGGTAGACCACGATGCCGTAGAGCTGCACACTCACCATGGGAACCATGACGCACAGGGCCACAAGCCCAAAACCATCACCAAGCCGACTTCGTCCACGCACGGAGGCAGCCATACCAATCCCTATGGCGGCAATCAGCGGCACGGTGACAATATCGGTGGTCACCCCTCCGGAGTCATATGCGAGGCTGGCCACCTCCTGAGGTGAAATGACAGTCAGTAGGATGACCACGCCGTAACCGATCAGCAGGATGCGGTGGAGGGGCCACCCCAGGAAGACGCGGATCGCGCCCAGCACCATGACGACTCCGACGCTTATGGCGATGATGAACCGAAGCATCAGGCTGTTGATTCGCCCTTCGCTGACGACTTGAGCCTGATCTGCCACCGAGATCAGCGCTGGTTCGGCGATCACTGCGGCGAATCCGATACCGAAGCAGAACGGGAGCAGCTTCCACAGCGACGCCGTTTTCACCAGTTTGTTCGTGATGGATTTTCCCACCGGAAACACACTGCGCTCCAGGCCTTCCAGGAAAAGTGCGATGCCGGCAGCAACGATCAGGAGCCCGGCGAGGATAGAATTGCACCCTCAGGTATCTGACGGAAAACAGCTACTTGGAAGAGGATGACCACCCCGAGGATTGGCACGAGTGCGCGGAGGGCATGAAGGAACCGTCTCCGCAGTGAATGCAGCAGCTTCACGCTCGCTCCCTTCTGCGCAACTGCTGCACCTCGCCCGGGGCCGTTACCCTCTGCCACTACAATTATGACCCCACGCTGAGCACCTGTGCTCTTTTGCGAACAGAGTCCTGTCTGAACCGGGTGGCTGAAAATGCCTGTCAGTACGGGCGTGGTTGCTGGAGCGATTTAAGGATCGCGGACTCACGCTGAGCTTCGGCACGGTGGCAGAGTTCGTTGCGGTGTTTTCTGCGCGCCCCCCTCACATACCGTCGGCGAGCATAGGTCGCCTCACGCGCATGCGCCCAACTCACCATGGCGTGGCCGATTGACAGGACTAAGCGCTCCACAAATCGAGCAGAGGGTACCGAAGACGCTGAGTCCCCTAGTCCTGTTCTCGGAAGAAGCCGGTCCCCCATACGAGTGTTCATGAACCTAGCTTTACAGGTTCTCAGGACTGATTCGGTCCGCAATGTGTGCAAAGGTGGTCACCATGAAGACTGAAGGGACCACCGAGCGGGTCCTTCGCTTGCTAGGCATGCTCCAGCGAAGGCCTTCTTGGACCGCAGCTGAGCTCGCTGAGCAGTTGGACGTCACCGACCGCTCAATTCGCCGCGACATTGAACGATTGCGAGCTCTGGGGTATCCCGTGAGAGCCGTCGCCGGAGTCGGAGGCGGATATCAACTTGGCGCTGGTTCACGTATGCCACCACTGTTGCTGGACGATGATGAAGCCCTGGCCATCGCACTCTCACTGCGTCTCGCTGCGGGCGGTACGGTAAGCGGTGTCCAGGAAGCTGCACTGAGCACCATGGCCAAGCTCGACCAAATGATGCCACCGCGTCTGCGGGCGGAGGTGCGTGCGCTTCACAGCGCCACTGAAGCAATGTCTGGCCCAGGAAGCGAGGTCGATGCCGAACTCATGGTCACGCTTGCGAGGGCGTGCCGGGACGCGGTCCGGGTTCGCTTTCAGTACACCAGGCCCGGCGGGGAGTTGTCACACCGCACCGTGGAGCCGCTGCGTATGGTCACCACGGGGCGGCGCTGGTACCTCATGGCCTACGACATTGACCGGCAGGATTGGCGCACCTTTCGGCTGGACCGCATTTACGAGCTGGTCACGACCACCTGGCGCTTTCCTCCTCGAGAACATCCAGATCCGCTCCAGTACGTGCAGGATTCGGTGAGTCTAGCGCCCTACTCGTTCGTAGCGAAAATACTCTTCCACGCCTCAGCCGCTGAGGTAGGAGCACTCGTTCCACCTCAGGTGGGACGCATCGAAGGGCGCCCGGACGGGCAGTGTCTACTGACCGCGGGTGGGGAGGACCTGGACTGGATGATCATGTACGTGGCCCGCCTGGGCTTCGAGGCGGAGATCCTCGAGCCAGCCGAACTCCGAGATGCTGCCGCAGAGCTCGCACATGGCATAAGGGCGTTGGGGGCAGCTGAATGCGAATCGAGTGTGACTGGATAGGCCTCCGTGAGTCCGTGCAGTTGTCAACGCTCGCCGGGCGGGGAAACCTTCAATGTCTACTCAGACCCAGAAGGCCACTCTTTTGCCTATGCTGGAACTCAGTGGGCTAAAGCCGATCACCAGCAACGAGGAACCGCCCAGGTTTGCGTGTGATGTATGTGCCCTCTTGAGATGGTCTGCCCCGCGCCCAGGATCATGCAGGATAATAGGGCGAGTGATTCCCTCCCGTGAAACTGCTGCTTTCAACCCCTCCCCTGCTTTTGGACTGCTGCTGGACGTGGATGGGCCCATCGCCTCTCCTGTGAGCCGGACCGTAGCTATAGCCTCAATCAGTAGAGACCTAGCTGCTATGGCTAACAGAGGGATTCCGGTGATCTTCAATACTGGGCGATCAGATGACTTCATCGCTCAGCAGGTGATTCCGCCGCTGAGAGAGTCCGGTCTGCTTGATTCCGCTCCCGTTTTTACGGTGAGCGAGAAAGGCGCCGTCTGGGCTGAGGTGACGCCTGCGAGCCTTGGAGAAGTTCACATTGATGAGAAGTTGAAGCTTCCGGCTGGCCTTGCTGAGGATGTTCGGGAGCTCGTCGCTGAGCGCTTCGGGAACTTGATGTTCTTTGACGAGACGAAGCGCTCGATGATCTCAGTGGAGCAGTCAGTGCAGGTGCACAACTCCGAGTACCTGGAAGCTCAACAGGAGTTCGACGCGGCGATACCTGGTCTTTTGGAAAAACATCGGTTGGGAGACGTCCGTATTGACCCGACGATCATCTCCACCGATATTGAGCACCAGCGCGTGGGAAAGGACCTCGGCGCGGAGCGCGCCTTGTCTTTGTTGGAGGCCCGGGGTATCACTGCGGAGAGTTGGTTCACGATGGGAGACTCTCGATCCGACTATGCGATGGCGACATGGTTGCATCGGCGCGGAATTCCGGTCAGCCACGTGGATGTCCGGCCCGCCGATGGTATCCCTGATACCCCGTATCAGGTGCTCACCTCTAGAACGGGCGCGCTCCACGATGAGGCTGGAGCTGAGTTTCTCAGCCTTTGGGCTCGCGGTGCAGCGACGATCCGCGCAGGGCGTCAGTCCTGATCCGCTCCTGCCTTTTCTGCGGCCATTAGTACAGTACGGTGCGCCGCGGGGATGGTCCCTCTGGCTGCGTGCATCCACGAACCCCAGGAGCCGATCGTCTTCGGTGACTAACCGCAGTTACTGTCCGCGTTTCGGATCTGACCAGGTGGCCACGATCGGTGCCCCCGGACCACCCATCCGGGCGAGGTCATCGAGAGGCCTCATACCAGTTCACACAGTGAGCATGGAGGCCGGAATCTCTTCATCCTGAGAGGTACGAACGGCCACCAGACGGCCTCCGTCGGAGTGAGGCTAACGTCATCCACTATGTCCATGTAGTCCGCACCCTCATTTATTGCTTGGACGAGAGACATCACGGCGCTTCCCCCATGAGCTTGGCGCTGTCAATGCAGGTCCTCGACCGTTACCCAAATGCAATAAAAGTTATTGATCTGTTATATAGTTGTGTCACCTCCAGTCCCCTAGGGCACAGAAACCTGTCTCGGTCTGAGCCTGCAGACCTCGATACGGTGCTTCGCACCACTACCGCAAACCCAGGTAAGGAAGATCCCACATGACACACACCACCGCTGAACCACGTCGGGTACGTCGCCGGGCAGCCCAGAGGAGCCGCATCAACTCAGTCGCCGTGTCGGCAGGACGCACCGGCACAACTGTTCTCGCGGCTTCCGGTCTTGCTATCAGCATCGGTGCGGCCGCGAACGCCGCCGATCAGAACCTGGAGCGAGGTTCTGCCACCGTGCAGGTTAGCGCCACCGAACTCACCATCGAGAGAGCCTCCAACACCACCCCGGCAGCTATTACGTCCACCAACGAGGTCAGTTTTGATCGCCCAGCAGTGACATCCGAGACAGCCGCGGTAGCACCAGAGCCAGTGTCTGAGACGGATCCTGAGCCCCAGGCCGAACAGCCTGCACCGCGGCCCACGCCGGCCCCACCCGAGGTTGACGAAGCGCCCCAAGAAGACCCCCAACCCGCTGAATCGCCTCAGGAGGAGTCGGCGGAGCCCTCGACGCAGCAATCTCCACAAGGATCCGGCTCGAATCAGTCTCAATCAGGAAGTGGGACGGCCGGTAGCGGTCAAAGTGAGGCCCCTTCTAGCGGCAACAACAGCTCCGTCGTGAGCGCTGCCTACGCCGGGATGGGGACGCCTTACCTATGGGGCGGGACGACCACCTCGGGATTCGACTGCTCTGGCTTCATCAACTGGGCCTACAATCAGGCCGGTCGTGGTGGGCTCCCTCGCACCACCTACGGCATGGAATCTTCACTCCCACGCGTTTCCAGCCCCCAACCCGGAGACATTGTCTTGGCTAACAACACCACTCACGGTGGGATCTACGTCGGCAACGGGCAGGTCATCTCCGCGACGCCTTCGGGTGGGGTGCGCCTTCACGGCATCAACGAAGGATGGCACCAAGTCAACGCCATCCTACGTCCCAACTGATCCAAGCCCTCGGAATCCAACTCACCTATGATCAACTCATAGGCACAAGTGATTTTTCGGGGCACTCATGAGCCGGGTTCCCGCTGTAGCGGGGCAGTATCCATGTCACCTCGACCTACCGGTGGCTCCTGGATGATGGCCTAGGGGTTGTACAACCGACCCGGCAGCGCGGCTCGAGTGAGAGACGCCATCGTGGACATGTGATCCCTTTGGGTGCCTGAGGAACATCAACAAATTACCTGATCGTGAGATGAATGGCGTCCTGGTCGAACTTAGTGCCCCCCGCACTCTGCCCATACCCGTTGCAACCCGGTGCATCCCCGTCGTTACTATCAGACAGCGTCGTCCATGACATCTGCGACGATCGCTTCATCAACGGTCACGCGGCTGATCGGTGCGCAATCCAACTGCGAAGGCACCCTGGCGCCGAGGCTCACCACCCTGAGCTCAGGCCACTACTCAACTCCTGGGGTTGTCGTGCGGGCTGAGAACGAGCACTCACCGGTGGAGCAATCCATCCAGGGCCAGCAGCGGGTATTGGCCCTGGATGCGGCACGCGGTGTAGCCGTGATCGGCATGATTGCAATCAACACCGGTCCCCGCGGCGACGATGATTTTCTGGAGATGCTCTATCGCGTCCCCCACGGCAGAGCATCTCTGCTGTTCGTCTTGCTCGGCGGGATAGGCATAGCACTGATGACTCGTCACTACCGTCGCCGTCGCACTCGACTTCCCTGGTTTCCGCTGTTGTGGCGTTGCCTTCTGCTGCTGCTGGGAGGGCTGATTCTCCAGGCGCTCGAACACAATGTTGCTGTGATTCTGCAGATCTATGCGCTTCTAATCCTGTTCTCGATTCCGCTCCTGCGAAGGTCCGGAAAGACTTTGCTTCTCCTCAGCGGACTCAGCGCACTTGTTGGACCATTGATCTGGATTGCGATTCAGTTGCAGACCGACGGGCGCTTCGATCGAGAACCGGTCTCAGGGTCTGACCCACCCTGGGAGATCCTGGCGGGTATCGTCCTGACCGGGCCATACCCGCTGATCGTATGGGCCGCGCCGTTTCTTCTGGGGATCTGGCTGGGTTGCCAACGACTCACCGAGCCACGAGTGAGCACGCGGCTGATCATCTACGGCGCTGGTGGTGCCGTCGGAGCCCGGTTGCTATCTGCGACCCTAGTGGGACTCTACGGTGAACCCACCAGCCATATAGCGTGGCAACGACTGTTCAGCTCCGTTGCTCACTCTCAGATGCCGCTGTGGCTGATCAGCAGTACCGGCTCAGCAATGTTCATCCTTGGCCTGTGTTTGAAGATCCGCTCATGGTCTCGCTCATGGTTGTCTCCCCTAGTCCTCCTGGGTCAAATCGCGTTAACCGCATATGTCGGACACCTGTTGATACTCGCTTTCATGATCCGCCCAGGCCCCGAGACTCTAATTCACGGGGTCGTCGCCAGTGCAGGCACTGTCATAGCGCTAATGGTCTTCGCCGGGCTCTGGCGGTGGCGCTTTAGGCAAGGCCCACTAGAAGCTCTCCTACGTTCACCCACCACCTGGTGGTCAGCCAAGCAGCCCTAAACTCCGTACCGAGATTCTTCATGGAAACCAGCGTGACGCCCCGGCCAGCGCTCAAAGACGGCTCGTTCACCGATCACCTCCACGACACGCCCTGCAAACCGCCAGTGACAGGAGAACTATTTACAGCACATGAATGATTTAGGCCGACTGAAGAACTCGACAGAAGAAGGACCCTCATGAGAAACACGCCATCGACCTTGTCTATCACCGCGATCGCATTCACCTTAGCCCTGACCGGATGTGATACCTCTGGTGAGTCGAAAAGTGACACAACATCTGAAACAGGACAGACCACGCAAGAGCTCTCCGAGGAATACAACGATGCTGACGTGGAATACCTCTCAGGAATGATTCCACACCACCGGCAAGCCTACGAGATGTCAGAGATGATGCTAAGCAAAGACGGCATCGACCCTAGAGTGACAGCTCTAGCAGAAGATATTCGTGAAGCCCAGGGACGCGAGATTGAGCAGATGGAGTCCTGGTTGGACGCTTGGGGAGAAAGTGACCACGTCGGCGAGCACGAAGACATGGACCATGACGAGATGGATGACGGCGAAATAGAAGATATGGGCCACGAGGGAATGATGAGCGAGGAGGAGCTCGCTGACCTTGAGGAATCGACTGAAGTAGAAGCCTCCAGAATGTTCTTGGAGCAAATGATTGTTCATCATGAGGGGGCGGTTTCCTCGGCAGAACAGCACCTCCAAGAAGGGGAGAACCCTGAAGCTTTGGACCTGTCAGAGGACATCATCGCCGACCAGCAGGCCGAGATCGAGCAGATGGAAGAACTTCTAGAAGACCTCTAGACCCACCACCTCTCATCAGCGATGACACATCTGGCGATGCCTGACACACGTGCGTAGGTCCGCCGGTCTAAGCCACCCGGATCTCAGAAGACGTGAGGCAGGCCACCCAGACTGTGGCGCTGAGCGTCTCATTAGTGGCGTCTTCGCCGAGGTCCTGCCTCCGGCTCTGAACACCAAGGTCGCCCCTGGGCGCCTGGGCCCAAAAACGTGGTGGCAGTTCCGCTGGCGGCTGGAGGGCAGACGCCCGTAGGTTTTTGCCCTCCTCTGCCGTCGACGCCATCCTGATTCCGGCGTCAAGCATTGCGGTAGCGCTCAACGCCCGAGCCTTGAGACACCTCGACCGCAACGTCGCTTGCCCTGGCCGCCACCGAAGCAACCACGAAACCGCCTCAGATCCGCAGCCTCCGCTCACGAGGTCAACCGCTACCCAGCCTCCTGAGGCTTGAGATCCGGCACAGTGAGGATGAAACACATGCACCGCGTGTCGCAACATCCCCATATATGGGGCTCAGCGACATTGCCTTCCAGATGTCAGGGGCCCGGGGTGAGCGTCCAACTCCGGGAAGAGCTTGTGCCTCTTGTCTGGGTCGGTCTAGCTCTATGCGGGGCAGGGTTACGCCAGAGCACTGAGCAGTTCGTCGCATGCTGCCTCGCAGCGCCGGCAAGCCTGCGCGCACAAGCGGCAGTGCTCGTGCATTTCGGCGTGTTCCTCGCATTCTTGTGCACAGGCTCGGCACGCCTCTCGGCAGGCCTGCAACATAGCGCGGACCACATTTTTGTTTTCACCCGTGAGGCGGGTGAGGACCCGGCCGGTCGTCAGGCAGATGTCGGCACAGTCTTGGTCTGTGCTTATACAGCTCACCAGTTCGCCGGCCATCGGTTCGCTGAGACAAGCATCAGCGCACGCCGTACAGGTCTGCGAACATTCGAAGCAGGCTGCAATACACGCCGCGAGCGTCTCCTGCTCGATTCCGAGATCTTCCTTGGGATGAGCCTGAAGCATGGACTTCACGTGAGACATGATCTTCCTCTCTTCGTTTCCGGGGTCGCTTGCCATACACCTCGGCTGCCACCGCGCCCAGGGATGATCTAGATTACTGCTGTTAGATATGCTTTTGAACCCTGATCGGGGTCCAGCAAATAGGCCCGACGGGCAACGGCGTCCCAACTAAGTGCCCTCACCACACGCCTCAGGTATAGAAGACTCGCCGCTTATATATTGTTTGCGACGTTGCTGCGGATAGACCCATACGCACCACTTCCCCGCTGGCACTCGCCTGACCGATGCCTGACGTGACGAATTGGCCGCCCGATGCCTTTTCGTCTTGCTGTCGGTATGAACCATGCTCGTGCGCATCGTCGCTAGTCATGCTCCTCATTCGTTGCCCGGAGCGGTGTGCCGCGGGGTCAGCGGGCCTCGAGGGTGCCCATCATGCCAAGGTCTTCGTGGTCGAGGATGTGGCAGTGGTATACGGTGCGGCCGCCGAAGTCATCAAAAGCTACCCGAACCGTCACCTCCCCGAAGGCCGGGATGTTGACCACGTCCTGCCACCGCGGCCCGGAGATCTCGCGCCCACCGTCGACCACGACCTGCATGGGCCACACGTGCAAGTGCATCGGGTGATCCATGGGGCTGGAGTTGGTCAGCGTCCACTCCTCCACGGTGTCCACCCGGACCCGCTGGTCGGTGCGTTCGGCGTCGAACTCGCGCCCGTCAATCGTGAAGGACATCATCTGCCCGGGACCGCGCATCCCACCTCTCATCCCGCCCATAGCGAAGTCAATGGTGCGTCGAGCCTCGACGGGCTCATCGCGCAGGTCTCTCAGGGTTGGGCCCGCGGGCACGGAGCGAACCTCCTCGGCCGGATCCCCAGCGACCTCGAGGACAAGCAGATCGATAGGCTCGTCGTTATCGGGGCCGTCCCCCGACCTGGCCCCTCCCATCATGCCGTCCATGTTCCCGCGCTCCACCGAGATGGTCCGAAGCGTCGAGGTGCCCTCACGGGTGTCCACCAGCAGCTCCACGCGGTTGCCGGGGGCCAGAATAAGCTCGGTTACGTCCACCGGCTCGGGCAGCCGTCCGACGTCGCGGCGCAGCAGTCGCACCCCCTGCCCGTCCAGGCTCAGGCGCAGGTACCGGGACGGGCAGGCGTTGACTACCCGCCAGAGCTCCCGCTCCCCCGGTGCCGCCGACGCCCCAGGGCGGAGCTGACCGTTGACCAGCACTGTCTCACCCTCCCGGCCCAGCATCCGCTGGGGCGCAGTGACCTCGGCGAGGTTGCCGGAATCGTCCAGGGCGATGTCTGAGACGATTAGAACTCGCTCACGGGCTACCGGCACAGGATCAGGGTCCTCCACGACGATGGCACCGTAGAGCCCTGCGGCGACCTGGTCGGCTACGTGCCCATGATTATGCGGGTGGTACCAGTAGGTGCCGGGTGGGTGGTCCTGCGGAAGCACGTACTCGTAGTCAAAGGATTCCCCCGATTCCACGGTCACAAAAGGATTGTCCCCATTGTCCTCAGGAGATACGTGCAACCCGTGGACATGTATGTTCGTCGGGGTATCCAAACTGTTGGTCATCGCTACCCGGACAGTGTCCCCGCCCCGCACCCGCAGGGTGGGTCCTGGTAGGGACCCGTTGAATGCGTGCACGTTCGCCTCCCGTGCCCCGATTCGCACTCGGGTGGGAGCAGCCTCCAGGGCTAAGTCAAGAACCCCGTCCCGGCTGGCTAAAACCTCGGGCTGCACCAGCCTCCCGCCGCCGAGGGTCTCTTTGTCGCGGCTAGTCCACCACAGCCCGGTTCCACCCACGGCCACGGAACCGGCTCCGACCGCGCCCAGGGCCAGCAGCTGTCGGCGCGTCATCGGGCTCACCGGTCATCCTCATCCAGGGTCCGTAACCTTTCGGTGTACTCTTCGGTGCTGATTTCCCCGCGCGCGTAGCGTTCCTGAAGGATATCCCGGGGGCGGGGCGGGTGCGCGCCCGGCGGAGGAGCCGAACCGCCCTCCCGGACCCCGCGACCGGCACCGCCAAAGAAAACCTTCGCAAGCACGATCACTAACACCACCGCTCCCACGATAAGCAAAATCCAGAAGATCCACATCCAGCCCATGCCGCCTCCCATTCCGTCGCACCACATCTCCACGGTCCTCCTTCGCCAATCAATTCACTGCCACGACAGGAGAACCAACAAAGCCCCACACCGCCGGATCCGGGACGCGCCAGCGCTCTTTCCGCTGGGACCTTGCATGTGATGCGGTGAACCTTCAGCAGAGCACTCCCACCGACCAGAGACTCTGAGGCAACCGAAACGCCTCAACCACATAGACGCTCTCGTCTGAGTGTATTGACTTCCCATTTCATAATGAGTATAACAGCTTATATACCTATACCCCCTATGGGTACTAAGGTTATGGAGGGAAACAATGAACACGACACGGACGTACTCCGTCAAGGGAATGAGCTGCGGACACTGCGAGGGAGCGATCCACAGTGAGCTCGCCGAGATCGAGGGGGTGGCTGACATCGTCGTCAGCGCGCAGACTGGCCGTCTGACACTCACCACTGAGCCGAATCTCGACGATTCTGACGTGGTAGCGGCAGTCGAAGAGGCCGGCTACACCGCTTCCAGAAGCTGAACATGAATGCCCCTGCGCGACTCGGACTGTACGGGCTGATCCTGGTCGTTGTGTTCACCGTGTCTGGGTTCACGGCAAGTGCTGTCATCGATGATGACACCGTGCAGTCCTGGGCCGAAGAGACACCGGAAGTGCACCAGAAACCAGGATCCGATGACGGCAGCGTCAGCGCTTGTGCAGCCGAGCTGGGCCTGGCCCAGGCTCACAACGGGTACCAGCTCACCGAGATGAGCGCACCTGATCAGGCAGGTGCTCAGAGCGAGCTCTCATGGGTTGTGACCGGACCCGATGGGCAACCGGCGACTGGGTTTGAACTCGATCACGAACAGGAGATGCACCTGATAGTGGTGCGTTCTGACGGAGAGCACTTCCGCCACGTACATCCTGAACACGACGGTGCTGGCACATGGTCGATGCCCTGGGAGTGGGAGGCGGCAGGCACTTATCGGGTCTTCGCCGGTTTCGTACCAGAGGGCACCAACGAGGGCATGACACTATCCACCACGGTGCACGTCGCCGGTGACTACGACCCGGTGCCAGTCGACCAGCGAGTCACCGAGACCACGGTGGATAGCTTCGACGTGGAAGTCGAGGGTGGCCTTGTGGCCGGGGAAGGTTCCGAGCTGATCATCACCATCACCCGCAACGGTGAGCCGGTGACCGCATTGGAGCCCTACCTGGGCGCATTCGGGCATCTGGTGGCCCTGCGCGACGGGGACTTGGCCTATCTGCACATCCACCCTCACGGCAATATCCCCGAGGACGGTGAGACCTCTGGGCCAGAGATTATTTTTGAAGCTCATGCGCCCACGCCAGGGCGTTACCTGTTGTTCCTTGACTTCCAGATTGAGGGCCAGGTGCACACCGCCCCGCTGGTGATCGACGCGGTCACCCAAGCGGGCAGGGGCACCGGTGACGAACAAGACGGGGAGGGAGAGGTTCATGACCACTGAGAGCACCCGCACTGAGGCCAATTCCACCGGTGTGGAGCTGCAGATCGGTGGCATGACGTGCGCCTCCTGCGCGAACCGGGTCGAGAAGAAGCTCAACAAGCTCGACGGCGTCGAGGCCAGCGTCAACTACGCGACTGAGAAGGCCAAGGTCACCCTCCCCGAGGGCTATGACCCGCAGTTTCTGATCGCGGAAGTGGAAAAGACCGGCTACACCGCCGAGCTTCCGGCGCCCAAGGGCGCCAAACCCAGGAACACCGAGGCACGCCACGCGAGTGAGGATGCTGAGATGAAGGTCCTCAAACAGCGCCTGATTGGCGCAGCCATCCTCTCAGTGCCTGTGATCGCGATGGCGATGATCCCCACGTTGCAGTTCGACTATTGGGGGTTCGCCTCCCTCGTGCTGGCCGCCCCCGTGGTGGTGTGGGCAGGCTGGCCCTTCCATCAGGCTGCCTGGGCAAACTTTAGGCACGGTGCGGCCACCATGGACACGTTGATTTCGGTCGGCACCAGCGCCGCATTAGTCTGGTCGGTCATCGCATTGTTCTTCGGCACAGCCGGCCAACCGGGAGTGGTGCACCCCTTCGAGCTGACGATTTCCCGCTCCGACGGGATGGGGCACATCTATCTTGAGGTCGCCGCCGGGGTCATCACCTTCATCCTGCTGGGCCGATACTTCGAGAAGCGTTCCAAGCGCAGTGCCGGAGCCGCCCTGCGTGCCCTACTCGAACTCGGAGCGAAGGAAGTCTCCATCCTGCGTCACAGCGCCAAGGGGGAGAAGACCGAGCAACGAGTGTCCATTGACGAGCTTTCCGAAGGCGATGAATTCGTGGTCCGGCCAGGTGAAAAGATCGCCACCGACGGGGTCATCACTTCCGGGAGGTCCGCAATCGATGCCTCCATGCTCACTGGTGAATCCGTTCCGGTCGAAGTCACTGTGGGGGACTCGGTCGCAGGTGCCACCGTGAACGCGGGTGGCCGCCTGGTGGTGGAGGCCACCCGGGTCGGCTCCGATACCCAATTGGCGCAGATGGCCAAAATGGTTGAAGATGCCCAATCCGGCAAAGCTGAGATTCAGCGGCTGGCAGACCGAGTCTCCTCGGTGTTCGTGCCCGTGGCCATCGCCGTCGCGGTTGCCGCTCTGGGTGCTTGGCTCATGGCGGGTTTCCCTGTCAGTGCGGCCTTCACCGCCACTGTGGCAGTGCTGATCATCGCCTGCCCCTGCGCGCTCGGACTGGCCACACCGACCGCCCTGCTGGTCGGCACCGGACGTGGAGCCCAGATGGGTGTGCTCATCAAGGGCCCGGAGATCCTGGAATCAACCCGCAAGGCGGATACCATCGTGCTGGATAAGACCGGCACTGTCACCACCGGGAAGATGACCCTAACTGAGGTGATCACAGCCGATGGCGTCGACAGTGATGAACTGCTTCGCCTGGCTGGTGGCCTGGAGGGCCACTCCGAGCACCCCATCGCTCAAGCCATCGCCGTGGGAGCCAGTGCGCAGGTCGGCGAGCTGCCGGCTCCGGAGTCCTTCGAGAACATCGAGGGCCAAGGCGTCCAAGGTGTCGTCAAGGGCCACGCGGTCGTCGCTGGTCGCGAGACGCTGCTGGCCGAGTGGTCGATGCACCTGGATGGTGATCTTGCAGCGGCCAAGCAGGCCGCCGAGCGCCAGGGCAAAACCTCGATCACCGTCGGATGGAACGGTCAGGCACGTGGTGTCTTGGTGGTCTCTGATCAGGTCAAGCCCACCAGCGCCGAGGCTATCAGCCAGTTCAAGGCGCTAGGACTGAGACCGGTGCTGCTGACTGGAGACAACCAGACGGTGGCCGAGCAGGTTGCCGCGCAGGTCGGTATCGAACACGTCATCGCCGAGGTCCTGCCCAAGGACAAGGTGGACGTCGTCGCCCGCCTCCAGGATGCGGGCGACGTCGTGGCGATGGTCGGTGACGGGGTCAACGACGCACCCGCCCTTGCCCAGTCCGACCTAGGACTGGCGATGGGAACCGGTACCGATGTGGCGATCGAGGCAGCCGACATCACTCTGGTTCGTGGAGACTTGCGGGCTGCGGCGGACGCAATCCGACTGTCACGCAAGACTCTGCGCACGATCAAGCAAAACCTGTTCTGGGCTTTCGCCTACAACACCACCGCCATCCCCATCGCAGCCTTCGGCCTGCTCAACCCGATGCTTGCCGGAGCAGCCATGGCCTTCTCCAGCGTCAGTGTCGTCACGAACAGCCTGCGGTTGCGCAGGTTCAAGGCCCAGGCCGACCAACACGCCACCACCGAGCCGTCCGAGACGACGCCGGCTCCTCAGCCGGTAAATGCCTGAATCCTCCACATCGACACGATAAGGAAAGGACTGCACAAAATGACAGCACGTGACCACCATGCAGCGAACCGCCACACCGATAGGGATGCTTCTAGTGGCTGCAGCGGCCACGCGTCCAATGCCGAAGACCCCACCACAGCGGACAGCGCCGAGGTCACCGACTGCCTTGTCATGCCTGGCAACCCGGTGATCAAGTCCCAGGCTGAAGAAGCAGGGCTCTACCGCGACTACAACGGGCAACGCTACTGGCTCTGCTGCGCCACCTGCGGCCCGCTCTTCGACGCCGACCCCGAGCGCTACGCCAGCACCACCTAGAACATGCACAGGTACAGGAGACACATCATATGAGCCAGCACCAGCCAGCACCCTCAGACGCGATGCACAGTCACACCGATCAGCACCAGCACGATGAAAACGCCGTTCACGGCCACGATGGCGGACATGACGACAGCGCGGGACACGACCACCACGGAGGGCATGGTGATCATGTGGGTCAGTTCCGGCGGCTGTTCTGGATCATGCTGGGTCTCGCGATTCCGGTGGTTGGGTTCAACCACATGTTCGCCGACCTTGTGAGCTACCAACTGCCCGACGGTGGATGGGTGTGGTGGGTCTCCCCGCTTCTGGGCACGATCATCTACTTCTGGGGTGGTCAGCCCTTCCTGAACGGCGCAGTTTCTGAAATCCGGGCCCGTCAGCCGGGCATGATGCTGCTGATTGGTTTGGCCATTACCGTCGCATTTGTGGCCTCCTGGGGTGCCACCCTCGGCGTTCTTGACCATGAACTGAACTTCTGGTGGGAGATGGCCCTGCTGGTGGTAATAATGCTGTTGGGTCACTGGATTGAGATGAGATCCCTGGCTCAGACCACCTCCGCCCTAGACTCTCTGGCGGCTCTGCTGCCTGATGAGGCAGAAAAGGTGGACGGCGAGGATATCGTCACTGTCGCCCCGAACGACTTGGTCCTCGGTGACGTGGTGATCGTGCGCCCTGGCGCTTCGGTTCCAGCCGATGGCAGAATCGTTGACGGCAGTGCTTCGATGGATGAGTCCATGGTGACCGGCGAATCAAAACCGGTACGCCGCAACACCGGTGAACAGGTGGTCGCCGGCACGGTGGCCACAGACTCGGGACTGCGTGTCGAGGTCTCCGCAATTGGGGAGGACACCGCTCTGGCCGGTATTCAGAAGCTTGTCTCCGAGGCTCAGTCGTCCTCTTCGCGCGCCCAGCGCATCGCCGACACCGCAGCGGGCTGGCTGTTCTGGTTTGCCTTGGGCGCAGCCCTGATCACCGCGTTGGTCTGGGCGCTTCTTGGCATGCCGGATGCTGCGGTGGTGCGCACGATCACTGTTCTGGTCATCGCATGCCCCCACGCCTTGGGGTTGGCGATCCCGCTGGTGGTTTCTATCGCTACGGAACGTGCGGCCCGCGGCGGGCTGCTGGTCAAAGACCGCCTCGCGTTGGAATCCATGAGGGCTGTCGATGCCGTGCTCTTCGACAAGACCGGCACTCTGACCAAGGGCGAACCTACGGTTACCGGCGTGGACCACGTCGAGGGATGGGAAGAAGACCAGGTGTTGGCGCTGGCGGCTGCGGCCGAGGGTGATAGTGAGCATCCGCTGGCCCGGGCGATTGTGGGTGCTGCCTCTGTCAGGCAACTCGATGTCCCCTACGCGAGGGACTTCTCGTCTTCCCCGGCGGTAGGTGTCAAGGCCAGGGTCGCCGGCGGCGGGCATGACACCGTGATTGAGGTCGGTGGCCCGTACCTGCTGGAGCAGCACAGCCTGAAGGAGCTGTCAGTCACAGACCAGTGGCGAGGTGAGGGAGCGATCATTCTCCACGTGCTGGCCGACGGTGACGTCATCGGTGCTCTGCGGCTGGCCGACGAGATCCGACCTGAGTCCCATGATGCCGTCGATGCCCTACATGCCCAGAATGTGCAGGTGGTGATGATCACCGGAGACGCTGCGGCGGTCGCCGAGACTGTCGCCGCCGATATCGGCATCGATCGGGTCTTCGCTGGGGTGCTGCCTGAGGACAAGTCCGCCAAAGTCGCTGAGCTCCAGGAAGAGGGCCGCAAAGTCGCCATGGTCGGCGATGGAGTCAACGACGCACCCGCATTGGCCCAGGCCGATGTAGGGATCGCCATCGGTGCCGGCACCGATGTTGCCATCGGGTCTGCAGGAGTCATCCTAGCCAGTTCCGATCCGCGGTCGGTGCTCGCAGTCTTCGAGCTGTCCCGGGCCAGCTACCGGAAGATGAAGCAGAACCTCTGGTGGGCCGCCGGATACAACCTGGCTGCTGTCCCGCTGGCGGCCGGAGTGCTGGCACCGATCGGATCCTGGTGACTCATCTCAAGATGCCCGGGAAGTGTGAGTCGTTGACTCATTGAGTTTTGCCCGGTT
>NZ_VAVZ01000005.1 GCF_005771525.1 Nesterenkonia salmonea | reverse complement strand
CCACATTAGACAGCGGGCACACGGTCAAGGGAACCTGCTCCCGCACCAGCCGCGCCACAAGCTCTGGGTCCGAAAGGCTTTGCACCCCGTGATCAATCCGCTCCACGCCAAGGACATCTAAAGCCTGGCGCACATAATCTGCCGGGCCCTCCTCACCAGCATGCGCCACACGCCGTAAACCATGCTCCCCGGCCAGCGCGAAGACCTCCTCGAACAAATGAGGAGGGTAATCGCGCTCCGCAGAGTCCAGGCCGATTCCGATGATCGGTGCTTCCATGTCCAGCAGCTGCTGAAGCACCTGCAACGCCTCGGCCGGGTCGCGGTCTCTTATGAAGCACGCAATCAACGACGAGCTCATGCCGTACTGCTCTGCGCTGTCAGCAAGGGCGGATGCGATTCCCTCAACGACAGTGCTCAGTTCCACTCCGCGGGCCATATGTGCCTGAGGGTCAAAGAACAGCTCAACGTGCCGAACCCCGGCCTCCGAGGCCCGCCTCAGGTAGGCGTGCGTCATCTCTGCGAAGTCCTCAGCAGCCACCAGCACCTGCATGTTCTGGTAGTACAAATCCAGGAACGACTGAAGATCATCAAACTGGTAGCGACGCTTCAGATCATCAATATCCTCATAGGGCAGCTCGATACCGGAACGTGAGACCAGCTCCCAGATCGTCTCCGGCTCCAGGGTCCCTTCAATATGGACATGCAACTCCGCGGTCGGCGGCGTCGACTTCATTGGACTCTCCATCATGAGCGGGGTCAGCACTCCTCGGTGCCGTCGAAGAGTTCACCATCAACCAGGTAGTCATCTACCAAGTCGTTCACACAGGTGTTGCCCAGCCCATATGAGATATGGCCCTCACCGTCGTAGATCAACAGTGAGGAGTTCGGCAGCATGCCGTGCACGTTCTCCGCCCACTCAACAGGGGTAGCCGGATCCTCTGTGCCACCAATGAGCAACATCTGGGGCAGCTCATCGCTGGGTTCCCACGGCTCGCCGGCGCGCTCACCCGGAAGCACATCGCAGAAGTCCGTATTGGGGGAGAGGAACTGCTCAGTGAAAGTCGTGTCCTCCCCATCAAGGAGGCCCGGGGCCTCCAGCCCTTCACCCTCGGCAGGGTAGTCGCTGCACATGATGGTGCGGAAGGACCAGCTGGAAATCCAGTCATAGGAGCCGTCAGGGTTTCTGCCGTCCGCGAGGTCCGAGATCTGCTGGAAGTACTCAGGGTTAGCCTCATTGACCCACAACTGGAGAGCCTCCAACAACACGTCCCGTCCACCGTCTAGGTACATAGTGGTCGACAATCCACCGAAGATAGTGTTCGCGGTGATCTGGCGCCCATCAGAGGCTGCCACCGGCGCCTGACGGATCTCATCGGTCAGCTCACCGATGCCATCGAAGACGTCCTGCGCATCGCCGCTAATCGGGCACTCCTCCTGGTCCGCGCACCATTCAGCGAAGGCCCACAATTGCCGTTCAAACCCAGCCGCCTGGTCCCCAGCGATTCCTGCCAGGCTCACCGACACGTCCATCACGCCATCGAGAACCCAGCGCCCCACCTCCTCAGGGAACATCTCCGCGTACGCTAGGCCCAGTTTGGTGCCATAGGACATACCAAAATAGTGCAGCTGACCCTCACCGATCGCCGCGCGAATAATGTCCATATCCCGGGCGGAGGAAATGGTGTCAATGTGTTCAATTATGTCCCCGCTGCGCTCTTCGCATTGGGCGACGATATCCGCCAGCTCCGCCGAGCTCAGATGCAGGTCAGTGTCGAAGCCCGCCTCACCGGTCTGCTGATTCCACTGGTCGTACTCACTGTCATCCATGCACTCCAGCGGTTCAGAACGCGCCACCCCGCGAGGATCGAACCCAATGATGTTGAACTCTTCGCGCAACCGGCTGCTGAAGACCGCATTCGCCTGATCGGCCACGATCTCATAACCGGAGGAGCCGGGACCGCCGGGGTTCATCACCACAAAGGGCAGGTCCTCCAGCGTGTCTGAGACGAACTCAATAGTGATCGTCTCGCCCTCTGGTTCGTCATAGTCCCGGGGGACCTCCACCGATCCGCAGTGCAGCTCACCCTCGCAGTCGCTCCACTCCACCTGCTGGTCGTAGAACTCCTCCAGCCCGGCCAAGGGGTCGCTCGGGAAGTGCGCCGGAGCCTCATGCCCTGGGTCAGGGGCGATCTCACGGTCACCGCCCTCCTCGTCCTCGGGTTCGTCCTCTGGTTCGGTGGCGTCGTCGTCATCAGTCTCTTCAGGGGCTTCGGAGGTGGTATCCGCCGCATCAGGAGACCCGGTCTCTTCAGGTTCAGGGTCCGCCGGGGAGCACCCCACCAGCAACAGAGCGACGACGCCGCCCACAGCAGTTATTGCGGACAGAGGACTTTTAACCACGTGGTCTCCTGGGAATCAGTTGCATCATGAGCGCTTCCATCGCCAGGGCCGGGGGAACATTCTGCGTAATCCGAACCCTGGAAGTGTTGAGTGCATCGAGACAGGCCAACGCCTGCTCAGCGGAGAGAGCCTCAGCCAATTCAGCCAGCTGATCGCGCAGATGCTCATTGATCAGCTCCGCGCCGGTGGCGAGCTTCACACTCAGCACATCCCGGTAGACGGCTGTGAGGTCAATGAGCGTGCGGTCCAACGAGTCAGTGACCGCCCGCTTGGCACGGCGGCTGGCCTCATCCTCTAGGCGTTTGAACTGGGCACGCAGCTTCGGCGGGACCTTCTCGGACGGCTCCAGACCCAATGACCGGCGCAGCGAGGCCTGTTCCTCAGCGAGCCGGGCATCAGATTCCGCGGCAGCATCAGCCTGGGCCATAGTCACCAGACGGGCAGCCGCCACAATCGCCTCCGAGGCCGACCTGACCTTCAAAGGAAGGGCCACCGTCTCCTCCCGGCGGGTGCGAGCATCAGAATCGGTGGCCAACCTGCGGGCGACCCCAATGTGATTCTGTGACACCCTCGCGGCGAACCGCGCGCGCTCAGCACTCAGCCCATCACGGCGGACCAGAAGCTCCGCCACGGCCTCCGTAGGAGGAATGCGCAGGCTCACATGGCGGCACCGGGAACGGATCGTCACCAACACATCAGCCGGCGATGGTGCACACAGCACCCAGACCGTCCGCGGGGGAGGCTCCTCAATAGCTTTCAGCAGGACGTTCGTGGCCCGCTCCGTCATACGGTCAGCGTCCTCGACCACAATGACCCGCCACCGGTAGCCCTGAGGCCGGTCCTGCGCCGTGGTGATCAGCTGACGCACATCGTCAATCCGGTAGCTGACGTTCTCCGTGGACACCAGCGACACTGCCGGGTGAGAACCCGCGGCCACCAAGCGGCAGGAATGGCAGTCCCCGCACCCTTGAGATTCGCAATTCAGGGCGGCCGCGAAAGCCCGGGCTGCGTTCGACCGGCCCGACCCCGGAGGCCCAGTGAACAACCAGGCATGCGTGGGCGCACCAGAATCCACAGCCGTCTGCAACTGTTCCACCACCGCCTGCTGGCCAACCAACTCGGCAAAAACCCCACTGGTGCCGAGGCGAGCAGGGGGCACGGTGCTGTGCGGCGTCGTCGTACTGTGAGAAGACTCTGCGCTGATGGGGGCCGCTGAGCTCATGGTGAGCTCCCGCCGCGTCCAAGCATTGGTTCAATCTGGTCGCGGACAGCCTGATGGATCGACTCAACAGCTGCTGTGCCGTCCAACACCAGATAACGGTCCGGCGCCGCAGTCGCGCGGTCCAAGAACGCCTCACGCAGCGCCGTGTGGAAGGCCACATCAGCAGACTCAATGCGGTCTCCCGCTGCGCCCCCATCACGGGCGGCCCGGCGTTGAGCCGAGACCACCGGATCCACGTCCAGCACCACCGTCAGGTCTGGTTCGAGCCCCTCGGTGGCCCACTCATTGACCTGGGCAACGTCATCCACACCGAGGCCGCGGCCCGCCCCCTGATAGGCCAGGGAAGAATCGATGTACCGATCACAGAGCACCACCGCGCCAGCATTAAGCGCCGGGCGAATCTTCTGCGACACATGAGCTGCCCGTGAGGCTGCGAACAGAAGCGCTTCGGTGCGCGGATCCACTTCGCCCTGACCGTGATCCAGCACCAGGGCACGGATGCGCTCGCCGACCTCTGTTCCGCCCGGTTCACGGGTCCGCACCACGCGGTGTCCGGACTGAGACAGCCACTGCTCCAGCAGGCCCAGCTGGGTGGTCTTGCCTGCGCCTTCGCCGCCCTCCAGGACAACAAACAGCCCGCTCGTCTCGTCGATCACGTACTCAAGCCTATAGGCTTAGGTCCTATGGGAAACCACTGCCTTGCGAGCCCACTGTGGGGCGCCGTCTGCTACACCGAAGCCATCATGCACATCGTCCTGGCGGTCGCGTGCATTGTCCTAGCCGTCGTCGCACTCGTGAAGTGCCTGCCGAAGAACGCGGACATGTTCTTCGTTCAGAACAAGCGCACCAAAGGCTTCTGGACCGGCATGACCGGTGGCGCTGTGGTGCTGACACTCATCGGATTCCTCGGCATCGGCCCGTTCGGACTGCTCTTCCTACTGGCGGGCGCCTGCATGGCCTCGGTGTACCTGGCCGATGTGAACCCTGCGGTCAGCGGAAAACCCGACAGCTTCTGAACCAGCGCTAAAGATCATCGCGCCGAGTAGACTCGCGGGCAGGACAATGACGTCGCGAATTCACTACCCCTGACGAATCGGAGTACCGGCAATGAGCTATGACCTGATCCTGCTGCGCCACGGACAGAGCGACTGGAATGAGAAGAACCTCTTCACCGGCTGGGTGGACGTACCCCTGACCGAAGCCGGCCGGGCTGAAGCCGCCCGCGGCGGGGAGCTGTTGGCCGAGCACAATCTGCTGCCCGATGTGGTCTACACCAGCCTGCTGCAGCGCGCCATCACCACCGCGCACCTGTCCCTGGAGACCGCTGACCGGCTCTGGATCCCCGTCAAGCGCGACTGGCGGCTCAACGAACGCCACTACGGTGCCCTCCAGGGCAAGGACAAAGCCGAGGTCCGCGACCAGTACGGCGAGGAGCAGTTCATGCTGTGGCGCCGCTCCTACGACACCCCGCCACCGGAGATCGACGACAACGACCCCCACAGCCAGACCGGCGACCCGCGCTACATGGACCTGGGCGACGCCGCCCCCAAGACTGAGTGCCTGAAGGACGTCGTCGAGCGTTTCATCCCCTACTACGAGTCCGAGGTGATCGGCGACCTCAAGGCCGGGAAGACCGTCCTGCTGGCCGCCCACGGCAACTCGCTGCGCGCACTGGTGAAGTACCTCGACGGCATCTCCGATGAGGACATCGCCGGGCTGAACATCCCCACCGGCATCCCGCTGCACTACAAGCTGGGTGAGGACTTCACCCCGCTGAACCCCGGCGGAACCTACCTTGACCCTGAGGCCGCCAAGGACGCGATCCAGGCTGTAGCCAACCAGGGCAAGAAGTAGGCTCCGCGGTCTCCCACACACAGCGTCTCAAAACTGCAGGAACTTGCGCTGAATCGGGGTGTGTTCCTGCAGTTCTGAGACGCGCTGTGGAGGATGGGCGCCACCTAGCCTGAGGTTTCGGTTTCCACAGCCTGTGGAAACCCGGCGCACGAGCTGTCGAATTCCGCAAAGCTGGAGGCATGAGACCTCCGACACCTCTTCCGCAGGAGCTGTTAGGGCAGACCTTTACCCGCAGCCAAGCGCGCGCCCTCGGGGTGTCGGATGCCAGGCTGCGTGCGCGGGACGTGCAGAAGATGGCTCGAGCCACATACCGCCACCTCACCCCTGATGCCCCATCTCCTCCGGCAGAGCGGGTGTCACCGGAGGTGCTCAGCGTGCTCTGTCGGCGATCACCTGCCATTCGAGTCAGCCACGTGACGGCGGCTCTGCTGTACCGGGTGAACCTGCCTTCACGGCTGGTGCGCGATGCTCCGATCCACCTCACAGGACGCAGCCGCTCCCACTACGGCGCCGCGGACCCCCCGGTGAGGCTCCACCGGAGCAGAGTGGGGCCGGGCTCCACGCACCAACTCCACGGGATTCCGGTGACGGCCCCGGCTGAGCTTTTCGTTGAGATGGCCCAGTACCTGAGCGCCACCGAATTGGTGGTCCTCGGAGATCAGCTGGTCAGGGCGCCTCGACAGAAGCTGGAGGGCAGAAGTGCCCCTTGGTGCAGCGTCCCAGCCCTGCGGCGCAGCGTCGCAGGCGCCAAACACAGATTCGGGATCCGCCGGGCCAGGGAGGCTCTGGAACTGGTCCGGGTCGGGTCAGACTCGCCGCCGGAGACCCTGCTGCGACTGGCGCTGTGCCGTGCGGGGCTGCCGGAACCTGAGCTGCAGATTCGGTTGGATGCTCGTGACCCCTACTCTCCGGCAGGCGATCTGGGGTACCGAGACGGCCGCCTGGTGATGCAGTACGAGGGCGAGCATCACTTCAGCGCCGAGCAGCAGGCCAGGGACGAGCGCCGCAACGCAGCCTTTCAGATGGCCGGCTGGACGGTCATTCAGGTCAACCGTGTGGATCTGCGCGAGGACTTCGCAGGCGCAGTCCAGCGCACGAGGACGCTTCTGGAGCGTCGTCGCAGCAACTGAGCGTCTCAGAACTGCGGAAACTCCCCCGAATCTGGGCGCAGTTCCTGCAGTTCTGAGACGCGCTGTGGGGCAGGCGGAGCCTCAGGCGACGGGCTTGGCTTCCCACTCGCCAGTGACCAGGTACTGCACCTTCCGGGCCACGGAGACGCCATGGTCGCCGAAGCGCTCAAAGAACCGGCTCGCCAGAGTCGCATCAGCGGTTGAGGCAGGTGAGGCGTCCCACTCCGGCTTGGCGATCGTGGTGAAGATCCCGGCGTGGAGCTCGTTGATCTGCTCATTCAGGGCGAAGATCTCAGAAACCAGTCCCAACTCACGGGTGTCCATGAGTTCCACGAGCTTCCTGGCGATCTCAACGTCTTTCGCCGCCATATCGCGGTACACCGTTACCAGCGGCGCGGGTGCCACTGGGTCTGGATAACGCAACCTCGTCAGCTGGGCGATATGCCGGGCCAGGTCGCCCATCCGCTCCAATGAGGTCGACATCCGCAGTGCGCCCACCACCAGCCGCAGGTCAGAGGCCACCGGTCCCTGCAGGGCCAGCAGTTCGATGGCCTTCTCATCGAGGTCATTCTGCTTGGAGTCGATCCGCGCATCGGCGGCAATGACCTCCTCCGCCAGCTGAACATCAGCGGTTTCAAACGACCGGTAGGCCTTCTCCATCGCCTCGGTCACCAACGCTGCGATGTCACTGAGCTGATCGCCCAGATTGTGAAGATCGTCCTGAAAGAGTTTGCGCATACTAAGTGGTCCTTTCTTGGCGCAGGGGCATGGTCAGATACTCCCCGGGGCGGATGAACACCGTCCCGCTGATCAGGCAACCAACAGGTGAACAGCTTATGAACTGTTGACCATCTGTCCACCGTTCGGCAACCGCCAGGCGATTTTTGCGCCTAAGCTGGGGCACTGTGGATTCCCTGCTCATTGCGGTACTGGCCGGCGTCGTCGGCATCGCCATAGGCGTGGTCGGTATGCACGCCTTCCGTGTGAGTGAGCGTCAGCGCGCCGAGGGAATCGATGTGGACGAGCCCACGATGCCCGAAGGCGCCAATGAAGTCCTCGCGTCACTGGGATTGGCCTACATTGTGGTGGACACAGTAGACGGTGTGGTCCGGGCGAATCCGGCCGCCTACGCATTCGGCCTGGTCCGCGGCCATACGGTGGTTCACCGGGAGGTGCTCCGGCTGACCGCCCGCGTCCGCGGCGACGGAGTCATCATCGAAGAGCAGCTGGAGCTTCCCCGCGGCCTGCAGGGGGAGACCTCCATTGTGGTGAACCTCAGAGTCGCACCCCTGGGGGATGAGTACATTCTGGTGCTGGCCGATGACCGCACCGAGGTCAGCCGAACCGAGGCGGTCCGCAACGATTTCGTCGCGAACGTCTCCCATGAGCTGAAGACCCCTGTCGGCGCTATCAGCCTGCTGGCGGAGACCATCGAGGGCGCGGCCGAGGATGATGAAGCCGTCCGCCGCTTCTCCAAACGCCTCCACAAGGAGGCGAACCGGCTCGCCGTTCTGGTCCAGGACATCATTGAACTCTCCCGGGTGCAGGGCAAGAACGTTGTCCACGCCGGTGTCCCGGTGGACCTCAGCATGGTGATCGCCGAAGCTGTGGACCGCTCCAGGTTGCCGGCGGAGGTCAAGACCATCGACCTGCGCGTAGGCGGAGACCTGCCGCGCCGGGTGCACGGCGAC
The DNA here is from genome assembly GCF_005771525.1 of Nesterenkonia salmonea. GTDB lineage: Bacteria > Actinomycetota > Actinomycetes > Actinomycetales > Micrococcaceae > Nesterenkonia > Nesterenkonia salmonea. The sequence continues at coordinate 113,872 of NZ_VAVZ01000005.1, read as the reverse complement.
CCGGACCAGCTGACCATGGCTTTCCGCAACCTCATAGACAACGCAGTCCGCTACTCTCCGGAGGACACCCGGGTGGGGATCGGCCTGTCCTCCCGGGACGGGATCGTCCAGGTGACCATCACCGACCAGGGGATCGGGATCGCCCCGGAGAACCAGGAGCGGATCTTCGAACGGTTCTACCGGGTGGACCCCGCGCGCTCGCGGTCCACCGGAGGCACCGGACTGGGATTGAGCATCGTCAAGCATGTGGTGAGCAATCATGGTGGCGAGGTTGCGTTGTGGTCGCAGCCGGGCCGCGGGTCCACCTTCACCGTGCGGCTGCCCGAACTTGAAGAGGGCCTCGATGACCTCAGCGGCCTGGGGTATGAGGATTTCACGCACGACGACGCCGCACTGAGCCCCACCGAAAACACCTCTGACCACGCGCCACGCATCGAGAAGAAACAACGTCCGGCCTCCTAGCCGGATTCCATACAAGAGGAGACACCTTGACCAGGATTCTCATCGTCGAGGACGAGCCCTCGTTCTCTGAGGCGCTGTCCTACACCCTCCAGAAGGAGGGCTACGACGTGGTAGTTGCCGAAGACGGTAATGAAGCAGTCGACATTTTCGACAGAGAGGGTGCAGATTTGGTGCTGCTGGACCTAATGCTCCCCGGCCAGCCTGGGACGGAGGTGTGCCGGCAGATCCGATTGCGCTCGGCAGTACCGGTGATCATGCTCACCGCGAAAGATTCAGAGATCGACAAAGTCGTGGGCCTCGAACTCGGTGCCGATGACTACGTGACAAAGCCCTACTCCTCCCGCGAGCTGCTGGCCCGGGTTCGCGCCGTGCTCCGGCGGCATGTGGACACCGAGTTCGACGACTCCTCCACCATCGTGGCCGGCCCAGTCCGGATGGACATCGAGCGGCACAGCGTGGAGGTGGCTGGGCGCAGTGTGAGCCTTCCGCTGAAAGAGTTCGAACTCCTGGAAATTCTCATCCGCAACGCAGGCCGAGTTCTCACCCGCGGGCAGATCATCGACCGCGTCTGGGGCAGTGACTACGTTGGCGACACCAAGACTCTCGATGTGCACGTGAAGCGGCTGCGGTCCAAAGTCGAAACTGACCCCGCCAACCCCCGGCTGCTGGTCACGGTCCGTGGCCTCGGCTATAAGTTCGACGACTGAGTCGGCAGAACGGTCCGGGCATCCAGCTAGACTGGCCCATGGTCCAGTTCGGAGATGTATAAGGAGAGACGATGACCAGTTCAGAAGGCTTCCACCCGATCAGGCGGGCGCTCATCTCCGTGTTCGACAAGACGGGCCTTGCGGAGCTCGCCGCAGGTCTGCACCAGGCCGGGGTTGAGATTGTCTCCACCGGGTCCACAGCGGCACGGATCGCTCAGACAGGCGTTCCCGTCACCGCAGTAGAGCAGGTGACAGAGTTCCCAGAGATGCTCGACGGCCGCGTCAAAACTCTGCACCCGCGCATCCACGGCGGCATTCTGGCTGACCGGGACAATCCGGAGCACGTGAGAACTTTGGACGATCACGGCATCGCCGCATTCGATCTGGTCGTCGTCAACCTCTACCCCTTTGCCGAAACTGTGGCATCCGGCGCGGCCGAGGACGAGATCATCGAGAAGATCGACATCGGTGGTCCCTCCATGGTGCGCGCAGCAGCCAAGAACCACTCCTCAGTGGCCATTGTGGTCGACCCCCTGCGCTACCGTGAAACAGTCTCAGCCGCTCAAGGCGAAGGGTTCAGCCTCGCTGCCCGCAAACGTCTGGCCGCCCTGGCATTTGCCCACACTGCGAGCTATGACACCGCAGTGGCCCGCTGGACTGCGGCAGAGTTCGCTGATGACGTGGACACCGCGGACATTCCCGCACCGGCCACGCTGGGTGAGGGCCGGAAGGTGGAGTTCCCGCGCTTCGCCGGATTGGCACTAGACCGTGTTCAGACCCTGCGTTACGGAGAGAACTCCCACCAGCCGGCCGCACTCTACGCCGAGCACAATGGTAGGCCTGGCCTGGCCCAGGCCAGTGTGCTGCACGGCAAGGAGATGAGCTACAACAACTACGTCGATGCTGACGCCGCGGTGCGTACCGCATATGACTTCGACGACCCGGCTGTGGCCATCATCAAGCACGCGAACCCCTGTGGTGCGGCCACCGCGGCCACCATCGCCGAGGCGCACCGGGCGGCCCACGCCTGCGACCCGCTCTCCGCATTCGGCGGCGTCATCGCCGCCAACCGGGAAGTCAGCGCGGAGATGGCATCAGCAATTGCTGAAATCTTCACGGAGGTCGTCGTCGCCCCAGCTTTTGAGCCGGAGGCACTGGAGATTCTGAAACGGAAGAAGAACGTTCGGCTGATCCAACTCAGCTCACAGCACAGCCGGGATCCTGTCGAGTACAAGCAGATCTCCGGTGGCATGCTGCTGCAAGCGTCCGACCGTTTCCAAGCATCCGGTGATGAGCCTTCAGGGTGGAAGCTGGCTGCCGGACCAGCAGCAGAAGGTGCCCAGCTTCAGGATCTGGCCTTCGCCTGGCGGGCGGTGCGTTCGGTGAAGTCCAATGCCATCCTGCTGGCTAAGAACCAGGCGACTGTGGGTATCGGCATGGGTCAGGTCAATCGACTGGACTCCTGCCGGCTCGCAGTCCAACGCGCCAACACCCTTGGCGGAGACGGCGTGGAACGCGCGCGGGGATCTGTCGCGGCTTCTGACGCCTTCTTCCCCTTCGCCGACGGGCTGCAGAGTCTCGTCGCCGCAGGGGTCAGCGCGGTGGTCCAGCCTGGCGGTTCACAGCGCGACGCAGAGGTCATCGCCGCAGCGGAAGAGGCGGGGCTGACCATGTACCTCACAGGAACCCGGCACTTCTATCACTGAGAGTTTAGGTAGGCTACCCCAAATGAGCCGATCGAGTAGCTAGCCCCGCGGTGCAGGCATGGACTGTCTTGGCACCGACTGGGGCGTTCTGTGACCACAGCAGACCTCAAACCTGACCAAGGGCGGCGGAGCCATGACAGATATGACCGAACAGCTTGATGACCTGGCGGATCTGATCCGTGACGAGCGGCTGACCGATCTCCGGGTGGCTCTTGATGAGCTCAACACCGGAGATGTTGTTGACTTCCTGGAACGTCTGGGTGTGAAGGACCGCGCCGTCACGTTCCGCCTGTTGCCCAAGGACACTGCCGTGCATGTGTTCGACCAGCTGGATCAGGCGCTCCAGCATGAAATTGTTGAAGGGCTCAAAGACGGCGACGTCGCGCACTTCTTCGAATCCCTGGACCCTGATGACCGTGTGCGGCTCATGGATGAGATGCCAGCATCAGTGGCGCGCAAGATGCTGCGCCACTTGGACGCCAGGGAACGCTCACTGACGAACATTGTCCTCGGTTACGCCTCCGGGACGATTGGCCGCGCGATGAGCCCCGAGTTCGTGGCGATCCCCGAACACTGGACGGTGAAGCAGGCCATGGAAAAGATTCGTCGAGCCGGCGTCGACGCAGAGACCATCTACACGCTTCCGGTCGTTGACGGGCATCGTCTACTTAAAGGCGTGGTGTCGTTGCGCGAACTGATGTTCAGCGATGAAGACACTGTGGTAAGTACCATCATGTCTGAGGCGGATTCTGTCGATGCCGATCATGACGCGGAGGATGCAGCGCGCCGGTGCGCTGATCGGAAGCATCTCGCGGTGCCGGTTACCGATAAAGAACACCGCGTCGTGGGCATCTTCACCGTCGACGACGCTATGGACATCCTGGAGCGAGCCGAAACTGAGGACGCCGCCCGCCACGGTGGCGCCGAGCCGCTGCACCGGCCATACCTTTCGACCCCGGTCCTGACAATTATGCGCTCGCGGATCGTGTGGCTGCTGGTGCTCGCACTGGGCGCCACACTGACGGTGCAGGTTCTCGACACCTTTGAAGAGACACTCGAAGCAGTCGTGGTGCTTGCCCTGTTCGTGCCGCTGCTCATCGGCACCGGCGGAAACACCGGCAACCAGGCCGCGACTACGGTCACCCGCGCGCTGGCTCTGGGCGATGTCGCCACCCGCGATGTCTTTCGGGTGTTGTGGCGCGAAGTGCGCGTGGGGATCACACTGGGCTCGGTGCTGGGCGTATTGGGATTCCTGCTCGTCAGCTGGCGCTGGGACTGGGACGTTGGGGCAGTCATTGGTCTGACGCTGCTCGCAGTCTGCACACTGGCGGCCTCAGCTGGCGGAATGATGCCGCTGCTGGGCAAGAAGATCGGTGCCGATCCGGCCGTCTTCGCTAACCCGTTCATCTCCACATTCGTGGACGCCACAGGCTTGATCATCTACTTCCTGATCGCCATGGCCGTCCTCGGACTCTGACAAGTTGATAGATTGACCTCATACCGCAAATCCGTTCGACCTCAAGGGAGCTGCCGCTCTATGGCAAAAATCATCTTCACCAATACTGACGAAGCGCCAATGCTGGCCACTTTTTCGTTGAAGCCCATCGTGGAGGCATTCGCCTCAACTGCGGGCGTGGAGATTGAGACACGCGACATCTCACTGGCGGGGCGCATCATCGCGCAGTTCCCCGACTACGTCGGCGAGGACAAAGCCGAGCCGGATGCGCTTGCTGAGCTGGGCAAGCTCGCCAAGACACCCGAGGCGAACATCATCAAGCTTCCCAATATCTCCGCCTCCACCCCTCAGCTCAAAGCAGCCATCGCGGAGCTTCAGCAGCACGGATACAACCTTCCAGAGTTCCCCGAGTCCCCTGAGACTGACGAGGACAAGGACGTGCGCGCCCGCTATGACAAGGTCAAGGGCTCGGCAGTCAACCCCGTGCTGCGTGAAGGAAACTCCGATCGGCGCGCCCCGGCCTCCATCAAGCAGTACGTCCGTTCGAACCCGCACCGCATGGGGGAGTGGAGCAGCGAATCCAAGACCGCTGTGGCCACCATGGGCGAGCATGACTTCGCCGCCAATGAGCAGTCCGTCATCATTGAATCCGCAGATGAGCTCACCATCCAGCACGTAGCCACAGACGGCACGGTCACCACGCTGAAAGAGGGCCTCACCGTCCAGGCCGGCGAGGTGGTGGACGGTACGTTCATGTCCGCCAAAGCGCTGGATGCGTTCCTTCGCGAGCAGGTCGAGCGCGCCAAGAAAGAGGACGTTCTCTTCTCCATGCACCTGAAGGCCACCATGATGAAGGTCTCTGACCCCATCATCTTCGGTCATGTGGTCCGCGCGTTCTTCCCCACAATCTTCGAAAAGTTCGGCGACCAGCTCGCTGAAGCAGGACTGTCACCCAACGACGGCCTGGCCTCCATCCTCTCCGGCGCCAAGAAGATGGGCACCGTGGGTGAGAAGATCCAAGCCGAGTACGAGCAGGCGCTCAAGGACGGTCCTAAGATGTCCATGGTGGATGACCGCAAGGGCATCACCAACCTCCACACTCCCTCCGATGTCATCGTTGATGCCTCGATGCCGGCCATGATTCGCAATGGTGGCCAGCTCTGGGGCCCCACCGGAGAAACTGACGACACCCTGGCGGTCATCCCAGACTCTTCCTATGCAGGCGTCTACCAGGCGGTCATCGACGACTGCCGGACTAACGGAGCGTTCGATCCCACCAAACTGGGCACAGTGCCCAATGTGGGACTCATGGCCCAGAAGGCCGAAGAGTACGGCTCACATGACAAGACCTTCGAAATCCCCGCCGACGGCACCGTTCAGGTCCTGAACTCTGCCGGCGATGTGCTCATCGAGCACCAGGTGGAGACCGGCGACATCTGGCGCGCATGCCAGACCAAGGACGCCCCCATCGAGGACTGGGTCAAGCTCGCCGTCAATCGTGCCCGGGACACCGGATGGCCCGCCGTGTTCTGGCTGGACGAGAACCGAGCGCATGACGCCAACCTCATCAGCAAGGTCAAGACCTACCTGGCGGATCACGACACTGATGGCCTGACACTGGACATCCTCAACCCGGTGGAGGCCACCAAGTACTCCGTGGACCGTATCCGTCGCGGAGAGAACACCATCAGCGTCACCGGCAACGTGCTCCGCGACTACCTGACCGACCTTTTCCCCATCCTGGAGTTGGGAACCTCAGCGAAGATGCTCTCCATCGTCCCGCTGATGGCCGGCGGTGGACTGTTTGAAACGGGAGCCGGCGGCTCTGCTCCTAAGCACGTCCAGCAGCTCACCGAGGAGAACTACCTGCGTTGGGACTCCCTGGGTGAGTTCTTCGCGATCGTCCCCTCCCTGGAAAAGTACGCTGAGCAGGCAGATGCCCCACGAGCCAAGGTCCTCGCAGCAGCCCTGGACAAGGCGACGGCGACCTTCCTCATGGAGAACCGCAGCCCAGGCCGCAGCCTCGGCACCATCGACAACCGCGGCAGCCACTTCTACCTGGCTCAGTACTGGGCCCAGGAACTGGCTGACCAGAACGACGACGCGGACTTGGCCTCCCTGTTCAAGCCCGTGGCAGCGGCGCTGGTGGAGCAGGAAGACACGATCCTCACCGAACTCAAAGAGGTCCAGGGAAGCCCCGCCGATATTGGTGGGTACTACCGGCCCGATGAGCAGAAGGCTTTCCGCGTGATGCGGCCCTCAGCCACCCTGAACAAGATTGTCGACGACCTGGTCAACTGACCAGGCTGTTGGCCTACCACGGCACCTCCACCATTCCGGCCGCGAAGGGAGAACCTCTTGGCTCATGTGATCACCGTTGCGGACAAAACCCCCCGGGTGGGTGAGCGGGTGTTTCTCGCGCCCACCGCCGCCATCACTGGGGACGTCGTCATGGACAACGACTCCAGTGCGTTCTATGGGGTCTCCGTCCGCGGTGACAGATCTCAGATCACCATTGGGGAGAAGACCAACCTCCAAGACAATGTCTCCGTCCACTCAGACGCCGATGCCCCCTGCACCCTGGGTGTCGGCGTCTCAGTGGGGCACGGGGCGGTGGTGCACGGCTGCACAGTCGGCGATGGCGCACTCATCGGCATGAACGCCACCGTGCTGTCCTACTCCACCATTGGCTCCGAATCGCTCATCGCAGCGGGAACAGTGGTGCTGGAGGGTACGGAAGTTCCGCCCAGATCACTGGTGGCGGGCATCCCGGGAAAAGTCCGTCGGGAACTCACCGAGACTGAGGTGGCCGGACTGCGTGAAAACGCTGAGGTCTACCTGACGTTGAAAGAGCAGCATATCGAAGCTCTCACCTAGGCCACCTCCAGCTGATGCCCAGCTAGCATTCACTGGATCTCGGGAGGGCACCCCTAGTGTGCGGTACACCATGAGGAGTAACCGACACGCAAGATAAGGGTGAGCACGCTTGACCATATACGGATTCCACGCCTCTCAGGAGCAGATAGCCCCCTCGCAGCTGTTGCGCGATGTCCAGCACGCTGAGGCCGCCGGTTTCGACGCCGCGATGAGTTCGGATCACTTCTTCCCCTGGTCCGAACGTCAAGGTCACTCCGGATTCACCTTTGCCTGGTTGGGTGCGGCGATGGCCTCCACCAGCTTCCCTATAGGTTCGGTCTGCGCACCCGGGCAGCGCTACCACCCGGCGGTGGTGGCACAGGCCACCGCCACCATCGGCGAGATGTTTCCGGGTCGCTACTGGGTGGCTCTAGGGGCCGGTCAGGCCATGAATGAGCACATCACCGGAGACAAATGGCTCGATCTGGAAGACCGAAGGACCAGACTGGAAGAATCGGCGGACATCATCCGGAGGCTCCACGCCGGTGAATGGATCGGCGGGCACAAGGGGTTCGTGGAGGTTGATGAAGCCTACCTCTACGACAGACCTGAAACGCCCATCCCGCTATACGCAACCTGCATCACTGCAGGGTCGGCCCAGCGGGCCGCGAAGTGGGCCGACGGATTCATCACCCTCAACCTCCCCGGAGGTGGTCATACGGAGGTACTCAAAGCCTACCGTGGAGCCGGGGGCCGAGGCCCAGCCATGCTGCAGATACACCTCAGCTGGGCGGAGTCGGAAAAGAAAGCCCAGGAGATCGCCTACGAGCAGTGGCGCACCAACGTCTTCGGGCCCCCACTGGATCAAGACCTCCCCACCCCGGAGCACTTCGACTCAGCCGCTTCTGAAGTCAGTCTCCGCACCGTCCTGAAGGCCGTGTGGGCGTCGTCGTCCCTCACCGCCCATACCGAGTGGATCGCTGAAGCGAGCCAGAGTTTCGACCACATCTACCTGCACCACGTGGGACAAGACCAGGCCCCATGGCTGGACGCTGCAGGAGAGCACGTCCTGCCCGCACTGGCCGAAGACAACCCGACGACGGGAGCATGATGCGGATCACCGAGACTGCCGACCTTTGGTACAACAACGCGGTCATCTACTGCATTGACGTGGAGACCTATCTGGATTCCACCGGTTCCGGCACTGGTGACCTCCACGGAATCACTCAGCGGATCGACTACTTGGCCGAAATCGGAGTCACGTGCCTGTGGCTCATGCCGTTCTACCCATCCCCGCGCAGAGACAACGGCTACGACATCTCCGATATGTACGGTGTCGATTCGCGCTACGGAGACCACGGCGACTTTGTGGAACTCATCCGGGTCGCTCACGACCGCGGCGTCCGAGTGATCATCGACCTGGTCATCAACCACACCTCCGACCAGCACCCCTGGTTCAAAGCCGCGCGCCGCTCCACCGACAACCCGTACCGGGACTACTACGTGTGGCGGGCTGATGACCCCGGCGACACCAGCGACCAGGCCATGTTCCCGGATGAGGAAGATGGCATCTGGACACTCGACGAGAGAACCGGTCAGTGGTACCTCCACCACTTCCTGCACACTCAACCTGACCTCAACACCGCGAACCCGCAGGTGCGTGACGAAATCGCCAAGCTCATGGGCTTCTGGCTGCAGCTAGGGGTGGATGGGTTCAGGGTCGACGCCGTGCCCTTCGCCATTAACCAGCGCACTCTGGTGGGGATGGACGAACACGAGTTTGAAGAACCCCACGACTATCTCCGGGAGCTGCGGGGATTCCTCCAGCGCAGGGCATCAGGTCAGGGTTCGGCCATCATGCTGGGCGAGGTCAACCTTCCCCACGAAGAGCAGGTCGCGTTCTTCGGCGGTGAGAACAGCGATCAGCTCACCATGCAGTTCGATTTCTTCACCAACCAGCGGCTCTTCCTCGCCCTAGCCCGGAACGACGCCGCCCCCTTGGCTGAGGCGCTGCGGTCGCGTCCTACTGGTCTCCGCATAGAGTCGCAATACGCCAACTTCCTCCGCAATCATGACGAACTGACTGTGGACCTGTTGGACGAGGACGAGCAGGACGAGGTGCTGGATGCCTTCGGCCCCGAGGAGGACATGCGGTTCGCCGGGAGAGGGCTCCGGCGCAGACTTCCGGGGATGTTCAACGGTGACCCGCGAAAGCTGAAGATGGCCTACTCTCTGCTTTTCACTCTGCCCGGGACTCCCGTAATGTTCTACGGCGAGGAAATCGGTATGGGAGAGAACCTGGATGTGCCGGGCCGGGAAGCGGTGCGGACCCCTATGCAGTGGAGTTCAGGCAAGAACGCAGGCTTCTCCACCGCGAAGCCATCGCAGTTGAGTCGAGCGGTCACCCACGGCCCGTTTGGGCCGGAACACGTCAACGCCGCCCAAGCGCGCCGGGACCAGAGTTCGATGCTCCACCACATCACGCGGTTGGCTAAGCGGTACCGGGAATCTCCCGAACTGGGGTGGGGTGACGTGACCGTCATTGACACCGAAGTTCCTCAGGTGCTGGTGCATATGACCACATGGGAGAACCGGTCCATGGTGCTGCTGCACAATTTGGGCTCGGAGCCGACGATTGTGCCGTTTGCGTTGGAGGATCTGGAGCCGGGCACACCGCTGGTGGACCTCCTCAGTGAGGAGTCATGCGAACTGGATGAGGACCGTATGACCCGAATGCCTATGGACGGCTACGGGTACCGGTGGCTGCGCGTGGCTAACGAGGACGATCATCGCCTCCTTTGACGCTGTGCGGTAGTCCAGTGTGGCAATGCAAGTTTTTTTCAGAGCGCGGGCCTACGCTGGAACGATCATTCTTGCCGCTGTGTCCGGCGTACGCCAAGGACACGTCCAGATACGGCAAATACTCTCGCAAGGACTTATGTGTAGGAGGTGAACCGTGAAGCGTATCACCGTGGCGATCGCTGCACTCGCGGCCGTAAGCCTGGCTGGCTGCAGCAACCCCTTCGATGCACGCGATGCAGAGACCACGGGGCCGGGCCAGCTGGAGGCTGACGCCACAGAGGCTGAGGTGCCCGCTTTCGGTGACATCCGCGAGGACATGTTCTCCGCAATGCTCGCCGCAGACTCTGTGAGCATCAACGGCGAGGTAGAGGCCGGGGAGGCTGACCTCGACGAGCTTTTCGATGGGCTCGATGATGACACCACCGGGTCTCTGTCCATCTCAGGGGCACTGGATGGCAGCGAATCAGAGATGAGCTTTTCGGCAGGTGGCTCCAGCTTCACCCAGCGCGCCGTTGACGGACAAGAGTACTTCCGCGGTGAGGACTTCGCCGCGCTCCTGGTCAGCGAACTTGATGATGAAGTCGCCGACCTGGTGGAAGAAAACTTCGTAGAGGACACCATTTCCGACAGTTGGGTACTGTTCGAAGACTCAGCGGGGTCGGTGTTCTCCGCTGAAGAGTTCATCACCACCTGGCAGAGCGAACTCACCGGCGAGGACGTAGACGCTATGGCCGCCCACGCTGAGGAACGCGACGGCGAGACTGTATGGGTCTACACCGCAGACGGTGGAGAGAGCGAATTCGTTGTCACCACAGGCGACGAGCCCTTCCTATTGGAGATCACAGATGAAGACTCCCACTACGAATTCACCGAATGGAACGCTTCCGGACCTCCTGAGGCTCCGGATAATGTCATCACTTTGGATGAGATCTTCGAGGCCATAGCTGAAGACCAGGGCTGGGACTCGGACGCACTCGACAATGACGAGAACGATGACGACGGCGCCGAGGAACCCGACGCCTGAACCGCTGCACCCACTTTAGGAGGAAGAATGTCGAAGCACGCCCTATACAGAACCACCGGTATCTTCGGTGTAGCGGTACTGGCGCTCACCGCCTGCGGCCCGGATGACGAGGGTGCCCAGGAGGATCTCACCGACGAAGCCGGCCAGGAAGACGTGGATCCAGACGGCGCCGAAGACCAGGGGGACACCCCCGGCGAAATTGCTGATGAGGACGGTGAAGAACCAGATCCTGACGAAGAGGCCGACGCTGAGGCCGGAGACGCTCCCGAACTGGCCGATATCGAGGACAGCGTATGGGAGGCCTCAAGCTCCCAGGACTCCGTCACCATCACCTCTGATGTGCCGGCGTCGATGATGGGAATGGACGAGGTCACTCACCAGGACGAGATCGACGATCTCAGTGAAGAGGATGAGGAGGCGACCGAGGACGAGGCTGAAGACGAGGCTGAAGAGGAAGAGACCCTCCAGGTGGTTGTTGCCGGAGACATGACTGGGGAAGGGTCGGTCTGGCAGCTTGAAGACCTTGTGGACTACCTGCTCTACGACGGTGGAGAGTCCATCTACCAGACAGTGGAATCCTTCATCGAAGAGTACCGCGAGTTTCAGCCGGATGAAGCTGCCGGTCCTGACCCTGACGAACTCCGCGAAGAGTTGGAAGCTCAAGGGAGCTGGGTAGATGTCACCACCACGCTCGGAGGCCAGATCGAGACGCCTCAGCAGTACGTGGAGAACTTCCGAACAGAGATGTTGGCCTCCGCCGGCATGGACTCGCTCGCCGACTCGGGGATCACCGGGGAATCAGAGAACCGCGACGGCGAGGACGTGTGGGTCTACCGCGAAGAAGTGGATGATGAGTTCATTGAGTTCGTTATCACCGCCGATGAGGAAGAACCACTGCTGTCGGAGATATCCATGGATTCCGAGGGCGTTGAGATCTCCATCCGCTTCAGCGACTGGAACGAATCCGAGGACATCGCCGAGGATGAGCCCGCCGAGGAAGACGTGATCACCGAAGACGAGCTGGAATCCATTGCGCAGGACCTGATGTAACCGGTCCGCCAGATCAGGCAGAAGGAGGCCGCCCGAAGGATATCGGGCGGCCTCCTTCTGGCTCTGACGCTCTAATTGTGAGTTATTCAGAATTAGGGCAAAATGATCAGTATGACAACCACATTCGATTGGTCGCAGGCGCTTCGGGAACGTGGCCTCCGCGTGACCCGTCAACGCCTGGCTGTGCTTGAGGCCGTCGCCGAGAATCCGCATCAGTCTGCTGAGACTATCCATGCGCAGGTGGCCCGAGCACTTCCTGTCATTACCGTGCAGTCGGTCTACACTGTCCTGCACGATCTAGCATCTCACCGGCTCTTGCGGCGATTTGATGCCCCCGGCTCAGCGGCTCGCTACGAAACACGCACTGAAGACAACCATCACCATGCCGTATGCACCGAATGCGGTCGCATCGAAGATGTCGACTGCGTCCACGGCCAGGCACCATGCTTGGAACCGCCTACCTCACTCGGTATGCACATCAGCGTGGCCGATGTGGTCTTCCGTGGCGTTTGTGAAGAATGCGCAGCAGCGATGGCCAAGGAGCCTTCTGCCCCATAGGCGAAGAGCACTGCTGATCTATCGTCCACCTCAAGAGTCATCACCACCCAAGAGAGGAATCACATGACCGAAGAAACCACCGGCTGTCCAGTGGCGCATAACGACGGTTCAGGGGCTCTCCCAACGGCCGAAGCGCCGTCGGGCCCTGCTCACCCCACCATGGGAGGAGGGAACCGATACTGGTGGCCCCATCAGCTGAATCTCAAGGTGCTGGCGAAGAACCCAGCCGAAGCCGATCCCTTCAGCGGTGACGATTTCGACTATGCGGAGGAGTTCCTCAAGCTTGACCTCGCCGAAGTCAAGAAAGACATTGAAGAAACCTTGACCACCTCGCAGGACTGGTGGCCGGCTGACTTCGGCCACTACGGCCCGCTGATCATCCGGATGGCCTGGCACTCCGCCGGGACTTACCGAGCGGTAGACGGACGCGGTGGCGGAGGCACCGGGCAGCAGCGGTTCGCTCCACTGAACTCCTGGCCGGACAACGTTGGCTTGGACAAGGCCCGGCGTGTTCTTTGGCCCGTCAAGAAGAAGTATGGCCGCAGGCTCTCCTGGGCTGACCTCATGATCCTGGCAGGCAACGTGGCCCTGGAGTCGATGGGGATGGAAACCTATGGCTTCGCTGGCGGACGGGCTGACGTCTGGGAGCCCGAGGATGATGTGTACTGGGGAGCCGAAGAGGAATGGCTCGGCAGTGAGAAGCGCTTCGCCAAGGGCGACGAGCGCGACCTCGACAAACCACTCGGAGCCACGCACCTTGGCTTGATCTACGTCAACCCCGAGGGCCCGGAGGGTGAACCGGACCCGGTGAAGGCAGCTCACGACATTCGGGTGACATTCGCCCGCATGGGTATGAATGATGAAGAGACCGTGGCGCTCAACGCTGGTGGTCACACATTTGGCAAAGCTCACGGGGCCAACACAGATGATCATCTCGGCCCCGATCCTGAGGGCGCCGACGTGGACCTCCAGGGTCTCGGCTGGAAGAACTCCAACGGTTCGGGTAAGGGAGATGACCAGATCACCTCAGGACTGGAGGTGACGTGGACGTATAACCCCACCCGGTGGGACAACGAGTACTTCGACGTCCTCTACGGATACGAGTGGGAGGTGTACAAGGGGCCAGGGGGCGCCTGGCAGTGGCGCCCAGTCAACGGTGAAGGAGCTGGCACAGTTCCCGAGGCACACGGCGATGGTAAGCGCGAGCCCCGCATGCTCACGACCGACCTTTCCATGCGTTTCGATCCCGAGTATGACAAGATCTCCCGCCGCTTCCATCAGAACCCAGAGGAGTTCCACAAAGCGTTCTCCCGCGCGTGGTTCAAGCTCACGCACCGCGATATGGGGCCTAAGGCGCGCTATCTCGGACCGGAAGTTCCTGAGGAAGATCTGATTTGGCAGGATCCGCTTCCGGACGTGGACCATGAGCTCATCGACCACGCCGATGCCGCCGCACTGAAGCAGGAGATTCTGGATTCAGGACTGACCGTCTCCGAGCTGGTCTCAACCGCCTGGGCGTCAGCTTCGACCTTCCGGCACGGCGATAAGCGTGGTGGAGCCAATGGCGCGCGTGTTCGTTTAGCTCCCCAGAAGGACTGGGAAGTCAACAACCCAGAGCAGTTGGCCAAGGTCCTTTCCGTCCTGGAAGGAATCCAAGCGAAGTTCAACTCTGAAGCTGCCGCTTCCGGTAAGCAGGTCTCCTTGGCTGACCTGATTGTATTGGCCGGTAATGCCGCAGTGGAGAAGGCCGCCGCAGACGCGGGGGTCCCAACTGAGGTGCCCTTCAACCCAGGACGGGTGGATGCTTCACCGGAGCAGACCGATGAGGAGTCTTTCGCCTACCTTGAGCCGGTGACTGATGGTTTCCGCAACTATGTGGGACCCGACAACTCCCTTCCGGCAGAACATGCCCTGGTGGACAAAGCCAACCTGCTTTCACTCTCCGCACCGGAGATGACAGTGCTGGTTGGAGGCCTCAGGGTGCTCGGCACTAACTGGGATCAGTCGGACTACGGAGTGTTCACCGACCGCGTTGGGGTGCTCAGTAACGACTTCTTCGTCAATCTGCTTGACCTTGGGAAGACGTGGAAAGCTCTAGACTCCGACAAGAAGGTTTTCGAGGCCACCTACGACGCCACGGGCGAGGTCTTCGGTCGAGGTACGCGCGTGGACCTGGTCTTCGGTTCGAACTCGGAGCTGCGAGCAGTGGCAGAGGTCTACGCCGCTGACGATGCTCAAGAGAAGTTCGTGAAGGACTTTGTCCGGGCATGGGCGCGGGTTTCGGAGCTTGACCGCTTCGACCTGCGTACACCTGCCGCTAAGACAGCAGCCTAAGACGCACTACCCATAGTGAAGCCCCCGCGGGTCATTTCCGCGGGGGCTTCACTATGCACATCATGACCTCAGCTGGGTCATGTTAAACAAAAGGTCCCTGCGGGTTTCCCGCAGGGACCTTTCAACGACTAGCAGTCGAGAATCAGAGGTCGCCCTCTTCTTCCTCTTCCATGCCGTCGTCTTCCATGCCATCGTCCTCGACGCCTTCGTCTTCGACGCCGTCGTCACCGTTCTCGATACCTGTGTCATCGGTATCGTCTGCAGCGCCGTTGTCGTCGCAGGCTGAAACGCCTACGAGAGCCAGGGAGCCAATGCCGAGGACTGCTGCGATTGAACGAAGCTTGTTATCGGTGGTAGCCATAAGCTTGTTACCTCCGTACATAAACTGCATCGCTTGGGATGCTGGGCGGGCTTTCCGCCTTGCACCCGGTCTGCGGTTTCTGCATCCCTGGGTGAACTGACTCCATCATGACCACGGACCCCGCCCTAACGGAAGCCAAAATGGGGGTTTTTGGGAGAACTATGGGGAGACTCTAGGGAAGTGTCCAGGTAACGTGCACCGCAAGGCCGATTCGCCAAGGGTCTGTCCAGCTGGGGATCCGCTCTAAGGCGCGCCTATGGCGCATCGAGTGTCAGGGGACCTTCCGCCAGTGACCAGTATTCGAGCTCCGCTTCGTGAACCATCTCCGGCTCGCCTGACACCTGCAGGACAACAGTCCGGCTCGTCCCGTCGTCGCTGACGGCATGCCATGAGGCTGCTAGAACTCCGGGGCTCGAACCGCCCTTAAAAGCGAGGTCGTCCCACCAGGGTCGGTCTGCCACAACTGCGGGATTCGCTCCGAGAATTTCTCGCAGCTGGTGGTGATCACCAGAGAGGGATTCGAGCTCTTGATAAACGGCGGCAACGTCTCCAGGGGTGGCAAACCATTCCAAGCCACGTGCAGCGCCGTCGTCGACCTCGACCTCCTCCGGAGCAAGCTCAAAGGGCTTCTGTGCGAGCTCTTCGAGAATCGCGTACTGCCGGTCCTCATCTGACTCTGTGTACTCCTGCCCGAGAGCCTCGTGCTCCCAGCGCAGCTGGAACACCTCACGTGTTGTCATCAGTGGCCGCATCAGCTCCGGTTGGTGATGCCCACTGGCGTCGATGGCCTCTTCCACGGCGTCGCGTCCCACATGACGTATCAACAGGTCGGTGGCGGTGTTGTCGCTTTTTTCAATCATGGCCTGCGAGGCGTCTCGGACCGAGATTTCGAATCCAGGTTCTTCCAGCTGTAGTTCTCCGCTTGGCAGACTCATATGTTCTTGCCCGAGTTCCAGCGTCTCGTCCCAAGAAGTGTCGCCTTCCTCCACAGCCTCCACCAAGGCAAGCAGTACCCAAAGCTTGAAGACTGAGCCGACCCCGGTGGGGTCTCCGGAACCGACGGAGAGCAGTTCTTCGCCATCTTCAACGACGAGAAGTTTGGCGTCGCCGGGCAGCTCATCTATGCGGTCCTCCAACTCATCGAAGGACGTCGCAGCCTCCGGAAGTTCCGGCACCTCCTGCTGGAATGACCCCCTGATTTCGGTCCACGAGTTATGAGAGTCGCACTAGCGCCCGGTGCTCCGGGCAGGAAAACTGGTGTGACCATGACAAGCAAGAGAAGACGCCACACCCCGGAACAGATCATCCGGAAGCTCCAAGACGCTGAGAAGCTCCAGGCAGAAGGCCACGACGCTGCCGCTATCGCCGGCCACCTCGGAGTCACCGAGGCCACCTACTACCGGTGGAAGAACCAATACGGCGGGCTCAAAGCCGAAGACGCCAAACGGCTGAAGGAACTTCAGAAGCAAAACGACCGGCTCAAGAAGCTCCTGGCCGAGGCCGAGCTGGAGAAGGCCGCGCTGAAGGAGCTGGCGGAGGGAAACTTCTAAGCCCGGACCGGCGCCGAGCAGCTGCGCGACACCTGATGGCCACCATGGGCATCAGTGAACGCAAAGCCACCGCGCTGGCCGGGCTTGCCCGATCCGCTTTCCGCCGGACCCTGAAGTCCGATCACCCTGATGATCCCGATGCTGGGCTGCGGACATAGCTGCGCGGCTATGCGAAGGACCATCCGCGCTGGGGCTACCGGCGGGCCTATCATGATGCCCGCGCCCNGCGGGCCTGGCTACGGGCTTATGCAAAGGACCACCCGCGCTGGGGCTACCGACGGGCCTATCATGATGCCCGCGCCGAGGGCTGGGCGGTCAATCATAAGAAGGTCCAGCGGCTCTGGCGTGAAGAGGGGCTGCGGGTTCCGGTGAGACGTCGACGCAAACGCGTAGGGTCCTCCACCGCGGAAGCCCCGCAGGCGGACGCGCCGACTGTGGTGTGGGTGGTGGACTTCCAGTTCGACGCCGATGAGACCGGCCGGGCGATCAAGATCGCCTCGATCGTCGATGAGCACACCCGCGAATGCCTGGGCGGGATCGTGGCCCGCAGCATCACCGGTGATGACCTCACCGCCCACCTCGACGCTATCGCCGCTGACCGGGGGCTTCCAGAGGTCCTACGGTGTGACAACGGCCCGGAGCTGATCTGCCACGCGATGGCCGACTGGGCCGGGGAGGTCACGGGGATCCACTACATCCCGCCGGGTGCGCCGTGGCGCAATGGGTACGTGGAGTCCTTCAACAGCAGGATCCGGGATGAGTGCCTGAACATCACCAGCTTCTGGTCTTTGACCCATGCTCGGGTGATCATCACGGATTGGAAGAAGGAATACAACACCATCCGGCGCCACTCAGCGCTCGGGTACCGCAGCCCGGCTGAGTATGCTGAAATCTGTGCCCATTGAAGAAACCGCGGCCCGCATAACGCGTGGACCTACTTCCGGGGGCAACCCACTGCCAGAACAACGCCACCACCTGGTCGTCAGCGTCAATCTGCAGCACAAGGTTCAGTTCTCCCGCTGAACCTTCCACTCGAGTCGTCGATTGCGTTTCGGTCCCCTGGTACTCCGTGGCAGTCCACGGTGAGCCGGGAAGGATGCTTTGGTTGAGCACCTCGGCGAGCTGGGTCTCATCGACTTCGCTGCGGAAGCTCTCGCTGAGCAGCCCTTCCCAATCCTCCGCTGTGGAGTCCTGGTCGGAGTTGACGACCTCCAACACATGGTCGGTGACCTCTCCGACAGCCGTGTCGGGAATGCTCACTGGCGCAGAAGGGGCGGGCTCGTCATTGGCCGTTGACGGTGCTCCTGAGTTCGGGGCTCCATCAGGTGCGTCGCTGCTGCAGGAGGCCATCAGCAGCGCTAGAACTGCCGCTGACGCTGTGGTGGCCACGTTGCCGGGGTGGAAGCCAGTAGAAGTCATACTGGCGATTCTCTCGCCAGAGAACCCTCCGGGGCATCACCCCCAGGGATGAACGCAGGCAGTGGCGCTAGTGCCAGCCCAGTGGTTTGGCGACGTGCTCGAGGATGTTGTTCAGCACCTGGGTGTTGTAGTCCACCCCGAGTTGGTTAGGAACCGTGACCAGCACAGTGTCGGCTTCGTGGACGGCCTCATCCCCTGCCAGCTGCTCCACCAGGTCGTCGGGCTCGGCAGTGTAGCTGCGGCCGAAGACAGCCCGAGTGTTCTCATCGATGTGGCCGAACTTGTCTTGGCTCTCACGCTGACCGATGAAATAGGCGCGATCCTGGTCGGAGACGATCGGAATGATAGACCGGCTGACAGATACTCGAGGTTCGAATCCATGGTCGTGCCGGGACCACTCTGCCCTGAACGCCTGGATTTGTTTGCGCTGCTGCACGTGCAGTGGCTCACCGGATTCGTCATCCTTAAGCGTCGAGCTCATGAGGTTCATGCCCATTGTGGCGGCCCATTCGGCTGTCGCATTGGAGCCGGCACCCCACCAAATGCGCTGGCGCAGGCCCTCAGAGTGGGGCTCAAGGCGCAACAGGCCAGGAGGGTTGGGAAACATCGGGCGTGGGTTGGGCTCGGCGAACCCTTCTCCTTCGAGCATCTTCAGGGCCACTTCGGCATGCCGACGGCCCATATCGGCATCAGTTTCCCCTTGAGCAGGCTGGTACCCGAAGTAGCGGTAGCCCTCAACCACCTGCTCCGGGGACCCACGGGAGATGCCGAGCTGAAGCCGTCCTTCGGCGATGAGATCGGCCGCACCTGCATCCTCGGCGAAATACCCGGGATTCTCATACCGCATGTCGATGATTCCGGTGCCGATTTCAATGCGCCGGGTCTTCGCTCCCACGGCGGCAAGCAGCGGAAACGGGCTCGCAAGCTGCCGCGCAAAGTGATGAACACGGAAATACGCGCCATCGGCCCCCAGCTCTTCCGCCGCTACCGCTAAGTCAATGCTCTGCAGCAGCGCATCTTGGCTTGACTGGGTATGCGAATGCGGGGACGGAGTCCAATGCCCGAAGGACAGAAAGCCTATCTTCTTCACACTCAGGGCAACCATTCTGCCCGCCGACTCATTCCTTCGCGGAGCGCTGTTCGGCGCTCAGCACCACGTTCTGCAGCAGCTCCACTCGGGTCATGGGCCCGACCCCACCGGGATTAGGCGAGTACCAGCTGGCGCGGGTCTCGATTCCTGGAGCGATGTCCCCGAAGATCCGGGCTTTGCCGGTCTCAGGGTTCACCTCACGGGTGACGCCCACATCCAGGGCGATGACCCCATCCTTCAGATCAGCAGGATCAATCATGTGCTTGACGCCTGCTGCAGCTACCACGACATCTGCTTCACGCAGGTGCCGGGCCAAGTCCTGAGTCCCCGTGTGACAGAGCGTCACCGTGGCGTTGACAGCACGGCGGGTCAGCAGCAGCCCGATAGGCCGTCCGATCGTCACGCCGCGTCCCACGACCACGACGTGCTTTCCGGCCAAATCGATTCCGTAGTGCCCCAGCAGATCCACACAGCCCTTGGGGGTGCACGGCAGGGGAGAGGTGAGGTCCCCGTTCACACCAGCCACCAGGCGGCCCAAATTCATGGGATGAAGGCCATCAGCATCCTTGTCCGGGGAGATGGCCTCCAGTACTTTCTGCTGGTCCAGGTGCCGTGGCAGCGGGAGCTGAACGATGTAACCGGTGCAGGCGTCCTCGTTATTGAGCCGGTCCAACTCCGCCAGAAGATCAGCCTCGCTGATGTCTTCAGGAAGCGTCACTTGGATGGACTCAATGCCTACCTGTTGGCAGTCGCGGTGCTTACCCGCCACATAGGACTCACTTGCCGGATCGGAGCCCACCAGGACGGTTCCCAGACCGGGGGTGATTCCCTGTGCCTTCAGGGCGGTGACGCGGTCAGCAAGATCGGACTTTATGGCCTGTGCGGTGGCGCGGCCGTCGAGCAGCTGAGCAGTCATAGAAGTACCAGTCACCAATCCTCAAGACCTTCGTAGAGCGGGAAATCGGCAGCCAGCTTGGCTACTCGGGCGCTGAGCGCGTCGATATCGGCACCCGGCTTGAGAGTTTCAGCAATGATTTCCGCCGTTTCGCGGAACTCGGCTTCTCCGAATCCGCGCGATGCCAGAGCAGGTGTACCGATCCGCAGACCTGAGGTCACCATAGGCGGGCGAGGATCGTTGGGCACCGCATTACGGTTGACCGTGATGCCGGCCTGGTGAAGCAGATCCTCAGCCTGCTTGCCGTCCAGTTCGGAGTTCCGCAGATCCACCAGAATCAGGTGCACATCAGTGCCACCGGTGAGCACAGAGACACCGGCATCGGCGACGTCGTTGGCAGTCAGCCGGTCGGCAATGATGCGAGCGCCCTCAACGGTCCGCCTCTGCTGCTCAGCGAAATCCTCAGTTCCGGCGATCTTGAACGCAATGGCTTTGGCAGCGATGACATGCATCAGAGGTCCACCCTGCTGTCCCGGGAAAACACCAGAGTTGATCTTCTTTTTGTGCTCCTCCTTGCAGAGGATCAGGCCCGAACGCGGCCCGGCCAGGGTCTTGTGCACGGTCGTGGTCACCACATCGGCATAGGGAACCGGGTTCGCGTGCAGGCCAGCAGCCACGAGTCCTGCGAAGTGCGCCATGTCTACCCAGAGAATGGCGCCCACCTCGTCGGCGATCTCGCGGAACGCGGCGAAGTCCAGTTCCCTCGGGTAGGCCGACCAGCCGGCGACTATCATGTCCGGTTTCTCCGCCAGGGCCACCTCGCGGACCTTTTTCATGTCGATCAGTCCGGTTTCGGGGTCCACCTCGTAGGCGGCGACCTCGTAGAACTTGCCGGAGTGGTTGAGCTTCATGCCGTGGGTCAGATGCCCGCCATGAGCCAGTGACAGGCCCATCAACTTGTCACCGGGCTTCAGGAAGGCGGTCATCACGGCCACGTTCGCCTGTGCTCCGGCGTGGGGCTGGACATTCGCGTGGTCCGCGCCGAAGAGTGCTTTCGCCCGTTCGATGGCCAGGTTCTCGGCCACATCCACGAACTCGCACCCGCCGTAGTAGCGGCGCCCGGGGTAGCCTTCGGCGTACTTATTGGTCAGGACAGAACCCTGAGCTTCCAGGATGGCGCGGGGAACAAAGTTCTCCGAAGCGATCATCTCCAGAGTCCCGCGCTGACGGCCAAGCTCATCAGCCAGCGCCTGAGCGATCTCAGGATCAACCTCGGAGAGCGGAGCGGTGTGGATGTCAGACAAAGGGGTCCTCCTACGGAAGTGGTGCCGTGAACTGTGCTGCGCGATGCCGCAGGTCAGTCTATCTCTTCTGCACGTGGCGCCGCCGGGCTTCAGCAACTAGTCTCGTCCGTTGTGAATTGCCCATCCGTTTTGCGAATCGGTGCTGCCGCGGCTGCATCGCTGATGGTGCTTGCCTCCTGCGCAGAAGATGACGTGACCGAGCAGCGAAATCAGCAGGAAATTCCACTGGACGGGGGGTATCAGCCCACTGAGGCCGACGCTGCCGAACCAGAAGATAACGACGACGCCCCCGAGACCGCACCAGAGGTAGCTCAGGTTGAGCCGGCCGAGGGATTCGAGGACATAGCTGAACGCATCGAGGAGTTGCCCGGCGAGGCGGAAGCGCTGGTCGTGGAGGATGGGGACGTTCTGCTTCAGCTGGGTCATGGGGGCCCAGCGCCGCTGGCCTCAGTGTCCAAGGTGTACGTATTGGCCGCCTTGGTTGAGGCGGTCGAAAACGGTGAAGTCGATTGGATGGACGAACTCGAGCTCAC
This sequence comes from Nesterenkonia salmonea, assembly GCF_005771525.1. Lineage (GTDB taxonomy): Bacteria > Actinomycetota > Actinomycetes > Actinomycetales > Micrococcaceae > Nesterenkonia > Nesterenkonia salmonea. The sequence continues at coordinate 91,765 of NZ_VAVZ01000005.1, read as the reverse complement.
AGACGAGCTGCGCAGCCTGCCTTCCGGGACCTTGCAGGACCAGGCTGACGGCTATACGACCACGGTCTACGATGCAGCGCACCGGATGATCTCGATCAGCGACAACACCGGAACAGACATGGTCATGGCTCTGCTTGGCCGGAACGCCGTGGAGCAGGCTGCCGCTGACTTTGGCCATCATGACCCGGAGCTGCTGAAGCCCTTCCTGAGCACGCGGGAGTTGTTCCAACTGCGTTGGGGGCTGCCTGAGCTCGGTGAGGATTGGGCGGACTTGGATGACTCCGCACGATTAGAGGTCCTGGAGGAAGTCGCGGAGCAGGACCTGGAGATTACGTCAGAAGACACCTCGCGGCATGACCTTGACGACGCTATTGATTGGTATGCCACGGCGGAGGACGTGGCCGCTGTGACCCAGGAACTTGCGGCGCGGGTTGAAGATCATCCGGAGGTGGGGGAGATTCTCACCGCCAACCCCGGGCTGGTCGACGAGGTGGACGATGAGTGGTGGGACAGCCTGGCGTTCAAGGGCGGCGGTCTGCCGGGAGTCGTGACCGGCACATGGCATGCCCAGACGGACGACGGCACGCAGCGCACGGTGGTTCTCCTATTGAGCACCCACGACACCGAGGGCGCCCCTGATCATCGGGCTGAGCTGTTCTCCCTTGCAGTGGACGCGCTGATCGCGGGGACCGACACCGAGCGCGACGAGGACTGATCCACTCCCGGCCCCGCTGACGCGCGCACCTCCTCTCGGCTCCCGCGCACACTTCCTCTAAATAGCGTCTCGGGATGTGGGAAATGAGCGCCAGTGAGCGCGGAGTTTCCCACATCCCGCGACGCTCTGCGAAAGGTGCGGCGATGCTGTGGCGGCGGGACTGAGGCAGGCCTGCGCTCGACGGGGCCCGTCAGAGCCGGGCCTACCTCAGGAAGAGGGCCTTCATGCGGTAGGCGGCGAGCGCTCCGCCGACTCCGATCATCACCAGGTAGTAGCCGATGTGTACCAGAGTCAGCATGCTGAAATCCCAGAATGCTATATCGCGCATGAGTTCCACACCGTGCCACAGCGGAAGCGCCTGAATGACGGCTTGAACCCCCGCCGGGTAGACACTGATGGGGAACAGCGTTGCCGAGAACAGGAACATGGGGATGAGCACCATCATCATCCAGTCCATCTGTTGGAAACGCTTCATGAAGCTGGTAGCTGCCATGCCCACGCAGGCGAACCCCAGCGCGATGAACAGCGCGGTGAACCACATCAGCACTGCTGAAAGAGGAGTCACCAAGCCAGTGGCTAAGAGCACACCAAGGAAGCCGAATGCGTAGATGCCGCCGCGGAAGAGAGCCAGACAGATTTCACCCACGGCAACATCCACCGGACCCAGCGACGTCGACATCATGGTCTGGTAGAGCTTGGTGATCTTCAGCTTGAAGAACACGTTCCAGGTGGAGTCGAACACAGCCCCGTTCATGGCAGCGACCGCCAGCAGCGCCGGTGCGATGAAGGCCGCGTAGCTGATGGTGTCCTGACCGGCAACCCCAGCCTGCTCAGCCTCAATCCCAGAGATCATGGGGGAGACGCCCAGTCCGAAGCTGGTGAGGAACAGCACCGGCTCCAGGAATCCGGATATGAGAATGATGCCGCGATTGTTCCGAATGGCCGCCATACCGCGGCTGAACACCGCGCGGATGTTCCCGGAGTAGTAGTTGGCGCCGACGCCGCGGCGGAACGTGACATCTGGGCGGCTTTCCCCGCGTTGGTAGGGCCCGCCGCGCGATTCTTTGGCGTCCTGCTTGTTCTGCCGACGTTGGTCGGCCTTCAGGCCAGGGATCCGGCCCCGCCACTCCTCAAAACCCAGGCGTCGGATGAAGACGTGGCGGACTGCGAACCAAGCCAAGACGACCACTGTCACCAGGTATCCAGCGTGGATCAGCAGCATCCACAGTGGTGTCGGTTGCCCGAAGGCGAGGGTCCGGCCGAGCTCATTCGCATGCCACATGGGAGAGATCCACCCAATGACCTGCAGAAACTGGGGAAGGTTCGTCAGAGGGTAGAAGGTCCCTGAGAACAGAAACAGGGGCATGATCACGAACCTTTGGATCATTGACGCGTGACCCTTCTCATCACGCAGTGTGGAGATGTAGGCCATGATGGGCAGGCCCATCGCCAGTCCACCGAGCATTGCGGAGAAGATCATCAGCACAGCGGCCGGGGAGCTCAGCGCGCCGAAGGCGAACAGGACCCCAGTGAAGATCAGGGCATGAATGCCGAACCTGCAGCACACGCCCAAAATGTGGCCGGCCGCGACCTGCTGCGGTGTCAGCGCTGTTGCCTGAGCCCCGAAGTACTTTCTGCGCCACCTGAAGCCTTCCATCACGGGGAAGGTGAACTCGATACCTGCAGTCATCGCGACTGTTGAGGCGAGGATCGCAGGCGCGATATACATCAGATAGGAGTCCGCACCATAGGCGGAAAAATCAGTCTCAGCACCAACCAGCACGCCCAGCCCGAGCCCCATGGCCAGGACGTACATGATTGGCTGGAAAGTGGAAGAGAAGAGGATGACGCCACCGTAGGCGCGCATCGAGCGCAGTGTTGCCTCGGCCTGGTAGAGCGCGCCGAAGCATCGAACCCGCCGGCTCAGCACGTCCTTGTCTGCCGCCAGAGACCCGGCGCTGCTGGGCACAGAGTCCTTTGGCGTCGTCGTTGTGTCAGTCAATGAGAGACCGCCCTGTCAGACGAAGGAAAACATCTTCCAGTGAGGACCTGCGGACCAACGAAGTCATGGGGTGGTGGCCAGCGGCATGGATCTTCTCCATGGCAGACTCGGCCTGCTCCGCGTAGACCATGAGCCGGTCGGGGAGGACCTCCACGTGGCTGAAGCCGACATCCCCGGACCCAGCATCTGTCTTCTTGAGCAGCTCTTCAATGGTTTTGGCCTGCTCCGCGTTGCGATCGGTGCCGAAACGCAGCTCCAGAACCTCCCGGGTGGAGTGCTCGCGGATCAGCCCCGAGGGCGAGCCTTCGGCCATGATGGTGCCGTGATCAACCACTACGAGTCGGTCACAGAGCTGCTCAGCCTCATCCATGTGGTGAGTTGTCAGGACCAGGGTGGTGCCGGCTTCTTTGAGTCGGAAGAGTCGGTCCCACAAAACATGCCTGGCTTGCGGGTCCAGACCGGTGGTGGGCTCATCGAGCAGCAGAACTTCAGGCTCATTCACAAGGGCTCGGGCGATGGTCAGCCGACGCTTCATCCCCCCGGAGAGGTCCTCCACTCGGGAGTTCGCCTTGTGGCTGAGCTGGGCGAATTCCAGCAGTTCGTCGGCTTTGGCCACCAAGTAGCGGCGGGGCAGGCCGAAGTAGCGGCCGTACATGATGATGTTCTCCCGGACGGTGAGTTCCTCATCCAGGTTGTCCTGCTGGGGGATGACACCGAGCCGAGCGCGCACCTCTGGCCCCTGCTGTTCGGGGTCTAAACCAGCGACCCGCATCTGGCCGCTGGTCCGGGCGGCCACTGCGGCGACCATTCGCATCGTGGTGGACTTGCCGGCTCCGTTGGGGCCCAGCAGCCCGAACGATTCTCCCTTGGATACGCTAAAGCTGATTCCGTCGACGGCGGTGAAGTCTCCATACTTCTTGACCAGGTCGACGGCGTGAATCGCTGGTTCAGGTGTAGTTTGTGAGGGCACACTGGACTCCAGTGCAGAAGAAATGGACATGCGCGATAGTTTACACGGCGAACTAGCTATATTGCTAGCATCCTACTCCGAGAAATTTGTGGAGGAGCCGCTTGTTTATCCCGCATTCGTCCCCTATTCGCCCCTATTTCATCCTTACGGTCGATGCGCAGTCGCCTCTCATCCGGAAGACTGATTTCAACACTGAAGAGCAATCGAGAGGCAATGATGAGTACACCCGTTCTAGAGACGGAGAATTTGGTCAAGGTCTACGGCCGTGGCCCCGCGCAGTTCCATGCGCTCAAGGGCCTGACCTTCGAGATCCACCGGGGCGAATCGGTGGCCATTGTGGGCAAATCCGGATCTGGTAAATCGACTTTGATGCACCTGCTCGCCCTCCTGGATGAGCCGACCTCTGGGGTGGTGGCCCTAGATGGCCGACCAGTGAGCAAACTCAAGCCCAAAACTGTCTCTGCCCTGCGCAATGAGACGTTCGGCTTCGTCTTCCAGCAGTTCTTCCTCAATCCCAACCAAACGGTTTTGGAGAACGTCACGCTGCCGTTGAAGATCGCGGGTGTGTCCAAATCAGAGCGGGACAAGCGAGGTATGGACGCTCTGGAACAACTTAAGATGGCGGACAAGGCCAAGAACAAGGCCACCGATCTCTCCGGCGGACAGAAGCAGCGCGTATGCATTGCCCGTGCGCTCATCAATAACCCCGAGGTGCTCTTCGCCGATGAGCCCACCGGAAACCTGGACAGCGCCACCAGCGAGACAGTGGAAGACATCCTGCTCAACCTTCAGCGCGACCACGGCATCACCCTGGTTGTGGTCACCCATGATGAAGACCTGGCGTCCAAGTGCCAGCGCCGACTCATCATGCAGGACGGTGAGATCGTAGACGAGCAGGTCGGGGTCAAGGACTCCGCTTCCCATAAAGCTCCCGTAACTGCTGGTCACAGTGGACCCGCAACACGGCGGCGTCGTCGTATCCTCCCATTCGGCAAAGGAGCGGCACGTTGAAATCACTGGATGTGACCAAATCAGCGCTGAGCAACACGCTCCGCTCCAAGCTGCGCACTGCACTGACCGTTATCGCGATCGTCATTGGCGCCTTCACTCTGACCCTGACCTCAGGGCTGGGAGCAGGGATCAACCAAACGGTCGACCGTATCTTCGGCGGTTTCGGCGAAGACGATGCCATCTACGTTGTCCCGCAGGTAGAGGCTGATGCCCAAGAGCAGGATGGACCAGCCGAATACGACCCAGACGCCGGAGCAGAGGTGGACTCCGGGTTCGGTACGGGAATGCTCTCAGCCGAGGATGTGGAAACCATCGAGGGTCTGGATCATGTGGTCGGGGTCGACACGGAGGTGGCCGCGCAGATCGAATACGTCGAGGCCCCGGAGGGCGGACAGTACCAGGCGCAGTTCGACTTCGCCCTCAATGACGTGCTGGCAGAGTTCGCAGCCGGCGGCGCACCTGACCGCAGTGCCATGGAGATCACCATCCCCGAGGATTGGCTGGAGATCTACGGCACGGACAATCCAGACGAAGTGCTCGGCGAAACTCTGATTGTGGCCGCACCCAACGCGGTGGGGCAGACCAGCGATGTCGAAGTCGAAGTCGTCGGCGTCACCCAAGGAACACTGGCAGGAGTGGGGTTCACCCCTATTCCCTCCGTGGCGCTTGCTGAAGAGGTTGCCGACATCAACGCTGAAGGGTTCGAAGGACAAATGCCCGAGGCCTACATCATGGCCTCTGCGGAGATTGAGAACCTGGAGCAGAATGAGGAAGCAGTTAAGGAAGCGCTCGCCGATGAGGGCCTATGGGGCCTGACCGTTGAAGATCAGATCGCCATGTTTGAGGCGGTCATTGACGCCATCACCTGGATCCTCTCCGGATTCGCGCTCATCGCTCTGCTTGCTGCAAGCTTCGGCATCGTCAATACTCTGCTGATGAGCGTGCAGGAGCGCACTCGGGAAATTGGTCTGATGAAGGCACTGGGTATGTCCCGGGCTAAGGTCTTCAGTTTGTTCTCGATGGAGGCTGTGATGATCGGAATCATGGGCTCTGTGGTCGGCATCGGCCTCGGTCTTGCCACAGGGTTCGTCACCGATGGGTTCCTCACCGCAGAGGATGGACCACTGGGTGGATTCGCGGAGTTGAGTCTCTTCGGGTTGGACCCGCTGGCTATCGGCGGCATCTTCCTGCTCATCATCCTCATCGCATTCTTGGCGGGCACATTGCCAGCAGCACGCGCGGCGAAGAAAGACCCGATCGAAGCTCTGCGGTACGAGTAGCGAGTGTTATGACGCTCAGAATTTTCGAAGAATCACAGTGGCAACATCACAGGAGGAGGAGCAATGACTAACCCACCACAGGACAATAACCCGCAGTGGGGAGCCAATCCAGAGGGTGCACCGCAGTCCGGAGGAGACAACCCGTATGCGGACCAGAGCCCTTCAAAGTTTGGGACTGAGGCCTATCACCCGAACGCCTACGGTGGGCCGGTGGAGCAGCCGGACAAGTTCCGCAAACTCAAGCTGTTCACACTGGTGTCCCTGGCTATCTTCTTGTTCAACCAGGTGGTCAGCTTTGTCATGATCAGTTCGGCGGAGTACCGAAATGAGATGATCAACGATCTTGAACAGCAGATGTCCGCCACGGGCCAGGCATTCGACCGCGACCAGTTGGAAACCTACGTTGACGCTGTCGTGGGAGTGAGCGTAGCCATTGCCCTGATCGGAGTGGCAATTTACCTGCTGGTCTTCTTCGGTCTTCGGGCCAACAAGAACTGGGCCAGGATCGTCGGCATCGTCTTCGCGATGCTCGGAGCCGTGGTCAGCGTCGGTGGGTTCGTCTTCGGTGGTGCCTCCGACATCATCACCGTCGTTGTCACACTGCTCTGGGTCGGCGTGAACATCTATTGGCTGGTCCTGGCGTTCAGCCCGGATGTTGGCCGTTACCTCCGGGAGGTCCGGAGCTGACGCTTCGCGCTGAACCTGTCCGATGGGGAGGATTTCGTTGCCTTTCGCAACGGAACCTCCCCATCGGTATAGAGTGCATCAAATGAGTCAGGAACAGCAGAGCTCCGAGGAAGCGCCGAGCGCACGCGTTCTGATCGCACTGCTGCTTCCACTGTTCGCGTCGCTGATGAGCATCTCCTCAGTGATGGTCGCACTGCCCGCAATTGAGGAAGGACTCGGCGCTACCTCCTCCGATCTCCAGTGGGTGCTCTCGGGCTACGCGTTGGCCTTCGGCGTGGGCCTTGTCCCGGCCGGTAGAGCCGGAGACCTCTGGGGACGCAGACGCTTCTTCCTCATAGGCACAGCAGTCTTCGCCGCCACCTCGTTGGCAGCAGCGTTCTCACCCACCCCCTTGGTGCTCAACGCCATGCGCGTTGCCGCGGGCCTAGGTGCGGCCATGCTGGTGCCGCAGATCATCGGGATGATCCAACGGCTGTTCACCGGACAGGCGCGCGGCCGCGCTTACGGCCTCATGAGCACAGTCATCGGGGTGGCCGTGGCCATCGGTCCGCTGCTGGGCGGCGGGCTGATTGACGCAGCCCCTGCTGATACCGGCTGGCGACTGGTGTTCCTGCTCAACGTTCCGGTCACTGCCGTGGCGCTGATCGCAGCATTCCTCTGGCTGCCCAAATTCCAAGACCGGGACGCTGCCAAGGCTGAATCCGCCGGGACTTTCCGCAGTCTGCTCAGACTGGACCCCCTGGGCGCAGGGCTGCTGTCAGTGGGAATCGTCTGCATCATGCTGCCCGTTATCCAGTTCACGAACCTACTGGGCGCAGCGATAGGTGCTGCTGGGCTCGCCCTGCTGTTCCTCTGGTTCTGGTGGGAGAAGCGCCTCGGAGAACGTGACCCGGACGCCCCTATGGTCAATCTGAAGCTCTTCACCCTGCCCAGCTACACCTGGAACTCCGCAGTGATCATCATCTACTTTGCCGGCATGCCAGGCATTTGGGCTGTGGTGGCGATCTACATTCAGCAAGGCCTCGGGCTCGGAGCCTTGACCGCCGGCCTGGTGATGCTGCCCAGCGCGGCCATGGTCATCCTGCTGGCCTCTCAGGTAGGCCGCCGTGTGGAGCGGGTGGGCCCACAGATGCTGATTCTCGGAAGCGTCGCCGCCTTTGTTTCCATGCTCGTGCTCGCCGGGGCCGCGCTGCTGCAGAGCACCGAGTGGGCCTCGATCGGCTGGGTGGCTCTCGCGCTGGGGGTCAACGGGTTGTCGCAGGCCCTGATTATCCCCAGTGCCCAAACACTGTCCATGCAGGACGTGCCCGAAAGCATGGCTGGTGCAGCTGGGGGAGTGGCGCAGAGTGCGCAACGCGTCGTCACAGCAATCGGCCTGGCCGTCGTCACCGCGGTGTACTTTATGGTCCTCCCAGGGGGAGACCATCAAACGGCCATGCTGGTTGCCGCACTGGTGATTGCCGGAATCATGCTCACCGCCGTCGCTGCCGCAGTGGGTGCAGCCCGACGAGCCGCAGCCGAGCGCAGGATCGGTTCAGGCGCCGCGTTTACCGCAGACGGGTGACTTCACGGACATCTTTGTCCGTCACATACTTCGGCTTGCCAGCGAAAATCTCAGCACGCTCCTCGGATTCCTCCCAGGCCCGCTCCGCTGCGGCGAACTCCGCCGAATCTCCCAGTCGGGAAACGAACCAGGTCAGCTGGGACTTCTCACTGTCCAACCAGACAGACTCCACTGTGAAGCCACGGCCCTCACGGGCAGGGAACACCTCTTTGGTCAGGAATTCGACAAACTCTTCAGCCAGCGCAGGATCCAGGGTGTACCGCCGCATCCAGGTGGTGCGATCAGCGGTATCAGCGCTCATGGTTTCCGGCAGTTCTGTCACGTGAAGCTCCTCGGGTTTGCGTTGGGGGCCTTTCGATCTTATCCCTGCAGTCTGGAACAATGGTGCTTTGTGAGCAATTCTCTTCCCTCCCCCCATAGAGCGCATGAAGCCTTGCGCAACGCAGGCCGCAGAGGCACCAGTATCGTCTTCGCGGTGATGATCACCGTTCTCCTGGTCGCGTTGATCTTCGCCGCCAATGAGAACGACATCATCGGATGGATTCTCGTGGTGATCGCCGGCGGCTGGTTGCTGCTGGCCACCGTGGTGGTTACTGCGTTCTCCCGCAGCGCGAAGAAGTTCGGCCAAGCAGTCGACTCCGCCAGGGCAGACGTCGCAGCTCAGCGCGGTCCCCGATCCGGTGGCACTGCAGTGGTGGATGAGGACACCCACACCCGGAATTTGAAATTGGACCACTCCTTCAAAATCGTTCAGGTCCAAGCCAGGGTCATTAAGCAGGAGCTGGCCAAAGGCCAAGAGGCTGACACCGAGATGGTGGATCGTGCCCTGGAAACTCTGGAGATTACTGCTCACAACGGCCGCGATATGCTCGCCGAGCACGTGGGTCGCAAAAAGAAAAACCGGGACCAGAACGACGACGGCAACGGCGAAACTATCAAAGGCGACGTCGTGCGCTAAAGCATTTTTCATTGCCGTGTTGGGGATTCAGGCTCCTAGAGGAACCTGAATCCCCAACAAACGCCTGACAACCGCTAAGGAGACCCAGTGAGCGAGTCTGAAGAGCACCCGCACCGGATTGTGGACCCCAAATCCGCAGAGATGACCAGGATCGCCTCCGTCAACGTCAATGGCATCCGGGCGGCTGCACGCAAGGGGATGGGCGAATGGTTGGCCTCCCGTGAGATAGATATTTTGGCCCTGCAGGAGGTGCGTGCCTCCCCGGATATTCTCAGCAAGCTGGTGGCCGACTTCGCCGAGCAGGCAGGGGCGCACCACCCGCAGTCACAGTGGCATATCCACGAGCACGAAGCGGCAGACAAGGGCCGGGCTGGAGTGGCCATCCTCTCCCGGCAGGCCCCGATCGAGACCCGAACGAGAATCGGTGAAGGGCACCCAGAAGACGACGGCCGTTGGATCGAAGCTGACTACGAACTTGGCGACGGAAGCACACTCACAGTGGTCAGCGTCTATGTCCACTCCGGGGAGGTCGGAACCACCCGCCAAGAGAACAAGATGCGCTTTCTGCAAGACATGGTGGACTACCTGCCCCAACTCGCTGAACGCTCAGATCACGTGCTGGTTCTGGGCGACCTCAATGTGGGCCATACGGAGTTGGACATCAAGAACTGGAAGGGCAACGTCAAGAACTCCGGGTTCCTCCCTGAGGAGCGGGCCTTCTTCGACACATTCTTCGGCGACGCCGGTTACGTTGATGTGGCTCGGTCGCTCGCGGGGGAAGTTGATGGCCCCTACACATGGTGGTCCTACCGCGGAAAAGCCTTTGACAATGACACCGGCTGGCGCATCGACTACCACATGGCGACCCCCGCCCTCGCCGAGTGGGCTGCCAATCCCACGGTGGACCGTGCGGCCGACTACTCGCTGCGCTGGTCCGACCACGCCCCGCTCGTGGTCGACTACAAACTGCCCCGGTCCTCCAACAGTGCAGAGTGATTGGCCCTCGATTATGAACCTCACATCTATCACGGTGCGCCGGTTGACCCTTGAGATGCGCACTCCGTTCACCACAAGCTTCGGGACTCAGACTCACAGAGACCTGTTGATCGTGGAAGCCCACGACGACGCCGGCACGGTCGGCTACGGGGAATGCGTGGCGGGAGCCGAACCCACCTACTCCGAAGAGGCCACCAGCACGTGTGAGGTAGCCCTGGCCGAGTATATTCTGCCGCGGCTGCAGAACGCTGATGTGAATCATCCAGAAGACATCAGCCGGCTACTGGCGCCCATCAAACGGAACAACATGGCCAAAGCGTCCATAGAGGGCGCAGTATGGGATCTGTGGGCCAAGCAACAAGGCATCTCTCTGGCAGAAGCCTTGAAGGGTACCAAGAGCCGGGTAGATGTCGGCCTGAGCATCGGCATCAAGCCCACCGACGCGGAGCTCATTGAGGCTGTGGGCGACGCCGTCAACGCCGGGTACCGACGGATCAAAATCAAGATCGCTCCGGGTCGGGACCTTGACATGATGCGCGCGGTACGGCGGGAGTTCCCGGAGACTCCCATCATGGTCGATGCTAATTCCGCGTACACCCTCAATGACCGTGATCTGTTCACAGCGCTGGATGACCTAGACCTCATGATGATCGAACAGCCACTAGGGCACGATGACATAGTCGACCACCGGCATCTGCAGGCAGCCATCAGGACCCCCATATGCCTTGACGAGTCCATTCACTCAGTCGACGACGCACGCAAAGCCTTGGAGCTTGGCTCTGGCAAGATCATCAACATCAAGATCGGCCGCGTCGGAGGAATCGCTGAAGCCCTCAAGATTGAGAAGCTCTGCCGCAATGCTGGAGTGGACGCCTGGTGCGGTGGGATGCTGGAGACGGGAATTGGTCGGGCGCATAACGTGGCCATCGCCAGCCTGGCCGGATTCACCCTTCCTGGCGATACGGCACCCTCTGCCCGCTACTGGCACGAAGACATCATTTCCCCTGAAGTGACCATGAACGATGGTCAGATCGAAGTGCCCACCACGCCTGGCCTGGGCTATGAGGTAAAAACCTCCATGCTGGAGGAACTGACGACCCGGAAGTTCACTGTCGAGCTCAGCTGAGACCGCGAACCTCCGGGATCGCCTAGTGCGTTGCTAGAAGTCGATGTAGTTCATCAGGAGCTCTTCCAGCTCCTGCTCAGTCATGGCGTCGTCTTGGGAAGGCTCTTCAGTTTCCGGAGCTTCATTCCAGTTCGAGTAGTGCTCGGTGACGAGCAGATCGTCGTCGTAGTAGGTCAGCTCCACAAAGTATGGCTCCTCTGAGTCGGCCAAGACCACGAGCTCGGCCTCGTCTTCACCGTCGTAGACCCACACTTCGGTGCCGTCGCGCTCCTGAAGTTCGCCTTCATTGGAGAACTGCTCAGCCAGGCTTGAGGCGTCGTCGAAGCCGTACTCGGACAGCAAACCCTCGATTTCCAGCTCTTCCATGTCCGAGGCGGGAATGTCCTCAATGATCAACCAACGGTCACCGGCCTCTTCGCGGAAGCCGTCTACGTCAATGAAGGAGCTGATGTCGTCCCCTTCAGCCTCTGCGCCGAACTCCATAAGGTCCACGAACGCTGAGACTGGCATGTACGCTGTTGCTTCAGGACGCAGGAACAGCATGTCCCATTCCACATCAAGCACATGAGCTTGCATGAAGACGCGGTCCCCACCCTCGGTGAAGTGGACGAGAACTTCCTGGTCGTCTTCATCAACGTCCATGTCATCGAGCATAGGATCAGATGCGAAGGCCGCATCCCAGTCACCGTCGCTGAGAACCGTGAAGGAATCCGCTTCCTGAACCGATTCCAGAATGTTCTCCGCGAGCTCATCCAGTGGTGGCGGCTCGTCATCGTCGCCGCAGCTGGTCAGGACCAGAAGCCCTGCAGTTCCGATACCTAGTGCTGCGGTCCTGCCCGGGCGCCGAGCAAATGAATAGAGTGGTGTCACCGTTCCTCCTGCGTATGTATCAACCCTGAGGGGCCCTGCGTACCCAACATGCCGTTGGTTCGGTGTAACTCTAGCGTGATTCCAGCTGACGTTCAGAGTCATGGATCTTCAGGTGGAGCACCAGAACTTTGGTGGTTTTCACCAGGGCCATAGAATGACCGCAGACTCGCCCCGAACTGAACAGGACAAGGATCTCTCCGTGACAGACGACGCCGCCTCCACCACTGAGCAGCAGGGCACCACTCGAAAGGCTCCCGAAGCTGGTGCTCGGGTGATTTCCGGTATGCAGCCATCAGGGGAATCACTGCACCTGGGTAACTACGTGGGGGCACTGGTCAATTGGGTGAAGACCCAGGAGCAGTATGAGTCCTTCTTCTTCATCCCGGACCTTCATGGGATCACTGTGCCGCACGATCCGCAGTTCCTGCGCGAGCGGACCAGGAACACTGCCGCGCAGTTCATTGCTGGAGGAATCGATCCTGATCGATCCACACTGTTCGTCCAATCCCATGTGCCTGAACACGCCCAACTCGCGTGGGTTCTGACCTGCATCACTGGAATGGGCGAGGCAGCTCGTATGACCCAGTTCAAAGACAAATCTGCCAAGCAGGGGACCGAGGCCGCCTCCGTCGGTCTGCTGAGCTACCCAATGCTCATGGCAGCCGACATTCTGCTCTACCAGCCTGATGGGGTCCCCGTAGGTGATGACCAGAAACAGCATGTGGAGCTGACTCGGAATCTCGCGCAGCGCTTCAACCACCGCTTCGGCGAGACGTTCAGAGTTCCTGAACCATTCATCCCTGAAGTAGGCGCCCGGATATACGACCTCCAAGAGCCGACTGTGAAGATGTCCAAATCGGCATCTTCTCCGAACGGGCTCATCAACATCAATGACACTGATAAGAAGATCGCCAAGAAGATCAAGGCTGCGGTGACCGATGATGGCACCGAGATCCGTTTCGACCGCGAGGCCAAGCCGGGAGTCTCCAACTTACTCAGCATTTACTCTGCCGTGACGGGAAAGTCCATCCAAGAATTGGTCAGTGAGTACCAAGGAAAAATGTACGGACACCTCAAAGCGGACCTGGCTGAAGTGGTCGTCGCAACTGTTGGACCGGTCAGGGACCGGACCCAGGAGCTGCTGGCAGATCCCGGTGAATTGGATGCCCTGCTGTCCAAAGGCGCGGCGAAGGCACGCCACACCGCGGCGGGAACATTGGCCGAGGTCTATGACAAAGTGGGTTTCCTGCCCGCAGCTCCGGTATAGCCCTCATGCCCCGCAGTTCCCGCCTACGGCCACAAAACCAAGCAGCACGCCGCGGGCACCAACGAGGGAACACCGGTGCCATTCTTGATGCGGCCAAAGCACGAGTTGAGAAGTTCGACGACAGCCATGAGGTCAAGCCCCGAAATAACCCGGTAGATCATGACCTGCTCAAGCGTGAAGAGCTCCAAGCGCGGATGGCCTATGGGAGAGCGAAACGAGAAGGTCGAAGCGGCACTGCCCTGTTTGTTCCGATGCTGGAATGGTGGCTCACTAGGCTGAATCGTACTCGTGCGATGCGGTCACTGAACCTCTTCTTCTTCCACTACGGCACGGTGATGGCCGCCGGCGCCGCGTACATGATGTTCTTCTCCGTGTCCGCAATGCTTGTTGCAGGCTTCTCAGTGGCTGGTCTTGTGATCAGTGGAGATGAAGAGCTGCAGGCCTTCATTGTCGAGGCTGTTGAAACGGCTGTGCCGGGAGTGATCGATACTGGCGATGGGGGGTTGGCCCGCCCAGATCAGCTCTTCGATACAGCAGGCTTCAATACTGCTCTGGTGGTGTCACTGTTGGTCGCGATAGTAGCCTCACTGAGCTGGATCCACGGGTTGCGGTCTGGAATTCGCAGTATCTTCGACCGGCCACTCATGGCCGAATACATCTGGGTGGTGAAGGCCCGAGACTTTCTCATCATGCTCGTTCTAGGTGCCGTCTTGGCGGCGACGACAGCCGCCAACTTGATTACCACGGTGTCACTTGATGCGACCCTGGGATTCCTTGGTTGGGAGGCTCTAGACGGCCCGGTCACACGACTGGCGGCTATCGGTGTGTCCTTTGTCTTGGACGTTCTGGTTGCCATCCTGGTGATGCGCGTAGCCTCGCGCATAGTGATCCCGGTCGCGGCCCTGTGGCAAGTTGCGATCATCGCCGGTGTCGGGTCCTCGCTGTTGAGGCAGCTGTCTACTCAGCTCATCTCGAATGCGACCTCCAATGATGTCCTGCTGCCCTTCGCCACCGTGCTGGGCCTGTTCTTCTACTTCTATCTGTTCAGCTTGGTCTACCTTATGGCCGCCAGCTGGGGTGCAATTGTGGCCTCGGACCAGGCTGTCCGGAGCTGAACGCAGAAGGAGGGGCCCACCGCGCAAAGCAGTGGGCCCCTCCTTCTGCAGGAGAACCTCACATAGATCGAGTGAGAATCGCGGTCTTGACCTCTTGGATAGCCTTGGTGACCTCGATGCCTCGGGGGCACGCCTCAGAGCAGTTGAAGGTGGTGCGGCAGCGCCACACGCCTTCCTTGTCGTTGAGGATCTCCAGGCGCATATCTCCGGCGTCATCACGGGAGTCGAAGATGAAGCGGTGGGCGTTCACGATCGCCGCAGGACCAAAGTACTGGCCGTCGGTCCAGAACACCGGGCAGGAGCTGGTGCATGCTGCACACAGAATGCACTTGGTGGTGTCATCGAAGCGTTCCCGCTCCTCTGGCGACTGCACACGCTCGGCAGTCGGGGCAGGGGAGTTGTTAATCATGAAGGGCATGATCTCCCGGTAGGACTGGAAGAACGGCTCCATGTCCACGATCAGATCCTTCTCTACGGGAAGGCCCTTGATCGCTTCGACCACAATGGGCTTGGAGGTGTCCAGATCCTTCAGCAGCGTTTTGCAGGCCAGCCGGTTGCGTCCGTTGATCCGCATAGCGTCTGAGCCGCAGATACCGTGTGCGCAGGAGCGGCGGAACGTCAGCGTGCCATCGACTTCCCATTTGACCCGGTGGAGGGCGTCCAGGACACGGTCAGTGCCGAACATGGTGAGTTCCCATTCGTCCCACCAGGCATCCTCAGCACGTTCAGGATCGTAGCGCCGGACTTTCAGGGTGATATTAAATTCCTGCACCGCGCCAGCCTCGCCGGAATCAGCGAGGTCGATCTTGGAAGCGGGTTCTTTCTCAACAGTGGGAGTGCTCATCAGTACTTACGCTCCATCGGCTCGTAGCGGGTGAAGGTGACCGGTTTGGTGTCGAAGCGAATACCCTCGACCCCTTCGGTCACAAAGTCGGGATCCTTGTACAGCATCGAATGCAGCATAAAGTTCTCGTCATCGCGGTCAGGATAGTCCTCGCGGTAGTGACCACCACGGGACTCCTTCCGGTGCATAGCGGAGACTGTCATCACCTCAGCCATGTCCAGCAGGAAACCGAGTTCGAGGGCTTCCAACAGGTCCAGGTTGAAGCGTTTGCCCTTGTCCTGAACAGTGATCTGCTGGTAACGCGCCTTGAGCTCGTAGATCTTATCCAGAGCTTCTCTGATGCTTTCCTCGGACCGGAAGACCTGCATATTGAGGTCCATCGTGTCTTGGAGTTCAGCGCGGATGGTGGCGACGCGTTGTTCTCCGGTGGAGTTGCGCAGCATATCCAGTTGCTCGGTGACGAAGGTTTCCGGGGCCTCCGGAAGTTCGACGAACTCAGCGCTGTTGGCGTACTCGGCCGCGTAGAGACCAGCGCGCTTGCCGAAGACATTGATGTCGAGCAGCGAGTTGGTACCCAGGCGGTTGGACCCGTGAACTGACACGCACGCCACCTCGCCGGCAGCGTAGAGTCCAGGGACCACGGTGTCGTTGTCCTGGAGCACCTCCGCCTTGATATTGGTCGGGACACCGCCCATGGCGTAGTGGCAGGTGGGGAACACTGGGACAGGCTCAGTATGAGGTTCCACTGCCAGGTACGTGCGGGCGAACTCGGTGATGTCCGGCAGTTTGGCGTCGATGTGTTCGGGCTCGAGGTGCGTGAGGTCCAGGTACACGTAGTCCTTATTGGGGCCTGCGCCGCGGCCTTCGCGGACCTCCTGGGACATGGCACGAGCCACGATATCCCGGGGTGCGAGGTCCTTGATGGTGGGGGCGTATCGCTCCATGAAACGCTCACCCTCACTATTGCGCAGAATGCCGCCTTCGCCACGGGCCGCTTCGGAGAGCAGCACGCCCAGGCCCGCTAGTCCGGTGGGGTGGAACTGGACGAACTCCATGTCCTCAAGTGGAATACCTGCACGGTAGGCGATGGCCATGCCATCAGCTGTCAGCGTGTGAGCGTTGGACGTCGTCTTGAAGATCTTGCCCAGGCCGCCTGTGGCGAACACGACGGACTTGGCCTGGAAGATGTGCAGCTCGCCGGAAGCGAGGTCGTAGGTGACGACGCCTGCCACGCGCTTCTGCTTATAGGTGCTTCCGTCTTCCCGGGTCGCATCCTCTTCCACGGTGATGAGGTCCAGAACGTAGTACTCGTTGTAGAACTCAACATTGTGCTTGACGCAGTTTTGGTAGAGCGTCTGCAGGATCATGTGACCGGTGCGGTCTGCGGCATAGCACGCCCTGCGCACGGCGGCCTTGCCGTGATCGCGGGTGTGTCCGCCGAAGCGCCTTTGATCAATCTTGCCTTCGGGCGTCCGGTTGAAGGGGAGCCCCATCTTCTCCAGGTCCAAGACCGCGTCGATGGCCTCTTTGGCCATGACCTCGGCGGCGTCCTGGTCGACGAGGTAGTCGCCACCTTTGACAGTGTCGAAAGTGTGCCACTCCCAGTTGTCTTCTTCAACATTCGCCAGCGCTGCACACATACCGCCTTGGGCGGCTCCTGTGTGCGAGCGGGTCGGGTAAAGCTTGGTCAGCACCGCAGTGTGCGCGCGCTGACCTGACTCGATGGCGGCGCGCATCCCTGCGCCGCCGGCGCCGACGATCACAACGTCGTACTTATGAACCTGCATGTTCTGTTCGGCTCTTTTCTCTTGGTGCGTGTGGGTGCGTGCGGTGCGGGGGCGTCGTCGTGCTCTAGTTGACGACGCTCTCGCAGAACGACGGTGCGTAGTCCATCAGGTTCCCGGCGTCGTCGACCAGGCAGGGCTCGAAGGTGAAGATCACCAGGGTGCCCAGAATGATGATGACCGCAGTAGCCGAGTAAAGGATCGACTTCAGCCAGAGCCGCGTCGAATCTTTTTCCGCGTAGTCGTTGATGATGGTGCGCATGCCATTAGTGCCGTGGAGCATAGCCAGCCACAGCATGGTGAGATCCCAGAACTGCCAGACGGGATTGGCCCATTTGCCGGCTACGAATGCGAAGTCGATCTGGTGGATGCCTTCCCCGACCATGAGGTTGGAGAACAGGTGTACGAAGATGAGCACCACAAGTGCCGCACCTGAGACTCGCATAAACACCCAAGCGACCATTTCAAAGGAGCCAGACGAGGGGTTGGAGCGAAGGTACTTGGGGTCGATCCGTCCCGAGCGGGGGGCTTCAATGCCCTGCGCTGGGAGTACCGCTTCAGAGTTCGTGGTGGTCATCTCAGAAACCCTCCCAGCCTTCGAAAAAGATCATCAGATGGCGGATTGAGAACGCCACCATTGTCACGAACCACAGGATCATGACGGCCCAAAGCATCTGGCGGTGATACCGGGTGCCCTGCTTCCAGAAGTCCACCAGAATAATGCGCAGACCGTTGAATGCGTGGAAGACGATGGCGCCCACCAGGCCGATCTCTCCCATGATCATGATGGGGTGTTTATATGCGCCGATGACCGCGTCATAAGCCTCAGGCGAGACGCGGACCAGCGAGGTGTCCAGTACATGGACTAGAAGAAAGAAGAAGATTCCGACACCGGTGATGCGGTGCCCAACCCAGGACCACATACCTTCGCGGCCTCTGTAGAGCGTCCCCCGTCCACCGGAGGTGCTTTTTGTCTGCGTCACGTTCAGTTACCTTTCCAGCGTCGTCGCATGGCACTGAGCCCCATCCTAATCTTTCGAGGTGCAGCTTTGTTTTCTACACGTTGTAGAAAAGTCCTCTGCTTCGGGTTGTCGTATAATGGCCCACGTCAGCCTGTTGTGGTATCGACGCCGCTAAAAGCTCCCCGCCAGATGTGCCGCCATTTCGTCATGACCTGTTTCACAGGGTACTCAGTGAGATCCGGCTCAGGGGATACGCTAGGTCGAGTGACTTCCAGCTCCAACTCCACACAGGCCAGTATCCCCCCATCAGCACTGGATCGATTCCACGCAGTGATCCCCGCAGGTGGTGTGGGAACAAGACTGTGGCCGCTGTCCCGCGCAGGCGCACCCAAGTTTCTGCACGACCTGACCGGAGCGGGAACGACGCTCATCCGATCCACCTATGAACGACTGCTTCCCCTCTCCGGGCACTCAGTCATGGTAGTGACCGGAGAGGCCCACGGCGAGGCGGTGCTCGGCCAGATTCCAGAGCTCAACTTGGAGGATCTGGTCCTCGAGCCCGAACCCAAAGACTCTGCAGCGGCCATTGGATTGGCCGCCGCCATACTTCACTCCCGCGATGTAGCCGCCGGACGCACCGGTTCTGCGGGGACCATCATGGGGTCTTTTGCAGCCGATCATGTGATCGCACCAGTGCAGATCTTCCGTGATGCGGTCGGACAAGCTGTGGTCACTGCCGCCACCGACAAGATTGTGACCATCGGCATCAAGCCCACGCACCCCTCCACCGGGTTCGGGTACATCCGCACCGGTGAGAAGTACCAGGTGGCAGATGCCCCCGACGCACACCACGTGATCGAGTTTGTGGAAAAGCCGGGAGAACAGATCGCGCAGGAATATGTGGCCAGCGGAGACTACCTCTGGAATGCCGGGATGTTCGTCGCGCCAGTCTCCTTGCTGCTTGATCACCTGGCAGCCGCCGAACCGGAGCTTCACGCGGGACTGACCGAAATCGCGGCCGCGTGGGGCACCGACCACCAGGCGGAGACACTCGCCCGCGTCTGGCCCACCCTGCCCAAGACGGCCATTGACTACGCGGTCGCCGAACCGGCTGCTGATGCCGGAGATGTGGCCGTCATCCCAGGGAACTTCACCTGGGACGACGTCGGTGACTTCGCGGCCATAGCGCGGCTCAACCCGGCGGCTCAGCAGGAGAACATGACAGTCCTCGGCAAAAAACCGAGAGTGTATTCCGAGGACTCATCCGGCGTCGTCGTGTCCGAAACTCAACGCGTGGTGGCACTGATCGGTGTCAAAGACATTGTGGTGGTCGACACTGAGGACGCACTTCTGGTGACCACCACCGATCACGCGCAGAGCGTGAAACAGGCGGTTGAAGCGCTCAAAGCGAAAGGAGACTCCGATGTCCTCTGATGCGGAGGCAACCGGGCGGGAAACCACAGCACGTGTCGACGCCGAAGTCACGCGCCTCACCGCGCCAGCCACTGCCACAGCAGACCTCGTGGCAGAACTGGAAAGTGACCTGATCTCCTTCCGCAGAGACCTCCACGCCCATCCGGAGTTGTCCTGGAAAGAAAAACGCACCACAGCGAGTATCGCGGCCCACCTGCGTGAGGCCGGTCTGGAACCTCAGCTGCTGCCGGAGACCACCGGATGTTATGTGGATGTCGGGCCAGCGGATGCCCCGATCGCCGCTGCTTTTCGGGGTGACATCGACGCACTGCCCATCACTGAAACCACCGGACTCGACTACGCCTCGCAGAACACGGGAGTAGCGCACTCCTGCGGCCACGACCTGCACACCACAGTCATGATGGGCCTGGCATGGACCCTCCAGCGGTTGCACACACAACGGTCATCACAGACTGGCGGCGACCAAGGACTCGCGTGCCGCATCCGCATCATCTTTCAGCCGGCTGAAGAGCACTTTCCCGGTGGTGCCCAAGAGATCGTGAGGCAGGGTGTGCTCCGGGACGTGCCTCGGATCTTCGCCCTGCACGCCGACCCCAAGCTCACCGTCGGTTCAGTCGGCACCCGGATCGGTCCCATCACCTCGGCATCGGACCTGGTGCGGGTCGAGGTCACGGGCCGCGGCGGCCACACTTCACGGCCGCACCTGACCGAAGACGTCATCGGAGCGCTGGGGCATATCGCCACCAGTGTCCCCGCCATCCTGGCCAGACGGATCGACGTCCGCAGCGGAGTCTCCTTGGTTTGGGGACATATCAGCGCCGGAAACGCTGCCAACGCCATACCCTCCAACGGGGCGCTGCACGGCACCATGCGCATACTTGACGCCGATGCGTGGAAAGAGGCCGGGGGAGTGCTGGTTCCCATCGTCGAGCAGGCCGCTGCCGCGTACGGGGTCAGCGTCACCCTCGACCACGTGCGAGGCGTGCCGCCTGTGGTCAATGACGAAGACTGCACCGGAATCATCGACCGGGCCGCGAAGAAGGCCCTCGGGGAATCGAGTCTGACTCTCGCGGAGCAGTCCATGGGCGGTGAGGACTTCGGCTGGATGACCCAGGAGGTTCCTGGCTCCATGTTCCGACTCGGCACCATGACCCCAGGAGGGGAAGCCTACGATTTGCACAGGGGAGACTACATCCCGGATGAGCGCGCCATCGCAATAGGCGTCAGAGTGATGGCGGAAGTGGCCCACATCTGCCTCTCCGCCAACGCTTAGGATTACTCCATGGCTGACGACGTCGATTTCAGTGTGCTCACTGCCGCCGCAAACCACGCCCGGAGCCGCGCATACGCTCCCTACTCGCAGTATCAAGTGGGGGCAGCTGCGCTGACCACAGACGGTCGGCTCATCACCGGCTGCAATGTGGAGAACGCCTCCTACGGCGTCGGCCAGTGCGCTGAGAACACACTGGTCGGCCAGCTTCACCTCACCGGCGGGGGCCAGATCGCCGCCTTCACCTGCGTCAACGCCAACGGGGAGACCATCATGCCCTGCGGGCGCTGCCGCCAACTGCTCAACGAGTTCGCCGCAGAAACGTTCCAGATCTTGACCCCTGAAGGAATCACGAACATGGAGGGCATCCTGCCGCAGGCTTTCGGCCCCGCAGACCTAGGAAAGGTGGCTCCGTGAGCCCGTCACATGACGTCGTCGACCTCATCCGCACCAAACGTGATGGCGGCACCCTGAACCAGGAACAGATCGACTGGCTGATCAACGCCTACACCGATGGCACCGTCGCGGAGGAACAGATGAGTGCCCTCGCCATGGCGATCCTGCTGCGCGGGATGAACCGAGCGGAGATCCGGCAGTGGACCGCTGCAATGATCGGCACCGGGGATCGGATGAACTTCAGTTCCCTGACCAGGCCAGAAGGTGGCCGGCGGCTCACAGCAGATAAGCACTCCACCGGCGGCGTCGGCGATAAGATCACCCTGCCGCTGGCGCCACTGGTCGCCTCCTATGGGGTGCCTGTGCCGCAGCTCTCAGGCCGCGGGCTGGGACATACCGGTGGCACCCTGGACAAGCTGGAAGCCATCCCCGGCTGGCGTGCGCATCTGACCAATGCCGAGATCCTCCACCAGCTGGACACAGTTGGTGCTGTGATCTGCGCTGCCGGCTCCGGCCTGGCTCCAGCGGATAAGAAGCTCTACGCACTGCGCGATGTCACAGGCACCGTAGAGTCCATACCGCTCATCGCCAGTTCCATCATGTCCAAGAAGATCGCTGAGGGCACCGACGCTTTGGTCCTGGACGTGAAGGTCGGCACCGGGGCCTTTATGAAGAACTACGACGACGCCTTCGAACTTGCTCAGACCATGGTCGCTTTGGGCGCTGACGCTGGGGTGAACACCACGGCCCTGCTCACCGATATGGACACCCCTTTAGGTCTCACCGCAGGCAACGCTGTGGAAATTCAAGAATCTGTGGAGGTGCTGGCCGGAGGGGGCCCGGCGGACGTCGTCGAGCTCACTGTGGCCCTGGCTGCAGAAATGCTGGCAGGCGTGGGACTGACCGGTGTGGACCCGCAGGAAAACCTGAAGAACGGCAAAGCAATGGACGCCTGGCGGGGGATGATCGCCGCTCAGGGGGGAGACCCTGACGCGCCGCTGCCTGAACCTCGGCACATGCACACCATCCACGCCGCGGAGACAGGCACACTGACTCGCATGGACGCCTACGCGGTGGGGATAGCGGCCTGGAGACTGGGCGCTGGACGGGCACGCAAGGAGGACCAGGTTCAAGCCGCCGCCGGTCTCAGGCTGCACGCCAAGCCCGGTGACGCCGTACGCGCCGGAGAACCGCTCATCACGCTGCACACCGATGAGGAGCATCGCATTCAGCGAGCCGAGCAGGCGCTGCGTAAGGCGATCGACATCTCTGAGGGCAGCCACGCTCAGCCCTCAACCCTGATCAAGACCCGGATCGCAGCCGCGGACATCTGAAACACCAAACATGGGACTCGGCCAACTACTCGACCAGCTCAACGACCTGATCCTCACAGCCGCCTCCGGCTGGTGGACCCTGGTGGGCCTGTTCGTCTTCTGCGTGGCTGACGGCATCTTCCCCGTCCTGCCCTCGGACACGCTGGTCGTCGGCTTGGGCTCGGTCCAAGACTCTCCCGGCACGCCGCACTGGCTGTGGGTCATCCTCATTGCCGCCGGCGGTGCAGTGCTGGGCGACTTCATCGCGTGGACTCTGGGCCGCTGGATCGGTACCCACAGGTTCCGGTGGATGCGTCAGCCCACGCCGCAGAAAACCCTGGTCTGGGCCAGACACGAACTGGACAAGCGGGGTGTGCTGCTGATTTTCGTCGGTCGCTTCATCCCTGGTGCTCGTGTTGCCATCAACTTCGTCGCCGGTTCGACACAGTTCTCACTGCGCAGATTCCTGCTGATCGACAGCGCCGCCTCACTGCTGTGGGCGACCTGGCTGACCGGCCTGGGAATGCTCGGTGAGGCAATCTTCGGAAATATGCTCATCGCCATGGCGGTGGGAATCGGCGTCGCCATCGTGCTGGGCTGGATCAGTGAGCGGCTGTTCAAATTGTTCACTGCCTGGCTCGACCGCCGTGGCTACCACCTTGACCCTGAGGGCTACCAGGACATTGGTGAGGTGCCGGTGGAGCCGCCCATTCATCTGCGCCGCAAACAGCGTGACAAGAACGATGACGACGACGCCGCTTGAGACACCGAGCCCACCGGTAGGCTAAGGGCCATGAGCACTTACGAGGGTTTTGAAGCCCAGCTGCGCGACCTGCCCAAAGTTTCCCTGCACGACCACCTGGATGGGTCCCTTCGACCCTCCACTCTGATCGAGTTAGCCGCAGAGATAGAGCATGATTTGCCGAGCTCCGACCCGGCGGCACTGCAGGAGATCTTCCGGACCAACGCCAACTCCGGTGACCTTCTCAAATACTTGGAAGCCTTTGCGCACACCACCGCCGTGATGCAGTCGGCCGACAACCTGCGCCGAGTTGCGCGGGAATACGTTGAAGACTTAGCAGCTGATGGGGTGATCTACGCCGAGGTGCGGTGGGCGCCCGAGCAGCACATTGCTGGCGGTCTGACACTGGATGAGGCCGTGGAGGCTGTCCAAGCCGGGCTCAACGAGGGCGCCCAAGCCGTCGAAGAGAATGACGGGGTCATCGCCGTCGGGCAGCTGCTCTCCGCCATGCGGCAGGCTGACTATGCGGAAGACATCGTCGAACTGGCGCTGCGGCACCGGGAAGCCGGAGTGGTGGGCTTTGATATTGCGGGACCTGAGGCCGGGTTCCCACCGTCACAATTTGCTTCAAGCTTCACTCGCTTAGCCGAGCAGATGCTGCCTGCCACCGTCCACGCAGGCGAAGCCGATGGGCTGGAATCCGTGCGCAGCGCCCTGGTTGACGGCAGAGCCCAGCGGTTAGGTCATGGAATCCGTATCGCGGAGGACATTGTGCTGACCACAGGACCTGACTCTCGGTCCAAAACCGGTGATGGCGGTGAAGACCTCATTGAAGTCGAGCTGGGTCCGATCGCTGCCTGGGTGCGTGACCGGCAGATCCACCTGGAGACCTCACCGACTTCCAATCTCCAAACCGGCGCCGTGACAGCTCTCACCGGAGAGTCATCCGCGCAGATGGCCCACCACCCCTTCGACATGCTCTACCAGCTGGGCTTCAACGTCGGCGTCAACACGGACAACCGGTTGGTCTCCGGCGTGACCCTCAGCGGAGAGTTGGCCGCGCTCGCGGAAGCCTTCGACTACGGGCTGGCCGAACTGGTGGACTTCCAGGTCAACGCCATTGAGGCTAGTTTCCTGGGATACGAAGAACGCGAGGTGCTCGCCGCTCATATCCTCGAGGCTTGGCAGTGACTTCACTTCCGCATATGGAGCAGCTGAGGGACATCATCGCTCAGCTGCGGGAGCACTGCCCCTGGACTGCCCAGCTGACGCATGAGGCCCTCACCCCGTATCTCATCGAGGAAGCTCAGGAAGTCGCCGAGGAGATTGACGCCGGCATCACTGGGGAACCGCTGCGCAAAGAACTGGGGGACATCCTGCTTCAGGTAGCGCTGCATGCTGCTATTTCCCAGGAGCGCGGCGAGTTCGATCTGGATGGCGTTGCCGAAGCACTCTGCGCCAAGCTCATCCGGCGCAATCCCCATGTTTTCGAACCGCATGGTGCGCTCAACCCCAAAGAGGCGACCGTGGAAGAGATCGATGCTGCATGGGACCGGATTAAGGCCCAGGAGAAAGCTGAACTCGACTAGGCTGGAGACCAGTCAATGGTGACCGTTGTTCCGTCATCCCCTTTAGGCAAGGAGAATCCATGTCCCTGATCGCAAGCGTCTTCGGCCGCGAAATACTCGACTCCCGCGGAAATCCCACGGTGGAGGTTGATGTCCTGCTCGACGATGGAAGCTTCGGCCAGGCCGTCGTTCCTTCAGGCGCCTCCACTGGCGCCTTCGAGGCTGTGGAGCGCCGCGACGGCGATAAGCAGCGTTACCTCGGCAAGGGCGTGACTGAGGCCGTCAAAGCAGTCAATGACGTCATCGCTCCAGCTTTGGAAGCGCTCGACGCCACCGAGCAGCGGTCGATCGATCAGGTGCTTCTGGACCTTGACGGCACAGAGAACAAGGCCAGCCTTGGAGCCAATGCCATTCTGGGTGTCTCCCTTGCCGTGGCGAAGGCTGCCGCTGACGCCTCGGATCTGCCGCTCTACAAGTACCTGGGTGGTCCGAACGCCCATCTGCTGCCAGTACCCATGATGAACATCCTCAACGGCGGTTCGCACGCCGACTCTAATGTGGACATTCAGGAATTCATGATTGCTCCCATCGGTGCTGCGACCTTCTCGGAAGCTCTGCGCTCCGGAGTCGAGGTCTACCACGCGCTGAAAGCGCTGCTGAAGGAGAAGGGCCTCTCTACCGGGCTGGGCGACGAGGGCGGCTTCGCCCCGGACCTGCCTTCGAACCGAGCAGCGTTGGACCTCATCACTGAGGCCATTCACCGGGCAGGGTACAAGCCGGGTCAAGACGTTGCTCTGGCACTTGATGTGGCGGCCAGCGAGTTCTTCTCCGAGGGCTCTTACACCTTCGAAGGCGAACAGAAGACGCCTGAGCAGATGAGCCAGTATTACAAGGAACTCGTCGAGGCTTACCCGCTGGTTTCCATCGAGGACCCCCTGGACGAAGACGACTGGGAAGGGTGGAAGACCCTGACCGATATGATCGGCGCCCAGGTCCAGTTGGTCGGTGATGACCTCTTCGTGACCAACCCCGATCGCCTCGGAAAGGGCATCGCCAACGGCACGGCCAACTCGTTGTTGGTGAAGGTCAACCAGATCGGGTCGCTCACGGAGACGCTGGACGCCATCTCACTGGCCCAGCGCAGTCAGTACACCACTATGATCAGCCACCGTTCCGGTGAAACTGAGGACACCACGATCGCTGATATTTCCGTGGCCGTGAACTCGGGCCAGATCAAAACGGGCGCACCAGCTCGTTCCGAGCGGGTGGCTAAGTACAACCAGCTTCTGCGAATCGAAGAAGAGCTCGGAGACGCGGCCCGTTTCGCCGGCGCTTCAGCGTTTCCGCGTTTCTCTGCCGGTTCCTAAAGCTGCACCACGGTGAGATGAGCGGTCTGACTACCCGAGCCCCTGGGTGATCAGGCCGTTCGTCGTTTAAACGACGAATCCGGGATCTTCTGCGTGTCCTAGGGTCGGCATATACTGCCCCGCCAGTACGCTGAGGTTCTGTAACAGAACGCTTCCCATCAGTGGTGTGCTCGCCGGTTCGGCCTTCCACAGCTGAACCGGCGAGACATACCTAGTTAAGGCGGTGACGGCCGTGCCTCGACACGCACGCGGCTCAGATGCGTCCACCGCTGCACCCGAAACCTCAAGCACCGGCGGTCAGCGACGCGCTCAGGCTCGAGCAGAACGCGCCAGGGCTCGGCGTCTTCAGGAACGTGAACAGGTCTCAGGCGAGATCCGCACCCCGGATGAAATCACCGCTCGGCGTGCTCGCCGGGCGGACAAGCCACAGCAGCACGCCCAGCGCCCATCCACCAAAACCCCAGTCTCAGCCCGAACGCTTGTGCCGGAAAGAACGTTCTCCGGGCGGATGATTGTGCTGACGATCGTCACCCTGGTGGTCATCTCGTTCCTGGTGCCGACTGTTCGGACATACATGCAGCAGCGGGAAGAAATCAACGAGCTTGCCGGGCAAATATCCGAGGAGCAGCAGCGTCAGGACGAGCTGTACTCCGAGTTGGCGCGCTGGGATGATCCGCAGTTCGTTCAGCGCCAGGCGAGGGAGCGGATCAACCTCATGGTGCCAGGTGAACGCAGGTACCACGTGATCGGTGATCTGCAGGAGCATGAGGTCCATACGGACTCGGCGGACGACGCCGCTGAAGACCGAGATTGGACAGACGACCTCTGGGAATCGGTCATCGAGTCTGCTGAGCAGTAAAGTGGTGTGCTGTGAACCGCGCGCCTGTACCTTCTCCCACTCCGTCCCAAGCAGACCTTGACACGCTCAGCCTGCAGCTGGGCAGGCCGGTGCGCGACGTCGTCGAAATTCCTTCCCGCTGCATCTGCGGCAATCCGCTGGTTGCCGCAACGTCACCGCGGCTGTCCAACGGGATACCTTTTCCCACCACTTTCTATCTGACTCACCCCACACTGACCGGTGCAGTGTCTCGGCTCGAAGCGGCGGGCGTGATGGTGGAGATGACTGAGCGCTTGAGCCAGGATGCACACCTTGCCGAGCAGTACCGGCAAGCGCATGAGAAGTACCTCGAAGAACGGGAACGGATCCGGAAGAAGGCGGGCGTAGACCCAGTCTGGGAGATCGAAGGCATCACCGCTGGCGGTATGCCGAACCGAGTCAAGTGTCTTCACGTTCTCGCTGGACACGCCCTTGCCGCTGGCCCTGGCATCAATCCTCTGGGCGACCAGACACTGGACATGATCAGTCCCGAATGGACCCCGGACACCTGCACATGTGAGACTGCGTGGGACCACAGTGCCGAAGTCCCCGCTAAAGACCTGTCGCGCCACGTGCGCCGTCTTGAGGAAAGAGAAGCATCATGAGAGTTGCCGCTATCGACTGTGGCACCAACTCGATCCGTCTGCTGATCGCTGACGTCGACCTGCCCGGCTCTGGTGCGCTCACCGATGTGGTGCGCCGCATGACGGTGGTGCGTTTGGGCGAGGGCGTTGACCAGACCGGTGAGTTCTCTGCCGAGGCTCTGCAACGCACTTTCGCTGCCGTGGACGACTACGCCGCGCTCATTCGCAAACACCAGGCGCAGGCCGTTCGGTTCGTCGCCACGTCAGCCTCAAGAGATGTCAGCAACCGCACCGAGTTCATCTCCGGAGTCAAGGAGCGCCTCGGCGTCGAACCGGAAGTCATCCGCGGTTCCGAAGAAGCTGGCTTCTCCTTCTCCGGTGCGGCCTCGGTGCTCGATTGGGACTCTGAGCGAAAAGTTCTCGTGGTGGACCTCGGGGGTGGATCCACAGAGTTCGTCATGGGCACCTGCAAAGGGGCAGAGCACGCGATTTCCACCGATATGGGCTGCGTGCGGTTCAGCGAACGCCATATGCGCACTGATCCGCCGGCAGAAACCGAATGCTCTATGGCGGCTTTCGAAACTCTGAGTTTCCTCGAAAATGTTGCGCAGGTGATGCCGCTGCACGAGACAGAGACAGTGATCGGTGTCGCCGGGACCGTCACGACAGTCGCTGCTCACGCGCTCAAACTTGAAGATTACGACGCCGAGACCATCCACGGTGCCGAACTCTCCCTCGATGCCATCCAACAGTCGGTGGAGCAACTTGTGCACAGCACCCGTGACCAGCGTGCGGCAATGCCGTTCATGCACCCAGGCCGGGTTGATGTCATAGGTGCCGGAGCTTTGATCTGGGGCACCATCCTTGACTACCTCAACAAAGTCACCGACGGTCGGGTCACGAGTGCGATCGCCTCCGAGCACGACATCCTCGATGGACTGGTGATGTCTGTTGCCCGCGGAGAACTCGATGCCCAGGAGGTCGCCAGTTGAGCCGGGTTGGTCGCAGAGTCTGCTCGGTCGGCGTTGTCGGGATTCTCGCCGCGCAACTGGTCGCCACGCCGGCCTACGGCCAGGGCACTCGAGAGGAACAGTTCTGGCTCGAAGACTATGGAGTCACGGAAGCTTGGGAGACCACTCAGGGCGAAGGCATCACCATCGCGGTGATCGACACCGGTGTTGATGGAGACCATCCTTCGCTGGAGGGCGCCATGATGGGTGGCACCGACGTGTCAGGAGGCGGAGACGGCAGCGGTGGCCCGGTCTCGCAGACAAACACCGAGCACGGCACATTGGTGGCGTCCCTCGCCGCCGGACGCGGCGAAGAGATGCCCGAACCCGAAGAGATCGAAGCAGAGGACTTCGACGACCTCTCCGACGACGAATGGGATGAATGGTTTGATGACTTCCTCGCCGACATCGAGGAAATCTACGGGGAAGACTGGGAAGACGAAATCGATGAGGAAGCTCTCGACGAGTTCTATGACACTCGAGTCTTCCCAGGCATTGAGGATGCGGAGGAAGACGAATCCGATGAGGAAGTGGACGAATCCGCACCTTGGCCGGAGCGTCCCGCCGGAGTAGTAGGCGTAGCGCCAGAGGCGGATATCCTCTCCCTCTCTTTGGTGCTGGAAGATCCCAATCCCTACGGGCCCGGCACTGAAGACCAGATAGCCCAAGCGGTGACCTGGGCGGTGGACAACGGAGCGGACATCATCAACATGTCCATCGGCTCAGGCTCGCAGGACTGGCCAGAAAGCTGGGATGAAGCGTTCCTGCACGCCGAGCAGAACGATGTGCTGGTCATCGCCGCCGCAGGAAACAGGGCCGCTGGGCATTGGTCAGTCGGAGCTCCGGCCACCATCCCAGGCGTCCTCACAGTCGCTGGCGTCGATGAGGAACGAAACATCAGTGAAGACTCATCTTCCCAAGGAATTGCTGTTGACATCGCCGCAGCCTCGGAGCCGTTGGTCGGCGCGCTTCCGGAAGGTGGCTATGCCATGTGGACGGGGACATCCGGTGCCACACCCATAGTCGCCGGTGCGGCAGCCCTGACAATGGCTGCTCACCCGGAGCTGTCTGCTCAAGAGGTCAAACACCGTTTGCTCACCTCCGCGGATTCTGCAGGAGCCGACGGGATTGACCCCGAGTTCGGCCATGGCGTGCTCAACGTCGACGCCGCCGTCAACGGCAGCGTCCCTGAGTTCAACGCAGAGGACTACGACACCCTAGAAGACTGGATTCGGGTGCACCGCCGCACCGACACGGATGAGCAGGACTCCGAGGGCGTTCCAGAGGACTCCGATGTGGTGGCTGGCCCTGAAGGTGAGCCACGGGACCTTCCGCAAGCAGCTGAAGTCAGGTCAGCCCAGGACTGGGCCGGACCCGTCACTCTAGGAGTTGGCGCTCTGGTCCTTGCGGCGCTCATGACTCTGGCGGCGGTCCACCTGCTGTCACGCCGCGACACCAACTGATCCACACTTCGGCAACGGCGCCGTGCCAGATTGAACGCGCAAGCAATACCGATCACCCCCGTTTGAAACCGATATAGGATGGAGCCCATGGCACTGAAGCTCTCTGAGAAACCCCGAATTCTGATCGTTGGCGGCGGATACGTCGGCCTGACGGTTGCCCAACAGTTGCAGAAAAAGGTCAAAGCAGCCGGGGGGATCGTCACGTTGATCGATCCGCTGCCCTACATGACCTACCAGCCGTTCCTCCCAGAGGTAGTGGGCGGACACATTGAGGCTCGTCACGCCGTGGTACCGCACCGCAAACATCTGAAGGACACTGAGGTGATCACCGGCAAAGTCACCTCCGTGGACCACGAGGCCAAGGTTGCGATAGTCGGTCTGGATGAAGGCGAAAGCGTGGAGGTGCCCTACCAGGACATCGTCATGGCTGCCGGCGCGACGACTCGGACATTCCCCATCGAAGGACTGGCTGAGAACGGCATTGGTCTGAAGACCATTGAGGAAGCCTTGGGCCTGCGCAACCACATCCTGGAACGCCTGGAGTCAGCATCGGTGATGACTGACGAGGCTGCCAAGAAGCGTGCCCTGACCTTCGCAGTAGTGGGCGGTGGGTTCGCCGGCATCGAATGCGTCGCGGAGATGGAAGACATCATCCGCGCCTATGTGAGCGAGAACCCCCGGCTCTCCCAGTCTGACGTCCGTATTGTGCTGGTCGAGGCCATGGGACGGATCATGCCAGAAGTCACTGAGGACCAAGCGGTCGGTGTCGTTGAACACCTGCGTGGTCGGGGCGTCGAAGTGCTGCTCAACACCTCCCTGGGTTCAGCAGTTGATGGCGAACTGACCCTGATCGCGATGGCCGACAAGTCTGAAGTAGATGTCTTCGGTGCTGACACGTTGGTCTGGACCGCAGGCGTGGCTGCCAACGCCATCGCTCGCAGCTCTTCATTCCCAGTGGATGAGCGCGGACGCCTCACCGGCTCGGCAACACTGCAGATCCTCAACGAGGACGGCGACGTCATTGACGGAGCGTGGACTGCTGGTGACATCGCTGCAATCCCTGACCTGACCGGCGCTGGACCCGGCGGCTTCTGCGTTCCTAACGCTCAGCACGCTTGGCGTCAGGCAAAGCTGCTGGCAAAGAACCTCTTTTCTGCGCGGTTCGGCAACGGCTCAATCGCTGAGTACAAGCACGACTCTCTCGGTGCCGTTGCAGGTCTGGGCCTCTACAAGGGCGTCGGCAACCCGATGGGTGTCAAGATCAAGGGCATCGTGGCATGGGCGGCTCACCGTGGGTACCACGGCATGGCCATCCCGACTGTGGAGCGCAAAGTCCGCGTGGCTGGCGGTTGGGTCAACGAACTTGTCTTCGGCCGTGACGTCACACCGCTGCGTGACCTTGAGAACCCCACCAAGGCGTTTTATGAGGCAGCCGGCGGGAAGAAAGAAAAAGCCAAGAACTAGTAGGACCATCTGTCCTTAGATGGGGAAGCTGCATCGAGTGTGCAGCTCTCCCATTTCCCCCTATAGCCCAACTGGTAGAGGCAGTCGACTTAAAATCGATACAGTCTGGGTTCGAATCCCAGTAGGGGGACCTCTGAAGCTCGGCCCTCTGGATGTGTCTGGGTTCATGAACAGATTCACCTTCGCCCGTATGCTGGTCCAATGGCATTGACGGCTGGGCAGATTGTTGACGCTGCCCATGATCTGGTGGCCCAGTACGGAGTGCAGGACGTTTCCATGCGCAGGGTAGCCGCCGAACTAGGTGTTCAGCCTGGAGCTCTCTACTATCACGTGCCCAATAAGCAAGAAATGCTGCGGCGTGTGGCGCACCGAGTGCTCCAGCCCCTCCGAGATGTCCCGGGTGAGCCGCTGGAGCTTATGCAGCACCTGCGGAGACTGATCCTCGCGCTTCCGGATGGCGGCGACTTGATCCTCATTGCCTACGCTCTGGACCCAGACCTCCCTCCCGTGCCGGCGCTGCGCAATGCGCTGGCCAGCAGAAGTGAGGACGTGCGTCTTAGGAGTGTTGATGCTGGTGTACTGATGCGGTACGCATTGGGGGCGCTGGCGATTGAGCAGAACTCAGTCCTGTTCGGCCGCAGCGCAGATGAGAGCGCCCTGCTCTATGATCGGGGAATCAAAGCGATCCTAGGTCAACCCAGGGAAGTGCCGCGCGAGTAACTTGAACACCGTTCAAAAACCGCTTAGTGTGCTCGAAACAGAATGTTCAAGCGCGAATATCCCCGGAGGATGCACATCATGTCCCAATCGTCATCGGAGACCTCTCACATCGCAGAAGGAACTCGACGCACTCGAGGTCTCAATCCCGCTCAGGACATCGCGCTTATCGGGGTCTTCGCCGCCCTCATTGCCGTATTGGCTTTTGCCCCCCCGATACCTATCGGGAATTTTGGAGTGCCCATCACCCTGCAGACCATGGGCATTGCGCTTGCCGGTCTGGTCCTGGGGCCATGGCGTGGTGCTGCCGCTGCGGCGCTCTATGTAGTCCTCGGCCTATTGGGGCTGCCGATCTTTGCTGGATTCGTCGGCGGTTTCGGTGTCTTGGCCGGACCCTCCGCTGGGTACTTGCTCGCCTGGCCACTCACCGCCCTGGTCACCGGATTCATCGCACGCATTGTGCTCCGTCGGGGGTCCGTTCGCTGGCGGGTGCCCTTGCTGTTTGTCGCGGCAATCGCTGGCAGCATCCTGGTGACTCACCCGGCCGGCATCGTCGGCATGAGCATCAACCTTGAGGTCAGCCTGCGTGAAGCATTCTTCTTTGACATCGTCTTCTGGCCGGGCGATGTGATCAAGTCTCTGGTCGCAGCTGGGGCTGCCGCTCTTGTGCACCGGTCTGCCCCCTGGATTCTGGCTCGGGGATGATGCCGTCGGCCTCAGTGGAAATAGCGTTCAGGGACGTCCGTGTCCTGGCGGGGACCCGCCTCCTGCTGAGCATTGCGCAGCTGCAGCTCACCCAACGGAGGATCAGCGTGATCGGGCCCAATGGCGGCGGCAAATCAACACTGCTGCAACTGGTCAACGGTCTGGTCGAGCCGACTGAGGGCTATGTCAGTGTGGATGGCCAGGACACCGTCGATCATGGGCGAGCTGTCCGGCAGCAGGCCGGGTTCGTGTTCTCCAATCCGGCCGCCCAACTGGTCATGCCCACCCCTTTGGAAGATGTGGAGCTCTCGCTACGACGCACCCTGCGTGAGACATCCCAACGCCGTTCGGCTGCCATGCGGAGTCTTGACGAGCTGGGTATCGCCGAGCTGGCAGAGCGGAGCTCCCAGGAACTCTCTTCAGGGCAGCAGCAGCTGGTCGCCCTGGCCACAGTTCTTGCGCTGAAGCCGAGCGTCCTGCTGCTCGATGAACCCACCACCCTGCTTGACCTGGTCAATGCTCAACGCTTCACTCAGCAGGTGGAGAAGCTGGCTCAGCTACACGGCATCATGACCATCACCGCCACTCATGACCTCGACCTGGCGGCGCAGGCTGAGCGAACACTGCTGATCCACGACGGTGAAGTCGTGGCAGACGGAGATCCTGAAGCTGTGATCACCACATACCGACGCCGCAGCGCCGTATGAGACGACTACGACGCCGTCCCCGCCCACTGCGACCACGTGAGCAGGTATTAGGTCGCCGCGCCCCGGGAGACAGCTTTATGCACCGAGCGCCTAGTGGAGTCAAGGTGCTGGTGCTTGCACTGGTGACCGCTGCAGTGCTGATCGCGCGTGACCCGTTGGTGAGTGCCGGCGTCGTCGTCCTCGTGTTCTGCACGGCCCTGGTGGCACGCATACCTCTGCTGATGCTCCTCGTCCTGCTGAGACGCCTCTGGCTTGTGCTTGCCGTGCTTGCAATCCTGCAGCTGATCCTCAATGATCCCGCCACCGGGACGGAAGTCCTGAGTCGAATCCTGACCTGTCTGATGGCGGCCCAGCTGCTCCTGCTCACTACCGCGCCGGTCGAGCTCGTAGGAGTTCTCCGGCGGATTTTGGCGCCGCTTCGACTCCTCGGAATTCGACCCGGCCGAATCGCGCTCGCTGCGCTCATCATGCTGCGTTCGATCCCTTACCTGGCTGACTCCTTCCACTTGGGCGCTCAGCAGGCGCGTGCCCGCGGGTTGGAACGCGACCTGCGTGCTCGCACCGTGCCGCTGCTGCTAGGGGCGGTCGACCATGCGCGGAACACAGGACGTGCGCTGAACGCCCGCGGTATCGACGAGGCCTGAGCCGATCCGACACGAGGCATAATCCGCGGCCATAAACGGTTAGAATAAATGAAAGCGACGATTTTCGACGTTGACGACGAACCCATTGAAGGAGAGCGGAACCCCTATGGCCATGCAATTTGGCAGCTCGAGCAACCCGGTGTTCAAGTCGGGTGCAATGCCTGACCAGTTCAACGCAGATAAGCGCCGCCGGTTCTACATGGACTCCGGCTCTGGCACGGTGCGAGAAGAACAGCGTCAGCAGCAGACCTACGCCCAGCAGCACGGTGTCCCGCAGGCAGACGACCTTCAGCGGCAGTACAACCTGCCTGAGCGTTCCGGTCTAGAGGGCACGCCGATGACGTATGACGACGTCATCCGCAAGACTGTGACCAGCTTCGCCGTCCTGCTGGTCGGTGCTGGCGCTGCGGTCACCTTGGCCACCATGATGCCCGGCGTGGTCATGGGTCTGGCGCTCGTTGCAGTTCTCGGAGGCCTGGTCTTGGGTCTGGTCAACGCGTTCCGGCGTGAGCCGAACCCGGCACTGATTCTGGCCTACTCGGCGACTCAGGGCTTCTTCCTGGGTGCATTCACGTGGATCCTAGAGATGGCGTATCCCGGCGTTGCCGTTCAAGCAGTGACCGCAACCCTGGTGGTCTTCGGTACTGTGCTGGCGCTTTTCAAGTCAGGAAAAGTGCGTGCCACTCCTAAACTCAACAAGTTCTTCTTCACCGCACTGATTGCCTACATGGTGTTCAGCCTGGTGAACTTCGGAATGGTGATGTTCACCGATATCGGCATGTTCGGTATGCGCGCCGGCTGGCTCGGTGTCGCGATCGGTGCCTTCGCCATCCTGCTCGCCACCTACTCACTCGTGCTGGACTTCACCAACATCCAAGACGGCGTTGAAGCTGGTGTGGAGCAGAAATACGGATGGGCAGCTGCATTCGGTCTGACCGTCTCGCTGGTCTGGCTCTACATTGAAATCCTTCGCGTGATCGTGATTCTGCGGTCCATCGCAGATTGAGCTGAGACTCAGCACAACATCGACACCGAAGGGCCTGTCATGCGTTCTGGCTACGCATGGCAGGCCCTTCGCATGGCCGCATGTGATGACATCAGCCCAGGCACAAAGCCGTGGCTTCGTTCCGTGACAAGATGGACGCCATGAACACTGGTCACACACCAGAGAACCCGGCGCCAGCCGCCACCACTTACGCTGCGGACCATCCACCAGCCGGGGACTCCGCGCCGCCGGCCGCCAATAACGGGCAGGCTGAGCTGAAGGTCTCAGATGAGAACCGACTCCGCCAAGACATTCCGTGGGGGGTGCGGATCGCCGCAGAGTGGTCATGGCGTGTGATTATCATCCTCATTGCAGCAGGTGTGATGATATGGCTCCTCAGTCACGTGATGCTGCTGCTCATTTCGCTGCTCATAGCAGGACTCCTGGCCTCGCTTCTGCGGCCCCTGCACGATGCCCTGCGCAGGGTGAAATTCCCTCAGATCCTCGCGGCGCTGACGTCAATCCTGGTACTTCTCGGCGGTGTTGTCGGCATCCTGTTCCTGGTGGGAAGTGAGATCGTCTCCGGCTTCGCCGAGATGGCAGGGCAAGTGGAGACGGGAATCTTCGAACTCATCGAGTGGGCGGATGAGCTCGCTCGCGACTTCGGTCTAGAGATTTCCACCGAACAGTTCGACCAGGGCATCCAAGAGGCCATCGCCTGGCTCGAAGAAAACTCAGATGCCATCATGTCCGGGGCCGCTGGAGTGGGGTCCGTCGCAGGGAACATAGCCATCGGCACCGTTCTGGTCCTTTTCACCTTGATCTTCTTCCTTTCCGACGGTCGCAGAATCTGGGACTTTATGGTCCTGTTCACACCCGCCAGGCACCGTCCGGCCATCCACGGTGCGGGCCGCCGAGGATGGACGGCAGTCGGAACCTACATGAGGGTTCAAGTGTTTGTGGCGTTTGTTGATGCGGTCGGCATCTACATCGGTGCTGTGATCCTCGACGTCCCACTTGCGTTGCCGATCGCCGTGCTGGTCTTCTTTGGTGGATTCGTTCCTGTGGTCGGCGCCGTCGTGACGGGCGCTGTCGCGGTCCTGCTAGCTTTCGTCGCCCATGACTTCATGACAGCACTGCTCATGCTCGGTGTGGTGCTTCTGGTCCAACAGATCGAATCGAACGTGCTGCAGCCGATCATCATGGGCAAGGCGGTCAAACTCCACCCACTTGCAGTGGTGCTAGCCGTCACTGCAGGCTCCACACTCCTCGGACTCATCGGAGCGCTCTTCGCAGTGCCCGTTCTGGCCTTCATTAAACGCGCAACTCAGTACCTGAACAAGGAAGAGTGGCGCGGAGATTCGGAAGCTTTGGCTATGGAGCGTACAGTCAAAGAGGAGGTCCTGCGCCGAGCCGCCCAGCAGGAGCAACGCGAAGCGGAGGAACAGGCCAGCATGGATACCCTGAAGCGCCGCATTTTTGAGACCATTCCCGTCCTGGACCCTCATAAGCACGGTGCCGGGCGCAGCAAGGCCTCATCGGAACAGCAGAATAGTCCGGAGACCCCAGATCCAGTCCCCGCAACCGGCCGAGATACTGAGCGCCCGCGTCGCGCACCAGTTGACGACGAAGACAAGGACGCGTCCCAGAAATGACCAACACTGCCTCAATCGAACTCCCCGGACATCAACTGAGCGTGCAGCTGAGCGACATTATCTCAGCGCGCGAACTCCTCGACGGTGTCATCGTGGACACGCCCATGGAGCATTCGCGGGCTTTGGGGCGCATGCTCGGTGCCACTGTGCACCTCAAGGCGGAGAATCTGCAGCGGGCCGGGTCCTTCAAGGTCAGAGGTGCCTATGTGCGCATGGCTCGCCTCACTGATGAAGAGAAGTCCCGCGGCGTCGTTGCCGCGTCGGCAGGTAACCACGCGCAGGGTGTGGCTTTGGCTGCCAAGAAGCTCGGCGTTGAGGCCACCATTTTTATGCCGCGGGGAGTGGCGCTGCCCAAGCTGGCCGCAACGCGTGACCACGGCGCCGAAGTCATCCTGCACGGCTCCAATGTTGATGAAGCACTGGCCGAGGCTCAACAGTTCTCTGACGACTCGGGTGCGGTATTTATTCACCCGTTCAACCACACACACGTGGTGGCTGGTCAGGGAACCATTGGCCTAGAAATCCTCGAGCAGCAGCCAGACGTCGATACCGTGGTGATGGGAATTGGCGGCGGAGGGCTCCTGGCAGGCGCTGCAGTGGCGTTGAAGCAGCAGGCTGCGATGCAGGGCCGCACCATCAAGCTCATCGGGGTCCAGGCAGAGAACGCTGCGGCTTACCCGCCTTCGCTTGCGGCTGACGCACTGGTCCCGCTGAAGGGCGTTCGCACTATTGCGGATGGCATTGCCGTCGGGCGCCCTGGCGAAATCCCTTTCGAGATCATCAAGGAGCTGGTAGACGATGTTGTCACAGTCAGTGAGGACGCCATTGCTAAGGCGTTGATCTTCCTCATGGAACGGTCAAAGCTGATCGTCGAGCCCGCAGGAGCCGTAGGAGTAGCCGCCCTGATGGAGGGCAAGCTCGCCGAGTTGGGCATCAACCCCCGCAGCGTGGTCGCAGTTCTGTCAGGCGGCAACATTGACCCAATGCTCATGCTCCGAGTCATCCAGCACGGGTTAGCCGCCGCAGACCGCTTTCTTACTGTGAAACTCATGCTGAAGGATCGGCCAGGAGAACTTGCGATAATCTCCAAGATCATCGCTGACACTGATGCCAATGTCATAGGGGTCGACCACTCCCGAATCGGCGGGGAACTGTCCATGGGCAATGTGTCGATCGTGATCAACATGGAGACCAAAGGCTCAGAACATTCGGCCCTGGTGCTGAACTCCTTGCGGGCAGAGGGCTACGAGCCTCTGGTGATGAACTAGAGGCGAACCGCCGAACACCTGCTATCCGGTGTAGGGCTGGGCTGAGAGAATCTCGACCTCAATGTCCTTGCCGTTCGGCGCCGTGTAGCT
Source organism: Nesterenkonia salmonea (assembly GCF_005771525.1). GTDB lineage: Bacteria > Actinomycetota > Actinomycetes > Actinomycetales > Micrococcaceae > Nesterenkonia > Nesterenkonia salmonea. The sequence continues at coordinate 53,355 of NZ_VAVZ01000005.1, read as the reverse complement.
GACTTTGTCGCCTTCCTTCGCGCCGTTGATGGCCTCGCCCATAGGGGAGGCGTCGGAGTAGACGGAGAGGTCAGTGTCCCCGGCCACCTCTCGGTTACCGAAGATGAATTCCATCTCACGACCGGCGACATGAGCCTTTACCAGCATGCCGGGCTCAACAACGCCGTCGTCGGGCGGAGTGCCCCCAACATTGGCGTTCTCCAGCAGGCGAGAGAGGTAAGAGATGCGAGCCTCGATCTTGCCCTGCTCTTCCTTGGCAGCGTGGTACCCGCCGTTCTCTTTGAGGTCACCCTCTTCGCGAGCCGACGCGATACGGTCCACGACCTCCTGGCGGCCAGGGCCCTTGAGCTGATCCAGCTCAGCAGAAAGGCGATCGTAGGCCTCCTGCGACAGCCACTGGGAGTTTTCCTCGACTTCTGTGGTGTGTGCGGACACGATGCTCTCCTCTTCTGATCTGCAGGCAACAGGTCAGTTCCACAGACCGCTACCTAAATAGAGACCCCGCCGGGGCGTCCCTGGCGGGGTTGTTGCGTAATGAAACATCTTAGAGACGCATCACCGAAATCTCAACGATTAACCCGTTTTTGCGCCCACTGTGAACTGTTTTTCAGGTCCTCAGGACAAGAAGCGCCTTAAGTTATCAATCGACAAGCCAGCAGGAATCCACGATACCGGTCACGGCACGGTACTCGGTGAGCAATTCCGAGTTGTAGTAGTTGCTGCGGTCTGATTCTCCGCCGCCCTCATGAGGGCCGATGGTCACGATGCGAGCTCCGACAATCGCATAGGAATCGTCAAGCGCGTGAAGCATGCACTGTGCGGTATCGTCGAAGTCTTTGGTGACCTCGAAATCGACCTCGATACGGGAATCGGATACCACCGTGTACCCGACATCCTGGTACTCCAGTCGGCCTACATTCAGACTTATCGTGAACCATACTGTCGTGGCGAAAGCCACCAGAAGTGCACCGAAGATAAGGATCCTCTGGGTTCGGGGCGCCATACCCTTGCGCGCGGCACCGTAACGCCTCGACACATCGGACTGCGAAGTGTTGCTGTCGGACTCGGTGATACTCATCAGCGACTATTCTATGTGGTTATGCACCAGACCACGCCATCGGAAACCGCCCTGGATGTCTCGGCAGTCCCCGCAGACGATCCGCGCGCCTCGGCCGCGGCCCAAGAGCTTCACGACCGTGCGCCGCGAGGATCCACATCTGTGCCGAATTCGGAAGGGCTGAGGCTGCTCGCCGTCCACGCGCACCCTGATGATGAGTCCTCAAAGGGCGCAGCCATGATGGCCGCCTACGCTGACGCCGGGGCGGAGGTCATGGTTGCCACTGTGACCGGGGGAGAAGCCGGAAGCCTATTGAACCCTGCTGCAGCTGAGATTCAGCAATGCCATCGGGACCTGACGGGTGTGCGGAGGCAGGAAATGGCCGAGGCCGCCGAAGCACTCGGAGTCCAGCACGTCTGGCTGGGCTTCGTCGATTCAGGCCTGCCCGAAGGGGACCCGCCCCCACCACTGCCCTTCGGCTCATACGCCGCACTGCCGCTGGAGTTGGCCAGCGCCCCTCTAGTTCGGCTGATCAGGCGCTTCCAGCCCCATGTTGTGACGTGCTATGACGAGTCTGGAGGCTATCCTCACCCCGACCACATCATGAGTCACAAGACCACTGTGGAGGCCTACCATGCCGCAGGGGACGCTTCGAAGTACCCCGATTGTGGTCAGCCCTGGCAGCCGCAGAAGCTTTACTACGACCGAGCATTCAACCCGGGTCGGTTCCGAGCCCTGCATGAGGCGCTGGTCGCCGCTGGAATCAACTCGCCGTTCGGAGAGCGACTCGCTCGTTGGGAATCCGACGAGCGGCCCGACTGGCTGACCAATCATGAAGTCACCACCCAGGTGCCGGTGGGGGAGTTCCTCGAAGCGCGAGACGCAGCTCTGAAGGCGCACCGCACACAGGTTGACCCGGAGGGCTTCTTCTTCGCGACTCCTAACGATTTCCTACGCGAAGTCTGGCCCTATGACGACTTTGTGTTGGCCCATTCGAGGGTCGAGACCTCTCTGCCTGAAAATGACCTGTTCTCCGGATTGAGAGGCAACCCGTAGAATGGTTCTGTGTATTTTTCCGCTGACGCGTTAGCTCCCTCCCTGACCCAATGGTGGCCGGGTGGCGGTGGAGGTGGTGAATCTCCCGATCTGCGCGATGGGCTCACTGAAGCTGATATCACGCCGGGCATTGAGGGTTTCCTGTTCACCCTGCTCATTGTGGTGATGCTGATCTTCGTTGTTCGGGACCTCGCCAAACGCATGCGGAGAATGAAGTACCGCAGCTTGGCTGAAGCTGAACTCGCAGGCGAGGAACCCGAGTTCCCCGGGGAAATAACTCCGGCCGGAATGTCTGAGGCTCAGCAGCACGCCCGGACAGCAGCCGCTGATGCGCGGTTCGGGTCGGCAGTCCCAGCCCCGGACCACCACAGCTCTGCCTCGGGCACACAGACCGCCCCAGAGAGCGAATCTCGCGCCTAGACCCATGCGCAGAGGCCCTTGCGAGCCCTGTGCGCCACCAGATGTCAGATGTTCTTCTTTTCAGCTTCGGCGCTCGGCTGAGAGCGGGGAATTTTGACATCTGTCAAAGGGCCATCGCCTACGAGGCGAGTTTATCCACAGCCTTGTGGAAAACCAAGGTGAATTGACCGGCGATTCGGCATCCTGGAGATGTGCGCTATCCAGAACCCTTGCCGAACGAACTACGCGGCAAGCCGCTGAATGCCAGGCTGCTGCGCGAACACCACGTCGCGGTGTCCCGGCTCCAGCGCGATGACATCGTCACGCTGGGCTCAGGCATCTACCTCGAGCGTGAAGCCGCTCAGGTCTTGGACTCTGAGGGACTGTACCGGGCCAGGGCGTTCGGCCTCGTCGGAGAGTTCCCTGGCAGCTGGCTTTCCCATACGACCGCCGTCAGGCTACGTGGACTGCCCCTGAGCGCCAAGAGGGACGACGTCGTTCACCTTTCCGTGCCGTCCACACAGCGGAACCCGGTGCGCCGACAGGGGGTCGCCGGTCATAGAGCCACTGCCTACCGGGATGAGGTGCAGTATTTTCGCGGAGTGCCTGTGAGCGCGGCGCACCGCATGTGGGGTGAGTCCGCTGCTGAGATCTCGGTGGAGGCCCTCACTGTTCTTGGCGATTCCTTGGTGCGCAGGCCTCGGCCGAGGTTCGAAAAGCGGACAGAGCCGTGGACCACCATCGAGGCACTCCGTATGGTGGTTGGTCGGCATCGGCGTGCCCCTGGCCGAGCTAGAGCGCGAGCGGCGGCCGATCTGATCAGGGTGGGGGCTGACTCGGCGCAAGAGACACTACTGCGGCTGGCTATCCTCCGCGCCGGTCTGCCCGAGCCTGAGCTGCAGGTGCCCGCGGATCCGCGTCGTCCCCGCTCGCCGTGTGCAGATTTGGGTTATCCATATTGGCGCATCGCGATCCAGTATGACGGTGCATGTCACTTTGACCCTGAACGAGCCAAACGCGACCGCAGAGTTGACCGTCATTTTCACGCTCGGGGATGGACGGTGCTGCGGTACTTCGACGCCGACGCCCGGGATGGCTTCCGCTGCGCTGTGCGTGAGATCGGCCAGACTTTGAACCTGCACCGCTGAGTCAGCCAACAGCCGAGGAATGTCGAATCACACCGCTTTGAAGGGAATGACAGTGCTGGTAGCGCACGGATTCGACATCTGGTGCAAGACGGAGCCTCGCCTGAGCAGACGCTGCACCAGCACGCGGGTCGCAAGCAGGAAGCCCAGGTACGGTGGGGATCATGGCACAGCGTTTGATCAATGCCCAGTCGGCGTACCTTCGGCAGCATGCAGACAATCCCGTGGATTGGTGGCCATGGGGGAGTGATGCGTTCGCCGAAGCTGAGCGCAGGGACACCCCAGTGTTCGTCTCCATCGGTTATGCCGCCTGCCACTGGTGCCATGTGATGGCGCACGAAAGTTTCGAAGACGAAGCAGTCGCGGCCTTTCTCAACGAGCGTTTCGTCAGCATTAAGGTGGACCGTGAGGAACACCCCGATGTTGACGATGCCTATATGGCGGCCACGCAGGCTATGACCAGCCAGGGCGGCTGGCCCATGAGTATCTTCGCGCTCCCCGACGGCAGGGTCTTCCACGCCGGAACGTACTTCCCACCGCAGCGCGCTGGTCAGGTACCGTCTTTCGCCGAGGTTCTCCAGGCGGTACACGAGGCGTGGGTTCAGCGTCGCGAGCAGGTGGAGGAACAAGCCGCAACCATTGCCGAGGCGCTCGGCCAACAAAGGCAGCGACAGGCGCAGATGGCCACCGTGGTGCACACCTCCGACGACGGCGCCCCCGCTCCTGCACTCAGTAGGGAAAGTCTTCAGGAGCTCACGGGCCAGATTCTCGAGGCGCTCATCGCCGATGAGGACACAGTGCACGGAGGGTTCGGATCCGCCCCCAAGTTCCCGCCCTCCCCAGTGATGACCTGGCTTCTGGAGGAATCCGCCTGGACATTGCGCGCCGAAGACCCCGACGGTACTGGCGAGCCTGACCGGGCCGGGGGATTGGCTATCCACACAATGGAGGCAATGGCTCGTTCGGCGCTGTTCGACCATGTCGAGGGTGGGTTTGCTCGGTACGCGACAGACCGCGCCTGGCAGCTGCCGCACTTTGAGAAGATGCTCTTGGACAACGCCCAGCTCCTGAGCGCCTACGCCCGCCTCTCCCGCCACCCTGCCGCGGACACCGACGTTCAAGCGCGTGCCGAACGAGTGGCCCGGATGACCGTGGAGTGGTTGAAGAACCGAATGCTCACGCCGCAGGGCCTGCTTGCCTCCTCGCTGGATGCTGACACGGTGGACGCCGAGGGTCATCGCGAAGAGGGTGCGACCTACCTCTTTAGTGACGAGCAGCTGATTCAGCTAGCCACCAGCGCGGGACTCAGCATCTCGCGGGCCCATGAGTTTGCGGCTCTGAATCAGGGGGTGCCCGCTGATGAGCATGCTCTGCGAGCCGGAGCCCCACTAGAGATCAACGAGGCCACGGCGCGGACCCTGCACTTCGATGAACCGCTCACAGGGGATGACCGGGCCCTATGGGAGGCAGTGGCGCCGCACCTGAGAAAGGCCCGGGAGGAAAGACCACAGCCCGCGCGTGACGACAAGGTGGTTGCCTCCTGGAACGCCCAGACAATCCGGTCGCTCGCTGAGGCTGCGATGATCTGGGACGACGCCGAGACCCTGAGTTTCGCAGAAAAGCTCGCCGATAAGCTGTGGGCAGTACACACTGAATCCGGTCCAGACGGTGCCCGCATCTGCCGTACATCCTATGACGGTGTCCGCGGGAAAAAACTGGGGACTCTCGCCGATCATGCGCATACAGTCAACGCGTACTTCAGTCTGGCCTCAGCCCTGGTCGGCACCGGCAGAGAATCCCTCAGCGTGAATCGTGGCCGCCAAGTGCTCGACTACACGCTCAGCCGAGCCATCGTGCGGGACGCTCAGGACGCCGCATCATGGTCCCTGGCCGACTCTTTTGAGGACATGGCCGCACCAGGACAGAGCGGACCACAACTTGCTTCACCGATTGACGGGCCCGAGCCCAGCAGCGTCGCAGCCTTGGCGCAGGCGCTCCAAACAGCTGCCGCTCTCCAGCACCCTCCCGTCGGTGAGATCAGCGCTGTAGATATCCTGCACCATGTCCCGCTCATTGGCCCCCAAGCGCCGCTGGCTGTGGGTGGCTCGCTCGTAGCCGCCCGGCGGGCCGCCGCCGGGTCAGCTGCGTTCCGGATTCTCGGAGGCACTCCGGCAGACCTCGCTCAGCTCAGGCGCGTCAGTGCGCTGCTGGGGATTCCGGTCGAGCCGCTCGGCGACGGCGTCGTCATCAGTTTCCGCCAACAGTTGACGCTCAGTGTGTGTTTGTCTGGTGCAGGCGGGGGAGTGTGTCTGGCCCCGGTGTCCTCGATCAGTGCCGCGCTGTCGGCAATCAGGTGATTGAGATCACAATGGCGATGTAGTGACAGATGAACCCCACGAGGGTGCACGCGTGGAAAAGTTCATGGAAGCCGAACCAGTGCACCGAGATGTTGGGACGCTTCATGGCGTAGAAGACCGCACCGGTGATGTAGGCAACGCCGCCGGCGCATATCAGGACGGCTGCTCGCACATCTGCGGCGAAGAAGTCTCCGATAAACCAGACTGCGGCCAGCCCCAGCACAATGTAGAACACCGTGTACAGCCAGCGCGGCGCATCGGTCCAGAAGAGCCGGAACGCCACTCCGCCCAGTGCGCCGATCCACACTGCGGAGAGCAGAACGGTGCGCTGGGGATCATCCAGCAGTGCCAGCGTCATGGGGGTGTACGTGCCAGCGATGATGAGCAGAATATTAGTGTGATCAAGGCGCTTGAGCACTCGCGCTGTCCGGTCTGACCAACGACCCAAGTGGTAGATCGCTGAGATCGCAAACAGCAGAAGTCCGGTCATAGCGTAGATTGCAGCAGCGATCCGCAGCGTGGTGGTCGGGGCCAAGGCAACGACGACTACGCCGGCAATCAGAGCCAGCGGGACCATCACAGCATGCAGCCAGCCGCGAAGACGGGGCTTGAGTGGTGCGTCGGTGTCGAGCAGTCGGTCTGCGGGTGCAACGTTTCGCCCGCGGCTGGTGGCAGAGCCCATAGGGCCAGTCTAATCTCACAAGATACTTGTCGGTAACTTATACGTAGAGAGTGCCGTTCGTGCCGATCCCCTACAGTGGTGCACGTGACTGAACGCGGACCGTTGAAGCGCTCGCTGCTGGGCCTTACAGATATGGCGTACGCCGTCTATGAGAGGCGGCTGCGAAGTGACCTGCGTTCCTGCCGTCTGCCGCAGCACATCGCGGTCATGGTCGATGGCAACAGGCGCTGGGCCCGGCTGGCTGGCACTCATACCGCTGACGGGCATATGGCCGGTGCGGACAAGATTGTTGAGTTCATCGGGTGGTGCGCTGACCTTGGGATCCCCACGGTGACGCTCTATATGCTGTCCACCGATAATATGAACCGATCGGAGCAGGAGCTCGAACAGCTGATGGGCATCATCAGCGACACGCTCGACCGGCTGACCGAGGCGAGGCCAGGGGGTCGTCCAGTTCGGGTTCACCCTGTGGGTCAGCCCGAACTTCTTCCGGAACCGCTGGCCACCAAGCTCTGGGATGTCACCACCGCCACCGGAGCCATTCCCCGTGTCGAGGCTCAGTCGCTCAGCAATGACGCAGATCCGCCGGATGAGGAGCCCTGCATTCACATCAATGTGGCGGTGGGTTACGGAGGCAGGCAAGAGATCGTCGACTCAGTTAAAGACCTGATGCGTGCCGCTGCCAAGGAGGGCAAGACCCTCGCTGAGGTTGCCGAGTCACTGACTCCTGCTGAGATCGGTGAACGGCTCTACACCAGGGGGCAGCCGGATCCAGATCTGATCATTCGCACCTCAGGCGAGCAGCGCCTGTCCGGTTTTCTGATGTGGCAGTCTGCGTACTCCGAGTTCTACTTTGCTGAGGCCCTCTGGCCTGATTTCCGCAGGGTGGACTTTCTCCGGGCGGTGCGCGACTACTCGAACCGCCAGCGGCGCTTCGGCCATTAGTCTCCTGCCGCATTGCTGGAACAGTGGCGTCGACGTCGTGGAATCGTTAGCTGGTGTTTACCCAGATGTCACACACATTTCGGTGTGTTTGCCCTCATCGGGGGCGTGGAGAGGTCTACATTGGGAACTGTCAGAACACTGACCGGAAGGCCCACAGCTTGATGCCACAAGGCAGATGGGGCCGGCTCGGTCCCTGGCCGAGGAATCGGCTGAGGGCCTGCCGCCCACCATCCGAGAACTGTTGCGGGGATGCACCAGGTCCTGCAGCCGAGTACTGGGACGAGCACGTCGAAGACCTCGAACTTGGGGAAGAGTTCGAAGTGGACGACGAGTCCGTCACAGGGATCTGCTCAGCTGTGGGGCCTTTTCTGCACTCCGCTCGGAAAACCCTTGTCTGGAGATACTGTGGCCTCCTTGAACACCCCTCCCGTCGTTGCTAAGGATTTCGAGACTGCTGTAGCTGCTGAGGTGGCACAGAAGTCCTATGTGCTCGACACCTCAGTGCTGCTGTCTGACCCTAAAGCCGTGCTTCGGTTCGCAGAGCATGAGGTCATCATCCCGATCGTGGTGATTTCCGAATTGGAGAACAAACGTCATGATTCGGAGCTCGGCTACTACGCCCGGTCTGCGCTTCGGCTGCTGGACGAGCTGCGCGTCAAGCACGGAGCTCTGAACTGCTCCGTCCCGCTCAATGATCAGGGTGGCCACCTCCTGGTGGAGCTCAATCACATCAACGAAAACGTGCTCCCTGCAGGTTTTCGACAGGGTGACAACGACTCGCGCATTCTGGCGGTGGCCAAGAGCTTCGCTGACGAAGGCCGGGAAGTCACAGTCGTGTCCAAAGACCTCCCCATGCGGGTCAAAGCCTCAGCCATGGGCTTGGCTGCTGATGAGTACCGGAACGAATGGGTCACTGACTCCGGCTGGACTGGGATGGCTCAGATCAGCGCAACCGAGGAGCAGGTGGGGGAACTCTACGACGGTGAGCATATTGAGCTCGACGCCGCGGACGACCTGCCTGCCAACACTGGCTTGGTGATTCAATCAAGCCACGGTTCCGCTCTGGGGCGGGTCAAGGTAGATGCCACCAGCCGAAAGTATGTCCAGGTGGTCCGTGGGGACCGGGAGGTCTTCGGACTTCACGGTCGGTCCGCGGAGCAGCGGCTCGCCATCGATATGCTCTCCGACCGCGAGATCGGCATCGTCTCGATGGGAGGCCGAGCAGGCACGGGTAAATCGGCCCTAGCGCTCTGTGCAGGCCTGGAAGCTGTGTTGGAGCGCCGCGAACACAAGAAAATCATCGTGTTTCGGCCGCTGTACGCGGTCGGGGGCCAGGAATTGGGGTACCTGCCAGGTTCGGAGTCGGAGAAGATGAACCCCTGGGGTCAGGCTGTCTACGACACATTGGGAGCGCTGGTCAGTGAGAACGTGCTCGAAGAGGTGATGGCGCGTGGACTCTTGGAAGTTCTGCCGCTGACTCACATCCGTGGACGATCACTCCACGATGCCTGGGTGATTGTCGACGAGGCCCAGTCCTTGGAGAAGAATGTCCTACTGACCGTAATGTCCCGTATGGGACAGAACTCCAAGATCGTGCTCACGCACGATGTCGCACAGCGCGACAATCTGCGCGTCGGGCGGCACGACGGCGTGGCAGCGGTAGTGGAGATCCTCAAGGGCAACCCGCTCTTCGCTCATATGACTCTGACTCGATCCGAGCGAAGCCGGATCGCAGCTCTGGTGACGCAGCTGCTTGAGGAGAACTAGTACTGGATCTGTTCGTTCCCGGAGGAGGAGGCTCGTCCGCGTTGCGCGCGGGCCTCCTTCGTCAGGAAGAAAGCCACGGTGACGCCAGCGATCGCACCAGCCAGATGTCCGGTCCATGACACCCCGGGAGTCATCGGCAGCATTCCCACCAGCATGGTCAGACCGTAGACGAATGCGACGCAGAGGCCGAACAGCATGGGCAGGAAGCGGCGAGCGAGGATCGCATATGTGACGATGAACGCTGCGAAGCCATAAACCACTGTGGATGCACCAATGTGGTTCACCACACAGCCTGTTCCGGCTGGAGCATGACAGACCCAGGGTGTGCCGATGATCCACAGCACTGCACCGGAGAGCAGCCAAAGACTCACCATGACGGTGGTGAACCGCTTGGTCAGGAGTGAGGTCATTCCGCCCAGGACCAACCAAGACATCGTATTTCCAATCAGGTGTCCAAAACCGCCATGCAGAAGTGGCATGAACAGGATCCCGATCAGCCCGCTGAAGTCCCGGGCCTCAAGCGCCAGTGTTCTGTTGAACCAGTTGCCCAGGGCTAGCGAGACAACAAACATCAACCACATTGCCAGCAGTGGGAGGATCACCGGCACAAAGGTTCGCTTGAGGGTGGTCGCGAAGTCGCTGCTGATCGAACGCACTGAGTCCTGAGAGGCCATACACCCCATGGTACGGATTCAGAGGAACCTGGTGAGCCCTGACTCCGCCCTGAACCGACCCTGACGTTAGGATGATTCCATGAGCGATGCTTCCACTGAGACTGAATACCGTATCGAGCGCGACACCATGGGCGAGGTCAAGGTCCCCGCTCATGCCCTCTACCGCGCACAGACCCAGCGTGCGGTCGAGAACTTCCCCATTTCTGGGCGAACCTTAGAGCCAGCCCATATTGAGGCCCTGGCACGCGTCAAAAAAGCTGCAGCTCAGGCCAACGCTGAGGTCGGCGTACTGGATGCGGAGCTCGCCGAGGCGATCGTCAAAGCAGCTGACCAGGTAGCCACCGGCGAGTTGGACGAACACTTCCCCGTTGATGTCTTCCAGACAGGTTCGGGCACCAGCTCCAATATGAACACCAACGAGGTGCTGGCTACTCTGGCCAATAGGTACCTGGCGGACAAGGGCTCGGACAAGGAAGTCCACCCCAACGATCACGTCAACGCCTCTCAGTCCTCCAATGATGTGTTCCCCACAAGTGTCCATGTAGCGGCCACATCCGCACTGATCAACGATCTCAAGCCAGCTCTGGACTACCTGGCGGAAGCCTTGGAGGAGAAGGCCGGAGAGTTCGCGGAGATCGTCAAATCGGGCAGGACTCACCTGATGGACGCCACACCGGTGACGCTTGGGCAGGAGTTCTCTGGGTATGCCGCTCAGGTGCGGTACGGCATCGAGCGCATTGACTCGTCGCTTCCCCGGGTAGCAGAGGTGCCGTTGGGCGGCACGGCAGTGGGCACCGGTATCAACACGCCGTTGGGCTTCGCGGAGAAAGCTATCGCCAATCTTGCCAAGGACACAGGTCTGCCGCTGACTGAAGCACGCGATCACTTCGAGGCCCAGGCAAACCGCGATGGACTGGTCGAAGCGTCCGGACAGCTGCGCACTATCGCGTACTCACTGATGAAGATCAATAACGATCTCCGGTGGATGGGATCTGGCCCAAACACCGGACTTGGCGAGTTGGCGCTGCCTGACCTGCAGCCCGGTTCTTCCATCATGCCGGGCAAAGTGAACCCCGTGATCTGCGAGTCGGCCATACAGGTCTGCGCTCAGGTCATCGGCAACGACACTACAGTGGCACTGAGCAGCACCAATGGGGCATTCGAACTCAATGTGGGTATCCCCGTTATGGCAGCCAACTTGCTGGAATCGATCCGTCTGCTGTCCAACACCTCACGTGTGATGGCTGACAAGATGATCAAGGACCTCACCGCCAATGAGGAACGGTGCTCTTTCTTGGCCGGTGCCTCACCGTCGGTGGTGACCCCGCTGAACAAGTACATCGGCTACGAAGCTGCGGCTGACATTGCTAAACATGCCGTGAAGAACAAGCTCACAGTGCGAGACGCTGTCGTGGAGCTGGGCTATGTGGAACGCGGTGACCTGACGCAGGAGCAGCTGGACAAGGCTCTGGACGTCATGTCTATGACCCACCCAGGCTAGCCAGAACTCCGGCCCCGGCGTCTGACTGGTCTACGACATCCGGACAGTCAGCTGTTGGGTCAGGGAGCCGACTGGCCCAACTGCATCGTGCAGGATGCTGTGGGTCAGTCCTAGCCCGGTGGGACCGAAGGAAACATGTGTGTCATAGCCCACCTGTTCACCCTGTGGGATCCGGAAGAAGGAGGCCGTCAGGTCGACATTCGGGAAGGCGACCTCTGCCGGGTCGGCTCGGACTGCCACACCGTTGGCGACATCCAGGAGTGCGCAGAACTTCGCGAAGCTGCTGACCTCTTCGCCATCGACCAAGCGCAGTGACGAGGACGTCCACCCGCGGGCACGCCCCGGTTCATGATGATCACGGTTGCTGGTGAGTGAGGCGATGAACCCACCCGGCCACACCGAGGTGGCGTCCCAGGGTGGAACGTCGTCCCGCCGCGGAATGCCGGGAAGGGACGAGCCTTGGATGGCTTCGGTGGCGAACTCCGCCAGCGCCCACGCCCTCAGGATGACAATGGTTCTCCCGCGGTGGCTCATTCGGGCTTCCACCAACTCGATAGTTCGTCCAGGACGCAGCACCTCGACGTCCACATGCACCTCGCCCACCGGCACAGTGCCGAGAATGTCGAAGGAGAGTCGACAGAGTTGGAGAGGATCGTCGCGACGTGACGCCGCTGCCTTCTCGACGGTGTGGACCATGAGGCCCAGCGGGGAGGATATGTGCTGCTCCGTCTCATCCCAGGCTCCTGAGACGGCCTGTGTCGCCTGGTATCTCTCGCCGCCCAGCGGTATGAAGTAGGCGGAGGGCTTCTCCGATTCACTCATGTTCACCTCGGGTCCTCGGGGTCCTTCCCTCGCTCATCGGCTCGCGCGTCGTCCACGGCCCCCGGTGTGGCCAGCATGTCCAGAGACTGTTGGCGCATTTGGATCTTTCTTACCTTCCCGGTGACGGTGGTGGGGAATTCGTCGACGATCACCACGTACCGGGGGATCTTGTAGTTGGCGACCTCTCCTCGGCAGAACTCTCGGAGGTCATGTGAAGAGAGTGCGGGAGCCCCCTCGCGAAGCCTGATCCAGGCCATCAGCTCCTCACCGTACTTCTTGTCTGGGACCCCGATGACCTGGGCATCCATGATGTCCGGGTGGGTGTATAGGAACTCTTCGATCTCCCTGGGGTAAATGTTCTCTCCGCCGCGGATGACCATGTCCTTGATCCGGCCAGTGACCTTCACATAGCCGCGAGCGTCCATCCGGCCGAGATCGCCGGTGTGGATCCACCCCTCACGGTCAATAGTCTCCGCGGTCCGCTCGGGGTCCTCCCAATACCCCTTCATCACCAGGTAGCCGCGGGTGCACAGCTCACCGTCGTCCTCCACTGGAAGGGTCCTCCCGCTACTGGGATCGATGATCTTGATCTCAGCGTGGGGTGCTGCGCGACCCACCGTGCCGACCCGTAGGTCCAGCGCGTCGTCGGGGCGGGTCTGCAGGGACACGGGAGATGTCTCTGTCATGCCGTAGCAGATAGTCACTTCTGACATATTCATCATGCTGATGACCTGACGCATGATCTCCTCCGGACAGGGTGAACCGGCCATTATCCCTGTGCGCAAGCTGCTGAGGTCGAAGTCGTTGAAGTTCGGCAGCCCCAGTTCCGCGATGAACATCGTCGGCACACCGTAGAGGCTTGTGCATCGCTCCCGTTCTACTGCTTGGAGCGTCGCCGCCGGTTCGAAGGAGGGCGAGGGAATGATCATTGCAGAACCATGGGTGATGGCCGCGAGATTACCCATGACCATACCGAAGCAATGGTAGAAGGGCACAGGGATGCATATGCGGTCGGCTTCGGTGTAGCGATTGATCTGACCCACGAAGAATCCGTTGTTGAGAATATTGCGATGGGACAGCGTCGCGCCTTTAGGAAACCCTGTGGTGCCGGAGGTGTACTGAATGTTGATCGGCTCGTCAGGATGCAGCTCCGCAGCACGGGTCTCCAGCGCGCGATCATCCGGTTCTGCGCTCATCACCTCATCCCAGCTTGCCCTCCCCATGATGACTTTGAGCTTCAGCGGGCCAAGTTCCTGCTCGGCGAGGTCGAGCATCGCTGGGTAGTCCTGGGTTCTGAAGCTGTCCGAAGCGATCATCGAAGTGATGCCCGCCTGCTTCATGACGTAGTTGAGCTCATGCTGCCGGTAAGAGGGGTTGATGTTGACCAGCACCGCCCCAAGTTCGGCGGTGGCGAACTGCGTCAGTGTCCACTCCCAGCTATTGGGTCCCCAGATGCCCACGCGTTCTCCCTTGCGGACACCGGAACGGTGGAGTCCAGTGGCGAGGCGCCGAACATCTGCGTAGAGCTCGTCGTAGCTCCAGCGACGCTGAGCATGCGCGTCCACCATCGCTTCGCGTTCGCGGAACTTTCCCACAGTCTCCCGCAGGGCGCGGCTGATCGTCGTGTGCAGCAGTGGGGTGTCAGTGGGGCCGACGTCGTGGGCGAGCTCCAGTGCGCCGTCGGCGCCGTCAGTGACAACCGCGGGAACAACGTTCACGGTGAGTCTCCTCAACGGATGGAAATTTCAGTTAACAGCGCCAAACTCAAGTTAGCACGCAGTGAACTGGATCACAATCACATAGCCCTTGAGTGCGCGGGAGTGCCGCTGCGGCTCATCTCGGTCAGTGCGATTCAGTGCTGGCCCCACCTGCCGGAAGTTTGCACGCGATGGCGGCCCAGGCCATTGCGGTGAGGGTGGAGTGACTCTCTGCGACTTCTGCCGCAGAGGGGGCCCGTTGGTAGGAGTGCTTCATCGAGTGTGCAGTGGAATTGATCAGCCCAAAGACCCCGTGAATCCGGGTACGCAGCTCTACGGGGCTTATCTGTGGATGCAGCTTCCGGAGGGCTGCACTCCAGATGTCGATATATTTGCGCTGCATTCGACGTACTGCTTCCCTGTCGGCTTCTAGTAACTGAGGCATTTCCTGTTCCTGGACGCGGATGATCTCCGGTGACCTCAGGGCGAAGTCCGCATGGAAGGCGATCAGTCGGTGAATCTGCTCCTGCGCATCGGAGGAATCGGCGCGGATATGCTGGCCGCCCTCCAAGAGCCGGGCGCTGACATCCAGCAGCAACCGCCCCAGCATGTCTTGTTTGCCCTTGAAGTGACGGTAAATGGCTTGTCCGGAGACTCCCACCTCATGTCCGATGTCGTCCAGGGCCACTGAGGCATAACCATGTGTCCCGAAGAGCCGAGCCGCAGTCCCCAAGAGTTCCCGGTACCGTTGTTCCTTTTCGGATTGCCGACGGGTCTTCGGCTGACCCCCTGTGTTGACACTCGCTGCGCTGGACAAACGTGATCACCGCCACTATGTTGGGTTTTCAGTTAGTCAACATTAACTCAAAGGGTTCGTCAGGGCGAGCCCGATTCGGAGGATACCTAAGTGGAGTCACTCCTCAGCGAGGCTGATTCGAAGTCACCGGTGTTCCTCTCCAACGCGGAGGTCAATCACCAACTGGCCGCAGCGCTGAAGGACAATCTGCACCGTGCCGCACTCGGCGGCCCAGGGAAGTCACGCCAGCGACACCTCGATCGAGGGAGGCTGCTGCCCCGGGATCGCGTCAACCGACTTCTGGACGAGGGCAGCCCTTTTCTAGAGATCGGCGCCCTGGCGGCTCACGGCATGTACAACGACGATGCTCCTGCTGCTGGAATCATCACCGGAATAGGTCTGGTGCATGGGCGTCAGGTGATGGTGGTCTGCAATGACTCCACGGTCAAGGGAGGAACCTACTTCCCCATCACGGTCAAAAAGCATCTGCGCGCGCAGGAAATCGCTGCGGAGAACCACCTGCCTTGCATCTACCTAGTGGACTCCGGCGGAGCATTCCTGCCGATGCAGGACGAGGTCTTCCCAGATCGGGACCACTTCGGCCGGATCTTCTACAACCAAGCGAACCTCTCCGCAAGAAAGATCCCCCAGATCGCAGCAGTTCTGGGCTCCTGCACCGCCGGCGGCGCCTATGTGCCGGCTATGAGCGATGAGTCTGTGATTGTGCGCAACCAGGGCACGATTTTCCTAGGTGGCCCACCATTGGTCAAAGCCGCTACCGGGGAAGTCGTGACCGCAGAAGACCTCGGCGGGGCGCGTGTTCACACGTCCGAGTCTGGCGTCGCTGATCATATTGCAGAGAATGACGACCATGCCCTGCAGATAATTCGCGACATCGTAGACACCCTGCCGGCCTCCTCAGAGCCCGCCTGGCAGGTGAAAGCCCCGAAGCCTCCGCGGAGCAATGTCGATGAACTCTACGGAATCATTCCCACCGATGTGAACCAACCGATGGAGATCCGCGAAGTGATCACACGACTGGTTGACGACAGCGCTTTCCACGAGTTCAAACGAGACTACGGCAGGACCCTGGTCACGGGATTCGCCCACATTGACGGGCACCCAGTGGGCATTGTCGCCAATAATGGGATCCTCTTCTCAGAGTCCTCCCTCAAAGGCGCGCACTTCATCGAGCTCTGCGACCAGCGGGGCATCCCGCTGCTTTTCCTTCAGAACATCTCCGGTTTCATGGTCGGGCGTGACTACGAGGCCGGAGGCATCGCCAAGAACGGGGCAAAAATGGTGACAGCCGTCGCCTCGACACGGGTACCGAAGATCACTGTCATCGTTGGAGGATCTTTCGGTGCGGGAAACTACTCGATGTGTGGCCGCGCCTACTCCCCACGGTTCCTCTTCGCCTGGCCCAACGCTCGGATATCGGTCATGGGCGGCACTCAAGCCGCATCCGTGCTCGCCACCGTCAAACGGGACCAGCACGAATCAGCTGGTCACGAGTGGCCGGCGGAGGCAGAAGAAGAGTTCAAAGCGCCGATCAAAGAAAAGTATGAAGCTCAGGGGCAGCCCTACTACTCCACAGCGCGGTTATGGGACGACGGCGTCATTGACCCAGCAGATACCCGCAGAATACTGGCCATGGCACTAGCAACCTGCGCTCGCGCTCCTCTGCCCGAGTCCGGCTTCGGCCTTTTTCGGATGTAAGGGGCTCTTCATGTTCAGCACAGTCCTTGTCGCCAACCGTGGTGAGATAGCCTGCCGAATCATCAGGACCCTTCACAGGTTGGGTATCTCATCGGTTGCCATCTACTCAGAGGCTGATGCGGTCGCGCAACACGTGGCAATGGCTGACTCTGCGATACGTGTGGGCCCAGCACCGGCGACCGAGTCCTATCTCAACATCGAGGCTGTGATCACTGCAGCACAACAGGCGGGCGCGGAAGCTATTCACCCCGGATACGGATTCCTCGCGGAGAACGTCACATTCGCTCGAGCCTGCGCAACCGCCGGAATCACTTTCATCGGACCACGAGAGCACGCTCTAGAGGTCATGGGCGACAAAATCCGCTCGAAAAACCATGTGGCTCAGGCCGGGGTTCCTTTGGTGGAAGGCATTAGCGAACCCGATCTCACCGATGAGCAGCTGATCGAGGCGGCCAGCCAGATGAGCTTCCCAGTATTGATCAAACCATCAGCAGGCGGTGGCGGCAAGGGAATGCATGTGGTGGAGAAATCCGAGGAGCTCGCCCAGGGCCTGGCCGCTGCCCGCCGTGTGGCAGCAGCCAGTTTCGGCGACGACACGCTCCTGATCGAGCAGCTGATTCGCTCCCCCCGGCATATTGAAGTCCAGGTGCTCGCTGATGGTCATGGCAACATCATCCATTTGGGCGAACGTGAATGTTCCCTGCAGCGCCGACACCAAAAGATCATAGAAGAGGCTCCCTCTGCTCTGCTGGATGAGGCCACCCGAGAGCGCATCGGTCAAGCAGCCATCGACACTGCTCGGAGTGTGCAGTACCTCGGCGTCGGCACTGTCGAATTCCTTGTCTCCGATGAGAGTCCTAACACCTTCCACTTTATGGAGATGAATACCCGTCTGCAGGTGGAGCACCCGGTCACCGAGCAGGTCACCGGCATCGACATCGTCGAGCAGCAACTTCGCATTGCTGCTGGAGAACCGCTGGGCATCAAGCAAGACGACGTCACCTTCACCGGGCATTCCATTGAAGCGCGGATCTACGCCGAGGACCCCGAGTCTGGATTCATGCCCAGCACCGGAACCATTCTCCGACTCTGTGAACCCGCAGGGACAGGAATCCGAGTTGACTCCGGGATGGCGGACGGACTCGTAGTTGGAACAGACTACGACCCCATGTTGGCCAAAATCATCGCCACCGGCGCCGATCGAGAACAGGCACTGGCCCGGCTGCACCAGGCGCTGGGGGAAACAGTCGTCCACGGACTGACCACAAACACCGCGTACCTCCAGCAGCTGACTGCGGACCCTGACGTCCAAGCTGGACGTATGGATACCACCATGATCGAGCGCAAACTGCCGGAGCTGAAGTTCCCCGTCCCGACCCAATCCCATGCCATGGCCGCCGCACTGTTCGCCGCGCAGCTGGATGGTGTTGACGTGCTGGAAACTCATGCTGTTGGTCCTGCCGGATGGCGACGAGACGGATGGCGGCACAGCACTCCCCACCATCCAGCATTCCACGTCATCTGGGAGCGGCCCGGCTACACCGGTGAGTCCTTCGACGTCGTCATTGACGGTCAATCCACCCTGCGGCCCAACAGAAATTCTGGCGGCTACCTGCTGCGCACCCCTGAGGCCAGCTTTGAAGTTCACCTCAGCGCAGGCAATCACACACGCCAGGGCCGCCACGTGTGGGTCACCGCCGGAGCTCTCACTGCACAGCTGACAGTGCTGGATCAGGAGGCTCAGACTCACCGGCAACTCGCCGAGATTGAGGCGGAGCTGGCGGAAGCCAAGCCCGAGGTCATCGCACCGATGCCCGGCACCGTTGTTGCCATTGGCCCTGATTCCGGACATGAGGTGAGTGCGGGTCAGATGCTCGTGACCATCGAGGCTATGAAAATGGAGCACCGACTCAACGCGCCCACCGATGGCACCGCCCGCATCCAGGTGGCAGTGGGGGACCATGTGTCGCTTGGGCAGGTTCTGGCCGCGGTGGAAGCTGAAGCGATGATGACATCAGCGGAGAATCCCGACGACAGTAAGGACCAGTTATGACACAGCTGCTTTCTGAAGAGCACCAGGCGCTCGCCGAATCAGTGCGAGATTTTGCAGAACAGGTCATTGCGCCGGTATCAGCCAAACACGACGCTGAGCACAGCTTTCCCTACGATGTGGTTGCGCAGATGGGCAGCATGGGTCTTTTCGGGATTCCCTTCCCGGAAGAGCACGGGGGAGAAGGTGGGGACTACCTCGCTTTCTGCCTGGCACTTGAAGAGATTGCGAAAGTCGACCAGTCCGTGGCCATCACTCTCGAGGCTGGAGTCGGGCTTGGGGCTATGCCCATCTTCAGATACGGCTCGGAGGAGCAGAAGCAGAAGTGGTTGCCCGATCTCCTGAGCGGCAAACGGTTGGCCGGATTCGGCCTCACCGAGTCTGATGCCGGTTCGGACGCCTCGGGCACAAGGACCTCTGGCAGATTGGAGGGTGGGCAATGGGTGATCGACGGAACTAAAGAATTCATCACGAACTCGGGCACGGACATCACCTCACTGGTCACGGTCACTGCCGTTACGGGTACTTCTGAGGCCAGTGACGGCACAACTAAGAAAGAGATCTCCACCATTATTGTGCCCGCCGGGACCCCGGGATTCACCGTGGGCTCCGGTTACGACAAAGTCGGGTGGAACGCCTCAGACACGCATCCACTGTCCTTCACAGACTGCCGGGTCCCGGAAGACCATCTCTTGGGACAACGCGGCCGGGGTTACGCCAACTTTCTGGGCATCCTGGATGAGGGGCGAATCGCCATTGCAGCCCTGGCGACCGGCGCGGCCCAAGGCTGCGTGGACCAAGCCGTTCGCTATGCCAATGAGCGCAAGACCTTCGGCTCACCCATCAGCGCCTATCAAGGCATTTCCTTCAAGATCGCCAGAATGCAGGCCCGGGCACATTCCGCGCGGCTCGCCTACTACGAGGCTGCCCACCTGATGGCAGCGGGAAAGCCTTTCAAAACCGAAGCATCCATCGCGAAGCTCGTAGCGGGTGAAGCTGCTATGGACAACGCACGTGACGCGACCCAAATCTTCGGCGGCTACGGTTTCATCAATGAATACACAGTGGCCCGGCACTACCGAGACTCTAAGATCCTTGAAGTCGGTGAGGGCACGACTGAAGTGCAGTTGATGCTCATCGCTCGATCACTGGGACTGTCCTGATATGAGCACAGTCCAGCAACGAGGTCTGTACTTCGAGGAGATCGAGGTCGGCACCGTCTTCAAACATGCACCGGGGCGCACCGTGACCGAGGCAGACAACGTCTTCTTCACCACGCTGACGATGAACACCCAGGCCTTGCATCTCGACGCTCACTGGTCGGCTCGGCAGCCATTCGGCCGACCGCTGGTGAACTCTATGTTCACATTGGCCACTCTGGTCGGGGCATCAGTTGCGCAACTGACCCAGGGCACTATCGTGGCCAATCTGGGATTCGAAGAGGTGAACTTCCCCCACCCGCTCTACCCTGGAGACACGCTCTACTCCGAGTCCGAAATCCTCAGCAAGCGTGCCTCAAGCTCGCGCCCAGGCCAGGGTATTGTCAGCATCAGACATACAGGCCGCAATCAGGACGGGACTGTGGTGGCCGAGTGCACGCGCAAGGTGATGATATGGATGAAGGAGCACCATGAACAGAAGTGATCACATTACCTTCGCCCTAGGTCCGGCGCTGCTGTTCTGCCCGGCTGACCGGCCCGATCGCTTCGCCAAAGCCATCGAACGCTCCGATGCTGTGATCCTGGACCTTGAAGATGCTGTGGCTCCAGAGGACAAAGATCTGGCACGCCAGAGTATCGCCGAGCATTTCCGCAAAATCGACTCTGAGCTGGCGTCCAGGACCGTGGTGCGGATTAACCCGGTCGGAACGCCACACTTTGCTGCTGATGCGCAGACGCTGTCCGATTTCACACCGGCGTATGTCATGGTTGCGAAGACCGAGAGTGCTGAGCATATCCAAGCCGTTCACACCAAGTTCCCGCACTCCCAGATCATTGCGCTGTGTGAGACAGCGGCGGGAGCTGCCGCCGCATACGAGATCGTTGACCATCCCGCCACCTCCGCCATCATGTGGGGAGCGGAGGATCTGATGGTCTCACTTGGAGGTACCTCGTCCCGGCATGCTGATGGTACCTACAGGGACATTGCCCGTCATGTCCGCAGCACCGTCCTTCTCGCAGCAGCGTCCCGCGGCAAGGCAGCGGTGGATTCGATCTACGCCGACATCGGCAACACTTCCGGACTCTCCGCCGAAGCCGCCGACGCCGTGGGAAGTGGGTTTGCAGCGAAAGCTTGTATCCATCCTAGCCAGGTTTCCGCAATCCGCCAGGCTTTCCTCCCCACCGAGGAAGAGGCCGAATACGCCCATGCCCTCCTCAAAGAGGCTGAGCAGCACGGTGGTGCGTTCCAGTTCCGTGGGGGCATGATCGATGCCCCCTTGCTTCGCCACGCGGAACGGATCGCCCGGCGCGCGCTCAGCGACTAGGAATCAAAAAGTCGCCGGGGCACCAGAATTCAGTGCCGCGAGGATCCGCTCTCTGTGCTGGTGGGTGAACGGCTCAGGCAGCGCCTCAGTGGAAAACCAACCCGCATGGGTAGATTCGTCGTCGGCTACATGTGGGGAGCCTGAGACGTATTCCATCTCAAAGCAAATATCAGTGAATCGGCATCGATCTCCGTTCGGGTACACCACTAATCCGTGGTCTGCCACACTCGCCACACGGACGGGACGGGCGACGACGCCTGCTTCCTCTGCGACTTCACGAACTGCGGCTGACGCTGGCCCTTCTCCGGGCTCCATAATCCCTGAGGTGACACCCCAGTCCCCATTGTCAACACGTTTGACCAGGAGGACTTCCGGGGCGGGCAGCTGATTGGAGTTGTTGTCAACGTGCCGAATCACGACCGCTGTCACTGCTGGCAGCAGAAGTTCTTTGTGCCCAATATCTTGGCGCAGGTCCTTGATGTACTCCGGAGTTGGCATGAAATCCACCTTACCGGCGCAGTAGGGTATGACTCGTGAAACTTCTTGTAACCGGCGGCGCCGGATATATCGGTGCAGTAGTGGCCCAACAGCTTCTGAACGACGGGCACTCCGTTGAGATTCTGGACAATCTCACCACCGGCCATGGGGATCTGGAACTTACGGGAGCGGTGTGGCATGAGGGGGACATCAGCGACGCCGGTGAAGTGCTGGACTCCACCTTTGACGGTGTGGTGCACCTAGCAGCGAAGTCCCTTGTGGGTGAATCCGTCGAACATCCGGAACGGTACTGGCACGGGAACATCGTGGCCTCGTTGCGGCTGCTAGATGCCATGCGTGCAGCAGGTGTGCCACGGATGGTGTTCTCATCCACTGCTGCGGTTTACGGCGAGCCCGGAGTGGATAAGATCACTGAGGACCTTCCGCCGCGGCCCACTAACCCCTATGGTGCGTCGAAACTGGCGATCGACCATATGCTCACCGCAGAGGCCCACGCCCACGGGCTCGCCGCAGTGAGTCTGCGGTACTTCAATGTGGCGGGTGCTTCGGGTGCCCTCAGAGAACGCCATGACCCCGAGACGCATCTCATCCCGAACATTCTTCGTGTGGCACTCGGTGAGAGCACGGAGGTAAAAATATTCGGCACGGACTATCCCACGAGGGACGGCACTGCGATCCGGGATTACATCCATGTGGTGGATCTCGCAGACGCTCATGTTCGAGCAGTACGCACCGCCACGGCAGGCAAGCATGCGGTGTACAACTTGGGTACCGGAACCGGAACCTCTGTTCGGGAGATCATCGATGCAGTCCGCGAGATTACCGGTCGTGAGGTCCCAGCAGCGGAATCTCCGCGGCGGGCCGGTGACCCGGCTGTACTCGTCGCTTCAGGAGATCGTGCCGCTGAAGAACTCGGGTGGCGTCCGCAGCGGGACATTCGTGAGATGGTCGCCGATGCGTGGAACGCCCTTCAGCAATTCAGCTGAGCACCAGGGCAGCTGCGGTGCCGAGGATGAGAAACGGGCCAAAAGCAATCCGGGACGACGACGTCGCACGCCTGGTCAGCAACAGCCACATCGAGACCAGCCCACCGAGCAGGAATGACAGCGCAACTCCAACGATGAAGACGTCCCAGCCCAGGAATCCGGTGTAGAGACCAAGCACCACAGACAGTTTCACATCACCCATACCAATTGAGGGCGGATGTAACATCCGCACCCCGAAAAACAGCAGCCCCCAGATCGCCCCAGCTGCCAGGGCGCGGCCCAATCCTGAGATGTCGCCCAGAAGGAATGTCACCAGGACGAGGAGCCCAGCGGTGAAACCGGCCCAAGGATAGACAATCCGGTTGGGCAGGCGGTGCTGCTGTACGTCAATGTAAGCCAGTGCTGTTGCGCAAACCCCGAAGACGAGACCGCCCAGGAGCAGAAGAATACCTGCCACCACCGGCGCCGCAGCCCCGGAGGAAAGCAGTTCGCCGATATAGGACATCACCGGTCTAGAGGTCTCCTACCTGTGAGACCACATCGGCCCGGCCCTCTTCGAGCCGGTACGTCACTCCGATGACGGCGGTGCGCCCCGCTCCGACGGCGTCATGGAGTACGCGGGAATGGTCAACCATCCGAAGAGCAGTCTGCTTGACGTGTTCTTCCACTGCATCGTTGACCGTGGCGTGTCCGGCCTTCTGGGCGCTGAGCACCGAAGGGAAGATTCTTTCGACGAGGTTGCGGACGTAGCCTGCGGGCAGGGTCCCTGTCTCTGCTGCCGTCAGCGTTGCCGACACAGCTCCACATGAATCGTGGCCCAGGACCACAATCAAGGGCACTTTAAGAACATCGACGCTGAACTCCAGAGAGCCCATGACGGCATCGTCAATGACTTGACCCGCAGTTCGCACCACAAAGACATCGCCTAGTCCTACATCAAAGATGATCTCGGCTGCCAAGCGAGAGTCCGAGCAGCCGAAAATGGCGGCCATGGGATGCTGAGATTCCGTCAATGAGGAGCGGCGGGCCGCATTCTGGTTGGGGTGGCGGACGTCTCCCTGGACAAAGCGGACGTTGCCCTGCCTCAGTAGTTCCCAAGCCTCAGCTGGGGTGGGCTGCTTTACTGCCTGCTCAGTCATCATTCTCCTCGGCGTCGTCGTGCTCAGGGATCTCCCGACCAATTGAGTCGAGGATGGCGTCCAAACCATCCTGGAACTCGGCGTCCTGGGTATCAGTGCTGATCACGACTGTGGTCCCGTCGATCGAGTTTTCCTCAGCGTCCAGCACATAGTAACGGCGGTCGCCCTCCTCACGGGTTTCCAGGGTCATCCCATCTGCGGTGATCGAACCAGTGGCAGGCGCCATGTTTGTCTCCGCGTTAACCCACGCAGGATTGGCGTGGTCCGTCTGCGCGAATCCCAGAAAATTGACATCCGGCGTGGTGTATCCGGCCTCCCACACTTCGACACCCTGCTCGGTTCGGGTTTCCCACCGTGCGTAGTTCGCCGTCCAGCCTTCAGGCACATCAGGGGCAATGGGGGAGTAGTCCGTGACATCATCCGTCCAAGCAGCGGCCTCATGAACGTCCTCGTCGCGGCTGTATGTCACATCCGGCTCAGGGTTGAGGAACCAGAAAACGGCCAAGATGCCGGAAAGTACGACCATGGTGATGATCATGCCCATCATGGGAGTGCGCAGGCGCTGAGCCTGAGAAGGGGTGATCTGTACGGGGCGCTCATCATTCACATTCACCATTCTCTCATTAGCGAGACGAGGGGCACCCGATATGCTGGTCCTCAGCCAGACATGGACGTCGGGCACATTCTGAAATCCGGAAGGTGGACCACAGTGACCGCAAACACTGAAGCCCAGCAGGACGATGACTACTCTCACCTGAGCCCGCGACTCGCTGTGGGGGACGATGAGCCCGACCGTAACCTGGCGCTGGAGCTGGTGCGAGTCACCGAGGCCGCTGCTATCGCCGGTGGCG
Organism: Nesterenkonia salmonea; assembly: GCF_005771525.1. GTDB lineage: Bacteria > Actinomycetota > Actinomycetes > Actinomycetales > Micrococcaceae > Nesterenkonia > Nesterenkonia salmonea. The sequence continues at coordinate 28,729 of NZ_VAVZ01000005.1, read as the reverse complement.
CTTGGGTGGGGAAAGGTGACAAGAACGGTGCTGATGGGGCGGCAGTTGACGCGATGCGCTCGCTCTTGGACACCGTCAATCTCAATGGGGTGGTGGTCATCGGCGAGGGAGAGAAGGATGAAGCTCCCATGCTGTTCAACGGTGAACATGTCGGCAACGGCACCGGTCCTGAAGCGGATGTGGCTGTGGACCCCATCGACGGCACCCGTCTGACGGCCCTGGGCTATGACAATGCCCTGGCTGTGTTGGCGGTTGCTGAGCGCGGTTCCATGTTCGATCCTTCTGCCGTGTTCTACATGGACAAGCTCGTGACAGGGCCCGAGGCTGCCGATATGGTCGACCTGCGACTGCCCGTGAAACAGAATCTGCATTTGATCGCGAAAGCCACGGGAAAGAGTGTCGATCAGCTCAACGTATGCGTGCTTGACCGGCCTCGGCACTCAAAGCTCGTGGAGGAGATCCGCAGCGCTGGGGCCAGGACCCGCTTCATCATGGACGGTGACGTGGCCGGGGGAATTGCCGCGGCTCGCCCAGGCACTGGTGTTGACGTGCTGATGGGAACTGGTGGTACCCCTGAAGGTATTGTGACGGCGTGCGCCATTCGCGCCGTCGGCGGAGTTATCCAAGGCAGACTGGCGCCCAAGGATGATGAAGAGAAGCAGCGTGCCCTCGACGCTGGTCACGACGTGGACGAGGTCCTCACGACCAATGATCTGGTGAAGTCGGACAATTGCTACTTCGCAGCAACAGGCATCACCGATGGGGACCTGCTGCGTGGAGTCCGCTATGAGGGAGACCGGGTGACAACTCAATCGATCGTCATGCGTGCTCGGTCCGGCACTGTCCGGATTGTCCAAGCCGAGCACCGCCGCCGCAAATGGGAGTCCTACACTAAGTGAGCCTATGGAGGCTCGACTACCCAGCTGAGATGCCGTCACAGAGCTGCGGCGTCTCAGACTCCTCCAGCAGCTGCGCATGAGATGACCGCAGGGCAGAGTTTAGAATTGCCGCAGTCGGCGGTCCATGAATTGGGGGAGTTGCCGGTCGCTACCCACATCACCGATGTCACCAGTGGGCGCACGAGGGGGCGAGCAAGGCCGCCCAGTTGGGCTTTGTGCGCGCCTCGGCAACAAAGCTGACCCCACGGGGTGTCACGATCAACGCCGTGCTGCCCGGCAACTTCATGACTGAAGGGCTGGCGGATCTTGGGCAGGATTGGGTGGACGGTATGGCGGCCCCGATTCCGCAAGCGCGCCTGGGCTCGGTCGAAGACATTGGTTGAGCAGCCCTGTACTTCGCTTCACCACAGGCCGGCTACCTCCCCGGACAGACGCTTGTGGTCAACGGCGGTCAAGTCCTGCCCGAAGAACCGGGAGCTCTCGGCGCCATCAAGGTCCGTGCTCCACTGCACCCAGAAGGCTCATTGGACGGTGCTATCCGGCGGGCCGACGCCCCACCTCCGGGCGGCATCCACCGACGCCACGCCTTCAACAGCTGCAAGCGCCTGGCTCACAGCATCCTCCGCATCCTGCCCCGAGTCTGTTGCTCCGGTGACTTGACCCAGACTGCGTAGAACCCCGCTGGTGTGAAACCCAACCGATTCCAGGCTGAGGACCACATCATCGATGTATTCGACGTGCTCGTCGTCCACAGTGATGATCCATTCCTGGTGTGCCATCATCAGATGTCCTTCGCCGGGTTTACCAGCTGTTGGCGTCCGGAAGCTTCGCCAGCCCTGCACCCGCATCCTCTGAATCTTCGTGCTCGAGCGGCACTGCGTAGTCAATCAGAGCCTCCCACAGGGCTTCACCGCGTGAACCGGTGACTCCGGAGATCAGCGCAGCGATCCCGGATACATGAGGCGCTGCCATAGACGTTCCACTGATGCTGCGGTAGCGCTCCTCTCCAGGCCAAGCTGAATGAACGTCGACGCCCGGTGCGGTGACGTTGACCTCCCCACCATCATGGGAGGACGACCTCGCGGAGAAGTCAGCGGTGCGCAAGTCCTGCCCTACCGCTGCCACGGCCAGAATATGGGGGCTGTTCGCCGGAGCGCCGACGAACCCGGGGTTCCCGCCGTTGCGCTGGGCGTTGTTCCCTGCAGCGGCGATGATCAATGAACCCTGCTCCAGAGCCCGACGTCCTGCGGCGACATAGGGCGGATGGACGTCACGGACATCTGCCCCCAGAGACATAGAGATGATGTGGCACTCGTTCTGCAGGGTCCAGTCAATGCCGGCAAGGATTGAGGAGTCCGAGCCGGTTCCATCATCGCCCAAGACTTTCGCCACATACATCTCAGACTCTGGTGCCACCCCGTACCCGGGACCATAGTCGGACTGCCACGGCCCACAAGCGGTGCCCAGACAGTGCGTTCCATGCCCGTGAGCATCCTGTGGCCCCTCGTTCGGCACGAAAGACACAGCGATGACTCCGCGTGAAGAGAAGTCCGGATGGGCGGCGTCGAACCCCGTATCCAGAACCGCTACGCGGACACCTGCCCCGGAGTGATGACGCTCTATGGCGGAGCTGATACCGATCGTCTGCAGTCCCCAACTCAAATCGGATGTGTCGCGGTACGGGGGCTCTGCTGGTCCACTCGAGGCGGGGCCCTGGGAGATGGCATAGTACGTCAGTTCTGGAGTGAACGACACAGGACGACGCTGCTGACGACACCGACTGCTGAAACTCTCCATCTGCTCCGGCTCACCATCGACAACGCCGACTCCCAGCCGGGAGAAATAGGTGTCGGTGGAAAACCCGTGGCTCACCAGCAAGTCGGGGGCATCCGCCTGCAAAACACCGGCGTCAGCTGTATCAAAAGTCACCACATACCGCGTCATAGTTGATCGGTCCTTCCCTGGAGAGGTGGGTTCAACACCACGACACTAGAATGGTTGCCTCCACATTTGCCGTGTGCGTGCGGTCCCGACAGGTGTGGTGATTGCGGAATTGACCAGGGCTGTGCCACATAATGGGGGACTGTGAATACTTCTGTGCCGAAAATCGGAGTGCTGGGTGACGGTCAGCTGGCTCGCATGATGGCGCCTGCCGCTACTCACCTCGGCATAGAGCTTCACCTGCTCGCCGGGTCAGAGGGGTCATCGGCTGCTCAGGCCATACCCCACACCGTCATCGGCGACTATCGGAAAGTCCAGGATGTGCTCGCGTTCGCAGAGCGAATGGACGCCATGACCTTTGACCATGAGCATGTCCCCGCCGAGGTTCTGGCCGCTCTCGTCCAAGCTGGAACAACTCTGAACCCATCTCCGGACGCGCTCATCTACGCCCAGGACAAGCTGGCCATGCGGCGAGCCGTCGAAGAGCTCGGACTGCCCAACCCGCACTGGGCAGAAGTGCACAGCCCTGAGGACCTTGCAACCTTCGGCAATGCCGTCGGATGGCCCGTGGTGTTGAAGACACCACGTGGTGGGTACGACGGTAAGGGTGTGATGGTGCTCGACGATGCCGCATCAGTCAACGACCTCGCCGTCAGAACATGGTTCGAACGAGCACACGAAGAAAAGACTGGCCTCCTGGCGGAGCAGAAAATGCCCTTCACCAGGGAACTCTCAGCTCAGGTCGCCCGGCGGGCCTCCGGCGCGACCGCGGCCTACCCCGTGGTCGAATCAAATCAGACAGACGGCGTCTGCGATGAGGTCGTAGCTCCCGCCCCGCGCACCTCACCCGCTCATGTGGCGGAAGCCGAGCGAATCGCGACCCTGATCGCCGAGAAGCTCGGAGTCACTGGAATGCTCGCAGTGGAACTCTTCGAAATCGCTGAAGACGACGGCGGTGCCGGCGCGCCACCTGGCCTCTATGTGAACGAACTAGCCATGCGTCCGCACAACTCTGGTCACTGGACAATGGACGGATCCGTGACCAGCCAGTTCGAACAGCATCTGCGCGCAGTGCTGGACCTTCCACTCGGAGCGACGACCATCACGGGTGGAGCCGGCGGGTACGTCGTCATGAAGAATCTGCTCGGCGGGTCCAATCCAGATCTGCACTCCGCTCTTCCGGCAGCGATGCGACGCTCCGGAGCGTCTAAGATCCACATCTACGGCAAGGATCCCAAGCCTGGCCGCAAAGTCGGTCACGTGACAATCCTGTCGCAGACCAGTAAGCGCGATGAACCCTACGATGCCACACGTGCACGGCTGGCCAGGGTGCGCCAGAATGCTGCTGAGGTGGCGCACATCCTGACTGAAGGAGAGGCGCCACTATGACCTCCCCCTACGACCCGAGCGGACCGCAGGTCGGCATTGTGATGGGATCGAACTCCGACTGGCCTGTGATGAGGGCAGCCGCAGAAACACTGGACGAATTCGGCATCACCTTCGAAGCCGACGTCGTCTCTGCCCACAGGATGGCCGCCGAAATGATCGACTACGGCACCCAAGCCCATACCCGGGGCCTGCGAGTCATCATCGCTGGTGCTGGCGGTGCGGCCCATCTGCCAGGAATGCTGGCCTCCGTCACTCCGCTTCCCGTCATTGGTGTCCCTGTTCCCCTCAAATACCTCGACGGAATGGACTCGCTGCTCTCGATCGTGCAGATGCCAGCAGGTGTCCCGGTGGCCACAGTCTCAGTTGGGGGAGCGAGAAACGCCGGACTGTTGGCCGTGCGAACCCTGGCTGCCGGAACCGACCAGCAAGCTTCACACCTGCGCAGCAAGCTCATAGCCTTTCAATCAGACCTCGCCGCCCAGGCCCACGCCAAGGGTGAAGCGTTGCGCAGCGAGGCCGAGCACCTGGACACCTACCGGTCCAGAGGTGGACACCGCCCGTGATGACTCCAACCATCACTTACCACGAGTTTCAGGGGCAGAATGATGCTCTGCGGAACCCCCGCTCGGCCAGTGAGCGCGATCGAACCAAACGCGCCTGCCTGCTCACCCTGCTGACGCTCCTCGTGCCGGGAGGAGCCCAAGTCACCGTCGGCTCCCGGGCACTGGGTAGAATCGCGCTCGCAGTCACAGTGGCCTGTTGGTTCACCATACTGCTCGGACTCGCAATGTACTTCACCATGCGCTCCGTGCTCCTGAGCGCCCTGACTCAGCCTTTCATCATGTGGACAGCATCCCTTGTCCTAGCTGCCTTGGCTATCGGCTGGCTGCTTCTCTGGCTCGATACATTCCGTCTGATCCGGCTCGGTCAACTGGCTCCAGGATTAAAACCAATTCTTGTGGTCGCGATGGTCGCGCTGATGACGCTCACCTCAGGGGGGCTCGGATACGCCTCGCATATTGTCAACGAGGGGCGCCAAGCCCTTGCCGGGATCTTCAGTGGCGGTGCAGCGATACCCGCAGACGAAGGCCGCTACAACTTCCTCCTGCTCGGCGCCGACGCAGGTGAAGGACGCCAAGGTCTGCGGCCCGACTCCATCCACGTCGTCTCCGTCAATCAGTCCACAGCTGAGACCATCATCTTCTCCATCCCCCGCAATTTCCAGAACGCGCAGTTCAGCGAAGACTCACCCATGCGGGAGGTGTACCCCAACGGGTACAACTGCGGCAATGAGTGCATCATCAACTTCCTCTACACAGAAGTGCACAACTCCTACAGCCACCTTTACCCAGAGGCCGAGGTCCCAGGGGTCGAAGCCATGATGGACGCAGCCTCGGGAACCCTCGACTTGAACCTGCACGGCTATGTGATGGTGGACATGGACGGTTTCTCCGAACTCATTGACGCCATGGGAGGAATCACCGTTGAATCCGGTGGTTGGGTGCCCTACCGCGGCCGCCACCCCGAAACTAACCAGTGGGGCAACCGGTGGTTCGAACCCGGTACGCTCGAACTCGATGGTGACGATGCTCTTTCCTTCGCGCGTTCTCGGGAGCACAGCAACGACTATGCCCGTATCCAACGTCAGCAGTGCGTTCAGCAGGCCATGATCGGACAGTTCTCCCCACAGACGCTGCTGACTCGGTTCACTGAGATGATGACGGCGGGAGAGAACCTTGTTGATACCAACCTGCCGCAGTCTCAGTTGGGCAGTTTGCTCAGTCTCGCCGCGGATGCTCAAGATCACTCACCCCAGCGGCTGACGCTCGGTGCGCCAGACTTCGGGAGCTCAGGAGAGCTCTTCTCCACCTACCCCGACTTTGAGTTGATACATGCCCGGGTCGAGGAGCTCATCGCCCGTGAAGGGGACGGCTCCGAGGAGCCGGATTCCGATACCCAGGATGAGCCCGATACCAGCGATGATCAGGCGGCACCTGAAGAAGTCACTGAACCCCCTGGTCCCACCCCAGAACACAGCGATGAAGCCGTAGCCGGTGACGAGCCGGGGGAGGAACCGACCCCCGAACCCACAGAACTCACTCAGCCCGATGGATCAGCGCTGACCGAGCTGTACCTCATTGAGGCCCAGCAGCGCGGGGAAGTCGGCCTCCTCGAACAGGCCGCCACCGGCAACGGCGACTGCAGCCCAGCCGAGTAGCGTCACCGTCAGAACAACGGTTGCAGGCCTCGCTGCGACCTTCACCACACTTCGAGCCGCACAGGGCCAACCCGCGGGCTAGTTCCTGGGGTCCGCTGATAGAGTTTAAGCAGTGTTCAGAATGACAAATCCCATTCGCGACTATGCGTGGGGCTCAAAAACGGCTTTCAGTGAACTTTTCGGCTGGGTTGCATCGGCTAGTCCACAGGCCGAAATATGGATGGGATCCCACCCCGCTGATCCCTCGCGTCTTGAGACGGGGGAGACCCTCACTGATGTGCCTTTTATGGTCAAAGTTCTCGCCGCCGAAATACCCCTGTCCATCCAAGCCCACCCCACCCAGGAGCAAGCTCAGGCAGGCTTCGCTGCAGAGCAGGCAGCGGGTATCCCCGTAGACGCACCTGAGCGGACCTACCGCGATCCACACCACAAACCCGAGCTGGCGTTGGCACTGACTCCGTTCATCGCACTCTCCGGGTTCGACGATCCCGGAGCAGTCGTGGGCCGTCTCACCCAAGTGCAACGCCTCATCGCGGAAGGTGACCTCGCCATTGCCGTGGAGTCGCTGTGTGCGGATATTCTCAGGGACGACTATGCCACTGCTGTGCGCACCGCGTTGGAAGATCCCTCCGGTCTGCTGAGTGTCGCCGCTGAGGAACTAGCCATGCGAGACACCTCATCGCTGGAACCTGTTCTGGCCGACACCCTCAAACGCACTGGGGCAAGCTTCCCCGGTGACTCCAGTATTTTCGTCGCCCTGATGCTCCACCGTGTCGACCTTTCTCCGGGTGAAGCTATCTATGTGGCCCCGGGGACACTTCACGCCTACCTCCACGGCGCTGCCGTAGAGGTGCAGGCATGTTCGGATAATGTGCTGCGCGGCGGTCTGACATCCAAATTCATTGATGTCAACGGCCTTCTGAAAACCATGAACACTGCCCCACAGAATCCCCATATCGTCGAGCCCGTCCTCACCGGTTCGGGTATCCGTCGCTATGTGACCGAAGCTAAGGAGTTTCAACTGACTCAGATCGACTTCCCGGACGTGGGAATGGAATACCGCACTGATGGAGCCGGGCCAATGATCGCGCTCTGCACCTCCGGAGAACTTGCAGCAGGAGGGATCTCACTCTGTGCCGGCGAGTCGGCCTATATTGCCGATGGTTCGTCAGTGGTGCTGACTGCGGAGAATGCGCAGCTGCTCATCACCCAACCCCGCAGCCAGGACCCCGACTCCGTGGACGGTGACCTGTGATTGCCGATCTGTGGACACGAGGACTACGACTTTTCCAGGCATTGTGGCGCGAGTTAGCAAAATTCGGAGTAGTCGGGGCCGGTGCGTTCGTCATCGACTCCGCGGTATTCCTGTGGCTGATCACCGGGCCCATGGATGAATCTCATGTGAAGGCCAAAGCCATCGCCGTGGCCGTCGCCACACTTTTCTCTTGGATCGGGAACCGCTACTGGACCTTCCGGCATCAGCGCACTCGCACTCGGGTTCGTGAGCTGGGCATGTTCATCCTCATGAATGTGATCGGCCTGCTCATTATGTCTGGCTGCGTCGCCTTCAGCTTCTACGTTCTCGGGCTGCGCAGCGAACTGGCCTCATTCGTATCCGGCTCCATCATCGGCACGGGACTGGCCATGTGCTTCCGGTTCGTCGCCTATAAGCTCTGGGTCTTCACCGGAAACAACGAAGGTGACACCATTCGCGCCGCCGCCCACGCGGCCCCCTACACCGATGAGATTCCGCAGATCAGGGGATCTGCCCACTGAGGCCTTCGTTGCGGAGCATCTGCTCCCACATCTCCCCACCCTCGGCTCCGTGAAAGAGCACGACGACGCCGCCAGCCGCCCATGTGCCCACCATATGAGTGAAGCTGTGGGGGCCCCAATTACGAATCAGTACTGTGCTCTTCGCCGGGACAGTCTCTGACTGTGGCAGCTCAACGGCAGGTATCGGGCTCAGGAGCTGATCGGGGAATTGGCGAGCCTCAGCTGAGACATCGGTGACCCACGCGGGCAGCTCCACACCCGTAGCCTCCTGATATGACCCATCCAGCATGCCCAGTGACACCGCGGCGAGCTCAGCATCTCCCAGCTCTTCGTTGGCGACCCACTCCGTGGGCCGGTCTGTCACGACCAAATGAAGGTCGGGATTACTCTGGTCACCGTCTTCACGGGGCATATGCACCGCCGCCCCGACTGCTCCAGCCGCCAGAGCGACTGCCGCGGCTTTCCAATGGGGCGCCATATCCACCAACACCACATCATCTGTGGAGAGGTCATGCTCCTCGGTGAGTAGGCCGATCAGTTTCGTCGCCCAGTTCACCAGGACTTTGCCGGAGAGTTCGATCCGGCCTGACTCGGCACGCGGTGCTGAGCTTCCGTCGTAGTACACCAGCGCTGGCTGCGGCCGCGAGTCCAGAAAGCGAAGCAGCTCCCCAAACTCTGTCGGCGGTTTCTGCTGAGAACTTCCCAAGGTGAGTGGGCACATATCTGATCGTCCTCCTGATAGGGGCTGTCACCGCGGTCGTCCCACATAGCGCCCATTGAGCGTCGTCCAGTGCGACTCGCCGACGGCACTTGACGAATGTTTACTCACACCAGTGTAATTAGGGGCGAGACAAGGACCGTTACGAGTGTATAAGTGCAGGGAAAGAGCCGGGGGAGGCCCACAGTATGGGGAAGCCGCAGCGGCTGAGTGAAATCGGCCCCGAGCAGGACCAAAAATCTGTCCGCAGCAGCGGACTCGACGTGCCGCCAGACTGGTTCGTCGATCCGGCTGACCCAACAGCAGCAGAGAAACTTGAACACGGCACCGCGTTGGAGAACCAGGCGACTGCCTTCCTCGCAGCCGCTGAGGCGGCAGAAGCCGAGGCTCACGGTACGGTGACTGCCCTGAGTGAGGCGCCTTCCCGCCGCACCCAGGCCAGCCCCGGAACGAGCACCGCCGAATCTGTCGAATCGGTCTGGCTGGGCATTCCGACGCTTGTGCCGGCGGAGCAGGTGGAAGGCGAACTCTCCTGGCAGGTTGATGCCCTGTGCGCTCAGACTGACCCGGAGGCGTTCTTCCCGGAGAAGGGCGGGTCCACCCGCGACGCCAAAAAAGTTTGCGGTGCCTGCAACGTCAAGCAGGAATGCCTGGACTACGCATTGGCCAATGACGAACGATTCGGCATCTGGGGCGGGCTCTCCGAGCGGGAGCGTCGGAAGTTGAAGAGGCGAGCTCGCTGACGTGATGCTCACAGACCCCTTGGGCGCCGCTAGGTGAGTGGTCCTGCTGCTCGAGTTCATATCGCCGCCGTCGTACTTCATGACGGCGGCGGTTTTGCGTCGCCGCAGTGGGACACCCACGGCCGCGCGTTGAACGTTGCTGCGGGACTGGAATGGCAGACTCGGCAGGCTGACAGTGTGATTGAACTCAGTTCAGCTCACTATGAAGGACCTCAAGACCTCTCCCGGTCGCTGCATTCCCGGCTCCTCAACGATCGTCGTCAGGCCAAGCGCACACTCTCCACCGGTCCCGGAGGGGTGAAGTCCACACCGTTGTGGAGGACCTTTGAACGGCAGCTGGGCGACGGGTTCACACCACGTTTCCAGTGGTTATGGATCCTGCCGGCGGATGCCGTGCCTGAGCCTGAGGCGTTGAAACACCTTGAGGACCGGATCTTCACCGTTAAGGATGAGGAAACCCACCGAGCTGTCGAGATCGTGGGAGCCAAACAGTGGGTAGCCGGGATAGAGGAGCCTCGCCTCGTCAACGCGGGTCTGTGGAGCACTCGCTCGGGAGAAGTCACCACGCTGACTGAGCCCAAAGAACTCGACCAGGGTCAGTACGACGGGCGAGACGAAGTGCCAGGAGTCTCTGCCCACGGAATGTTGGTGCGCGCCAGCCTCTTCGGCGACTTGGGTGGTTTCAGTCCCGAGTTAGAGGGTGACTATGCCGCCGCCGACTTCTGCGCACGAGCCCGCGAGGTAGGTTCCCGCACTGTGCTGGAATCCCGCGCATCAGTGCGACGGGTCGCCCCACCCCAGCGGGAAATGGTGCACCGTCTGGCTGGCAGCCTTCTGCTTACCAAAGCAGAGCGCCGCAGCCAGCTACGGGCACGCCTGACACAAGCGCACCCTGTCCTGCTGCCGCTGATCTGGTTGGGTTTGTGGCTCGCCGCCGGAGGCCGGTTCATCGCGCTCCTGGTGTGCAAGGCGCCCGATGCGGGACTTTCTCAGTTCCTCAGCTCAGCAGGTACTCTCATCAACTGGGCCGCGATCAGCAGACTGCGGCGGCATCGTGCTTCAGGACGCCGTGCGGCGCTTTCGCGACCAGAAAGGGCCGGCGAGTCCGGCAAGGATGTCCTGGCCGAGGGTAGACAAGCTGTGCGCGAGAACCGGCTCAGCGGAGCTCAGCTGCGCGAGCAGCGGCGTCGGGACACTACCGCTGAGACCGTAGGTGTCACAGGAGAACGGACCGCAGGAGTCGCCGGTGTCCCGGGTGATGAGCGGGCACTGTTGGAAATCGGCTCTGGTGACGGCGAATTCGATCAGCTGCCGGCCCGAGGTTCCGGGGATCGTCTTGGTCTTTTCCTTCTGCTGACAGCCCTCACTGGGGTGTCGTTGGTGGGATTCAGGGACCTTCTCCTGTCTGGGGCCCTCGGCGGCGGTGCGGCTGTTCCGGTCTCTGCCTCGATGACCGAAGTGTGGACCCACACCTTGTCGTTCCTCGTGGCCGATTCGCTCGGAGAACGGGCTGCTGCCGATCCGTTCAATCTGGTACTGCTCATCCTCTCAACGCTGAGCGTTGGGCATGCCTCAGCGGTCTTGCTGTGGGTTGTCATCCTCGCGGCGCCCCTGAGTGCGCTCACAGCGTGGTGGGCGGCGGGGCTCTGGAGCTCCGCGTCCTTCCACCGGGTGGTCACTGCGCTGGTTTGGGCTCTCCTTCCGGCGCTGCAGGCAGCAACGGGCCAGGGGCGCATTGGTGCCGTGATCGCGCATATTCTGCTGCCAGTACTGGTGCTCACCACGGTCCGCGCAGTCCGCGCCCACAGCCAGCGGCGTGACAATGCTGGTCGAGTCGCTGCTCTGCGCCTGACCGCAGGGTGGGAGACGGCAGCTGGGGCTGCCCTGCTTCTCGCAGTGGTCACTGCTGCGGCCCCCGTCCTGCTTGTCCCGGCAGTGCTCTGCTGCATAGTGACCGCCCTGGTTCTGCGCCGTCGGGGGAGGGTGCTCTGGCTGCTTCCGATCCCCGCCCTGGCGATCTTCGCGCCTATGCTGATCTCCACACTGGACCGCGGGTCAAGCCTGATCGCGGCGCTGATCTCCGAACCAGGCCGCACTCTGACCAGTGCAGAGGCAGGCTTGCCGGCTCCAGTGTGGCAGCAGCTGTTGGGATTCTCCCAAGCATTCAGCCCTGCCGCTGGGCTCCCTGGTGCGACGAATTCGGGGGGCCTGATCTGGCTGCCGGAGGTGCTCTCCGCCGACTTTTGGGCATTGCGACTGGCGCTACTCATCGGTGCCCCGCTGCTTGTCATAGCAGTTTTGGCGATGTTGGCAGCTGGTCGCAGAGCCCTGGTCATCACCTGTGGGCTAATAGCAGTGGGACTGGTGGGCTACTCCGCGCTAGTGGGTCGGTTGGCAGCTGGAACGGCAGGCGGGGAGGTCGTTGGAGCCTATACGGGCCCATTGGTGTCGGCGCTGGCGCTGTGCCTGATAGCTTCGGCAATCAGCGGGCTTCAAGTGACTCATCGTTCCTCATCCGCCCTCGGTGGAGTATTCAGCCCTGTGGCGTCGACACTTTTGGTCTTGGCGATCTTCGCTGCTGGTGTCTTCTGGGCTGCGCCACGGCTGATGCCGGCCACCGAGCTGACAGACAAGACCATTACGGCAGTCAACGACGAACAAGTTCTCATCCGACCCGGCGCAGTCCGGACATTGCCCGCGACTGCCGCAGACCTCGGCATGGGGCCAGCTGCCAGCCGCACCCTGGTGCTCTCATCCTCACATGAGGGGGTGACCGCGGAGATTCGCTCCCGTGGCGGTGAAACGCTGGATAAGCACCGCAGCGCCGTTGCCGGACAACAGGTACCCGTCTGGGCCACCGTCGGCAGTGCGGCGTCGTGGCTAGGGAACGACGATGACGCACCAGAAGAACTCAGCGATTCCGAACAGCGGCTGGCTGATCTGGTTGCGGGCGTCGTCGTACAGGGTTCTGAGGACATCGCGGAGATCGCCTTCGAGCTTGGGATCGGCTATGTGCTGGTCACAGACGGCACAGCACTGCGGGAAGCCGCTGATACTTCCAGTGGTCTGACGTCGGTAGGAGAGACTGAGTACGGTGCACTGTGGCGCATAGATTCTGCGATATCGGAAGAGCTTGCTGCACCTCAAGAAGTAGTTGGTGCGCCAGCTGCCTGGGCCAGGATCGTCACCGCAGACGGAGAGCCCATATCCCTGCTGCCGAGTGAGCACCACCGGATTGATGTAGAGCTCTCCGAGATTCAGGAGCCTGAGGGCGGGGCCCTCGAGCTGTCCGACGAGACCGAGTACTACGTGCAGATAGCTTCCGAGAGAGCATCCGGGTGGCAGGCCACTTTAGACGGTGAAAACCTGCGACCCGTGACAGCGAACAGTCTCGGAGTGGCTCCTGAAGAAGTCGGATGGATCCGTCAGTTCCACCTCCCGGACAGTTTCGCTCAAGACCCGGAAGGTCATCTGACGCTGAGCCACAGTTCCCAGTTCCAATACCCCATTCTGATCTCGACGGGTGCGCTGTTGCTCATCTTCCTGCTCATCGCACTGCCGCTGCCGCGAAGTTGGAGGATACTGCCCGTGGTATCCGATGATCGGCTCACGTACCGGCCAGGGGGGACGCTATGACGTCCAGGAAAGTCAAGAAGTACATCAAAGCCCAGAAGAAGGCTCGACGCCGAGCACTCAGCGAACCGCAGAAGGCTGAACTTGGTGGCACCCACCTCACCGACGGGGCAGAACCTACCCCAGGAGGGGCCGATGCCGATGCCCCGGGCTCCTTTCATGGTGCGCCCAGGCGATCGGATCGTGCCGGCCAGGCTGCGCGTGCGGTCGCGGCAGTGGTGGGACTCAGCCTCATCACCACGGCAGTGGCATCAGCGGGACTGGAACTGGCTGGAGACGATGAAGAACGGACCGTTCTGCTCGAACCCCACGCGGTTGCTGGGCCCGAAGTGACGCAGAGATTGGCTTGTCCCGCGGTGCCCGGAGTCCCGGATTCCCTCTCCGATCAAGGAGTCTTGGACTATGCGGACCGCGACGAGTCCGTCACGACAAGTACCAGAGCCGCGGTTTTCGCAGCACTCAACGGCGAATTCCCCGCAGCCAACTGGTTTCCACTTGGTGACGAGGGGCGCGGCGACGCGGAGCCCCTGATCACAGCAGGGGAGCGCGAAGACGATTCGGAAGGCCCTGTGGTGGACCGGCCCTTGATCACCGGTGAATTTGACGCCGGCCAGGGGCTGCCCCTGATCCAAGTGGAACCACTGGAGGGACGCTCCCCATCGAGGGCCGCAGTCACTGCTGGAGGCTTTTCCTACAGTGCGGACTCAGGGCTGGTGACCGGCATGACGGCGGCGATGTGCCAGGAACCGGCTCGAAGTCAATGGTTCCTAGGGCCTGAGACCGGATCCGGGGCGAATTCGCTGCTAACTCTTGCGAATCCCCACGACCGCGATGCCACCGCAGAGGTCACCACATTCGACGCAGAGGGTGATACGGGGCCGCTGGGGACCACGACGCTGCTGATCCCAGAGAATTCGGTTCGCACCGTGAACCTGACTGGCCTCGTTGAATCAGATGCCGAGGTCGCCGTGCATGTGCAGGCCAGCGGCGCGCCAGTAGCTGGTCAGCTTCAATCTGCGCGGTCGTCCGGGGGAACCGGGTTGGGCGTGGAGCTGCTGGCTGCCCTCCCTGGCCCCCAGCAGCAGCACGCCGCGCTGGGTGTGCCCGCTGGAGCAGATGAAGACCCCCAGATGTGGTTCTACGTCCCTGGGGAAGACGCCGTGACCGTTGAGTTGCAGGTCTTCGGTCCCGATGGGCAGGTGGAAACGGACACTCCGGGAGTGTTCACACTGGAGCCTGGACGTGTTTCGGTAGCAGGACTCCACGGGTTGTCGGCCGGAACCTACGATGTCGCCCTGACGTCCGACCAGCCGATGTTGGCAGCAGTGCGCAGCGCCGGAGACGGTGAGCCAGTCACCACTGAGGTGGAGACGGAGCCGGAGTTCGATCCCATCACCGGCGAAGAGCTCGAGGCTGAGACTCAGGTCGAAGAAACAGATCCTATCCCTGACTTCAGCTGGTCCACCGGGGAAGAGCCTCTGGAAGCCGGCTCCGGGGCGATTCTGGATTCCGACTATGAGACCGAGCTGCGATTCCTCGCGCCTCAGGGTGACCAGCAGGCCCAGGTCACCTACCGGCTGTTCGACAGCCAGGGAGAACGCACCGAGGATCTGGTGGAAGAGATCGACCCGGGTGCTTCGGCTGTGGTGACGTACGAGGAACTGGTCGACCACGCCCAGTCAGCCGGACTTGAGGACATAGTCGCTGTGGTGCTCGCCTCCGCTGAAGGGGAAGTCTACGGGGGAGCTTTCGCCCGCGATGAGGCCGGCGGCTTCACCTCCACGGTCCTGACGCCCATCAGCCCCAGCGCTCAGTATGTACCGCTGCGCATTGAACCGTAGGACACGGGTACAGTCAGAATCCCCGCATTCCCGCTAGAAGCTGGGTAGGCTCAGTGCTCGTGGATTCTAAACGCCGTTGTACCAAGCACAGTTGCGCTGCCCCGGCCGTGGCGACCCTGACCTACTCCTATGCCGACTCCACCGTGGTCGTAGGCCCCATCAGCGTCTACGCCGAGCCGCACGCCTACGACCTCTGCGCTTCCCACGCTGATGCAGTCCGCGCCCCCCGTGGCTGGGAACTGATGCGACTGGACTACACGACCGCCGAACAGGGTGAAGACGACCTCCTGGCCTTGGCAGACGCGGTGCGTGAACCTCGACGTGAACCTGTGACGGCCGCCGGCGCGAGGCAGTCTCCCACGCCACTGTCCGCTCCCGAGAACAGCTCCGGTGTGAGCCGAGGACATCTGCGGCTCCTTCCTGACTAAATGGTGCAGCTCCTAGGCACGTTGAAAACCTCCGTCGGATTACGTCGGCAGATGACAGGTGGATCAGCTACCCGACCGAGGAGAGGTATCCTGGGGGCCATGCCCAGCACGCCCTCGATCGAGTCCTCCATTGTGCAGATTCTGCGGTGCCCGGCCACGGGGAGCCGCTTACGCCAGGAGGGCGACGAGCTGGTCGCCGTGAGCGACGAAAGCCGGCGATATCCGATCGACAAGGGCGTCCCTACTTTGCTGAAGGATCACTACTCATGAGCTTTGACTACAAGATTGCCGACATCTCCCTGCACGAAGCAGGCCGGCACCAGATCCGCCTGGCGGAGCACGAAATGCCGGGACTGATGTCGCTGCGGGAGGAGTTCGCCGAAGAGCAGCCCTTGAAGGGCGCGCGGATTGCCGGGTCTCTGCACATGACCGTGCAGACCGCGGTGCTGATCGAAACTCTCGTCGCGCTGGGCGCCGAGGTGCGGTGGGCTTCCTGCAATATCTTCTCCACCCAGGATGAGGCCGCCGCGGCCGTCGTTGTCGGCCCACAGGGCACCACTGACGACTTGCAGGGCGTCCCGGTGTTCGCCTGGAAGAACGAATCCCTCGAAGAGTACTGGTGGACCGCTGCACAGATCTTTGCGTGGCCGGGGGTCGACGAGGATCCCACCGTCGGAGCGAACATGATTCTCGACGATGGCGGAGATGCCACGCTCCTGGTCCACAAGGGCGCAGAGTTCGAGGCCGCAGGAGGGGTGCCCTCAGCGCAGGAGGACGACCCGGAGGAGTACCGGATCATCCTGGAAACCCTGC
Organism: Nesterenkonia salmonea; assembly: GCF_005771525.1. Lineage (GTDB taxonomy): Bacteria > Actinomycetota > Actinomycetes > Actinomycetales > Micrococcaceae > Nesterenkonia > Nesterenkonia salmonea. Next base: position 12,330 of record NZ_VAVZ01000005.1, on the reverse strand, counting down.
GGCAGAGTATGACCGAGAACCCTCAGCGGTTCACCGGCATTGCCTCGACCATCAAGGGCGTCACCGAGGAAACCACAACCGGCGTCAACCGGCTCTATCAGCTCGCCCGCGACGGTCGCCTGCTATTCCCCGCGATCAACGTCAATGATTCGGTCACCAAGTCGAAATTCGACAATAAGTACGGAGTGCGGCATTCCCTGCCGGACGGGATCATGCGCGCCACAGATGTCCTGCTCGGCGGCAAGACCGCCGTGGTGTGCGGCTACGGTGATGTCGGCAAAGGCAGCGCCGACGCGCTCCGCGGACAGGGAGCCCGTGTCATCGTTACGGAAATCGATCCGATCAACGCTCTCCAAGCGGCGATGGACGGCTACCAGGTTGCCCAGCTGGACGATGTGGTGGACCAGGCACACCTATTCATCACCACCACCGGGGGCAAAGACCTCATCACCGCTGAACAGATGCAGCGCATGCGGGATAAGGCCATTGTGGGCAACGTCGGACACTTCGACAACGAAATCGATATGGCCGGACTGGCCAAAATCCCGGGAATCAAGAAGGTAGAGATCAAACCTCAGGTCCGTGAGTGGGTCTTCCCCAGCGGGGGCTCGATCATTCTTCTCTCTGAGGGTCGGCTGCTGAACCTTGGCAACGCCACGGGTCACCCGTCATTTGTGATGAGCTCAAGCTTCGCCAACCAGACGATCGCCCAGATTGAACTGTTCGCCAAGTCTCATAAGGGATTCGACGGCGACGGTGCCTATCTTTCAGATGTCTACACCTTGCCGAAGATTCTGGACGAAAAGGTGGCCCGTCTGCACCTTGACGCCCTTGGAGTGCGGCTGACTGAGCTCACGAAGGATCAGGCAGAGTATTTGGGTATTGATGTGGCTGGTCCCTACAAGCCAGAGCACTACCGATACTGATCTACGAGTAGGGCAGGGTGTGGATGCGCCGGTGCAGATTCTCGGCCCTGGTCTGTTTGATGCGCAGCCGCTGATACTCCCGGTTTCTCCGTTCCGCCATCACCGCGGAGAGGAACTCCACTGAGGAGGTTGTCGGCGGCGCCGGCGCTACACAGGTCACAATCTCAGAGGCGAGTCGGTCGCCGACTGCGGTAATGGCATCGGTGTCCACCTTCCGGCCGCCTGTCTGTATCGTGCCCAACAGGCGGGATGCGCGAGCAGCCAGGTCATCAGGCACCCGGCCGATATCGGCAATCTGCGCCCAGGCTGCCATATTCGGTGGCACGGGAAGCATCATAGGCCGCACGCTGGGGTGGCGGGCCCTAATGGCGTAGGTGCCGGCCATGACGTCTCCGAGGCGTTTACCGCGTTCAGTGAAGACTCCCATGAGCAGTGGCAGCAGTCCCAGAGTGAGATAGATTTCGGCGAAGCCCGCTAACCCGCGGATCAGGCAATGCCTGAAGCGCACGCCACCGCCGTCATCGCGGACAACACGGATGCCGAAGATCAGTTTTCCTATTGAACGGCCGCGGGTCAGAGTCTCTACCGCAATGGGAACGATGACCAGAACCCCGACGACAGTGGCCAGGCTTATGGCTGCGGCCGCAGCCTCATTGAAGCCTATGCCGGCCCCGGTGAAACCGAGCGCGACGAACGCGAGCACCAGAGTTGACCAATAGATCACCAGATCAACCAACAGGGACGCACCCCGGGTGATGAGAGACACAGAGGCGAGTTCTAGGGCGACTGCTTCACCGGTAACCACGTGGCGCATCCTCCAACCATATAGTGTGGAACCCGTGGACATCGATGCATTTGTTGCCGTGCACAAGCCGCAGTGGGACCGGCTGCACACCCTCGCGTCGAAGCGGCGGCTCTCCGCCGCCGAAGCCGACGAAATGCTGGTGCTCTACCAGCGTGCGTCTACGCATCTATCCATGATTCAGGCAGTCGAGCCTGATTCACCCGTAGCCGCCAGGCTCTCCGCGGGAATCGGCCGTGCACGATCACAGCTGACAGGCACCGGTGAGAACGTCTTCGTTGCGATCGCCTATTTCTTTGCCCAGGGTCTTCCCGTGGCCTTCTACCGGTTGCGCTGGTTGACAGTCATCATTGGGGCAATGTTTATCGGCCTGGGCGCTGCTTCAGGGTGGTGGGTCTACCACCACCCCCAAATTGACCTGATTATGCCTGAAGCCGCCCGTGAGTCCTATGCCGAACAGGACTTCGTCAACTACTACTCCGAACACCCCAGTTCAGCCTTTGCCTCACAAGTCTGGACCAATAATGCCTGGATAGCGGCTCAGTGCGTCGCCTTCGGCATCACGGGTATTTGGCCAGTGTGGATTCTGGGGGTCAACGGCATCAATGTGGGAATCGCAGCGGGTGTGATGTACGAACAGGACGCGGCTGGAGACTTCTGGCTGAACATCCTGCCGCACGGATTGATGGAGCTGACTGCAGTGTTCGTCGCTGCTGCTGCTGGCCTGAGAATCTTCTGGGCGTGGATCGCCCCTGGGCAGAAGCAGCGTCTCACATCGGTAGCGGAGGAGGCACGCAGACTGATCACGGTCGCCATCGGACTGTGCTTGGTGCTGCTGATATCCGGCATCGTAGAAGGTTTCGTCACGCCCGCACCGTGGCCAGACTGGCTCCGTATCGGGATTGGAGCAGCGGTCCTTGCCGGATACTGGACATACACGCTCGTTCTGGGTTCACGTGCGGCAGCTGCTGGGGTCACCGGTGACCTGGGACGATACGACTCAGGAAACCACGAGCTCACCGCCTGATCAGAGATAATTGCGCAACTTGCCGCGCGAGTTCCGGCACAGTTGATGATCCGGGCCCTACTGTGTATTCAGGCCAGTAATGCGTGGAGAGGCGAACAATGAGCCAGAACCCTGACGAACCTCGCGAAAGCACTTCGGAGGAGAAGTCATTCGAGTCCGGTCTGGACTACGGTGCCTTTGCCTCCGAAGAACCAGATTTCCCCGAGGACCATCTGGGGGAGGAGACTCCCCCACACGACGACGCCGCAGCGCATACGTCATCAGCCCCCGCTGCGGGTGTACCTGCGCCCGCGGGGCACGACTCGTCTGCCCGGGATGCTCAGCCGACCGAGGTAGTCCCTCCGGTCAGGTCAGATCAGGCGCAGACCCGCTCATTGTCGGATGAGCTTGACGCCGCCCCGACTGCCACGTCAGGAGACAGAGTGGAAGCCGCCGAGGCGGCCACAGTTAGTGCCCCTGCAGCGGCCGATGAACAGCCCACCACGGCTTTGCCACAGGAGCAGCCAAGGCAACGAAGCTCCGCGCCGGCTGTCTCGCCGGCGTCCCCGGTTCCTCCGCGGCACCAGCGTTCACCCGAACAGCCCGCTGAAGCTCCACGACGCGAACAGGTCATTGCGCCGCCGAACGAGCACGAGCTGCAGGAGGAGGTAGAGAAGGACAAGAGGGGAATCTCACGGTTCTTCACCGTCCTCATTGCCATCTTCACGCCCCTGATGTTCATTGTGTTGGCCCTGCGGCTGGTTGCCAGCCCAGTGTTCCTGATGTTCACCTACTGGCGTCCAGGGTTTCCTGCCGACCCGGGCGGATGGGAACTCAGCGATCGACTGCTCTATGGCTCATACGGCACCGACTTCCTCCTCAACGCCGCCAACTCCAACTACCTTGCTCAGCTAGCGCCCGATGGTGAGCCTCTGTTCACCGATGCTGAAGTGTCGCATATGTTGGATGTGAAGTTCCTGCTCTGGTACGCGATGATCATCGGAGTCGGGTTGCTGCTGCTGACCCTACTGATGGCGCTTCTGCTGCGAGCATGGCGGCCCGGAGGTTTGGCTCGCGGCATCTTCGCTGGAGCATGGGCCACGATTGGCATCATGGTCGGGATCGCGGTCCTGGCAATCATTGACTGGCAGCTGTTCTTTACGGAGTTCCACAACCTGTTCTTCCCACAGGGAAATTGGAGCTTCCCCTCCGATTCCACATTGATCAGGCTCTACCCGGAACAGTTCTGGATTGACGCCGGGATCTGGGTGGCCGCACTACTGCTGATCTTCAGCCTGATCGCACTATTGGTCACCTGGCCCACTAAGCGCCGTCGTGCACGTCGCGCCGACCGACTCGCTGAAGTTCAAGAGCGCAAGCGCACCAAGCTAGAGGACGAGCTCAATAAAGCTGCAGCAGAAAGCTAGCAGCTGCACTACTGACGAGTGCTGCCGCGCTCACCCCACGGGTGAGCGCGGCAGCACTCGTTAAATGGTGACTTCGCCGTTCGGGCTTGAGAAGGTGACGCTCATAATTCCAGGCGTTCCCGACGGTGCGATCCAATCGACCTCAACATTGTCGAATGGGTCCGCGTCAGGGGAGCCCAGCCAGTCAGCCACTCGTTTCGGAGAACCGGCGATCGACAGTTTGACGAGCTTGGCCTGCGGCTCATATGCCCGTGAAGGGTGGAGGTGCTCTGTACCATCGTCCCAGCGCAACAAATAGGGAACCTGCGGGTCAGCGATGAGCCCTTTGATCCCGATCTGTTGCCATGTGAGTTCCTGATTATCCGGGAACTTCCGGTTTCCCGGCACACTCCGGCGTCCCAGTCTGTTTTCGAATGGCAGCAGGTCATCAACAGTGACGCACCAACCCATCCAGCCGCCGCCGATCTGGGACCGGTTGCGAACAGCTTGCCCGAAGGGCGCTTTGTTCGCACTGGGATGATCCAGTACTTCAACGATTTCTAAGTACTGCCGATCCGCCAGTGGAATGATGGCATTCGCCGTACCGAACCGGGGGTGAATACCACCTTTGACCCGGTCGACTCCTAAAGCGTCAGTGATTCGCTTCACTGTAGCGTCCATTCCGTCTGGACCCACAGCAAAAGAGACATGATCTAGTCGCATCATGTCACCTATCCTGACACCGGAAACGAGATAGCCGAAATCGGGTATTTCTACCTCATGTAGAACTCACGCCACGGCACGCGTATTCTAGTGTGGTGGCCTCTTCTTCCTTCTGGGCGACCGCCCGCCAACCACAGTGGATCACGATGCTGGTCCTCTCCCTGGTGCTGGCCACCGTGTTCGTCGTCCTCTCAGCCTGGCAGTTCGACCAGTCCCGCACCGAGCACAGTTATGCCGAAGACACCGAGACGCCGGTGAACCTCACTGCGATCTATGAGCCTGAGCGGCCCATCGGGCTACCCGAAGCCGATCGGATCGTCAATCTCACAGGGGAGTTCGTCCCTGACACCGATGTGTATATCGCCGACCGGTTGCAGGACGGTGAGGATGGGTATTGGGCGGTGGCTGCGTTCCGAGTCGATGACGCCCCAGATGAGCAGGTGATTCCCATCGTGCGGGGGTGGACCGCAGAGATCGATGACGAGGCGCCCCCGGCACCAACAGGACAACTCTCCCTCCAGGGAAGACTCCTTCCCACCGAAGCGCCAGGCCCAGGCCCTCGCGATCTGCCGTACCCGATACTGCCTACCCTTTCGGTGGCTGAACTGATCAACCTCTGGGGAGAAGACTCCTACTCCGGTTTCGTAGTGGACTTCAGTGAACAGGCCATCGGGACCTCGTCACTGGAATCGGTATGGGTGGGCACCCAGCCCGAAGGCAGCGACATCAACTGGCTCAACCTCTTTTATGCCGTCGAATGGGTCGTCTTCGCTGGATTCGCCTTCTACCTGTGGTGGCGGCTCGTCAAGGACGCTCACGAGCGCCAACTGGAGGAAGAACGTCTGGACCGCGAATGGGAAGAGCAATGGCGGGCCGAGCAGTTGGAGAAGCAAAGGCAGCAGACCGAGCACGTCGAGGAGAGAACATGACCGACCAACAGGCCAATACGGACGTCACCCTTGGTGATCCTCCGCCACGGCCGAAGAAGAACACCCAAAGGCTCTATGGGACGCCGGCGCAGATCCGCAGCGGGCTCACGTTCTACCGCGTGATGGCTATCATTACCGGCATCTTTCTACTCGTTATGGTAGCTAAGATCCTCATCAGCGGTTCCCTTTTCGGGTGGACGTTCTGGGACGGCTATGAGCTCTATATCGGCGGTACTTCGGTGGATGGGACATCGAACCTCATTGGGTTCTATCCTGCCGAGTCCCTGCAGGATGCACGATCCACGTCAACAATGATCGCCCAGGCTCACGGCGTCGCCTACGTCGTCTACCTGGTAGCGGGTTTCCGCCTCTGGTACATGCTGCGCTGGGGCGCGGGACGGCTGGCTCTGATCATCAGCGGCGGACTCGTGCCCTTCTTCAGTTTCTTTGTGGAACGCAAGGTCGTCGGCTTCGTGAGCCGAGACCTAGCCGCTGAATCGGCCACTGTGCCACGCTACTAGACCTTCAGAAGTCCGGCCCTGGACTACGATGAGCGGGTGATGAATCAAGGCCGTGGGAGAGCTCCGTCGATGATTGATGTGGCGAAGCAGGCTGGTGTCTCCCACCAGACAGTCTCTCGGGCGATCAATACACCGGAGGCCCTCAGGAGCGACACTCTTGAACGGGTGCGCAGGGCCATGCGAGATCTGGGGTACCGCAGGAACTCTCAGGCGCGTGCACTGAAGACTCGGAAAACCGGGCTGATAGGCGTCGTCAACCCCGGTGATTCCTCCTTTGGCCCCAATCGCACAACACTGGCTATCGAAGAAGCTGCCCGCAAACAGGGGTTCGCAACAGCTCTGAGCGTGGTCCGTGATGCTCGGAAGGAGACAGTCGACTCCACACTGGATTTTTTCCTCGGTCACGGTGTCGAGGCCGTGATCGTGATCGCCCCTGTTCCGACCGTCGCAGATGCCGCCAGGCAATTGTCCACGCGCATGCCCGTGGTCATTGTCACCTCGGGCCTCAGTGCTGCGGCGGATCAGAACGTGGTGGGTATTGATCAAGAGATGGGTGCACGTCTGGTGGTGCAGCATCTGCTCACACTGGGCCACCGGAATGTGGCCCATATCTCGGGACCAGACGACTGGTACGACGCCCGAGGTCGTGTGACCGGTTGGCGACAGTTGCTTGCTGAGTCCGGGTTAGAAGCTGGGGCCCAGGTCGGTAGCTCCGGATGGACCGCAGAATGCGGCTTTCGAGCAGCTCAGGAACTTCTCGCTCATGACACTCCGGATGCCATCTTCGTGGCCAACGACTTCATGGCCCTCGGTGCGATTCGCGCGCTGGAATCCAGAGGGCTGCGCGTGCCTTACGACGTGTCGGTTGTTGGGTACGACGACGTTGACGCCGCCGCCTACTTTAGTCCCTCCTTGACGACTGTCCGGCAGCCATTCGAAACAGCAGGCAGGGCCGCTATGAATATGCTGCTACGCATCACCGCAGAAAAGGTGCCGGGGGATGGGCTCATCGCCCCTGAACTAGTGATCCGGTCCTCTGCTGGTCGGCGCTGACGGTCCGAAGACTCGGTCGATCCGCTCCCATTCACGTGGCGAAAGTGCCAGAACGGACCCGTGTTTTGTATTAGGAGGCATGGAGAACCCCGGGGTCCATGACCAGCGTCCGGAGCTGATGTCATCGGTGAACAGACCCACATAGCCCTGTGGTTGTTCCATGTACTGGTCGACCATGAGATACCAGCGGTCACGGCGATGGTTGTCAGCGAAGACGACTGGGCCTTCCACTTGAGGGTATAAGTCGTTGCCGATGTTGGAGCTGAGCCGTGAGAAGGGCTCGGCGAAGAAGTGTTCACCGACCTCGTGGCACAGACCCGGTGAGTCTTGACGAAACGAATCTTCCTTGAAGAACCGATGAACAGCGCCGTCGGCCTCGACTGGGCACATATCGATGACGGACGTGCCGTTGTCAACAACCGTCTGGGGGGCGGTAAATGAGTGGAAGTTTGTGGTGCGGGAGGCCAGAATCCGGCTGTAGCTGGGGTTTTCGTGCAAGGGGTCGTCGGCACCATATAGGTGTGAGGACCAGAAAACCAGATAACTGCCACTTGAGCTCTCGTACATCGCTTTCGGTGCCCATGCCATGCCAGCATTGGCAGGTGCGACCTCTATTAGGCGCGGTGGAGACCACGTGACGAGGTCCGGACTGTCCCAGAGCACCAAGCAACGGCTCCCATGGCTAGTCCACTGGCGCCACAGTTCCGGTGTGTGATGACCGTGAGCCCAGACTCTTAGGTCGGTGGCCATGAGGGTGAACCCTGAGCCGTCGCGTTTTCGGATGATGTGTGGATCGCGGACCCCTCCGGTCCCCACATGAGACTCCAATACGGCATCACCGGCGTTGAGTCGCTCCCATTGCGTTGGGTCATTGTCCCGTGACCGCGAAAAGTAGATCTTCTCCATGTGCCGTGAGCTGCTCTCGACAAAGTGGACTAGAAGATAACCGTAGGGCTGCGAATGTGACACGTGTTCTCCCTCAATTTGTTTCACCGTCTTGCATTATGTGAACGTTAACATTATTGTGCTGAACATCACACTTGTTCGAAGAGGAGGGCACGTGTGACGTTCACATCGCACTGAGAGGAACTTTGATATGACGCATAACCCAATTCTGGAGCCTGGTCGGCGTGGCTTGTGGGTGCCCGTTGCCGTGTTGTCGGTGGGTGCACTAGTGCTGACTGCTTGTGGTGGCGGAGGTGACGATGACGATGCTGTGGAGATTGATCAGGAGGAGCTGGGTCAGGGGGCAATGGAGTCCTTTGACGTTGGTGACACCTTCGTCGCCACAGAGCCGGTGGACTTTTCCCTGCTCTACCGAAACAATCCGGACCATGGTTTCGATGAGGATTGGATGTTCTTCGAGCATCTGGAAGAAGAGCACAATGTGACGTTCTCCGTGGTCAATGCACCACTGAGTGATTTCGAAGAACGGCGTTCGCTTGTCATTGGCGCTGGAGATATGCCGGACTTCATCCCCGTGACATATCCCGGTCAGGAGGTGCCGTACATCTCAGGTGGCGCCGTGCTGCCGATCAGTGACTATTTGGACTACATGCCGAACTTCACGGATAAGCTCGACCAGTGGGATCTGTGGGAAGAATTCGATGCCCAGCGCCAGGAAGACGGCAAGGCCTACGTTCTTCCCGGATTGCTAGAGGATCCGTTCTACCACTTCAGTGTGGTGGTGCGAGGTGACATTTGGGATGAACTCGGACTCGACACTCCCACCACCTGGGATGAGCTGGAAGAGCAGCTGCGCGTAGTGCAAGAGGAGTACCCCGATGTCACGCCGTTCTCTGACCGCTGGGAGCTGCAGAGCACGCTGAACATCGCCTCCGCGAACTTCGACACTGTCGCTGGCTGGGGGTACGGACAGGGTCTGTACTTCGACCACGATGCCGATGAGTTTATCTACGCCGGTGCCTCGGACGGTTATCGTGAGCTGCTGGAGTATTTCGCTGGCCTCGTCGACGAGGGTCTGATGGACAGTGAAACGTTGACACAGGACGATCAGATGGCGGAGCAGAAATTCGCAGCTGGTGAATCGTTCGTCATCGGAGGCAACGACGAGTCGACCCAGATATATCATCGCGGATTCGAAGAACTGGGCACTGAAGGCGCGGAGGCTCGGTTGATTCCGATTCCAGGTGGACGCAACGGAGACTACATTCACAGCGGGGGCCGTTTCGACAGCGGAATGATGCTCTCGGCGTCAACAGCTGATGAGGATAACTTCCTGGCGTTGTTGCAGTTCATTGACTGGTTGTACTACTCCGACGAAGGGCTTGAGTTCGCTACCTGGGGAGTCGAGGGAGAAACCTACGAACGTGACGACAATGGTGAGATCCAAATCGCGGATCACATCGATGTCAACAACATCAACCCAGACGGTGATGAGCACCTTTTGCGCGACTACGGCTTCTACAACCAGCCATTCCTCCACGCCAGTGGCTCGACGACCGAACTGGTGCACTCCGCATTCCGGCCGCAGGTTATTGAGTGGCAGGAAAGCATGATGCATAAAGAGGAACTTCCGGTGACCCCGGCCCACCCGTTCACCGATTTGGAGCTTGAGCAGGTCGGACTGTGGTCGACTGCGCTGACTGACCAGGTGCAGACCGCCACAGCACAATTCATCCTCGGCCAGCGGTCCTTCGACGACTGGGACTCTTACGTCTCCGAGTTGGAGAGTCTGAATATGCAGGAATTCGTGGATCTTGCCAATGAAGCGTACGAACGCGCTCAGGAGAACATCGAAGACGAGTCTGCCGATGACTAGGAACTCCACGCTGGCAGGACCTTCCTTGGTGCTGACAGGAGCAATTCTGCTCAGCGCTTGTGGCTCCCAGTCTCCGGGTGATTCCGCAGAGATCAACCTGGATGACGCAGGGCGAGGTGCTATGGAGAGTTTCGAGGCGGGTGACACGTTCGTAGCGGAGGAGCCCGTAGAGTTCTCACTTCTGTATCGCGACCATCCCAACTATCCACTCAGAGATGATTGGCTCATTCTCGAACACCTGGAAGAACAGCATGGTGTCACGCTGGATCCGGTGATTGCTCCGCTGAGCGACTACGAGGAACGTCGTGGTGTGATTATCGGGTCTGGTGAAGCTCCTGACTTCATGCCAGTCATTTGGCCTGGCCAAGAGGTGCAGTACATTTCTGGCGGCGCGCTTCTTCCGGTGAGTGACTATTTGGAATACATGCCCAACTTCACAGAGAAGCTCGAGCGTTGGGACCTTCAGGACGAGTTCGACAACCTGCGGCAGGAAGACGGGAAGGCATATATCCTTCCGGGCCTTCGCGAAGACCCCTACTACCAGTGGACGGTCGCAGTTCGGGAAGACATCTGGCAGGACCTGGGCATGGATTTCCCGGAGACCTGGGACGAGTTCAGAGATCAGCTCGAAGTTGTTGCCGAAGAATATCCGGAGATGACTCCGTGGTCGGACCGGTGGCAGATGCAAGCGACCCTCAACCTGGTGGCCCCTAATTTCGACACAGCTGCAGGATGGGGTTTTGGGCAGGGCTTGTACTTCGACGCGGAAGCTGACGAGTACATCTACGCCGGTGCCACTGATGAGTATCGCCAGCTGCTGGAATACTTTGCCGGACTGGTTGAGGATGGCCTCCTTGATGTTGAGTCCGTCAGTCAGGACGACGACACGGCCATGCAGAAGTTTGCGTCGGGTCAATCTGCCGTGATCGCTGCCAACGAAGAAGAACTTCAGCTGTATCGAAGTGCTTTCGAGGAAGCCGGTAACGAGGATGCAGTGGTGACCATGATTCCTGTTCCCGCAGGTCCGGCTGGCAATTATGTGGGAAGCGGGGGACGGTTCGATGTAGGCCTGACGATCTCATCAGAAGCTCGAGACAATGACGACTTCGTCGCCATGCTGCAGTTCGTAGATTGGCTTTACTATTCGGATGAGGGCCTGGAATTCGCCACGTGGGGTGTCGAGGGCGAAACCTTCGAGGTGGAGGCCGACGGCGAAAGAACTTTGGCGGAAGACGTCGGGCTCAAGGATTTCAATCCTGGGGCTGATCAGCACCTCTCCGTGGACTTCGGTTTCTATAACGGAGTTTTCTCGCACAACTTCGGCTCGGACACGGAGCTCTTTCGCTCACTTCTGAGCGAAGAGATTGTCGAACTCCAGGAGCAGATGTCTGATAAAGAGGAGTTGCCGCTGCAACCGAATGTTCCTTTCACTGAGCTTGAACAAGAGCAAACATCATTGTGGCAGGGGGCTCTGACCGACTACGTCGATCAGTCAACAGCTCAATTCATCGTCGGTCAACGTGACTTGGACGACTGGGACAGCTATGTCGCTGAACTCGAAGCTCGCAACATGAACGAGTACCTCGAAGTGGCGAATGAGGCATACCAGCGTGGCCAGGACATGCTCGAGGAACTCGACGAGTAAACCTTTCTGCCGATAAATACACACGTTTTCCAGGAGGGGTGTATGACTGCGTCGTCTCAGGTGCCTATGGGTCAGCCGCCCGGTCATGGTGCTGGTTCTGCTGCGGTGTTAGCTGGTGAGGAGTCGTCTTCGGGGAGGAAGCGTAAGTCTCGCCGGGTGCGGAAGAAGGATTTGTATCAGGGAACGAATCGTACTGATACGTGGTCCCATCATCTGAAGCGGGATTGGCGGCTTTATAGCTTGTTGATCGCGCCGTTGATCTTTCTGTTGATCTTCCGGTATTTACCGATGGCCGGTAACGTGATCGCGTTCCGCCGGTTCCGTCCGGGATCGAATATTTTTGGTGATGAGTGGGTCGGTTTCCACTACATCGAGATGTTCATCAATGACCCCACGTTTTGGCGGGTGTTCTGGAACACAGTCATTCTTGGGGCATTGACCCTAGCGGTATGTTTCCCGTTACCGATTGTGTGGCACGTAGCGAGAGTTGGAAGCGGTAGTCTGCGTAGTTGGAAGCGACGTTCCGGACTTCAGGTA
>NZ_VAVZ01000049.1 GCF_005771525.1 Nesterenkonia salmonea | reverse complement strand
TAGCATGGTCCGGATGTCCAGAATTCATCCGTCGCTAGGTGTTCAGTATTCACGCGTCGTCGACAACTGAAACCGGATGTGATCCTGATGGACCTTAATCTGCCCATCAAAGATGGAATCAGCGCCACCTTTGAGATCACACGCTCCACTGATGCGAGAGTGCTGGTGCTTTCCGCGTTGGACTCTGAACAGGACGTGCTCCGCTCGTTGCGTGCCGGTGCTCACGGATTCATCACCAAGTGTTGTCAGGCCCACGTCCTGCTCCGGGCAATACGGCAGGTTCATCAGGGGGACATAATCTTTGCTCCGGAGATCGCAGTGATGCTTCAGCTTGAAGAGGTAAATTCGCCAGATGAGGTCAGGGGATTCCTGAGACGTCTCGTCACGTCACCCCGAGTCAGTGGACGTGAACTCAGCGTCCTGAAAGGAGTCAGTCGCGGGCTGACAAATCGAGAGATAGCCGAGGAACTTGTACTTCAACTGACCACTGTGAACACCTACATCACAAGACTCAATAGAAAACTGGGATCGCAGACAAGGATTGAAATGTTTATCAGCGCAGTGCGTCAGGGGCTGATTCCCTCACCGTTTCACACCGGCGCCACATTGAGGTCAAAGTGACGCCGGAATGAAGCTGCGGTTCTCATCGGCATGAGACAGCGCGCTGATGCGGCTCAGCCATGAAACGTGGAGCCGTTGACACGCTGGCTGATTCCCTGTTGATCCAGGTAGGGGGTGATCCCACCACGGTGGAACGGCCAGCCGGCCCCCAGAATCATGCACAGATCGATGTCCTTGGGGGAAGCAACCACCTCGTCCTTCAGCATGAGGCCGATCTCTTCAGCTAGAGCTTCGAGGACGATGGTCAATACCTGCTCCGATGATTTGGGTGAGTCGCCGAAGTTCATCAGTTCCAGGGTTGAGTCTTTGATGTGCTTGGCCCCCGACTCGTCGGTGCTCCACACCTCTGTCACGTCGTGCTCGATGAGGGACTGAACGTTCGGTGAGACGTAGAACCTGTCTCCGTAACTGTTGTTGAGCGATTCGGTGACATGCTGAGCCACTGGCAAGCCCACCATCGCTAGCAGCTCAAATGGTGACATAGGGAGCCCGAGGGGCTTCAGCGCTTCGTCAGCCGTTCGAGCATCAGTTCCGTGGTCGAAAGCCTTCTGGACCTCGGCCATGAGCCGCAGCAGCAGACGGTTGACGACGAAGGCGGTGGTGTCCTTGGTCAGAACTGGGGTTTTCCGCAAGGTCGCGGCAAGGTCAAAGGCTGTAGCGATCGGCTCCTCTGCAGTCTGGGAAGTCCGGGCGATCTCCACCAGCGGCATGACCTGCACGGGGTTGAAGAAATGGAAACCGATCACCCGTTCTGGGTGTTTGAGATCTGCCGCCATCTCAGTCACGGAAAGTGATGACGTATTGGTCGCCAGGATGGTTTCGGGAGAGACAATCTCCTCCAACTCTGCGAAGACCTGCTTCTTCACGCCGATTTCTTCGAAAACGGCTTCAATCACGAAGTCGGCATCTGCGTAGACCGATTTATCCGTGGAACCAGTGACGAGACCAGTGAGTGAATCCGCCTGATCCTGTGTCAGCCGACCCTTCTTCACTTGCTTGGCGTTCTGCTCTGCGATGTAGGACAGCCCTCGGTCCACACGCTCCTGATCAATATCACTGATCACTACGGGTACGCGTAACTGCTGGGCAAAAACCAGGGCCAGTTGGGAGGCCATCAGGCCCGCCCCGACGACTCCGACGCGGCGAACTGAGCGAGGTCTCACCTGCGGCACTCCCGCGGGTTTTTTTGCGCGCTTCTGAACGAGTTCCATGAATCCGTAGACGACGTTCTTGAATTCGTGACTGACGAGCAGGACGCCGAGTGCGTCAACTTCCAGCTCTCGATCCTCATCGCGGGAATTGTGGGGCACCTGACGGAAAATCTCCAGGGCACGCAGAGGCCCTGGTGCGGAGGCACCGGTTTTCGCTGCGACACTCTCTTCGGCGGTCTTGACTGCCCGAGACCACGCGTCGCCGTCGGATTCGTGAGTGCGGTGCTCGGCGAGTGCAGCTGAGGCGTCGTCGTCATCACTGAGGATCTTGGCTGCCCATTCCAGTGACTCCTGCTCGAAGGATGAATCCTCGAAGAGAGCATCCGCGATGCCGATCTCGAAGGCTTTGGTGCCGTTGAGCGTCTTGTTGTTGTTGAGCGCGTTGACGAAAATGACGTGTGCTGCAGCCTCAGGTCCGATCAACTTGGGCAGGCGGTAGATACCGCCCCATCCGGGGACCAGACCCAGGAATGCCTCAGGGAGACCAATCGCTTGAGTGGAGGCGGAGACGGTGCGGTAATCAGCCGGCAGTGCGACCTCCAAACCTCCGCCGAGGGCCGAACCATTGATGAAACCGAACGTAGGCAGTGGGAAGTCTTCGAGAAGGTTGAAGACCGTGTGGCCCAGCTCTGCCAGGGCAATGCCGTGCTGCGTTTCTGACAGTTCGCGAGCTGAGACGATATCTGCACCGGCGGCGAAGACTCCTGGCTTGCCGGTCACACCGAGCGCTGAGATCTCACCGGATTCCGCTCGTGAATACTGGGCGCTGACAGCTTCGCCGAAGGCGATAAGTGAGCCGGGCCCCAGTGTGTTGGGGCGCTTGTCCTCATGATTGTCGAGCCGGATCAGGGCCAAAGTGCCGGCGCTCCCAGGGAGCTGAATATCTTCAACATGTGACTGCGTCACCATTTCGTGCGGAAAGCTTTCGGTCAGATGACGGTAGTTTGAGAAGTCGGCGGACAACGGTGGCCTCCTGTAGTGAAGTGGGCAAGATGCGTTCCGCATCACATACTACCCACCAGTAATACTGCTGGCCATCGCGTATTAGAGGTCGGTCAGTTCTTCAGGGTCAAGCATGGCAACGGTAATGATTGCCGAGGTTTGCTCGATCTGCCATGGGCGGGCCCCATGCTGCTTCAGAGTGGCCGCCACAGTCTCTGGATCGATGACGGCCGGCGGGTTCCAGCAGATTTGCTTGAGAACCGCTGGGGCAAGCAGCGACTCCGGCATCATCTGGAGTTGTTCAGCGCGTCGTCCCAACCGTTCCCGGGCGGTGCGGAACCGCCTGAAAGCCAAAGGATTGCGGTCTTTCCAGGTGCGCGGCGGGGGAGGAGTGCCGGTCGAGCGCTGCCGTGACGGAAGGTCCTCGGTGGCCGCTCCCGCTTGGATGGCCCGCAGCCACCGCGGCGCTTCCCGCTTTGCTGCACGGCCCTGAAATCCAGGCACACCGGTGAGCTGTGGCACTGTGCGTGGCAGAGCATCCGCCGCGGCCACCAGAGCGCGGTCCGGCAGCAGGTGTGTTGGTGCGACATCACGGTTCTCAGCCAGCGATTCTCTCTCGTTCCAGAGCTCGCGGAGGACAGCCATCTTCCGTGGTGAGCCCAACTTGCTCAGTCCCGATGTCTTCCTCCAACGGTCGGCTCTGGGCACAGCAGTTGGTTCGAAAAAGCGGAGGTGTTCGAACTCTTGCTGCGCCCACTGTGTTTTGCCCTGTGCTGCTAGGAGGGTCGAAAGTTCCTCACGTAGGGACATCAGCAGTTCAACATCGAGTGCGGCGTAGCGCAGCCACTCTGCGGGCAGTGGCCGCCGAGACCAATCAGCGGCGGAGTGCTCCTTGGCAAGCCGTAATCCCAGAAGGTGCTCGACCACCGCACCGAGACCCACCCGTGGCAATCCTGCTAGCCGAGCGGCGAGCTCGGTGTCGAAGATCTGATCTGGGCGCATACCCAATTCCGCTAGGCAGGGGAGATCTTGTGTCGCAGCGTGAAGAATCCACTCTGAGTCTTTGAGCGCCTCCTGAATGGGTTCGAGTGTTTGGAATGGCTCAGGGTCGATGAGCCAGATACCGGAGTTGGCACGCTTGAGCTGCACAAGGAAAGCGCGCTGCCCGTAACGGAACCCAGAAGCGCGTTCGGCGTCCACCGCGACCGGTCCATGCCCTGCGGCCAAAGCCTCAGCGGCGCGCAAAAGCCCTCGCTCGCTGTCAATCACAGGCGGCACACCGCCGTCTGGCTCAGTGATCAGAGGAAGTTCTTCAGGCTCAGATACCACCATCAGCCTCTCCGGATATGCGGCAGGGCGACGACGCCGTCGGGCAGCGGAGGGAGTCCGGCGAAGGAGCAGACCATATCTGCCCAAGCTTCCAGATGCGGTCCGAAGTGCGCGTCTTCCGGGGTCCAGGAGGCACGCAGTTCCACATCATTGGTCGCTTCCCGACGTCCTAGGGCCCCGAATGACTCTGACAGGATCCGGGTTGCTGTGCCACCTGCGTGTGAGTGGTTGACGCCGTGTTGGGCAAGTGAATCGCTTAACCATGTCCACGCGACAGAAGCTAGCAGTGGATCATTGCCCATTTCCGGCTCCAGTTCCGCCCGGATATAAATGACGACCCGAAACGTTCCGCCCCATGACTGTTGGCCTGCTGGATCGTGCAGCAGAATGAACCGTCCAGTGGCGGGGTGGTCGGCAATTTCGGCGCCTAGAGCGACAGAGTATGGAGCCAGTTTCACCGGGGCAGGAACTTCTTCGACAACCGCATCGGCCCGCGGAGACGCTTCGCGCAACTGATCGATGGCACTGCGGAACAGGGCAGGCACTTCGTCGATGCTGGAGGCCGGCCGCGCTGGGCTTCCGGCGAGGGGGCCGAATACGCTCACCACCTAAGACTATGGAAATCCCCCGCGGTACCGGGTCAGGCACGCCGCACTACGGCGGAGCGGGAGGTCATCCGCGCTCGTGCACCAGCTCTGAGGCAGCAGCGCAGCTCATGAGGTCATCGATCTGCTCATCCGTCGTTTCCCAGGAGCACATCAGGCGCAAGACCGGGTTCCCTGACGGCGCAGTGTCCCAGGTGTGGGCCAGATAGGTGCTCTGAATCCGCGCTGCCATGTCCACAGGGACTTCAGGGAAGACTGCATTCACTGACGGTTGGGCCTGAACATGCACCCCTTCCAAGGCCTGGAGTCGCTCGCCGAGCCTGGCAGCCTGCGTATTTGCATGGTGAGCATTGCGGTGCCACAGCTCTGTGCTGAAGAGCTCGAGAAGCTGTGCGGCGATAAAACGCTGTTTGCTGGCCAATTGCATGGAGTATTTCCGGATGTATCCCATCCCTGCGACCCGGTCGGGGTTGATCACCACCACAGCCTCAGCGGCCAGGGCGCCGTTCTTCGTCCCGCCGAGCGAGACCACATCCGCGCCGGAGTGAGCCACCAGCTCTCCGATTCCTACACCGAGTGCGGCTGCGGCATTGGACAGTCGCGCACCGTCAATGTGAACGCCCATGCCGTGCCTGTGGGCCGTTGCGGCCACCGTGGCGAGTTCTTCGAGACTGTAGAGAGTTCCGACCTCGGTGGACTGGGTCACAGTGACCGCAAGTGGCTGAGCAGCATGCACGAATCCCATCGCGCCCAGTTCTGCCTCAATGTCAGCTGAAGTGAGTTTGCCTTCAGATGCGGGCCGGGGAAGGAGCTTGATGGCCCCCAAACGTTCTGGCGCGGCGCCTTCATCATTGTTCAGATGAGCTCCGATGCTGCATATAGCGGCACCCCACCTGGGCAGCATTGCCTGAAGGGCGACGACGTTGGCACCCGTGCCGTTGAAAACTGGGTAGATTTCAGCCTGAGAACCGAACTCAGACTTGGTCCACTCCAGCAGTTGCGCCGAGGTGGTGTCACCGCCGTAGGGGACGGCCGCAGACTGGTTCGCCTCACCGAGCGCGGTCAGAATGCTGGGGCTGACGCCCGCGACGTTGTCGGAGGCGAAACTCGGATCAAGGTGCGTTCCGGAAGAACGTTGTTTTCCCATCTCAGGCGGCCACCGTGCCGTCGGTATCAGCGGCAGGTTCAAACGTCATCGAGGCAGAGTTGATGCAGTAGCGCAGGTCGGTCGGAGTGTTGAAGCCTTCTCCTTCGAACACATGCCCCAAATGAGAGGCACAGGAACCGCACTGGACCTCAATACGGGTCATCCCCATGCTTGAGTCGTTCACATACGTCACGTTGGAGTCCTCTGCAGGCTTAAAGAAGCTCGGCCATCCGCAACGGGAGTCGAACTTCGTCTCAGACTCAAAGAGCTTGGCGCCACAGGCCTTGCAGAAGTATGTGCCGGGTTCTTTGTTGTCCCAGTACTCTCCGGTGTAGGGCCTTTCGGTGCCTCCTTGGCGTAGGACGTGGAACTCAAAATCGTTGAGCTTATTGCGGAATGGATCGTTCTGCATGGGACCAGTTTAGGGGTCTTCACTGAGCGCGACGTACAGTAGGTGAGAGGTCGGGGACAGTGGGAGGACTATGGAAGCTGAGCTCAGGCGAACCTGGAGACGGACCGTTGATGCGGCCGAACTGGCCCAGGTCACAG
The DNA here is from genome assembly GCF_005771525.1 of Nesterenkonia salmonea. Lineage (GTDB taxonomy): Bacteria > Actinomycetota > Actinomycetes > Actinomycetales > Micrococcaceae > Nesterenkonia > Nesterenkonia salmonea. The sequence continues at coordinate 12,690 of NZ_VAVZ01000049.1, read as the reverse complement.
CAGATCGGAAGATGCTGCAGTTGCTGCATGGGGTGAGCCGAGAACCGGAGCCTACGCCGTGGATACGCGCCGCACTCTTAGGTGTAGGAACGGGTCTTGCTGTTGGCACCGCACTGGCTGGAATCATGTCCAGTGCTTCCGCATACTTGGCCCGCGTGGTTGTCACCCCCGTCCATGACGAGACAGAAGATCTTGAGGTTCTCGCCGTCATCGAAGACTCTGACGGGCTTCAAGTCATCCTCCCCGTGACAGCCGACACTGTGGTGGAGGGGACCTACGGGCTACACTTTGATCGCGGCAGATCTGTAGCGCAGATCGGTGAGATCACCTCACTTGAACCGAAGCATGGAACTGTCACCCGGAGAGTTTTAGGGGTCAACGGTGGTGATCTGCGCAAGACGCGGTCGGCGTTCATCAGCTCCGCGCTGTATCGCGATCCCGCAGAGGCCGGTTTCGACTACACCGATGTCACGCTGGATCTGCCAGTGGGCCCGGCTCCGGCATGGTACGTGCCGAACCACAACCCAGATGGTCCGCTGGCCGACAAAAAGGTCTGGGGCGTGATGGTACACGGCCGCACTGGAACACGGGTGGAGGGCATCAAAGCTCTCAATGCGGCCCGTGCACTTGGCTTGGAATCGCTCTTGGTGTCCTACCGCAATGACGGGGTGGCCCCTGCCGGACCAGATGGACTCTACGGTCTCGGCGTGACGGAGTGGGAAGATATCGAAGTGGCGGTCCAGTACGCCCTTGACCACGGCGCCGAGGACGTGGTCCTCTTCGGCTGGTCTATGGGGGGAGCGGTGGCGCTGCAAACAGCCGATCAGTCCCGGCTGACCCCTCGTATACGGGGAATGGTGCTCACCGGGCCAGTGATCGACTGGATTGATGTTCTGAGCCACCAGGCTCGGGCGCGCCGCGTTCCTGAACCAGTGGGTCAGCTCTCACAATGGCTCCTCTCCAACGAAGCCGGACGCAAAGTGACAGGTTTGGCGGCACCTTTGGATCTGAAGGCACTCAATTGGATTGCCCGTTCCGACCAGCTGCACACCCGAACTCTCATCCTGCACAGTGTGGATGATGAAGTCGTTCCCTATCAGCCCAGCCGGGAATTGGCTGAGCGGAACCGGCTGGTGCGTTTTGTCCCGTTCCACCAGGCACGCCATGTCAAAGAATGGAACTGCGACCCGGGGCGTTGGGAGACGGCAGTATACGAATGGGTCACTGATTTGTTCAGCGCGCCCCTGCCGGGCAACTCACCCTGAGTGGTCGAAACCCTCAAAAATCACGTTGTCTGCGAGCTCAAGAGCTTGATCCATATCGTGGCGCGTGGTGATAGTCCACAGAATCAGCGGCCATTTTCGGCGGATGAGCCATGACCTCATCCGGGTGGTGACACCAAACTCATAGCCCACGTAATGTGGTCGCGAGACCGTGGTAAGGGCCAAGTTTTGCAGGAGTAGCCGAGTGCCCCACCCAATGGAGCGCACATCGGCCAAGCTGCCAGCCAGTTGCCCTCGGACCACTTCAGGTGCGTTGCGGTGGAACCACGCGACGATAAAGGGATCGAACGACTGAACGGCCAGCGGGCCTGCATAGTCGCGGACTGCCGCACCGGTGGCAGAGGCTCGGAGATAACGCAGGTCTCCAGCCTTGATTTCGAGCAGGATCGGCACTCGCCCGTCAATGTAGTCGAGAGTTTCGGACAGTGACGGTGGATGCTGATCCGTGCCAGCGATACGAATATTTCGGAGCTGGTCCACCGTCATGTCACGCACCCGTTCATCCCGGCCAGACAGTCTCTTCAGATCAGTGTCGTGGTGGACGACCATCTTGTGATCGGCAGTCAGCTGGACGTCAAGTTCGATCGGAAGTCCTGCCTGGACGGCGGCTTCGAAGGCGGCCAGCGTATTCTCAGGCCTGCCGTCGCCGTGCAGCCCTCGGTGTGCCACAGGCCGCGTCACCAGCCATGAAGGGACCTTGCTCACTGGGCGGTGGCCATCTGCTGTCGAATGTTGTGCTTGATCCGCCTCAACATGGCTGCCATTCCCCGCAGACGCAGCGGTGTGATGGCTTTCGCCAACCCCAGCCGCTGATGAAGGTCATCTGGAACCGCGAGAATCTCTTCGCCGCTGAGCCCGGACAAGCCCTGCTGCAGGATTGATGCGAATCCACGGGTTGTGGGCGCCTCCGCGGGTGCGGCGAAAACCAACTCAACTTTGCCGGCGTCGTCATACTCAATAGCCAGAAACAGGGGAGACTGGCACTCCACTACCTGCTCCATCGACTCCGCGTAGTTATCTCCGTATTTCTGGGGCAGGTCAGGTAGTTCCCGGGAGAAGTCGAGCAGAAGCTCCAATCGTTCCCGGTCGCTCACCGAGTGAAAGTCCTCAGCGATCTCTGCGAGGGCCGAGGGAAGATTCGGATCGTCAGTCATGGGTTAAGCCTAGTCCCTGTAGGCCCACACACTGTTATAGTGATCCCACTCACATCCGTAGCTGACAAGGAGGTCGCGTGATGATCATTGAAAGTCCCCATGCTCCGGTGGAGATTCCCAAGGTCAGCATCTACGAGCTGCTCTTCGGATCGCTCTCCACTGAAGACGCTGCCCGGACAGCCCTCATTGAAGGCGAAACAGGCCGGGAAATCAGCTACGGAACTCTCAAGCGCAATGTGGACCTCTTCGCGGGTGCCTTGGCTGCGCGTGGCATAGGAGTTGGTGACACAGTGGCGCTGATGGCTCCGAATATTCCGGAGTTTGTTGTGGCGTTCCATGGGATCCTGCGCAGCGGTGCCACTGCCACCACTGTGAACTCGATGTACACCGCCGGCGATGTCACCAAGCAGATCAAGGCCTCCGGCGCGACGCTGCTGGTCACCGTAAAAGCACTAGCCGAAAGAGCGGTGAGCGGGGCCGAGGACGCAGGATTCAGCTCTGAGCACATCATAGTGATGGACGACGACGGAGAACACCCCTCTTTGGAGGCTTTGCTCAAGGAGCGGCACCCTGCGCCCGAGATCACAATAGATCCCGATGAGCACATAGCCGTTCTGCCCTTCTCCTCCGGGACAACGGGAACGCCCAAGGGAGTGATGCTCACTCACCGCAATCTCGTGGCCAACACATGCCAGATTCAGAACCTGATACCTGTCCGCCCCGGCTCCCCAATCCAGGCGGTCCTGCCGATGTTTCACATCTATGGGCTGACAGTGCTGATGCACTTCGGGCTGTTCAAGCGTGCGCAAGTGGTGACAATGGCTTCCTTTGACCTCGAGCAGTTCCTACGGATCATTCAGGACCACGCTATTGAGGTCTCATTCATTGCCCCGCCGATCGCAGTGGCTCTGGCCAAGCATCCACTGGTCGACACGTACGACACTCATTCGCTGACGTCTATCCTGTGCGGTGCCGCTCCTCTGGACGATGCGACCGCCCGCTTAGTGTCCGACCGGCTGGGCTGCGAGGTCGGTCAGGGGTACGGCATGACTGAGCTTTCGCCAGTGAGCCATCTGGCACCTTTCGGCGACGGCACCTACCCCGGTGGCTCGATTGGACCAGCCATTCCGAATGTTGAATCCCGCTTGGTTGACCCCGCAACGGGCGAAGACATCGAGGTTCCCGCTCAAGGCGAGTCGGCAGCCGGTGAGATCTGGGTGCGCGGACCGATGGTCATGAAGGGCTATCTCAACAACACAGAAGCCACCGACGCCACCATTGTGGAGGAGGATTGGCTGCGCACAGGTGATATCGCGACGTATCACTCCGACGGGTGGTTCACCGTCGTCGATCGCCTCAAGGAACTCATCAAGTACAAGGGGTATCAAGTGCCCCCGGCTGAACTGGAAGCGTTGCTGTTGGAGCACGAGAACATCGCCGATGCAGCTGTGGTTGGTGTCCCCACCGCCGACGGAGAGGAAATCCCCAAGGCGTTCGTTGTCCTGCGCACCGATGCAGATGGCGCACAGGCAGAGCTCAGCGCTCAGGAGGTCATGGACTACGTGGCTTCACGAGTAGCTCCCTATAAGAAAGTACGCGAGGTGGAATTCATCAGAGAGGTCCCCAAATCACGTACCGGGAAAATCCTCCGACGAGAGCTCAAGAGTACTCCCTGACGTCGGCGTAAAGTGGTGGGCATGTCTTCTGCTGTCGAGCCGCTGTCCGAACGTAAGCCCCAAGTAACTGTCGATGATCTTCTGGCGGGCCTGCGCCCGTCGTTCAGATTCTCCAATGTCTCGTTCGACAGTTACATTCCAGACCCGGAGCATCCCTCTCAGGAGAAGGCAGTCAATGCGCTGCGTGAGTTCTCCGGCACAGTGGGGAAGCAGGCGTCGTCATTCTTCGGCAAGCTCTTTGGGGGCAAGTCTAAGCCGCAAGGCCCCGCGGGGATATACCTCGATGGAGGTTTCGGCGTCGGGAAGACTCACCTTCTGGCATCGCTCTATCACTCCGCCGAGGCACAGGGAGTGCCAGAAGATGAACGCGCATTCGGCACCTTCGTGGAGTACACCAACTTGGTGGGAGCGCTCAGCTTCCGCAAAACAGTCGAAGTGCTCAGCGACTACCAGCTGGTCTGCATTGATGAATTTGAGCTCGACGACGCCGGTGACACCACACTGATGTCGCGGCTGCTCCGTGAGCTCGCTGACGCCGGGGTGAAGCTTGCTGCTACTTCCAACACGCTTCCCGGATCGCTGGGAGAGGGCAGGTTTGCTGCCGATGACTTCAAACGCGAAATACAGGTTTTGGCTGATCAGTTCCGGGTGATCCGGGTCGACGGTGAAGACTACCGACACCGGGGCCTGCCCGAGGCTCCGTCGCCGCTGAACACTGACGAGTTGGAAGACTTCGCAGCCGAAAAGTACCCAGAGCAGGCTCGCGCGGTTGACGACTTTGATGCCCTTTGTGACCACTTGAGCAAGGTCCACCCCAGCCGCTACCGCCAGCTGGTCACTGGGGTAGATGTGCTGGTCCTCAAAGACGTGACAACTGTCGAGAGCCAATCCTTGGGACTTCGGTTCGTGGTTCTCGCCGACAGGCTCTATGACCAGGATGTGAAACTCATTGCCTCCGGCGTTCCCTTTGATCAGATGTTCACCGAGGAGATGCTCTCCAGTGGTTATATGAAGAAGTACTACCGGACAGTGTCCCGACTGACAGCACTTGCGCGTGCCGGCCAGATGGGCGAGCAAGCCCTATAAGCTGATAGGTCATCGTTCATATGGCGTTCACAGACAGGTGCTTCCATGACGGGAACGTCATAGTCGGCAGAGAGGGCAGGCAGAAATGGTCAAACAGGAGTGGTGGGAGGGCCTTGAGGCCAATAAGCCTCGGCAAAACCTTCGTGAGTTCATCGACCAGCTGCGAGCCGGAGGCTACACCGTCCAAGACGGTCACACACCCGACCCGGATCTGATCGACCCCCAGGGAAATGCGGTTGAGACCTGGCAGGAGAACTACCCCTACGACCAGCGGATGAGCCGTGAACTCTATGAGATCGAAAAGTACCACCTCCAGGTGGAGCTCCTGAAGTTCCAATACTGGGCGGAGGACTTTGGCCTCAAGCACGTGATCGTCTTCGAAGGACGTGATGCGGCTGGAAAGGGCGGAACCATCAAGCGTTTCACCGAGCACCTCAACCCACGAACCGCCCGCGTGGTGGCCCTGTCGAAACCGTCTGACCGTGAACAAGGTCAGTGGTACTTCCAGCGATACGCCTATTACCTCCCCACCGCCGGTGAGATGGTGCTGTTCGACCGATCCTGGTACAACCGGGCCGGAGTGGAACGAGTGATGGGCTTCTGCTCCGATGAGGACTACGAGATGTTCATGAAGCAGGCCCCTCGGTTCGAGCAGATGCTCGTCGATGCGGGCATCCACCTGACCAAGTTCTGGTTCTCTGTGACGCAGAAGGAGCAGCGGACTCGATTCGCGATCCGGCAGATTGACCCCGTGAGGCAGTGGAAACTGTCACCAATGGATCTGGAGTCCCTAGACCGTTGGGAGGCCTACACCGACGCGAAAGAGGAAATGTTCCGGCGCACTGACACCGACCACGCGCCCTGGATGACGATCAAATCCAACGACAAAAAGCGGGCTCGGCTCAACGCTATGCGCCACTTCCTGTCACAGTTCGAATACGAGGGCAAAGACCACGCAGTGGTGGGCGAACCGGACCCGCTCATCGTTCAGCGCGGACGCAACGCCGTGGGCGACTAAGCGCCAGACCTTAGCGAGGTGGCCCAGGAGATTCCGGCCCAATGCCGCCGGCAAGCGCGTGCCGGGCTTCCGCCGCTGGGAGCCTCACACGATAGGATCAGTGAGGCAATACACACTTGAAACCGACTGACCGCTGAGGGAGACGCATTCAATGGGCGCTGATATTGGAGTAACCGGCCTTGCCGTGATGGGCGCAAATCTGGCTCGAAATCTGGCGAGGAACGGGTACACCGTTGCCCTGCACAACCGGACGGTCGGGCGGACTGACGCGCTGATCAATTCCTACTCATCCGAGGGCGAGTTTGTCCGCACCGAGTCCCTGTCTGAGTTGGTCGAATCGCTGGAACGACCACGCCGAGTACTCATCATGGTCAAAGCCGGCGGACCGGTGGATGCCGTCATTGATGAGTTGAAACCGCTGCTGGACGAAGGTGACATCGTCATCGATGCGGGCAACTCCTATTACGAAGAAACCCGGCGCCGCGAGGCAGCCCTGCGTGAGCACGGCCTGCACTTTGTGGGTGTGGGAGTCTCCGGCGGGGAAGAGGGCGCCCTGAACGGGCCCTCGATCATGCCCGGCGGTTCCAAAGAGTCCTATCAGACTCTGGGCCCAATGCTGGAAAAGATTGCCGCTAAATACCACGGGGAGCCCTGCTGCGCGTGGGTCGGAACAGACGGCGCAGGACACTTCGTGAAAATGGTCCACAACGGTATTGAGTACGCCGACATGCAGGTCATTGGTGAGTCATATGACCTGATGCGTTCTTTGACTGGCCTGGAGCCCAGCCAGCAAGCGAAGGTGTTCCGTGAGTGGAACACCACCGACCTGGCGTCCTACCTGATCGAAATCACATCAGAGGTCCTCGAGCAGGAAGATGAGCTCACGGGCCGACCACTGGTCGATGTCATCGTTGATGCTGCGGGGCAGAAAGGCACCGGTCGATGGACGGCGATCTCCGGGATGGATGTTGGCTCCCCAGTCACCACCATCGCAGAATCGGTCTTTGCCCGGTCGATTTCTTCCCAGCAGGAACTGCGGAAAATCACCAATCAGGTTTTCCCTGCAGGTATCAACGAGGCAGTCAGCGCAGAGGAACTCTACGGATCTGGTGACTCACGCCAGGACTTCGTGGAAGACATCCGCAAGGCCCTCTACGCCTCCAAACTGGTCTCTTACGCTCAGGGCTTCGACATGCTCACTGCAGCCGGGGCCGAATACGGGTGGGAACTCGATATGCGGGCGATCGCCAGCCTCTGGCGTGCAGGGTGCATCATCCGGGCGGATCTGCTCGACACGATTATGAAGGCCTACGAGGCTCCAGCAGGGGAGCGCCCCGCGAACCTACTTTTGGCACCCGAGTTCACCGAAGCGATCAGCGAATGCTTGCCTGCATGGCGCCGAGTAGTGGCGGCAGCAGCCACGTACGGCGTGCCAGCGCCCGTGTTCAGCTCCTCGCTCGCCTACTACGATTCGCTCCGACGGGACCGATTGCCGGCGGCGCTGACTCAAGGATTGCGTGACTACTTCGGCGCCCACACCTATCAGCGGGTGGACAAGCCCGGTACGTTCCACACCCGGTGGTCCGGGGACCGGACAGAAACGGAAGCGTAACTAGTTCACCTGAATGGCGCTGGCTGCCGGGTTCCAAAGTGTCCCGGCAGCCGAGGCGTCCATTGCCTCGTTGCTGAGCCGGTCGGCGTCGCCATTTTTTGCTCGAGGGATCCACGTGTAGGTGACTTGCATGGGGGAGAGGATCTGGCTGGCCTGGTGAGCCAGGCGTTTCATATCGTCATGCTTGATCTTCCAACGGCCGCTCATCTGCTCCACCACCAGCTTCGAGTCCATGCGCACCTCCACCTGCGCGTCGGGGTCAATGTCCCGAACCAGCTCCAGGCCCGCGATGAGGCCCGAATACTCTGCGACATTGTTGCTGGCTTTTCCCAAAGGCAGGGCCTTGGCCGCCAGCACCTTTCCTTTTTTGTCTCGGACAAGAGCGCCTGCGCCAGCGATACCGGGGTTTCCTCGGCTACCGCCGTCAGCTTCAATAATTAGGTCAGTCACAGACGAGAACTCTACCGTCGCAGGGAGCGTAATGAGTGGACATTAGGCGGTATCAGTGCCCCGGAGTGATGACGAAGTCCCATGGATCCGTGTTGATGCCGGATACGGCGATCTCCACCTCGAAGTCTCGATCGGCCAGCGCTCGATCCAATGTCTGCGCTGCTGCAGGAAGCCACAGCCACTCGCTGGCGAAGTGTGAGACATCAATGAGGTAGGGCCTTTGGCCTCTCGCGGCCTCTCTGGCCTCAGATGCGGGATGGTGCCGCAGATCTGCAGTGATGTAAACATCGGCTTCTGCTTCGCGGACCGCGGTGAGCAGTGAGTCGCCCGCGCCGCCACACAGCGCAACCCTCTGAATGAAGGCGTTCCGGTCACCTGCTACGCGCACGCCTCCCGCGACCGCCGGGAGGATGCCAAAGACGGCGGCCGCGAATTCTCCTAGTGTCCTGCCTTGCGGTAGCGTCCCGATTCGACCCAGGCCTTCCTCAGGAAGGCCGTCCGGCGCCGGAGAGAGCGGACGGGTGTCCTCCAGACCGAGAATCTCGCAGAGAACGTCATTGACGCCTCCCACTGCGGAATCGCCGTTGGTGTGACTGGTCAACAGGGCGCACCCTGATTCGATAAGTCGGTGAACGACCTCACCTTTGAAGGTGCCAGCCTCGACACTTGTGACCCCCCGCAGCAGCAAAGGGTGGTGCGTGATGAGAAGATCGGCATCTGCGGTGCAAGCCTCGTTCACCACATCCGATACAGGGTCCACAGCAAAATGGATCTTGCGAACGGCAGAGTCACGGCGGCCGGCAACCAACCCCACCGCATCCCAGTCCTCCGCAAGGTCAGTGGGCCATAGGTCCTCGACGACGTCGAGCACCTGCTGCAATGAGGGAGTTTGTGCCATGCATCATTTCTACCCTGTCCGAACCGTGAGCTCCAGGAATGAACCGCAACGCCCTTCAGTTGGCAACGGTATGACTGAACGGACTGTAGTTCTCGCAGCAGGATGCTTTTGGTGCCTCGACTCGATTGCTCGCAGACTCATAGGAGTCAGCCATGTGCGCTCCGTCTACACCGGCGGGAGCGGCCCAGCCCACTACCGTGCCGTGTGCTCAGGCACCACCGGTCACGCTGAGGGCGTTGAGATCACCTTTGACCCGGAGCAGCTCCCAGCAGAGGTGCTGTACGAGATCTTCTTCTCCACGCATGACCCCACCACGCTGAACCGACAGGGGTACGACGTCGGTACCCAGTATCGCTCCGCGATGTTCTACCAGTCGCAGGCCGAGAAGACCGAGTTCCAACGAGCGATCGACGCTGCCCAGCAGCATTTCACCGGCCAGATTGTCACCACTTTGGAACCTCTGGGACCGGTGTATGAGGCCGAGCCGGAGCATCAGGACTTCCACTCGCGGCAACCCGGTGTCGGCTACTGTCAGTTCATCATTGACCCTAAGATTGCCAAGTTGCGAGCTGGGTGGAGCCAATGGCTTCGTGAAGAAGTCGCCGCATAGCCGTAAGCCTATCTCGCGCGGATAGTCTGGTATCCCAAGACGAAACGTCATGCCACCGAAAGGACAACACCTATGCCTATGCTCAACAACATCAGCGAAGCTATCGGGAACACTCCGCTTGTCAGGCTGAACAAGCTCGACTCAGACCTGCCCGGCAATGTCGCGGTGAAGCTGGAGTTCTACTCCCCGGCATCATCTGTCAAAGACCGCATCGGCGCCGCCATCATCGACGCCGCGGAGGCCGCTGGTGTGCTGAAGCCGGGCGGAACAATTGTGGAAGGCACTTCTGGAAATACCGGGATCGCTTTGGCCATGGTTGGCGCTGCACGTGGATACCGGGTGGTGCTGACCATGCCTGAGACGATGTCCACCGAACGTCGCGTGATGCTGCGTGCCTACGGTGCCGAAATCGTGCTGACCTCAGGTTCAGAAGGGATGCGCGGTGCTGTGGAGAAGGCCAAGCAGATTGTCGAAGAGACGGAGAACTCCATCTGGGCCCGGCAGTTTGCCAATGAAGCGAACCCCACGGTGCACTACAACACCACTGGCGAGGAAATCTGGCGTGACACCGATGGTGAGGTCGACGCGCTGGTGTTCGGCATCGGCACCGGCGGAACTATCACTGGCGCAGGACGGCGCCTGCGGGAATACAATCCAGACATTCACATCGTCGCTGTGGAGCCGGAGGATTCCCCCATTCTCTCCGGTGGGTCACCAGGGCCTCACAAGATTCAGGGCATCGGCCCGAATTTTGTCCCCGACATTCTCGACCGGAGCATCTACAACGAGGTCATCACCGCCAATCTCGAGGAGTCCTTGGAGACAGCCCGCAGACTTGGCCGGGAAGAGGGCATCCTCGGCGGGATTTCCACCGGTGCCAACGTCGCCTCTGCCCTGAAGCTCGCAGCACGTGAAGAGATGCGGGATAAGCTCATTGTGACTGTCGCCTGTGACTTCGGAGAGCGTTACATCTCCACCATGCTCTTTGAAGACATTCGCGGCTAGGGACACCTGCCGCATGGCACGTCGGAAGGAAGTACCGTTGGGATTCATCTCACGTCTGCGCGAGGACATCACCACTGCCCGCGAGCATGACCCTGCTGCCCGATCCAATGCGGAGATTGTATTGGCCTACTCAGGCCTCCACGCCATCTGGGCACACCGGGTGGCGCACAAGATGTGGTCAGTTCCGCCGCTGAAGACCCCGGCCCGCGTCTTGTCGCAGATCGCCCGGGGCCTGACCGGGATAGAAATTCACCCCGGTTCTACCATCGGACGTCGATTCTTCATCGACCACGGTATGGGCGTTGTGATCGGGGAGACTGCGGAGATCGGTAATGACTGCATGCTGTATCAGGGTGTGACACTCGGCGGTACTTCACTTGAGCAAACCAAACGTCACCCCACCCTCGGCGATGGTGTCACCGTGGGCGCAGGAGCGAAGGTACTGGGGCCGGTGGAGATTGGAGAGAACTCGGCCGTCGGTGCGAACGCTGTGGTGGTGAAGTCCGCCCCAGCGGAATCAGTGCTCATCGGGGTTCCAGCAAAGGATAGAAAACGCCGGAAGGAAGAGCACAAACCGTTGGTGGACCCCGCCGCGTATGCTCTGGACCCTGCTTTGTTTATCTGAGAGCCTGAAACGTATGGGAAGTGCATGGATTGGGATTTTGACGTACCTGTTGTTCGTGGGCGGGGGCATCCTGATCGCAGCGGCCGTCCTCTACGTAGTCGTCCGAGGAGCTGTACTCTCGGCACTTCGGGCCCACGACATTGAGCGGGCCCACGGCACTGAGCGCAGAGATGCTCGCGAAACTCCCGTGTGACTGGGGTGCAGGCTGCTAGCTCTCGCTGATCAGATCTAGCTGATGCGGCCTGCTTTTCTCTGCCTTTCGAGTTTCCACCTTCCAACGCTGTGAGGCGATGTGGGCGACGTCGTCGATGCTCTCCGGTGCGGAGTCGGCCCTCAGGAGCATCCCGGTGAGTTCACCGCGTGCTGCCTTGGCGAAGTGTGTGACGACCTTTCGGTGGCCATCCATCTCCATGAAACTGTTGACGGCCAGAGTTTGCTTATGCGGCGGACGGAAAGCCTTCACATAAGAAGCAGAACGGCAATCAACGACCAGCCGATCCTGGACCTTTTCAGCGAGAGGCTCAGCAAGTCGCTGTTTCCAGAAGGTGCCCAGGTTGCCGAGTTCCGGGAGCTTCACGTCCATAGAGCAGCGATAGGTAGAGATTCGGTCAGTAAAACCAGTCACACCGAACAACCCTGAAAAGATCAGCACGGTGGTGGCCGCGCGCTGAAGCTGCTGCGCGTTCAGCTGCTCGACTTTGAGTGCGTCGAAGAGCACACCTGTATAGATCTCGTAGGACGGCGCGGTCGGTGCACGATACAGCTTCCTGTTGGCAACCACCTCGTCGATGACGCTTGCACCCACCTTCAGAACGTGTTGCGCGTCCTCGCGGCTACTGGCGCAGATGAGGGCATCCATGACTTGCGCTCGATGCTGAGCCAACTCGGGCAGTACAAGGGATTCGAGGTCGACTGCCGGAGTGTGGGAGTCGCTGGGAGGCGTTTTGCCCTCACTGGGCGGAAGCATGATGAGCACCGGGACAGGGTAGCAACAGCTTGCTGTGGGCAGGAACAACGTGCCGAAGTTTCCTGTTGCCCTGAGTGTCAGCTCACCTGCTGGAGCGGCATTTTCGAAGAAGCTACCATCAATTGGTTAAGAGGAGCTCAGCATCATGAGTGATATTCGCCGACTGCTGACGAACAAATTGGGCCTTGGGACTGCACCACTGGGAAACATGTTCCGCGACATCCCAGAAGATGAGGCCCTAAGAGATTGCGCGGTTTGGGGCTTATCGCCATTGGTATTGCTTGACAGGCCGTGAATCCCACCGGA
>NZ_VAVZ01000048.1 GCF_005771525.1 Nesterenkonia salmonea | reverse complement strand
GGAGGCGGCCCAGGGAAACAGACCAGCCGAAACGCTGATACTGCGCCCTGGGCCGACCTCACCTGGCCGGGGACGCATTGGATCAGGCCCGGCAGCGGGTTCAACGAGAGACCACCGGCCACCGAGGACGCTCTGGTGACCCCCTCTACGGTGCACGCAAGACCCTGCGCACCGGAGCGGACCTGCTCACCGAACCCCAGGAAAGGAAGCTGACCAGCGTGTTCGCCGCTGATGAGCACGTCGAAGTCGAAGCCACCTGGAGCGTGTATCAGAAGATCGTTGCCGCCTACCGGCACCCCTCTAAGAAAGACGGCAAGCAACTGCTGCAGCAGGTCATCACCTCGCTGCGCCGGGGTATCCCCGCCGAGCTGACAGAACTGAAGAAGCTGGGCCGAACCCTGAACAAGCGCGCCGGAGACATCCTGGCCTACTTCGATAGGCCCGGCACATCCAACGGCCCCACCGAAGCGATCAACGGCAGGCTCGAGCACCTGCGCGGCACCGCCCTGGGATTCCGGAACCTGACCAACTACATCACCAGAGCACTGCTGGACACCGGAGGATTCAGACCCCTACTACACCCTCATCTGCGATGAGCCGTTTTAGCAAGGAATAGGCCGCCTCCAATTACTCGCAAAGCGCTTTACCCCATCTAATGGAAAGGTCACCGGTTCAAATCCGGTAGGAGGCTCCACAAACTCGCTCCGGTCCCTCTCTGGTCAGGGGCCGCAACGGTGAGCCTGACTCCTTGAAATGAGGAAGTGGCTGAGGCAGCGCAATTCCGCCGAGACGGGCCGCCGATGCATGCACGGCAGGGTTGGCAATCCAATTGCGACCACCCTCCACCCCTTTTTGGGTGAAGCAGTACGGCGCAAAGAACGCCTAAGATAGATGATCATCATCAATTCCACCTGCTGAGGGGCAGAAATGAATATCACTGCTAGGCCGTCAGGCCCCCCGGATTGAGGAAAAGTAAACGCTCTTGCTGCGGTTGCCTCCTGATCATCATTGTCTTCCTCGCCGTACTGGGTGGCATCGCCAATGCTCTCAGCGACGGCGACAACGAGCCAGCGCAGTCTGCCTCGACACCCACCGCCGTTCCTGTGCCGACGGGAATTGAAAGTGAAGAGCCAGTAGTCGAGGAGTCGGAAGAGGAAGCGCCCACCAAGGAAGCGGAAACAGAACCTGAATCCCCCTCGCCTTCCCCAACCCCCGATCCTCCCCCGCCGGCAGCGGAGGATGATGACGCTGTTCACACAGCGGTGGTGACGCGCATCGTCGACGGTGACACTGTCGAGCTGGACAATAGCGACATTGTCCGTCTGCTGGGGATGGATACCCCTGAGCGGGGCGAATGCCACTTCGACACGGCAACGGAGCGAATGAGTGAGCTGGTGCTCAACGAGACTGTGACCTTGACGCGTGATGGGGACGACGCCGACCACTACGGGAGAATCCTTCGCTACATCGACGTGGACGGGACAGACGCCGGTCTGACCCTCATCGAGGAAGGCCTCGCCGTGTCCCGGTACGACTCACGCGATGGCTATGGATTCCACTCTCGAGAACCTGACTACATTGCGGCCGACGACGGAACTGTGATGCAGACTTGCGCGCCAGTCCCCGTTCCTGACCCGCCTGAAGGGGAGAACTGCGACCCGAACTACACTCCATGCGTGCCCCCGTATCCGCCGAACATCAATTGCAGCGACATTGACTTCGCAGTTGAAGTCATCGGCTCAGATCCCCACGGACTGGACGGTGACGGTGACGGCATCGGATGTGAGGGAAACCGCTAGATTCTTGTCTTCGGGTGCTGACCCCAGCAATGCAGTTAGCATAAGATCGATATTAAAAGTCGCTGTCTCTGATCCTAGAATCAATTCAGATCCGAAACAGCCTAAGTCAATAGCCTCGTCACCACTGTCCCTGCAAAGTATCCGGATCCGGGATCTGAGCTCCGGTGGAGACCGAATCCGAGACTGCGGTCAGTCCGGGAATTCAAGGAGTAACGCATGTCGAACCCCCTCGATCTCAGCCCGACCCAGCCCCCTGAGCAGGACAGTCCGCTGATTTTGGAACCGCCGACTCCTGTGGCAGAGGTGACGGTGCATGAACCCGAAAAAGTCGGCGGCATGATTCTCGTCGACAGTGATGAGAAGCAGAAGCATGCCGACACTGCCGAAAGGTTCCTTGACGACCTGTTGGAGACTCCGCTGCACAGTCCGGAGTTTGAGACCAAACTGGCCCAATTGACCCGCTTGGGCGAAGGCACCATGCAACAAGCTGGCGCCGCATCCAACCGCATGCTCAAGAGGCCGGCCTCGGCCCTGGCAGCATCCGGCGCTGACCCGGCGTCGCGCACCGGCAACACTTTGGTGGAACTGCGTCAGATAGTGACGGAATTGGACCCGAAACGTCATGATCTGACCGGGAGCAAACGCATTCTGAAGTTTCTCCCGGGAGGAAGCGCCATTCAACGATATTTCATGAAGTACGAGTCCGCGCAGGACCAACTTGATGCCATCACCAAGGCGCTCAAAGGCGGTCAGGATGAACTCCGTCAGGACAACGCTGCAATCCAGACGGAACGCGACTCACTGTGGGCCGCGATGGGGCAGCTGGCGAACTATGCCGTCCTCGCAAGCGCCCTGGGAGAGGGACTGGAGCAACGTATCGCGACACTCCGCAATCAGGGAAAGACCGACGACGCTGCCACGTTGGAAGGGGATGCCCTCTTCTACGTCCGTCAGCGCCATCAGGATCTGATGACGCAGATGGCGGTCTCCATTCAGGGCTACCTGGCTCTTGATGTGGTCAAGAAAAACAATACAGAGCTGATCAAAGGCGTCGATCGTGCACTCGGTACGACCCTCGGAGCGTTGCGCGTCGCTGTGGTCGTCTCGCAGGCGCTGGCGCAGCAAAAGATCGTGCTGGCCCAAATCGACGCCCTCAATTCCACCACGGCGGACATGATTGTCTCCACTTCGGAGCTGCTCAAGACCCAAGGGGTTGCAGTTCACCAGAATGCGGCCAAGGCCACCATCGACCCGGCTAAGCTGCAACAAGCCTTTGACAACGTATTCCAAGCAATGGACGAAATCGATAGGTTCAAAGTCGAAGCCGCCCAATCGATGAAGCAGACTATCCAGGTTCTCGAGGGACAGGTCAGCCGATCCCGACAACAGCTGGAGCGCAGTCACGCCTCCGATGCCACCACACGATCGCAGAAGGGCTGACTGTGTCTCGACTTACCTTTGGAAACATTGTCAAACTTGGGCTTGCCCTCTTCTTCTTCATCTTCGCCAGCTTCTATGTGCTCATCATCGGAGTGGCGGCGAAGAACAAGCGAGTCATCGTTGAGGGCGCAATCTACGCAGCCATGTTCTCACTCGCGATGGTGCTCACCTGGGCCGAGTCACTGGCGGCCCTTCTGGGGCTTTTGTCCCTGGGCGCCTCCGCCGTGCGGAGCTTCATGCTGCGTGACCTGTGGCTGCCCAAGCGAAACCGTGGCGCACCCCAGCAGTTCGACCCGGTTCGGCCCCAGCCACCCATCCAACCTCCAGCCCAGCAGTCCCAAGCGCCCGCTCCGATCGCTCCCGTGAAAGACGACCTTTCGCCGTCCCTGGCGTGGGTCAGCTCCCATGCTAAACAGAACAAACACCGGCTCCCGGCCGACTCTTATGTCACCATCCTAGAAACCTGCCACACACTGGACGCAGTAATCGACGCCGAGAGACGTCAACCAACCGCGGACGCCACGTTCGAGTACGAATTAACCGCGATGGTTCGCGAATACCTGCCGAGCGTTGTACAGGGTTACCTCGCCGTTCCCGGCGCCATGGCGAACGACAAGCAACCCAACGGCAAAACACCTAACGAAGAACTAGCCGACCAGCTGCAACTCCTTTCTGGACAAGCTGATTCTCTGCACGCCAGTCGTCACAGCCATACCTCCGCGGAGCTGACAACTACGGGGAATTTTCTGCGACAGCGGTTCGGGCACCACCAACGGGACGGATTCGACTTCGGGATTGGATAGTCCTGAGCTGTCCTCGCCCGAACGACGCTCGCGGCACAGGCGCATGTCACGTGACACGGCTCTATCGCTTTCGCACTGCCGCGAACGCTTCCACATGCCAGAATTGCCGTCATGGTCAGTGAGGTCCCTCCACCTCAAGACGGTGAGCTTTTGTTTGAGACGAGCCGGCTGCTGCTGAGGCCTTGGCGAGTGGCCGAGGCCGGGGTCATGCGTGAGCTGTGGACCGAAAGGGATCCACGAGTACCGCCCCATCGTCGTATAGATGCAGAGGGCCATCCGACCGTGACGGAACTTGGAGATTCGATCCGGACAAACCAGCCGTCGTCGGTCGGGCTGCTTGCGATCGAACGGAAGGTCGACCGGGATGTCATCGGCTATTGCGGACTCGTCGACAGCGGACGCGGCTCGGAAGGCGAGCCGGAGCTGGCCTTCGAGCTGCTGCGCCGAACCTGGGGTCATGGATACGCGACAGAGGCTGCCTGGGTGATCATCGACTGGGCGAGAGCATGTGGGTATCAACATCTTTGGGCCACTGTGTGGGATTGGAATGTCGCCTCTCGTCGCGTCCTGTCCAAGGTCGGATTCACGGAAACCGGTCGTACGGAGGTCGACGCCGCCCGCGGGACTACCCTGTTCACCAGGAAAAAACTGGCCCCGGTCCAAGGGGGCCTGGGTCACTGCGGTGGCTAAGTTCTCTCAGCCGTGCGCTCATCCAAGTAGAACTGAACATCCTCTAAGCCCCAACACTCGACATTTTCGATATCAGGAAGATCGGTGTCCGTGAAGACAGGCTGCAGCCCCTGGCGGCGCTGGTCTTCGTAGTGTCGCAGCAGTTTCAGCGCCGTCGGGGCGAGGATCGTGATGACCACCAGGTTGAACAGGGCGATCACGACCATGGCCACCCCTGCAATTGCCCACGCGAGGTCCACCTCAATGGTGGCCCCGACAAAGACCACTCCGGTCAGCACCACTGCAAAGACCTTCCGGAACCTCTCCGAGTCGGAGAAGAAGAGAACGTTGGCCTCCCCGTACGAGTAGTTACCAAGAATGGAGGTGAAGGCCACCAGGAAGATGATCACTGCCAGGGCCACTGCACCGAAGAGTCCGAAGGCCTCCTCCAAAGCACCCTGGGTCAGTTCAGCCCCGACATTCGCGTCTGCACCGACGGGGTCTGAATATGTCACCAGGACGATGAACGCCGTGATCGAGCAGATCAGCCAGGTATCGAAGTACACCCCGAGCGTCTGCACGAGCCCCTGTTTCACGGGGTGGGAGACATCTGCAGTGGCCGCCACGTTCGGCACAGAACCCATACCGGCTTCATTGGAGAGCATGCCGCGCTGGACTCCGGCCACGATCATGGCCCCGAAGGCGCCACCTGCAGCCGCCTGGAAGTCAAAGGCTTCACCAAAGATGGCTGCCACCGCGCCGGGCAACTGGTCGATATTGACGATGACAACCGCAATGCCGAGCACCAGGTAGAGCATGGCCATCAGCGGGACCACGTTCTGGGCGACCTGCGCCACCTTACGCAGCCCCCCGAAGATCACCACGATGCCGGTCAGGATGACCAGGAGGACTGCCAGCGCCCAGGTCAGGGGGCCGACGTCAGCCATTCCGGCAGTCTCCGCGGCTCCAGTGACAGTGTCAACAATGGTGTTGGCCTGCAGGGAGGTGAAGCTGAGGGCGAAGCAGAAGATGAAAACGACGGCGAAAGCCATCCCCAATGAACGTGAGCCGAGCCCTCGTTGGATGTAGTAGGCCGGCCCGCCCTTGAAAGTGTCGAACCGGCGCGTCTTATACAGCTGGGCGAGTGTGGATTCCACGAAGCTGGCTGACGCAGTGAACAGCGCCATGACCCACATCCAAAAGACGGCGCCGGCGCCGCCCATTGCAATCGCTCCTGAAACGCCGGCGATGTTGCCGGTGCCCACCCGAGCCGAAGCCGTCACGGCAAAAGCCTGGAAGGCTGAGAGAGAGCGGGTACGGCCACCGGAGTCTCGTTGCGCTCGCTGGGTGATCGACCGGAACATATTCGGTATATGCCGCAGCTGGACTAACCGTGTACGCACCATCAAGTACACCGCGACCACGGTGATGACAGGAATGCCTACGAACTGCCAGGCAGGATCCTCCACGGCCTCCAGCATCTCCACTAACGAATCCATCTCACGCCCCTATAGTCGGTTCCGCCCCAGGTCAGGTTGTCAGAGCACTCTATCGAAGGTCTGTGGCGTGTTCATCTACCTATTGTCGGATGGACGTCATGCGCCTGCGTCCCGGCCCATCGGCCTCTTAGACTTCTGCCATGTATCTGACACTGCAGTTCCATCCTGATTGGCCGTATGAGGACGGCCTGGTCATCGAGTCGATGGTGCGCGACGGCAGATATCGTTCTCAGTTTGAGACCGGGATCAGCAACGGCGGGCTGACCGCTTATCCCCACGGTGAACGCTGGCGGTGGGAGAGCCGCCTCTTCAAGGGCAGGTATGACGCTCGTGATCCCGCCTCTCGGCCCGTCTATGGCGCTTGGAACAGGAACGACGACGTCTACGGCGGCTCGCCTCGCTTCGACTCCGCGTATTTTCGGCTCCGCTGCACATGACTATCTGGACGACTACGTTGAAGCGCATGTCCATTCGGGTCTCAACTTCACCGACGATGTTGAGGCAGTCGTGCTCGACCCCTGCCACCGAACCGGATTCGTTGCCGAGGCTGCGGAGAGACTTGGATGTGCCGTGGATTTCCATCCTGGTTTCAGACTCTGCACCTCATCTCTCGATGCGCGTTTTCGCGGCACTGAACCGGTCGCACTCGCCCAGCGGCTCGGTGAGGTCATCACGCCCGTGCCGTAGGGCGTGCGGCTCGCAGTGGGGAGTACGATCCACAGACCGTGAAACGGGTCTGGCACCTGCTCGCCCGCTTCGGTCGGAAAGCAACCTCGACTCAATGAATGTGGCCACTCCCCACTGGCGAGACAGCAGGACCATGAACCACTTACGTCTGAATGAAGCCAGTTCCCATACCGATAATCACGAACACAGAAATGACAACCATGCCACCTGCACCGAAACGATTGCGGCGCCCCTTCGGGTCGTGGTACGTCCTCCGAAATGGCTTGGGGAGACGCATCTTCTCGTCGTACCGCTTGTTGATTTCGTGGACTTTTTCGTAGTTCAGGAAGATGAAGAGACCTAAACACCCCGCTGCCAGTGGCAGGAGCATGTACCACGAAAAGTCGAACGACATTGCGCCAGCCTACGGGAGTCGACCCCCAGGTCGACTAGAAGAGATCCCAGCCAAAAGTCCGCGACGCAGCGAAGAACAGGAAAAAGATGCCTATGAGCGGAGCAAATATGGCCGGCAAGAATAGAAAGGAACCATCGCCGAACGAGTCCTTGGGATCTCCGCGGAACAATGGGTTGCTCCTGTGTATGACGTTGTAGGCCTGATCTCGGTATTTGAACAGCAGTACCCCTCCCACAATCGCACCTACCCCTGCCACCCACAAGATCCATATCGGCTCATCCATATACGGACCCTATCGACAGTCCGCCAATACCTGCGAGGCCCGGGGGCAAGACACCAGCAGCGGCGCCAAAGTCTCAGAGTACGACGCCGTCCGATATAGCCTGGGTCGATCGTGGGAAGTTCAACGGCATCTGCGTCAACAGGGAGGAATCGACTATGGCGTTTCAGAAGGGTCAGACAGTCAGCTGGAATACCAGTCAGGGAAAGACGTACGGCAAGGTGGTTTCTAAACACACCGAGGACCTCACCTTCAAGGGACAGACATTCCGGGCATCAGATGAGGATCCTGTCTACGTAGTGGAGTCCGAGAAGACCGGATCCCAGGCCGCTCACCACGAGGGCGCCCTCGACAACGACAGCCGCTGAACGGTGCACGCCACCGAAGCCGACAATTCAAACCATTAGGCCCCCGGGTACTGGTGGTCCTTCAGGTGCCGGGCCAGGTGCGCTGCATTGGCCGACAGTGTTGAGATCGTCGCCCGGACTGCCTCCGGGGTCTCGGTCAGGTCCTTGTAGTCTTTGGGGTTCATCGCTTCGTGGTTCCAGTACGTTGCGCCCTGCGCGGGGATGGTGAACCCAATGTCGTTGAGACCTTGGAACGTGTCGGCGATGATCTTGTGCGCCCCGTCTTCGTTGCCGACCACGGCCGCGACCGCGACTTTGCCGAACATCGCAGGCCGGCCCTGATCGTCAGTGCGGGAGATCTCTGCATCGAGCCGTTCCAGGACCCGCTGGGCGACACTGGATATATGCCCCACCCACGTGGGGGTAGCGAAGACCAAAATGTCGGCGTCGCGGATGTGTTGGGCGATGCCGGGCCACTGGTCGCCGTGGCCCATATCGGCTTCGACACCCGGGCGCACGTCATAGTCCACCACCCGAATGGTCTGCCCCGAGATCCCGTGACCGGAGAGCTCGTTCAGTATCTGTGCGCTGATGACATCTGTGCTGGAATCCCCTGGGCTGGGTTTGAGGGTACAGTTCAGCGCCACTGCCGTGAGGTCTTGGTTCATGGTGGGACGCTACTGCTTGTCCAGGACCGCTGACAAGGTCCTATGGCTGTGAAGCCCCGGCCCGTCACCGTTGACGCTGTCAGGTCGCGGTCCTTAGGCTCAGTGAGACGGACCCCTGACATGGGGTTTCTGTCGACAGAGCAACAGGAGGCTCACCATGGATGTATGCGATACCTGCGGCAATTCCTACGACTCCCCGATGACAATCACCCAAAACGGGTCCAGCGGTGTCTTTGACAGCTTTGAATGCGCTATCCACGCGATGGCTCCGTCCTGCGGGACCTGCAGCGTCAGAATCATCGGCCATGGCCGGAAATCTGATGGCGTCGTCTACTGCTGCGACCACTGCATCCCCGGGTGAGGTGACAACCGAGATCACGGAACGACGACGGCACGCCCCCGCAGCTCGCCGTCGTGCAGTTTGCGGTAGGCCTCCGGGCCGTCGTGGAGGCTGAAGCGCTCGGTCTCGACGGTCACCTGACCGGTACGCGCCAACTCGAAGACTTCCATGAGTTCTGGTCGTGTGCCCCAGTAAGGTGCGCGCACTCGTGAGCCGAATGGCTGCCCCAGCAGTCCCACAGTCCGCTCAACCGCCCCGGCTCCTACGAGGACCATGTCGGTCCGGGGGCCACTGAGCGCGTACACGATGTCGAGGACCTTGTCGTTGGTCACGAAGTCGAAGACGGCTGCTGCTGGACCGGGACCGACTTCCTCGGCGATGCGCTGTGCCGCGTTCTCATCGGAGAGGAACGCGTGGTGGGCTCCCACTTCGCGTGCGAACTCGAGCTTGCTCTCACTGACATCCAGTGCCACCACCGTGGCTGACGTCATGGCGCGCAGCATCTGGACGGCGACGTGGCCCAGCCCGCCCACGCCGATGACTACGGCAACGCTGCCGGGCACCAGGAACTCCATGGAGCCTTTCACCGCGTGGTAGGGTGTCAATCCCGCGTCCGTCAGCGCCACGTTCTCGACCGGATCCAAGTCTCCCAGCGGAATCAGCAGGCGGGGATCTCGGACAATCATGTACTCGGCCATCGCGCCGTCGGTTCCGAGGCCCGGCGGGGTGATGCCCATGGCGGCAGCGTGGGGGCAGTAGTTCTCGCTGCCCTCAGCGCAGGGCTTGCAACGCCCGCACCCCTGGGGTCCGTAGACGGCGACCGATTCGCCAAGCTCCACTGCCCTGACGCCGTCACCGAGCGCGTCGACGACGCCTACACCTTCGTGTCCCAGGGTCATGGGGAGGGGGTATCCGAAGGCGGTGTACTGCTCTTCGCTGAGGCCCATCACGAAGCTGTCTGAATGGCACGCCCCCGCTGCTGTGACCTTCAGCCGAACCTCGCCGGGCCCTGGCTCTGGGGTGGGGACTTCCCGAACCTCTGGAGCCTTTCCTACCTCGACATATTGAAGCGCCTTCATACCCGGTCCTCCTTGCATTGCGCTCCAGAGTCTGCTGCGCCGGAGCGGCGTTGAGATGCTGTCTGCGGACATTTTGTATCTTGTCACCGTGGCGGCAGGTATGACAACGGTGAGCTGCTCACTGGGTCCTCGGCCATGCGCCCGCCTGTGCGCCTCTGGTTCTAGGCGTGCGAGCTGCGTCCCACCGCGAACCACAGGCTACATATGGGCCCTTTGGTCAGGTGGCCCAGGCCCGGCAGTGGAGGGTCCAGTTCAGTAGCGCTGCGGCGGTCGCCCCTGCCCGCGGCGGCGCTGCTGGACCATCCGGATCACGGTTCGGGCGACGCGCATGAGGATGACACGGATAATCATGAGCGAACTGTACCGCAACTGTCCTGTCGGAACGGGGCCTGTCAGCATGGTCAGGCGTTCTTTCCATTCAACCTCCAGCGTCGCGCGTGAGGATGATCCTATGAACCACTTGGTCGATCAGCGGCCACCCCCGGACCCACCAACCATGCAGCGGTGGGTGAAACGGCGCGGCCTCGAGATCCTGGGCTGGACGCTGGTGGTAGCTGGAGCCGCGGGTCTGGTTCTGCCCGGCCCCGGCTTGTTGCTGTTGGCCTCTGGTCTGGCCGTCCTGGCAACTCGTTACGCGTGGGCGCGGCGTCGACTGGTTCCGGTCAAGGCCCGAGCCCGGCGCCTGGCCGCACAGGGAGTGAGCACCTGGCCGAAGGTCGTGCTCAGCACGCTGGGTGCGCTCTGCCTGACAGCACTGGGGGTCGTGTGGGGAATTCGGCCCGAGGCGCCTGGGTGGTGGCCGCTGGCTGATGGCTGGTGGCTAGTCGGCGGCTGGGGCGCTGGAGCCACACTGATCTTCTCTGGGGTCCTCGCACTGGTGCTGATCGTCTATTCCTTCCGCCGTTTTCGCTGAGAACGACGACGCCGCCCGCCGCCGGGTCAGGGGGTCAGCACCAGTTTGCCGATCGCCTCACCACGAGCCAGCATCCGGTGGGATTCGGCGGCGTCCTTCATAGGCAGCACGGTGTGCACCACAGGTTTGACCCGCCCGTCGGCGACCATGGGCCATACGTTCTCGGTCACGGCAGTGACGATCTCGGCCTTCTCAGAGGCGGGACGTCCGCGCAGCGTGGTCGCCGAGACGTGGAGCCGACGCTTGAGCATCCGGCCCAAGTCCAGCTCGGCATCGCGCAGCCCGCCCTGTGCGCCGATGATGACCAGGTGTCCGTTGAATGCCAGCGACTTCAGGTTCGGCGTCAGGTAGGGCGCTCCGATGATGTCGAGGATGGCGTTCACCCCGGCGCCGTCGGTCTCTTCCTTGATGCGTTGTGCGAAGTCCTCTTCGCGGTAATTGATGACGACGCTGGCACCCAGTTCCTCTGCCGCGTCGAGTTTTTCTGGGCTTCCGGCGGTGGTGAACACGCGTGCACCCAGGGCGTGCGCCCATTGGATGGCGTGGGTGCCGATCCCGCTGCCTCCTCCGTGCACCAGGAAGGACTCCCCCGGCTGGAGACCGGCGACCACCCCGATGTTCGAGTAGACGGTGCAGGCTGCTTCCGGGAGTGCAGCGGCGCTGACCAGGTCGAGGTTCTCCGGCACCGGCAGAAGCTGCGTGGCAGGAACGGCGACGCGTTCGGCGTATCCTCCGCCGATGAGCAGAGCGGCCACGTGCTGGCCCTCTTCCCACCCGGTCACGCCCTTACCCAGTGCGACGATCCTGCCGGAGCACTCCAGACCAAGGATGTCGGAGGCACCCGACGGTACGGGGTAGTTCCCCTTGCGCTGCAACAGGTCCGCGTTGTTCACACCCGCTGCGGCGACCTCAATCAGCACCTCGCCGGGTCCGGGCTCCACATCAGGAACCTCGCTCCAGCTCAGAACGGCTTCATCTCCGGGGGCATCGAATGTAATGGCTCGCATGGACTACAGACTAGTCCTCTAGACCCGTGAGCCTTTACACCCCATTCCTAGTTCGAGTGGTAGGCCCACTCGGAAGTCTGCATCTCCAGGCTGGACTTGCCGTGGAGCATCATGTTGTAGTGCTGTTCGTGTCGCGTAGCTTCAAAAACTCGACGGAACACATTCAGATAGGTGTTCTGCGTGAGTGTGCTGGGTGTGTAGTGCAGGTCTTCCACCGCTTCATGTGAACCCTCGTTGGACCATTTGAACAGCGCGTTGTAGACGAACCTCTCAGGCTCAGTGAACTGAAGTTGGATATCGCCGTCCCAAATTCCCCCGCCCCAAATACGGAAGTATGTCTCCAAGATTCGACGCATTACATTCTGGAGTCCGACAAGACTAATTGCATCAGTGCTTTCAGTCGCCCTCCGAACTTCGCCCCAGAGTCGCTGATAGTCAGTCTTGATGGGATTATCGTCGTGTTTTTCAATTGCACTCTTTCCATTTTGAACCTTTCGGATCACCAAGTATGCACGGCGACCATTGTTGTCGCGGCTTCCCTCGTAAGTCACATCCCTATAGAAGTAGACGTTGTGGGTCAACAGGATTATCTGGCCGAGACGGCCGTCGGGCTTCCAGGCTCTACTCATCAGTTTGCGAATTAGGGCACTGACGATGAACAGAATGTCACTGTCGAGACTGGAGATAGGGTCATCGATGACAGCCAGGAATTTGCTAGTGCCGTCCTCGTCGTCGAGACGTCCTTCAAGCCAGTGGTAGTAGTAGAGAAAAGCGATAAACGTGCGCTCACCCTCGCTGAGAGAATTCTGCTTTACCTCTCCCGACTCACGCGCAAGCTTGTAGCCATTAGCAAACTCATCAGATTCCACAAGATGGAACGAGGTAAATCCAGAGCTGGAAAGCAGGGCATTGATCTTATTGATCACTGGACGGGTTGACTCAACATCCTGCTGGAGCTCCTTAACTTGGTCCGCGAGCTCCTCTAGCCGTTTCTTGCCTTGCCCTACCTTTTGATTGAGTGATTCAACCGCCTTGTCGCACGCTGCCTCTACACCTCGATATGCTGCTATGTCGGCTACAGCTATGCGATGCGCAAGGTACTTCCAGCACCGATCTTGAAGTTTCGGACGTTCTTGCTTCCGAGACTTAATTAGGTCATTGTGCTTATCGATACCCTGGTTTGCTTCCTCGAGGATACGGTTGAGGTCTGCGATTGCTGGCTCGAGGGACATCCAAGCGATCGGCTCTGACGGCGTGCCCTGCTTCTTCAACAGGGCGGCGGAGTTCTCAGAGAGAACCCGCTGTAGCTCCGTCTTGGCCTCTGCATATTTGGCCTGATCCAGATACAGAGCGGCCTCCGGGTATGCCGACTTGATGGTCTTTAGCCCCTCACTCCACTGTTCGAACCCCTCTACAAACTCACGAACAGACGAAACTTTAGCCTTATACGTCTCGTCGAACACTTCTGCGAGATGAGTCGCAAAGGACTCAAGTGTCGGTTGCTGACAGAACGGGCAACGGCCGTCTGAGTACTCCAGGTACTTCTGGCCGTGTGCGACCCAGTCACTGTTTCCTAGTTTTTCGATCAGCTCACTGAGTGTGACCTTGTCGCTGCCAACGAGCCGCTCCCCCAATTCTTTGAACCCACGCCGCTGGTCCGCCGAGAAGTCTTCGAGCAATGGAAGCCAAGAAACTTCCTGAGCGCTTTCATACAACACAGCTGCTGCCTCAGTCACGAGAACAGATAACTCAGGAGGCTCGCCTGACTCTTCCAGAGAAGGAACGAGCAAGAGCTTTTCCGCCAGCTTGTCCTTGCTGTTACCGACACCACCGGCAGCCCCAACAAAGGCAGGCTTCAAGGACGTCTCATCCTTGATAAGCTGCTGCATCTTCTTCCATACTTCTTTCTTGAGTGTTTCGCGAGCCTCTTCCTTTTCTGTAGCCTTATCATCGCGTGACTTAGTTACGGTTGCCAGTTGATTCTCAGCGGCTTGACGCTCACCACCTTCGCCCTCGATCTCGTCGAGGCGCTTTTGTGCGTCACCACTTCGCTCGCCTAGAACGAATACACCGGGTATACGCGAAGACTCGGATAGAAACCGATCGATGAAGTCCCGGTTATAGACACGGGGCGTCATCTCCAGGCTGTTACTCCACTGACAGTTCATGGACAAGGAGTCATATCCTGCAAAAGCGCGGCTGATCGTGGTCTTGCCTGAACCATTCTGACCGAAGATGAAGGTAACCGGCTCGAGCGGTCCAAGCTCAGCTGGTTCTGCACCAAAACACGCGCCTCCAGTGATTTCGACGTTCTCGAGCACCAGACTTCCCCCTAGCTGTTCCTCGCGCTTTGACTAACAAAAATGTTAATCACCATTCACCTCCTGTCGCTGAACCAGTTCCTGGAGTGCGGCGTCGTATTCGAAGTCGACGATGCCGCCCGAGGTGATGAGCTCGATAGCACGGTCAATGACGGGTAGCGGTACCGCGTACCACTCAGAGGGTTCGTAGCGACGGCCGTCTTTGCCGACCTGACTGACGTTGAGTTTCACATCCGAGAACACGCGGTGCAGCAGGTGCTCCAGCGCGGAGGTTTTCAGGTTGTAGGTGCGGTAGCTAGCCACAACCTCTACCGGGGCCATCAGGTAGGTGGGCTCCTTCTCGGCACCAGCGATGCGCTTTTCCACAGGGCCGCGGGAGAACCCGATCTTGTAGAGGTTCTCGATGCCGCTGATCTGCGGGTCATCGCTGAGTGAGCGCAGTACGTAGATGAATCCTGTGGCCTGGTCATCAGGCAGGATCTCTCCGTGATTGGCATCGACCACCGCGAATCCTTCTTGCTCATAGAGACGCCCGGCCAGTGAGCGGCGGTAGAGGCTGGATTCGGTGCCGTTTTCGAAGATGGTCCGGGTGCGCTGCTTATATCGGACTCGCTTGCCCGGTACGGGTTGTTTCTCGCCTAGCTCGGCGACGAAGAGCATCAGGCCTGAGAGGACGAAGAAGGCTCCCGGTTCGATGCTGGATTCTCCACCGAATGGCACGAGCTTGGCCTGGCCGTTGCGGAGTTCTTCGTGTTTCTGCGCGAACAGTGGCTCGAACTCCTTGAAGTCCTCGCTCTTGATCCGCTGGGCTACCTCTTCAGGGTCAGTCCGTTGCGCCCGTGGCGGGGTCGGCAGGCTGCTGGTGTCGAGGATCCCGGAAGTATCTTCCAGCAGGTCAGCACCATCGGAGTCCAGCAGTTCATCGAGGGACTCTGGTGCTTCCGGCACCTCGAGCAGTCCGAACTCGTCTAGATGTTTGAGCGCCTGGATCTTCTCGTCGTTAGCCAGGATGCCGTCCAGCCTGGCTCCGAGCTTGCGTTCGGCGATCTCGCGTGTGGTTGAGCTCGGGATGCGCTGGTGTTCGCGGTAGAACTCCACGATCTCCAGGAATGACCGTTCGAGCCGGTCGCTGGAGGTGACTTTGGCGGGTTTCTTCGGTGCATCCAGTAGTCCGGCGTCGTCGGAGGCAAGGATGCTGTCGAGGTCGAGTTTTTCGCTCATGGCTACTGTGCCCCTCCTTGGGCTTCGCGTTCCCGCTTCAGCTTCTGCAGGAACAACAATGCCTCAGCCAAGCGACGCTCTGTCTGGTCCTCGCTGCGCAAGTCCGGACGGCGCCTGTTGACCTTGTGGAACTGCTGGATCTTCGGCCACAGTGCCACGGCTTCCTCTTCGGTCATCTGGATCCGGTTCGAGGAGATGGTGTCCTGGATAATCCGTAGAACCCCAGGAGTCACTGATTTCGACATCACCTCGAACGCCCGCTGGAACGGGTTGACCGAGTCGATGAGATTGATGTTGAGCTCTTCGATGTTGACGAACTTGTCCTGCATCTTGATGAAACGCTTATCGCCAACATTCTTGACTTCACCGTTCTTCACCACCGAGTCCACCACCACTTGCTGGCGGAGCTCCTCGACCTGAGACTCATCCAAGTCCGGGTAGCGGTCACGGATAATCTTCGGGATCAGCACCTTGTTGGTGGTCTCAGGGTCAGCGTTGGCCGCAGCCTGCTTCACGAAGGTCTCATCCTGCAGCACCGTGGCCTTCAGATCGTTGAGGTCCGTAGCGACGATCTGTTTCACTCGGTCCGAGGACGGCTCCTTGAACCCCTTGATCTGCAACTCACCCGGCTTCGGTGCGTCATCGTTGCCGGTCTTAGCCTTGAACGTGAAGTTCGGCGCCAGCACCTGCTCCATCAACAGGGAGGCCGTGATGGCTTTGAGCATGTTGTTCACCGAGATCTTGACCTCATCGGAGGTCGCATCCGGCTGCGCAATCAGATTGGTGAACTGTGCATGCTGCTTACCCGGACTATCTCGCGTTACCCGCCCAATAATCTGGATCACTTCTGTCAGCGAGGCGCGGTAGCCCACAGTCAGTGCGTGCTCGGCGAAGGGCCAGTCGAAGCCCTCTTTCGCCATCCCCAGGGCGATGATGACATCTACTGCATCCCGGTCCTTCGAGGCCACAGTGCTCAAGTAGTGCAGGGTCTCGGCACGGGCCAGCTGATCCATGTCGTCGACCAAGTCAGCTACGCGCAGCATCTCGCCGTTATCTTTGCGGCGGACCTGCAAGATGCCGGTGTCTTCTTCCTGGCTGACCACCTCACCGATGGCATCCAGAATGAACCCGACCTCTTCGATCTTGTCCTTGGTGGACTCACCACTGTTGACGTTCGGGATATGCAGGATGGTCTTCTTATTCAGGTCCAGGATCTCGTGGATCGCACTGGTGTAGCGCCCCTGGTAGAAGTGATGCCCAATCCCCAGGGACTTCAGGTGCTCGTACCCGTTGAGCTGGTCGTAGTAGTTGAACGTCACCGGGGTGAACTTCGCCTCATCCCCTGGTGAGAGCACCGGTACCGAGTCCCCGCGGAAGTATGAACCGGTCATCGCGACAATATGGGCATCCGAGTTGGCCATCACGCCCTTGAGCAGCTCACCCAGCCGGTTGCTGCCAGTGTCCGAGGAGACATGGTGGAACTCGTCAATGGCCAACACTGTGCCGTTGAACGCGCCTGCTGGCAGCTTCTCGTAGGCGAACCGCAGCGTCGCATGGGTACAGACCAGTGTGGCGTCGGGGCCGTTGAGGAAGTCAATGAATTGATCCACCTTGCCAGCAGACGATCCCGGGGTGCAGAGATTGTGTTCGTCCTTGATCTCCCAATCAGCGAAGAACCCGTGCCGCGTCAGCTGCGTGTTCGCGAACGAGCCGCCGATAGAGCGTTCCGGCACCGCCACGATGACCTTCTGCCGCCCCTGGTTATACAGCTTGTCCAGCCCCACGAACATCAAAGCGCGGGACTTACCTGAAGCAGGCGGAGCCTTCACCAACAGATACTGCGCAGCCCGCTGGGCATAGACCCGCTGCTGCATCTCCCGCATCCCCAACGCATCAGTATTGACGCTGTTACCGGTCTGCGCGTACTCAACGTTGACGACATTCACTGGCTTCTTCACTGCACTCATTTGGCCTCCTCCTTCGCTGTCATCTCCTCATACAGACGGAAGAGGTACGGCAGCCGATCCTCATCCAGCTCGAAGCCGCTCTTCTTATAGATCCGATCCACCAGATCATCCAGCTCCTGATGCGCCTCCCGCAGATCCCCAGGCATCTTCTCAGGATCGTATAGCTCGGCCAGAGTTTTTTCGGAGTGGTATTCACGGACATCAAGCACCCGGAACGCGGCTTCAGTCAGAGCTTCCCTGGACACACCTGAAATCCCAGGAATCGGAAAAGTGTTGTAGACCAACGTTGCGGCGTATCTGTAGTCCTTTTTGAGACGGCCGCCAGCAGCGCGCATCCAGGTCATATGCATACGGGAGGTGAGAAGAGCAAAGACCCAGGGTTGTGCGTCGTAGATGGCGTTGGCTGCGTTGGATATAACCACATTTTTGTCTAGATAGCCCATGGGAACGTATTCACGACGCTCTGACGACACGCTGGGGACGATAATCGACTCAGTGGGCTTATATCTCACTTCAGCGAACCGCCAAGGCGTGTCAGCCTGCAGCTTGGTGGCCTTCTTCTTGCTTTCGGCACGCATCTCACGGACACGTTCGACCCGGGCCTCGATCTCAGGCAGATGGGCATAGGACTCATAGTCACTTTGGGTGTCGAACCACAAGGCGTATCGCATGGTCCCCTTGATGTAGTCCTCCGCACCCACATAGCCTCGGATGACCGGCTCCAGTTCTGGATGGAGCTCCACCAGACCGATCTTCTCTGACTCTTCCAAGATCAGGTTTCCTTTATCTACTGCTTTCGACCCGAACAGCATTGGTGGGAGCACTTGAGCAAGCGGTCGCGAACGTTTCGTGACGATTACGTCGTTGGCATCAGCGAGATAGGCATTAATCTGCTTGGCTTCGCTCCTGATTCCATCAACGAATAGGTACCTTGGATCGCGCGATCGAGGACGCAGCCCAATAACAACCACTGTCACACCCGCGTTCTTCTTGGCGTTGTTCTCCCATTTGAATGAAGTGTGCGCGAATCCAATTTCTAGGCCCAAGTTGAAGACCTGTGGCCATAACATAGCAACCTGCTGACCCTGGCAGACAGAGTTCGTCGACACGAAAGACAGTTGAGCTGCGGATCCTGTTATGTAGCGCGCTCCTTTAATGAACCAGAGGGCAACATAGTCAAGGTTCTTTTCGTATGACCCGGTCCCGAAAAAGGTCCTGAAATCGTCTTTGTGCTGTTCTTCTTGCACAGAGGAACCCAGATATGGCGGATTGCTGATCAGGTAAATCTCGTCAGTACCGTTGTTCGCGCAGACTGAGTTCCAGTCGACGCGTGTGGCGTTGCCCTGGTGGACTTGTCCGGCTTCTTTCAGCGGGATCAGGGGAAGGTCGATGCCGAACTTCTCGCGGAACTCTACGTTCATCTGGTGTTTGGCGATCCACATCGACAGGATCGCGACCTCGGTGGCGAACGGGTCAATCTCGATGCCGTAGAAGTTCTCGATGTTGATCCATGAGCCCAGCAGCTCTCGCTGCGTCTGACCGCTGAGTTCGCCGATTCGCTCGAGAATCGCGTGTTCGAGCTTGCGGAGTTCCTTGTACGCGATGACCAGGAAGTTGCCAGAACCGCAGGCCGTTATGTGTACTGTCTGGAGGTGTCTCATGTACCCACTGACAGAACACCTGGAGAGGTATGCACCTT
>NZ_VAVZ01000047.1 GCF_005771525.1 Nesterenkonia salmonea | reverse complement strand
GCTCACTGTGGAAACGGGGCCGATGCCGAGGCCTCGGTACCAGGCGAAGAACCCCAGAAACATTGACATCACACCGAGATACACAAAGGCTGCCCACTGTCCGCTGGTGCCCGTGGGAGGTGCGTTGACGGAAGCGAAAACTGCCAATGCAGTCATCACCGGAAGGCTGAGCACCAGCGACCATGAGATGGTCTGCCAAGCGCCTAGTTCTCGGGCCAACATGCCGCCTTCCGCGTAGCCGCAAGCAGCAGCGATGACTGCGGCCAAGAACAGCAGATCGGACCACGTCAGGCCGCTGATTCCCCCTCCATGGACAGCTGCGAAGATGACTGCCGCGATCGATCCGCCTACTGTCGCGGCCCAGAAGATGGCACCAGGACGCTCTCCGATGCGGATCACGGCGACCACTGCCGTCACCGCAGGGAGGGAGGCGATCACGACCGCACCGTGGCTGGCTGTGGACACTGTCAGCGCATAGGAGGTCAGCATGGGGAATCCGACAACGATTCCGGCGGCGACTACGGACAGACGCAGCCACTGCTTGGCTCCGGGTAACCGCTGCCGGGTGAACAGAAGAGCCAAGGTCGCCAAAACACCAGCCATGACTGCCCGTCCGCTGCCGACGAACAGAGCACCCAGACCGCCATCGGCCACTGCGATGCGAGTCAGGGGGACCGTCAAGGAGAATGTGGCCACGCCGATAAAGCCCCAGAGAATTCCCCGGGCCGGCGACTTCTCGTGAAGTAACGGAGAGCTCTTGCTGACGATAGCGCTACTATGTATTTTCATGAACCAGGATAGCAGTACGCGCATCACTCAAGATCTCACGCGCTGGGTTGAAGCAGCGACTCCAGGGGTTCAGTTGCCTAGTACACGCAGTCTGGTCGCGGAATATGGAGCAAGCCCTGTGACCGTCCAGAAGGTGCTGCGCGCTTTGGCGGCTCAGGGTCTGGTGGAGACGAGACCTGGGGTCGGCGCCTTCGTGCGCTCTGTGCGTTTAGCGCGCCCCCATGACTATTCCTGGCAGACCGCCGCGTTGGGGACCGGCCGCTCGAGGTCGCCGCAAATGGCCTCGGCCCTACGTGCTGCCCGCCCCGGCGCCATCGACCTCAGCTCAGGTTTTCCCGATCCCGATCTTCTTCCCGACCGGCTTATCCGTACCGCATTCACAAGGGCCTCGCGCAGCCGTGCTGTCCTGGCAGGACCCTCCCCAGCAGGTCTCCCTGACCTGCGTGCATGGTTCGCGGCAGAACTCGCACCCGGTGTGTCTGCATCGCTGACCCCGCCCACCGCCGACGACGTCATCATTTTCCCGGGCAGCCAGAGTGGTCTCAGCGCCGCATTCCGCTCACTGGCTGGATCAGGCGAGCCGCTCATTATGGAATCCCCCACCTATTGGGGAGCTATTCTCGCCGCGGCGCAGGCCAATGTTGAGATCGTGCCGATTCCGAGCTCTGCCCAAGGGCCAGATCCGGTGGATTTGGACCGGGCGTTCGCGGAGACGGGGGCGCGGGCCTTCTACGCTCAGCCAACATATGCCAATCCCACTGGAGCCCAATGGAGCGCACAACTCAGCGCTGACGTTTTGGAGACCGTTCGGCGCCACAAGGCATTCGTGATCGAGGATGACTGGGCTCACGACTTTGCGATTGACTCAGTTCCTCGCGCACTTGCTGCCGGTGACGATGCCGGTCATGTGGTGTACCTGCGTTCGTTGAGCAAGAGCGTTTCGCCAGCCGTTCGGGTCGCCGGTGTGGTGGCGCGCGGGCCGGTCAGAGACAGATTGATGCACGCCGCGCAGTCGGAATCGATCTACGTCAGTGGGATGTTGCAGGCTGTGGCGTTAGATGTGGTGACCCAGCCCGCTTGGAGAACCCATCTGAGGAACCTCAGTGAACAGCTTGGGTCGCGGCGCGACCTACTGCTTTCCAGCCTTCACGAGCACGCCCCGCAGCTCCACGTGGAGCACCGGCCCAAAGGGGCACTGAACCTCTGGGCTCGGCTACCTGACGGCACAGACGTGGGACAGTTTGTCCGCCAAGCGGAGGCCGGCGGGGTGAGTGTGGTCCCTGGTGATGAACTCTTCCCTGCCGAACCAGTCGCACCGCATATCCGTCTCACCTATGCCGGCTTGGACCCTGGTCATTACCCAAGTGCCGCCCGGGTGCTGGGGGAGGTTCTGCAGAATGCGGCGGTCTCCTGAATCAGGTCGTTGGCTTGAGGGAATCCTCCAACGGCAGCGGTGTGAGCTCAGTGGGACAAGCTGTCCCAAAGGGCGGCGTCGAAGGTGTCGGGCGCTACTGCCGACATGTGCCTGACCGCATTGTCCTGTTTGGTGCGCCATATTCGGACGGCATCTTTTGACCTGCCTTCGAGCACAGCAGACAAAATACGCCGATCATCGCTGACCAAACGGTCAGCAGCGGGGGAGTAGTCAAGCTGCAGCACGGAAATGAACATGCGCACCCGCAGGGTCAACGCATGGAAGCTCCGCGCGGACTGGGTCAGACCGGATGCCTCGGCAAGCTCCTGCTGAAAGCGCAGGTCCGCCTCGCCAGCGTCAACCCTGGAGCCCTGCCTAGCCACCGCTTCCAGCGCGCCGAGCGCCAACCGAGCCGGAAGGAGGCGGTGCTTGGGTTGGATCGCGCATGCGCGCAGTATCACCATCCCTACATGGAGCCTTGAGGCATAGAGATCTATGACATCAGCCCCAGTCAGCTGGGGAACACGGAAACCCCGGTCGTGAGCGACCAGCAGGCCATCGTCCGCCAGCTGCCGCATTCCGGTGCGTATAGTGCCCGAATCCAGTCCCAACCGGTCCGCCATCGCCGAGACGCTGATCCGGTCACCTGGGGCGAATCCCGAATCAGTCATCTCCTTCCGCAGCGCGATGGCGATCTGTTCGGTAGCGGAGAGTTCCACTCTCGGCAGCCAGCGGCTTCTTTCCGATCGACCGGGTGAGGGAAACTCTGCCACCGTGACTCGGTTTGAGTCAGAAGCTGAGGGATTTTCTCCGCCCGGATCAGACCCCCGAACCCACCGGACGCCATGCAACCCGTGACCCACTCGGGAAGCCAACCGCTGCAGCAACGGCGAAGGAACCGCCGCGGGGGCGGGTTCGCAGGCGGAGAGCAGGTTCGAGACTCGGGTGAGGAACCTCTCCCACGAACTTTCCCCCGGCACCCACGTCACTGTATGGCTGGCCTCCGGCGGGTCGTGAATCAGGCCCTTCGCCGGCGGCTCTGAGGACCAGGAGGCTGCCCCGGACACCCAGAGCGCGGCCATGACCGAGGCGGCGCGGCGTTCAAAGACACGAGGGCGCGGCGTCCCTAACGCGGTGACGGGCTGGAACCGAAGCGTGATGCAGGGGAACTCCACCCAGAACTCGACCAGGTGGAGGGGGCCACGCGCTTCTGCCTCATTTTCCGGACCTGCCGAAGCGCTCGCTGAGCGGTCCTCCACTATGGTTTCGGGATGCCGAATCCTGCTCACGGCTCGGGACGTCAAGCTCTGACTCAACCCGGTCAGCTCAGCAATGCTCCGGGTCGAGTATGCCGAGGTGCCCACACGGGGTCCGGCGGTCGCCAACACACTCGCCACAATGTCATCGGCCGTCTCTTGGACCCGTGGGCGTCCGCGATGAAGAGAGTCCATACGGGCTATTCTGGCCTACTTCTGACTCAAAAGGGAGGGTGTGGCGTCGTCGTACGTCTTCCCCCAACGGATGTGAGCTCCCACACTGGAGGAAGAGCAACAGGTGACCAGTTAAGGAGCGACCGATGGCCGAGAACATCCAGACCCGTGACGTGCGTGAAGAGTTGAGCGAGATCTCCGATGCTGCGGTGGCAAAAGTGCAGAAATGGCTGCAGAAGACCGAAGCCTCCGGAGTGAAGCCACACAAGTCTGCTGAGTTGCTCTCAGCAGTCCTCTCACATCCCACAGGGCTTGATTTCACGGTCGGGTTCGTCGACCGGGTGATTCGCACCGAGGATCCCAAAGCTGCAGCCAAGGCTCTTGGTGAACTCGGCGACCTCGCTCCGGAGACGCTCAGCTGGCTCGACCGCGCTCAGATTCAGGCCGGCTCCAAACTCGGTGAGCTGTTGCCTCACGTGGTGGTGCCAGCAGCACGCCAGCGGATGCGCTCCATGGTGGGCCATATGGTCGTCGATGCCCGCGATAAACAGTTCGGGCAGGCCGTGAAGCAGATCAAGAAGCAGGGAAACCGACTCAACATCAACCTCCTCGGTGAAGCTGTGCTCGGCGAGGACGAGGCCGGCAAACACCTGGACGACACCTACCGGATGCTGCGCCGCGCAGATGTGGACTACGTGTCCATCAAGGTCTCCTCCATCGCGTCACAGATCTCCATGTGGGGTTTCGAAGACACGGTGGACTATGTGGTCGAACGTCTCATCCCTCTGTACAAGGAGGCCGCGGAGGCTCCTGCGGGTTCCAAATTCATCAACCTTGACATGGAAGAGTACGGCGATCTCCGGCTGACGATCGCAGTGTTCAAACGTCTCCTCTCCGAACCGGAAATGAAGAACTATGAGGGCGGAATCGTCATCCAGGCCTATCTACCTGATGCGCTCTCCGCAGTCCAGGAGCTGGCCGGGTTCGCCAATGCCCGTGCTGATGCGGGGGGAGCCGGAATCAAGATCCGCCTGGTCAAAGGTGCCAACCTGGCCATGGAGCGGGTGCACGCTGATATCCACGACTGGCCGGTCGTCACGTGCGAATCCAAAGAAGCCACCGACGCCAACTACAAACTTGTACTGCATTGGCTGCTCACCGCAGAGCGGATGCGCGGAGTGCGCCTCGGCGTGGCCGGACACAACCTGTTCGATGTCGCCTTCGCCCACCTGTTGGGTGCTGAGCGCGGAGTGTCTGAGCGCTTGGAGTTTGAGATGCTGCAGGGCATGGCTGCCGAGCAGCAGGGCCCCATCAGTGAAGATGTGGGCCAGCTGTTGCTCTACGTGCCGGCAGTTCGGCCAGCCGAGTTCGATGTGGCCATCTCCTACCTGGTTCGCCGCCTGGAGGAGAATGCAGCCAGCGAGAACTTCATGTCCGGAATCTTCGAATTCTCCCCAGGTTCGGAGGTGTTCAAGCGGGAAGAGTCGCGCTTCCGCGCCTCCCTGGAAACCTTGGCAGAGTTGCTGGAAGAGTACGACGACGCCGCCCCCGCACCTGCCCATACGCAGGACAGGCTGGCTGAAGAGAACACCGAACCCGGAGACTACACCGCCGGGATCCCGCCGTTCGTCAACGAGCCCGACACCAACCCGGCCCTGGAAGCCAACCAGCGGTGGGCCGAACAGGTCGTCGCCCGAGCCACCCCCGAGTGGTTGGCCGAGCAGGCGCTACCCGAACAGCTGGGCATCGATGACGTTGACCCACTGGTCACCGGGATGCGTTCCGCAGCCGAGAAGTGGGCGGCAAGACCAGCTGCTGAGCGCGCCGCCATTCTCTACCGCGCTGCTGACATCATGGCCGCACGCCGCGGGCACCTCGCATCGATCGCCGCAGCGGAAGTAGGGAAGGCTGTGGCCCAGTCCGATCCCGAGATCTCAGAAGCCATCGACTTCATGCGCTACTACGCCCATTCAGGGCTCGCTCTGGAGAAGGTAGAACATGCTGAGTTCACCCCCGACAAGCTGGTGATGATCACGCCTCCATGGAACTTCCCGCTGGCGATCCCCGCCGGAGGCACCGTGGCCGCGCTCGCCGCAGGTGCTGCTGTGATCCACAAGCCATCGAACCCCACACCTCAGTGTTCTATGGCCATCCTTGAGTGCCTGTGGGACGCCGGTGTGCCACGTGAGGTGCTGCACGGCATCTACCCAGATGAGCGGGACACTGGACGCAAACTGATTTCTCACCAGGGAGTCGACCGCATTATTCTTACTGGCGCCTCAGAGACGGCTGCGATGTTCCGCTCCTGGAAGCCTGAGCTGAACATCAACGCCGAAACCTCCGGCAAGGACGCCATGGTCATCACCCCGGCAGCGGACCGGGACCTGGCCGTCGCCGATTTGGTGAACTCAGCCTTCGGCCACGCCGGCCAGAAATGCTCGGCTGCCTCCTTGGGAATCCTGGTCGGGAGCGTCTACACCTCGGAGCGCTTCCGCCGCCAGCTTGTCGATGCCGCTAGGTCGCTGATTGTTGATTGGCCCCAGAACCTCGCAGCGACCGTCGGGCCCCTGACGGAGATGCCCAGCGATAAGCTTCACCGGGCACTCACTACTTTGGAGCCGGGGGAGTCTTGGCTGTTGAAGCCTGAGCAGCTGGATGACACGGGCAAGCTCTGGAGCCCAGGTATCAAGACTGGGGTCAAGCCCGGCAGCTTCTTCCACCTGACTGAAGTTTTCGGGCCCGTCTTGGGTCTCATGGAAGCCAAGGACCTTGACGAAGCCATCGCCCTGCAGAATCAGGTGGGTTTCGGACTCACAGGCGGCATTCACTCGCTGGAAACGGAAGAAGTCACCCAGTGGCTGGATGAAGTCCAGGTGGGCAACGCCTACGTCAACAGAGGCATCACCGGGGCCATTGTTCAACGCCAGCCATTCGGCGGGTGGAAGGCCTCCTCCGTGGGGCTGGGCTCCAAAGCCGGTGGCCCAAACTACGTGATGCTGTTCGGCACCTGGAAAGACGCTCCGGCGCAGAATGCTGTGTCGGCTCCTCGGATTGAGAACCGAGCAGTCGCTCAGCTGGTGGACACCGTTCAGAGCAAGAAACTGCTCGCTGGTGCGGATTTGGACTGGCTGAAACTTGCCGTCGCTGATGATGCAGCCCACTGGCAGAGTGAGTTCGGTACCGCGAAGGACCGCACCGGTCTGCAGGCAGAAGCGAACATCTTCCGCTACCGGCCCGAGCGGGTCCTGCTGAGAGTCACTCAGGATGCTTCGGCTAAGGATGTTCTGCGCGCTGCTTCTGCGGCCCTGACTGCTGGAGCTGCGGTTGATGTCTCTGCAGCGCCGAAGCTCAGTAAGGACACCAAGTCTGCACTGAGTGCACTCAAGGATCTTGTCGGCAAGACATCCAAAGATCACGACGACGCCTTCGCAGCCAAGCTTGCCAATGGTCGCCATGACACCGCCGAGGGTGGGGTGAGGGTCCGTGTGATCGGCAGTCTGACGCAGAGTGTGCGCGAAGCTGTGGCGCACCGACCTGAGGTGGCTCTATTGGATGACCCGGTCACGGCATCGGGCCGGGTGGAGTTGCGCTACTGGGTCAAGGAGCAGTCCATTTCGATGACGCTGCACCGCTTCGGGAATCACTCGAAAGTATTCGGTGATCTCGCCCAGCAGCTGAAGCGCTAAGGATTGAGGCAGCTAACACTTCGGTACGTCCATGGAGGATCCTTCGGCGATACGCGCTGGGGGATTCTCCACTGTAGAGCGGGTCATCAAGGTCTCTTCAGATATGGGCCAGCCGCTGACGTCGAATCCACGCTGAGACTGTTTCTTCTCCTCGGAGAAACAATACTGGTGGGATCTTCTGGTCTTGCAGCACACGGTAAACGGCCCAAGGGCGTGGAATAGTTGACGGGTGCGCTACAACCCTGACTATGCCTGTGACGACGCTGCCGTCGCGAAAGACCTCATCCGGGAAAACCCTTGGGCTACCTTCATCAGCCACGTCCCTGAGGAAGGCCTCATCGCCAGTCACTACCCTGTGCTCCTGGATGAGGAAGCC
This sequence comes from Nesterenkonia salmonea, assembly GCF_005771525.1. GTDB lineage: Bacteria > Actinomycetota > Actinomycetes > Actinomycetales > Micrococcaceae > Nesterenkonia > Nesterenkonia salmonea. The sequence goes on along the minus strand of NZ_VAVZ01000047.1, from coordinate 12,521 downwards.
GGCGGCGTCGTGCTGGTCTCACATGTGGGCCGCCCAGATGAGGTCAAGCACCAACTAGGTAGGCACCCGATGATGGTGATCGTAGAGGGCTCCCATGGCTATATCTCTCCCAGCTGGTATGGGTACCGGCCGAATGTGCCGACGTGGAACTTTGTGACAGCGCATCTGCATGGCACACCAGAGCTTCTTTCTGATCAGGAGAATCTGCAGGTACTTGACCGTCTTGTAGCGCATTTCGAGAAGGTGCTACCAGACCCGCATCTGCTGCATGCCACACAGGAGAACTCTGAGTATGCTCATCGGATCGTGCGCGGGACCGTAGGATTCCGGTTGAAGGTCGAGCGGATCGAGGGAAAAGAGAAGATGAATCAGGACAAACCGCCGGAATCGATGAGGAACATCATTCGCAACCTGAAAGCAGCCGGACCGTACCAGAACCTGGCACTGGCTGAACGGATGGAGCGGGTCAACGCCGATGTTCTGAGGGGAAGCCTGTGACGGAACCGCTTTTCATACAGAACCTTCGTAAGCCTTCCGAAGGTGGCGACGAAGCTCCCATGGTTGATGTTCTGGTCCACAACGGCACTGTTCAGGACATCACCCCGGCAGGAGGAAAACCGCCCCGCGGCGCTGAAACGCGAGACGCTCAGGGACGCTGGATCCTCCCAGGCCTCTGGGACAATCATGTGCACTTTGCTCAGTGGGTCATCCAACAGCAAAGGTTGGACCTCACCTCGACCTCAAGCGCAGCAGAGTGTCTAGCCCTCGTACGTAAGGCCCTTCCTCACCAGCAGCGGGGTCCCCTTGTGGGATACGGGTTCCGGGACGGGCTTTGGCCGGATCTCCCCACGGCCGAAGCTCTGGACGATGCTGCGGGAACATTCCCCGTTGTCCTCATCTCAGCGGATCTCCACTGTGCGTGGGTCAATACGGCCGCCCAGCGCTATCTCGAAATCACTGCAGATGCTGATGGGCTCATCCGTGAAGAGGCCTGGTTCGCAGTCCTAGAGAAAGTGCAGAATCCCGCCGAACTGACCAGTGCTGACTACGGCTTCGTGGCGCGAACGGCCGCCCAGCGAGGAGTAGTGGGCGTCGTCGAATTTGAAACCACGGACAACATTGCCCTCTGGCCTCGCCGAGTTGCTGACGGAGTGGACTCGCTGCGAGTCGAAGTGGCGGTGTGGCCAGACCGGCTTCATGGGGCCATCCAAGCGGGTGTAAAAACCGGCGACCCCCTCGATGAGCGCGGACTGATCACCATGGGGCCGCTGAAGGTCGTCGTTGATGGTTCGCTCAATACTCGCACCGCCTGGTGTTGGGACCCCTACCCAGGCGTGGACCCGCACCATCCGCATGCTTGTGGTGCAGAAACCGTGCCGATCCACGAACTTGAAAAGCTGATGCGCTCAGCTCGCGACGCCGGGCTCAACGCAGCCATTCACGCCATTGGGGACCGGGCAAACACCGCAGTGCTCGACACCTTCGAATCCCTGGGCATGACCGGAGTGATCGAACACGCTCAGCTCCTGCGGCACTGCGACGTTCCGCGATTTGCGGAGTTGGGGCTTGCCGCCAGTGTGCAGCCGGAGCACGCCATGGACGACCGAGACGTCGCCGACGCCTACTGGGCCGGAAGAACAGGCCGCGCATTCGCACTGAGGTCACTGAACGAGGCTGGGGTGCCGCTTCACCTCGGCTCAGATGCGCCGGTTGCACCGCTAGATCCCTGGTGTGCCATGGCCTCTGCTGTGCACCGAAGTCGCGGCGACCGCGAGCCCTGGCACCCTGAGCAGAGCATCGATCTGAAGGCAGCGCTGGGCGCCTCCGCACGCGGACGTGACTCTGTGAGGGTGGGCGACCCTGCAGACCTGATCGTGGTGGAGCGCGACCCCTACCGTTGCACGAGGGATGAGCTGCGTCATATGCCGGTGGCAGCAACGCTGCTGGGCGGAAGGTTCACCTGGTCTGATCTTTAGTCGTTAGCATCACACCGCCGTGGTGATCGCCGTTTTCGGGGACTGCCCTGGGTCTCCAGCCGGGAGAGCACGTCCTTGTCCTCTGCCAAGTAAGCCGTTCCGCTGACACGTTTGGTCATCCAGGACTTTGGCGAACCCTATGTAGTCCCCTCTCGGAGAGGCATCTGCGGTGCCATCAGCATGAGTGGTGGGGCAGAGACAGTCTGTGACGTGCATGTGTCACTCACTCACGAGGACGGGTGTTGAGGTGTATCAGGTTCAGTGCGTTGAAGGCACTGCGCAGCTTGCTTCTGCATTCATATAGGCCTACCTTAGTTCAGTTGTATGCATTTCGCTATGCTTATGTTGTTTAATGACCGCGCTTCCAGCAGTGCCATGCTCACCCCATGAGGAGCCTCCGTGAGTGTCCAGACCGTCTATCAGGAGCTGCAGCCCGCCCAGCGGGTCGGCTCTCCTGGGCGACGGTGCACTCTCATCATCCTGGTGGGTTTGGTCCTGCTGATAGGCCTTTGCTGGATCAGTCTCTTCACCGGCTCCGGGAGTATTCCCGCGCACCGCGTGCTCAGCACCCTCAGCAGCTGGGCCGCCGGTGATCTCCCTTCAGGCGCCCGGGACACCACCGAGCTGCTCATTCTGGAGCGACGGTTGCCGCGCACCGTATTAGCCGTCATGGTCGGGGCCGGCCTTGGCGCAGCCGGCGTGGTGATGCAGGCTATGACTCGCAACCCTCTTGCGGATCCGGGACTCCTCGGTGTCAACGCCGGGGCGTACACCGCCGTGGTGTTCGGATCAGCCGCTATGGGGGTCACCGTAGGTGCCGCCCATGTGTGGCTTGCCGTAGTGGGTGCACTGATCGTGGCAGTGAGCGTCTACGTCATCGGGACCAGTGGCGCCATGGGCGGCAACCCGGCTAAGTTGGTCCTCACCGGAGTGGCTATCGGGGCGTTGCTCTCCGGCATCAGTTTTGCTGTGACCCTGCTGCAGCCGGAAGTTTTTGACCGTGTGAGATTCTGGTCCGCGGGTTCCCTCCAAGGGCGCAGTATTGACGAGCTCAGTGCTGTGCTGCCGTTCCTGGCAGTGGGCCTGTTCATTGCGCTACTGCTACCCCGAGCGCTCAACGCATTAGCTTTGGGTGACGACGCCGCAGTGGCCCTCGGAGCCCGCCCTGGGGTGACACGACTTGCAGGACTTGCTGCTGTGACCCTTCTCTGTGGCGCGGCAACGGCCGCTGCTGGGCCCCTTTCCTTCATCGGGCTGATGGTGCCGCATGCTTTGCGCATGCTGAGTGGTCCAGACCACCGCTGGCTGATCCCGTTGAGCCTGCTTGCGGCTCCCGTCCTAGTGCTCACCGCTGACATCCTCGCCCGAGTCGTCGTTGCAGCCGAACTTCCCGCCGGAGTCGTCACCGCTTTCCTCGGTGCGCCAGTGCTGATCTGGCTCACCCGCCGTAAGGCGGTGAAGAACCGGTGACAACGGCAACCACCGCAAACCAGCGTTCCGCCCAAACCGGTCACGTTCAACGGAACACTGTGCTGTTCCGTCCCGGCGTGCGTCCGGTGCGGATCAGCGGGTTCAGCACTACGTTTGATGTCCGCACGATCCTGATCACAGCCGCCCTTGTGGTGGCGGCCCTGGCCGTGGCCTGGTGGAACATGATCAGCGGTTCGGCGGGCATCACAGCAACTGACACCCTGGGTGCCCTGCTGGGTGGGGCCGATGAGGGCACCTCTCGCGTAGTCCTCGAATGGCGAGCCCCACGAGTGGTCTTCACTCTTCTTGGAGGTGCCGCTCTCGCCGTGGCTGGAGCAGTGTTCCAGTCCCAAACCCGCAATCCCTTGGGAAGTCCGGACATTATTGGCTTCTCCACCGGTGCGTACACGGGTGCACTCCTCGTTGCGTCTTTTGGTTTCACCGGACTGCTCGCTACTCCGCTGGCGGCGGTGGCCGGCGGCCTGGCCACTGGTGTGTTGGTCTACCTGCTCGCTTGGAAAGGTGGTGTGTCGGGGCTGCGCATCATCATTGTGGGGATCGGGGTGAGCATCTTCCTCGGGTCCTTCAACACCTATCTGATGACAGTGCTGGACCTGGAGATTGCGATGTCGGTGGCCACCTGGGGTGCCGGCTCTGTCAATGACATCACCTGGGCGCACGTGTTGCCCTTGCTGGCAATCCTGCTGCTCACTTTCCCGGTGATGTTGTCACAGGCTCGGAACATGCACCTGATGGAAATGGGTGACGACGCCGCCGCGGGACTGGGCATCCGATTGGAGCGTGTCCGTCTGGTGCAGTTCACCTGCGGGATCCTCTTGGTCGCGGTCGTCACTGCTGCTGCGGGTCCCATCGCCTTCGTAGCGCTTGTGGCACCCCAACTGGCGCTGCGACTGACCGGGGCATCATCTGTCCAGCTCCTCCCGGCAGCAGCCATGGGTGCACTTCTCCTGACCACATCTGATGCCATCGCCCGGGCGGAGTTCCTCCCCGCGAGCCTCCCGGTCGGTGTCATCACCCTCATCCTAGGAGGCGGCTACCTGGTGTGGCTGCTGGTGAGCCTGGGACGATCACGAAAGGCCAGCACATGACGGCACTGCACACCGACCCAAGGCTCGACTCCGCGCAGGCGGCACATCGGCTAGCTGCCCAGGAGGTCACCGCCGGCTACGACGCCCGAACAGTTCTGCGTGATTTGAGCCTCCACGTCCCCGAAGGCTCATTCACTGTCATCATCGGCCCCAACGCCTGCGGCAAGACCACCCTGCTGCGCAGTCTTGCCCGCCTCGTTCGCCCCGAGGCCGGGCATGTGCTCCTCGACGGCTCAGCCATCACGTCCATGCCCACTAAGCAGCTCGCCCGAACCGTGGGGCTGCTTCCCCAAACCTCTGTGGCGCCGGAAGGCATCACCGTGGCGGATCTAGTCGCCCGCGGCCGTCACCCGCATCAAAGCCTGCTCAAACGCTGGGGTCATGAGGACGAATCTGCGGTGCGTCACGCTCTCGACGTCACGGGAACCTCCAAACTCTCCACTCGTGCTGTCGACGAGCTCTCCGGCGGCCAGCGCCAGCGAACCTGGATTGCCATGGCTCTGGCTCAGCAGACGCCCATCCTGCTCCTCGACGAACCCACCACTTACTTGGATATCGCCCATCAGATTGAGGTCCTGGAACTCTGCACCCAGCTGAGGAAACAGGGACGGACCCTGGTCGCGGTGCTGCACGATCTCAACCATGCGCTGCGCTACGCCACCCACCTGGTTGCCATGCGCGACGGAGAAATCATGGCTCAGGGACATCCCGAACAGATCGGCACGGCCGAACTCGTTCAGGAGGTCTTTGGCGTCGCCGCACGAGTCATCGCTGACCCCGAGACTGGCCGCCCTTTGGTCATTCCGAAAGCACCACCTGAACGGTAAGAATTCCACCCAAGCCATCGCATGACACCTGGCACATCACGAGCCACCACCTTGAAGGAGAACTTTTGAAAAGCCCCCTACTGAATCTCACCGCTGTCTTCGCCGCCTCCGCGCTAGCGTTGACCGCCTGCGGTGACACCGCAGATAACGACGACGCCAACGGCGCCGAAGACACCGGTACAGAGGCCACTGACGCTGAAGAGACCGATGCGGAAGCCACTGACGAAGACAACGGTGAAGACGATGGCATCCTCGCCGTCGTCGACCACAAATACGGTCCCACGGAAGTTCCGGAGCCAGAGGACGGCGAATTGAGTGTTGTGGCACTGGGTTGGTCTGATGCTGAGGTCGCCCTCGCGCTCGGTGTTGAACCCATCGCCATCCAGGACTGGCTAGGCTTCGGTGAAGAGAACCACGGTGTGGGGCCATGGGCTACAGATCTCGTCTCCGGAGAACCAGACGTCATCCCGCGTGCTGATGCTGAACTCGACTATGAGCTCATCCAGAGTCTGAACCCGGACGTGATCCTCAACGTCAACTCCGGGTATGACGAAGAAGAGTACAACCGGCTCAATGAGATCGCCCCGACCATCTCGGGTCCTGAAGATGCCGCGAACTTCAACCCCGGTTGGGAGGCTCAGACACAGTTGGTCGCCGATGCCCTGGGGCTCTCAGAAGATGGTGAAGAACTCATCGCCCAGACACAGCAGAGCATCGACGATGCAAGAGACGCTCACCCGGAGTTCGACGGCTTGGAAGCCGTGACCGGTTCCAAATTTGATGCGGCATACGGCCTTCACACTCAAGGTGACATGCGCTGGGACATCCTAGAGCTGCTTGGTTTCGACATGTATGGCCCCGCAGCAGACATCGCTGACCCTGAGAACTTCTACGCCGATGTGTCTGAAGAACAAGTTGAGATCTTCGATGCTGACATCGCAGTGCTGTTCCCCATCGGTTACACAGTCGAAGAACTCGCAGCAGACCCACTGCTGGCCTCGCTTGACGTAGTCGAAGAGGACCGAGCTGTCCTGCTTGACGACAGTGAGCCACTGGTTCAGGCCTTCAGCGCCGGAAGTCCGCTGAGCATTGAAGTTGTTCTCGACGAGCTCACCCCGCAGCTCGCAGAGGCAGTGGAGAACTTGGACTGATGCAGGTCACCGCAGTTCGCCCAGCCACCCGCGCCTATCTCACAACTGTGGCGCGGGTGGACAGGCTGTCACCGAACTATCTTCGTGTCACCGTCACCGCACCGGATCTCGGACACTTCGGCCCTCCGGGCTCGTCCGAGTCACCGGCTGCTTGGGACCAGCGCATCAAGTTGTTCCTGCCCAGGCCTGATGGCGGCTACCCCGAGATTGGCCTCTTCAATGATCCGCCTGCTCCAGTGATGGAGTGGTACAACACATGGCGTCAGCTCGAGGACCACCTGCGCAATCCGATCCGCACCTACACCGTGCGGAGCATTCGGACCCAGTCGTGTGAGGTGGACATCGATTTTGTCCTTCATGTGGAGGAGGACGGGACCTCAGGGCCAGCAGCCGCTTGGGCTATGTCCGCCCGAGCGGGCGATGAGCTGGTCATCATCGGCCCCGACCGGCGTTCTGAGCAGCCAGGCGGTGGAATCGACTTCACTCCTGGCACCGCACGGGACCTTGTGCTTGCCGGTGACGAGACCGCAGTTCCTGCCATCTGCTCGATCCTGGAGTCCCTTCCTGAGACTTACCACGGGGAGGCCTATCTGGAAGTGCCCACCAGTGAGGATGTGCTGGAGGTCGCTTCGCGATCCAGCGTTCGAGTTCACTGGTTACCTCGGGACGGCGCGCCCATGGGAACAGTTCTGAGCCCGGCCGTTCACGAGTGGGGATCGCGGCGAGTGACAATCTTCGCCGCTCGGCGGGCCACCTGGGAGCCAGGTGCGACTTCAGTGGGTGCGCTGACCGGTGCCCCGCAGGAGCTTCCTGAGGTTGATGAGGATTCCGTTCTGTGGGAAACCTCAGCACCAGAGGGCTTCCGAGAATACGCCTGGTTGGCCGGCGAGGCCGGGGTCATCACAGGTTTGCGCCGACACCTGGTCAAAGACGTTGGTCTGAGCCGTAAACAGGTCTCGTTCATGGGGTACTGGAGGCACGGCAGGCCCGGGGCCTAGCGCGCACTCACACCCAGGAAGTCCCATCCTGTCTGCCACGTGGGAGAATAGGTGAGATGTCTGAAAATAAAGGTGCTGCCGCGTCGTCGTCCTCTGGTTCCCGCCCCCAAGTTCGTCCCAAAGCTGAAGGGTGGAGCCAGCCCCTGGACGCAGAGGGCCGCCCCAAGCTGCAGTTCGCGCAGCCCAAGCGGATCAAGCAGCCTCCCAAGCACTTAGCGGACCTCACCCTGCGGGAGCGTCAGGGCTGGGCCAAAGAGCAAGGGCTGCCGAGTTTCCGCGCCAAACAGCTCAGCGTCCACTACTTTCAGCATTACACCTCAGACCCGTCCCTGATGACCGACCTGCCGGCTGAGAGCCGGGAGCAGATCGTCGCAGAGTTCCTGCCGCCGCTGCTCACCCAGGTGCGCAGGCTCACCACGGACGACGGCGCCACCATCAAATTCCTGTGGCGGCTGTTCGACGGTGCCCTGGTGGAATCGGTACTCATGCGGTACAAGTCCCGCATCACCCTGTGTATTTCCAGCCAGTGCGGCTGCGGAATGAACTGTCCTTTCTGCGCGACTGGTCAGAACGGCCTGACGCGCAATATGTCCACCGCCGAGATAGTGGACCAAATCGTGCAGGCCAACCGTGTCATCGCCGCAGGGGACTTGGACGCGCCGACTGCCCAGGAGATCGCCGAGGAATCCGACCATGCAGGGCTTGGTGAGGAGACGGACTTCGCCGACTCCGAGATCTCACCGGTGAAACAGGGCCAAGCCGGCTCAACGCAGCCGACAGCAGCCGGCCCGCAGCGGGTCTCCAATATTGTCTTCATGGGCATGGGGGAGCCGCTGGCCAACTATAAGCGCGTCATGAACGCAGTCCGGCGGATGATCGACCCCGCACCGGAGGGCCTAGGTATGAGCGCGCGGGGGATCACCATCTCCACGGTCGGGCTGGTTCCTGCTATCCGGAAACTTGCAGATGAGAACCTGCCGATTACCTTCGCGCTGAGCCTGCACGCCCCGGACGATGAGTTGCGCGATGAGCTGATTCCAGTCAATTCCCGGTGGAAAGCCGACGAGGCCATCGACGCCGCCCGCTACTACTACGAGACCACCGGTCGACGCGTTTCCATCGAGTACGCGCTGATCAAGAACATGAACGACCACCCGTGGCGGGCAGAGCTACTGGCCAAGAAACTCAACGCCCGCGGGCGGGGATGGGTGCACGTCAATCCGATCCCGCTCAATCCCACACCCAACTCGGTGTGGACTTCCTCAGAGCCTGCAGCCATGCAGGAGTTCATAGACCGGCTCAACGACGCCGGGGTCCCCACCACGCTCCGCGACACTAGGGGCAAAGAGATCGACGGCGCCTGCGGCCAGCTCGCCGCAGCGGATGAACAGAGCTGACGCGCAATCAGCAGACGTAAGGTGGAGGGATGAAACCATCGCGGCGCTCTGAAGTCCCCGGCTTCGAGGTGATGAGCATCCTTGCCGAGATCGAACGCCTCCGCTCGTCCGGTCGGGATATCGTCTCCTTGACCGCAGGTGAACCCGGCTCAGGCGCCCCACCTGCGGTGAACGCAACAGCAGCCCAAGTGCATGCTGACAACACCGTACTGAACTACTCGCCGGCCTTCGGGATCGCGCCGCTGCGCCAAGGGTTGGCCGAGCACTACCAGAAGTGGTATGGCGTTGATGTTCCGGCGGAACGGATCGCAGTCACCACCGGATCCTCTGGTGCGTTCGTGTTGAGCTTCCTGGCAGCCTTCGATCACGGAGACCGGGTGGCACTGGCTCGTCCCGGCTACCCGGCGTACCGGAACATTCTGAGCAGCCTTGGAGTCGAGGTGGTGGACTTAGATTGCGGCCCGGACGTCAGATTCCAACCGACCCCCGAGCAGCTTGACGAAGAAGTCGCAGCGAACGGGCCACTGCGCGGGCTGATGGTGGCGTCTCCGGCGAATCCCACCGGCACAATGGTCGACCGCGATCAGCTCACCGGCCTGGCCCACTGGTGCCGAAGCAATGACGTCCAGCTCATCTCCGACGAGATTTACCACGGCATCACCTTCGCGCACCCGGGTATCAGCGCTTTGGAGGTCGACGACGACGCCGTGGTGATTTCCTCCTTCTCCAAATACTGGGGAATGCCAGGATGGCGTTTGGGCTGGGCAGTTCTTCCTGATCACTTGGTTGACCCGGTCTCCCGGCTGGCCGGAAATGTGGCGCTGTGTCCGCCCCACGGATCCCAGATCGCCGCCGTGGAGGCCTTCACAGATGAGTCGATGAGGTTCGCCGCTTTACAGCTGGATGACTACGCCGCAGCCCGCGCCCTGGTCCTCGACGCCCTTCCCTCCCTGGGGTGGGCCAATGCAGCACCTGCAGATGGTGCCTTCTACGTATACGCCCATATTGGGGAGCACCTTCAACGCCACGGAGACTCCCCCGCGTACGCGGAGGCTCTACTTCATGAGGCATCTGTGGCAGTGGTTCCGGGGACTGACTTCGATCCGGTCAACGGGCATGAATGGGTGCGGCTCAGCCTCGCACCAGGATCTGCGACAGTTGCAGAGGGTGTGGCCAGAATCAGAGGCTTCCATGCATGAGCCGCGCACATGAAAGGCCGGAGCCCACTGCTGATCAGCGCCGCGGCAGTCTCCGCAGCACTGCTGGGCGGGTGCGCTGAGCAAGACAACACGCTCACGGTCTTCGCCGCCGCCTCACTCCATGAACCGTTCCAGCAGATAGGTGAGGGCTTCTCCGAAGAGACCGGTATTGAGGTGGCATTCAACACCGCAGGATCCTCAGGCCTGGTCGACCAATTGGAGAACGGAGCACCGGGGGACGTGTTGGCCACGGCAGACGAGACCTCTATGAATCGCGCCGAACGTGCCGGACTTCTAGCCAAGGCACCTGTGGTCTTCGCCCAGAACTACATGGTGATCGTCACCCCGGACGGCAACCCTGCCGGAATCGGTGATATCGCAGATTTGGCGGAACTGACCACAGTGAGCCTCTGCGCACCCCAGGTGCCCTGCGGTGCCGCAGCGTCGCGGCTTCTTGCCGACGGAGGAGTAGAGCTCAGCCCTGCCGCTGAGGAGCTTTCCGTGACCGATGTGCTTGGAAGGGTCCGCGCCGGAGAGGCAGATGCGGGGTTGGTCTACACCACTTCCGCACAACAGGCGGGCGATGACGTTGAGGTCATCACCATCGACGGCGCCGTAGCAGATCCCAATAGCTACCCAGCGACCGTGTTGGAAGCAGCGCGCTACCCGGAGGAAGCGCAGCTCTTTGTGGAGTACCTCTTGTCAGCAGAGGCCCAGCAGGTGCTCGCCGATGCCGGCTTTTCCCGCGTAGAAGGGCTCTGATGGCTATATCTGCTGCCGCGCCTCCTCGGTGGGTGTTGCTTCCGGCACTATTGGGGACGCTGTTGATTCTGCTGCCGGTCGCTGCGATGCTCACCCGGCCGAACTGGGCTGAGCTGCCTTCACTGTTGACGTCAGAGGCGGCGCTCGCCGCTCTGGGCCTGAGCGTGTGGACGGCGCTGGCAGCTACGCTGCTTTGTCTCCTGCTGGGGGTGCCACTGGCGTTGCTGCTGGCCAACGCTCGTTTTCGCGGTCTCACCGTGGTGCGGTCGGTGGTGCTGCTGCCACTGGTGCTTCCGCCCGTGGTGGGCGGGCTCGCGCTGCTGTACACCTTTGGACGACAGGGACTACTTGGTGGCACCTTCGAACTGCTCGGAGTCCAGGTCGCCTATTCGTCTCTCGCGGTCGTCCTAGCCCAAACATTCGTGGCAATGCCTTTCCTGGTCGTCAGCGTGGAAACAGCGGTGCGCGGATTGGACCGGGATGTGCTCGACGCCGCCGCGGTGGATGGTGCCGGACGGACAGGAATTCTGCGTCACATTACGATGCCGCTGATCCTTCCCGGCCTGATCTCTGGAGCCGTGCTGGCTTTCGCTCGCAGCCTGGGGGAGTTCGGCGCCACACTTGCATTCGCCGGCAGCGTTCAGGGAGTGACCCGCACAGTGCCGCTGGAGATATATCTGCAGCGTGAGACTGATCCAGACGCCGCGATAGCGTTGTCTCTTCTGCTTATCGTCGTCGCAGTGGTGGTGATTTCCCTAGCCTATGGGCGTGGCGCCAGGGTGGCCGAGCGTTAGAGGCAGAGTCCGTCATCAGCCACCCCGCGCTGACAGATGAGTGTCCGCTCAACCTGCACGAGTTCATAGTCGCCATTGACTCTCTCCACAGTGATGAAGAGGCGCTCTCCGGCCAAGGAATCGTCAAGATAACCGGTCACATCAGCGCGGTAGAAGGTTTCACCATGATCCTCAGGAGAGCTGATCAGGGCCCAATCCGGGCCGGCCGGTTCTCCCTCTTCGTCGATCATCTCTTCTTCCGGGCCGATCACGCGCTCGGCTACGGATTCGACGATCACCTCGCTCTGCTCAGCGGCTGGGACCTCGTCGAGGTACTCCTGGGTGACGTCTTGGGTTTCCCCAAAGTAGAAGAGCCCGCTGCCATGGCCCAGCTGCCCGGACTCTACCCAGCCGTAGCCGTCTGCAAGGATGATCTCCGTCCAGCTGCCCTGCTTTTCATCATCTGGGTGGTGGCGTTCTCGTCCGGCGAGTTCCACCGCGTCGAGAGGGCCGAGCTCACCGACTGTGTCGGATTCACGGCTCGGGGCGGCGTGCACCAGCAGCGGCCCGTCCTGCGGCGCGAAGCCCGCGGCGCCCACCTCGGCTCCTTCCTCCGAGTGGAACATTTCTGTCTCTTCGCCATGGATGGACTCATCGAGCTCTTCAGACTCCATTCGCTCAGCACCACCGGGTGGGAGAGAACTGTCCTCAGCGTCCACGTCCTCATCATCGTCTTGCCCGGTGGAGTCCTCCTCAGGAGGCTCCTCGGTGACGGTCTCGGTGGTGGTGGGCCTAGTGGTCTGTCTCAGTTTTGGTTTGCCTGTTCGTTGAGGCTGGTTCGTGCTCGGGCGACTTTGTC
>NZ_VAVZ01000046.1 GCF_005771525.1 Nesterenkonia salmonea | reverse complement strand
GTCAGCCTGCAGCGACACACCCGAGCGCGGGAACCAACGACACCCCGCCTACCCGCGCAACCTCTAAGCTCAACTCTCAAGGAGGTATGCATGGCCCGGGTGCCAGAATCCCAACGAGTACGCGATGCTCTGGAAAACGCGATTGTCGATGGACGTTACCGTCCTGGAGAACGTCTGGACCCAGTGCAGCTGGCGGAGGAATTCGGCTGTTCCCGCACTCCGATCAGGGAGGCTCTTCAGGCGTTGGAGCGTTCGGGACTTGTGCTGATCCGGTCTAAGCAGGGAACGTACGTGACGGAGCTGAGCCTGCCGGAACTTGCTGACCGCTTCGAGGTGATGGCCGAACTGGAGGGCATGGCGGCGCGGCTCTGTGCGAGCTCAATGGACCGCACACAATTGGATGAGCTCCATCATGCACTTGAGGAATGTCGGCTCTATGAGGAAAAGGGAGACTCCGATGGGTACTACTACGCGAATGCGTGGTTCCACGGGGTCATCTACAATTCCTGCGGCAACGAGTATCTCAGGCTCCAGGCGCATCATTTGCGCAGGTCTCTGCAGCCTTACCGCAGGCTCCAACTACGCGTTCCGGACCGGCTCCGCAGGTCTTTAGCCGAACATCGGCAGATCACAGAAGCTATCGAAACAGGCAACACTGAGGTGGCCGAGAATGTTGCGCGGGAGCACGTCTTGGTACAGGTCAAGGAGTTCGGTCAATTGGTGCGGGCCTGGCGGCATGTGCACCAATCAGGCACCGCACAACCTGGAAAATGATGCCCTAGGGCACCACGACGGCTTTGAGGGAGTTCTTTTCCCTGCGAGCCAGAGTCAACGCGTCTTCCGCTTCACTCAGGGCAAAGCGGTGCGTCAGCACCGGGGCGACGTTCACTGCGCCGCGTCCAATCAGTTCCAGAGCTGCCGGGTAGCAGTTCCGGTACCGGAAGACCCCCTGGATGGTCAGCTCCTTACCTTGAATGGCAAATACCTCAAGCGGGAGTTCATCAGAGCCCATACCGACCACCACAGCGCGCCCGTTGCGGTCCAGTGCGCGCATGCCTACCTTGAAAGCCGGAGCTGCGCCAGAACACTCGAAGAACACATCGAAGGCGTTCTCCCCCAAGGGGGCGTCTGCCCGCTGGGCTGCGAAGCCGAGCTCTTTAGCCACGGAGAGGCGGTAGTCGGAGAGATCGGTCAGTGTCACTGAGCTCGCACCGTACGCCCGGGCCACTTGTGCGGCGAAGAGGCCCACCGGCCCGGCTCCGGTGATCAGCACCCGGTCCCCGACAGTCACCCCCGCCTTCTTGGAGGCCCAGACTCCGACAGAGACCGGCTCGGCCATGGCGGCTTGCTCGGCAGTCATTCCCTGCGGAGCTGGGTGGGCGAAGGCGGCGTCGAGCGTGACGTATTCTGCCATGGAGCCGTCCACCGGTGGGGTGGCGAAGAACTGCATATCGGGGCACAGGTTGTAGCGGCCGGCCAGGCACTGCACGCAGCTCTTGCACGGGACTCCGGGCTCGAGGGCGACCAGCTGCCCGGCGCGGGAGGGGTCCACTCCGTCGCCGACCGCGACGACCTCCCCGGCTGACTCGTGTCCCATGACCATGGGTGCGCGCAGGACGAAGTCGCCGATGCGGCCGTGTTCGTAGTAGTGCACATCTGAACCGCAGATGCCCACGGCACCCACGGCCACCAGGACCTCGCCAGGGGCGGGCTGCGGGGTGGGGCGGTCCTCGATGGTGACCACGCCGGTGTCGCGCAGCACGGCCGATGGGTTCAAAGATGCGATGCTCATGGAATTAATCCTACCGTAAGACAAAAAGCGAACAGGCGTGGGCGGCGGTGTCCTCAATCAGCTGCGCCGCACCGGATTGGAGCTCTTCAAGAGTCGCGGCACCGGGAGCAATGGAAAACGCCGCAGTAATGCCGGCCGCGAGGCACTGTGCCGGGGACAGTTCGACAGCGCCAGCGATCACGACGACGCCGCTTGACTCCGGTGCCCGTGAAGCCACCGCATCCACTACTTTCCCGCCCAAGGATTGGGAATCGAACCGCCCTTCGCCGGTCAGCACCAGATCGGCTTCAGCGAGCACATCCTCAAGCCCCACCGCATCAGCCACCATGGTCGAGCCTGGGACCACCTCAGCACCGAGCAGGCTGACCAGCGCCAATGGGATCCCGCCGGCGGCTCCGAAACCTTCCGCATTGCGGTACTCCTCTACTGGAACTCCGGTCACATCGGCTAGCACCGAGGCCAGCTGACTGAGCCCGGCGTCGAGCTCCGTCACGTCTTCCTGTGTGGCGCCCTTCTGCGGACCGAACACCGCAGCAGCGCCACGCTCTCCGGTCAGGGGGTTGTCCACATCCACGGCGATCCGCCAGCGCACCTGGCGGGCACGCGGGTCAACGCCGGCAAGGTCCGCCCGCGATATCCGGCCTAGCCCTGCTCCTCCTGGTGGGGTGGGGGCATCATTCTGGTCCAGGAACTCGGCACCCAGGGCGCGGAGAATACCGGTCCCACCATCTGTGGTGGCCGATCCGCCAATGCACAGCAGGATCTCTTCAGCGCCGGCGGTCATGACGTGGCGTGCGATCAAGCCGACCCCGTAGGTGTCAGCCCGCAGTGGTTGAAGGGGCACATCGGCGACCTGCGGCAGACCATTGGCCTCAGCGGCCTCAATGACTGCGGTGCGCCCATCGGGTGAGAGTCCGTACCTCGCTTGAGTTGAGCGTCCCAGAGCATCCACTGTGGTCACTGATTGCGGTTCTCGATCCCATGCTGCCATGAGCGCATCGAGGGTGCCTTCCCCTCCATCGGCGAACGGAAGCTCCACAATCTCCGCTTCCGGGAAGACCTGCCGCGCTCCGGCGGCCATGGCGGCGGCTGCTTGGGCGGCTGTCACCGACCCTTTGAATGAATCCGGGGCACATACGATTTTCATGGTCTGAGACTATCCAACCTCGGAGCTGCGGTTGTGCTGTGCGCTACATAGAGACGCTCTGGGCCGAACTCCGATGGCGAGTCATGCGACCATAGAAAAGCTTGTACACCACCTGTAGCTTCATGGAAGGGATCATGCCGGGCTCACTGCACATCATCACGCTGGTCAAGTGGGTGCCCGACGCTCAACTGGAGCGGCAGATCGGCGAGGACCGCCGTCTGATCCGCAGCGAGGGCATTCTCGGTGAACTGGACGAGCATCCGCTGGAAGCCGCCCTGCAGATTAAAGAACAGTACGACACCGAGGTCCGCGTCTCTGCCCTGACGATGGGTCCTCCCGGTGCCTCCGCTGCGGTGAAGAAAGCCCTGCAGATCGGCGCCGATGATGGCTTCCACCTCACGGATGAGGCGTTGCAGGCCGCCGATATCTGGACGACTTCTGTTGCCCTGACCGCCGCCATCAACTTTGTCCGCTCAACCGCTTCAGACAGTGATTTCCTGGTTCTCACAGGTATGGCTTCCGAGGATGGCGAGACCGCTGCGGTGCCAGCCCAGGTGGCTGCCCGGCTGGGTATTCCGGCACTGACTCAGGCAACCGACGTCGTACTCAAGGACGGCCAGCTGGACGTGGACCGGATCTCCGGGCGCCGATTCCAGAAAGTATCTGCCCCACTGCCGGCGGTGGTCGCAGTGACTGATCAGGCCAATGAGCCGCGCTACCCGAACTTCCGAGCCATCATGAAGGCCAAGAAGAAGCCGACGACTACCTTCAGTTTGGCGGAGCTGGGGCTGACACATTACGCCGTGGAGTCCAAGGTGTCGCTGCTGGCTGCCGAGCCCCGGCCGGAACGTGAAGCCGGTGAAATCATTCATGACGACGGCGCAGCGGGGCAGAAAACCGTCGAGTTCCTAAGCAAGGAGGGGCTGCTGTGACTCAGGTTCTGGTGTTCTTCGACCGGGTGGACGCTCATCTGACTCCTGCGCAGGCGGAGCTGCTGACCCATGCCGACGCCCTGGGTGAGACGGTGGTCGTCACCGGCAGTCTGCCCGCTCAGGGAGCTGCCCCCCTTGCGGTGAAAGGGGTCACCGGTGTGCTCACCGGCGATGGCCCCATTTACGCTCCGAACCCGGCGTTGGCCGAACTCGTGGCAACGGCGGCAGGAGAGCTGTACCCGGATCTCATTCTTGGTTCGGACACCCCAGATACGGTGGATACCTTGTCCCAGGCGGCCGTGAGCCTCAATGCTGGGCTCATCACAGGAGCCACTGGCGTCACTGGTTCCGGAGCGGCTACTAAATCTGTTCTGGCAGGTTCCTGGCGGACCACAGCGCAGATCAGCGAGGATGGTCCACTGCTGGCCACGCTGCGGCCCAATACTGCTTCACAACAGGTGGTGCCCGCCGCGGAGCCCGAGGTGGTGGAGCTGGAGGTGAAGGCCTCATCGGTGGTGCGCATCCTGGAGGAGTCTGAGCTTCCTGATTCCGGCCGACCCAACCTGACAGAGGCTTCTACCGTCGTGGCCTTCGGCCGCGGCGTGGACGGGGATGTGACCCTGGTGGAGCAGTTAGCCGATGAACTTGGCGCGGCCGTTGGAGCTTCCCGGGTGGCCACGGACGCTGGGTGGATTGACCATTCGGCGCAGGTCGGGCAGACCGGGGTGACGGTTTCGCCGCAGCTCTACATCTCTGTGGGTATCTCGGGCGCGATCCACCAGAAGGCTGGCATGCAGACCTCGGGGACCATTGTGGCGATCAACAAGGATGAGGACGCACCGGTGTTTGAGATCGCCGACTTCGGGGTGGCTGGTGACCTCAACGATGTCTTGCCACAGATGATCTCTGAGCTGCGCCGCCGCAAGGGCTAACGAGATCCGGCGCAGATGCCGGTGACTTTTCTCCTAAGGTTCGCAAGAATAGAGCGATGACAGCAGGCAGTGGCGGTCGAAACCCCAGTTGGTACGGTTCCAGGAAGGCGCATGACCCCGCTCCAGGAGGCCACCCACATACCGCGGCCGAAGCTGGAGGCTTCGGCGTCAGACCCCCCGCTCAGCACCCGGCTCCTGGTTATCCCCCGCCGGGGTACGCCGGTCCGGGATATTCGCAACCGGGGTACGCTCCGCCCGGATACGGCTACTACTACCCCACTCCGGGGACTGATGAGCTGGAGCACTGGGCGTATCAGCGCGAACAGAAAGCCCGTCAGCACGCCACCTCAGCGGTGGTCCTGGCCATTATCGGGTTCTTCACTCTGCCCATTATTTTGGGCCCCTTAGCGATTTGGCAGGCTTCCAAGGCTCGCAGCCTGGGCCACCGCGCCACTGCTGGCCTTGTGCTGGGCTGGGTGGTGCTGGTGTGGGCACTCACTGGTTGGTGGGTGACGTCGTTGTTGCTGCTGTTCGGGGCGATGGCCCTCTTTTAGCTCCGTCTACTCCGCAGACCTCACCGGGACCAGCCGCGTCAGTTGGGTCACGTGCTCTGGTCGGAGCTCACTGAGGTCTGAGACCTGCAGCAGCTTCATGGTGCGCTCGATCTGTTCGGCGAGGATCTCGATGGCACGGTCGACTCCGGCACGGCCGCCGGCCATCAGGCCGTAGAGGTACGCGCGTCCGATGAATGTGTACTTGGCGCCGTGGGCGACAGCGGAGACGATGTCCGCGCCGTTCATCACACCAGTGTCCAGTCCGATCTCAAGGTCGGAGCCGACTTCACGGGCGACCTTGGGCAGCAGGTGGAACGGCACTGGTGCACGGTCCAGCTGGCGTCCGCCGTGGTTGGACAGCACAATCCCGTCAACTCCCAAGTCGGCCAGCTTCTTGGCGTCTTCGACGTTCTGCACACCTTTGACCACCAGCTTGCCGGGGAAGAGCTCCCGGATGATCTTCAGATCGTCAAAGGAGATGGAGGGGTCCATCGCCTTGTCCAGCAGCTCACCGACAGTGCCACCGGTGCTGGAGAGTGAGGCGAATTCCAGGGGCGGCGTGGTGAGGAAGTCGAACCACCACCAAGGCCGCGGGATGGCGTTGATCACCGTGCTGAGACTCAGCTGCGGCGGGATGGAGAAACCGTTGCGCTTATCACGTAGTCGAGCTCCCGCAACGGGGGTGTCCACGGTGAAGAACAGGGTGTCGAACCCGGCGGCCGCGGCACGCTCGGTCAGACCATAAGAGATCTCGCGGTCCTTCATCACATAGAGCTGGAACCAGTTGCGTCCCTGGGGATTGGCTGCCTGAACGTCCTCAATGGAGGTCGTGCCCAGTGTGGAGAGCGTGAAGGGGATTCCTGCGGCCCCGGCAGCGGATGCTCCGGCGATCTCACCTTCTGTTTGCATCAACCGCGTGAAGCCTGTGGGGCCGATCGCGAAGGGCAGGGAGGAGTGCCCACCCATGATTTGGGACGACATGTCGACCGAAGACACGTTGCGCAGGATCGAAGGATTGAACTCCACGTCTTCGAAGGCCTGCCGGGCTCGTGTGAGGGAGAATTCACCCTCCGCGGCACCGTCGGTGTAGTCGAATGCGGCCTTCGGCGTGCGGCGCTTGGCGATCTTGTAGAGGTCTTCGATCGTGAGGGCCGCGCTAAGACGCCGACGCGAGGCGTTGAAGTCAAACTTCTTGAACTTCATCAGTGGTGCGAGGTCTGCGGGTTTGGGAAGTTGACGCTTCACAGGGATCCGGGCATGGTTTCCTGTGCTGTCACTGGCGGAATGATCAGACATACATTCTCCTCATCACGACGACGATGCTGTCGCCGCATTCGGCCCCATCAGGAGCGGGGCTGGTAGGTGGTCAGGTGGTGAGTGCGAGCAATGAGCCCGCGAATGTCTTCCAGGGTGCCACTAATAGTCCCGGCGGTGCGGGCCTGGATGAGGAGGTTTCCGATGGCGGTGGCCTCCACCGGGCCTGCGATCACAGGGTACCCTGAACGGTCGGCTGTGGCCTGACAGAGGAGCGCGTTGAGACTTCCGCCGCCCACCATATGGACTGTATCCACTGTTTTATCAGCGAGCCGAGACGCATTGTCCAGGGCATTGGCGAACCCCTGGGCGATGGACTCCACAATGCTGCGGACTACCTCCGCAGTGGTTTCTGGTGCTGGCCGGCCCAGCTCGCGGCATAGCTGGGCGATGCGTTCTGGCATATCACCAGGTGGCATGAATCTCGGGTCCTGCACATCGAAGACGACGACGCGGTCTGCAGGTACTTCGGCTGCGGCTTCGAGGAGCTGGGGGAGGTTCTGGTCCTCGCCGGTGCGGCGCTGCCATGTGGTGAGAGTTTCCGACAGCAGCCAGGTTCCCATCACGTTGGTGAGGAACCGGGTCCGGCCGTCGACGCCGCCTTCGTTAGTGAAATTGGCCTCACGGGACGCTTCGGTCACCACTGGTCGCTCCAGTTCCAGGCCTACCAGCCCCCATGTTCCGCAGGATATATAGGCTGCATTGGGCGTGGAGAGCGGAGTTCCTACGACTGCTGAAGCGGTGTCATGTGAGCCAACCAGTGTCACAGGCAGGCCCGAGGCGCCGAGGGTCTCATCCAGTTCCGGCCGAGTCTCTCCTAGGGTCGCCCCTGGTGCTGCGACGGGCGCGAAGAGCTCTCCCGGCAGCCCGAGGGTCTGCATCAGTTCGGTGTCCCACGCTTTGGTGTGCACATCGAGCAGCCCGGTGGTGGAGGCGTTGGTCTGTTCGGTCAGCATTTCTCCGGTCAGCCAGTAGCCGAGCAGATCCGGGATGAGCAACAGCTTGTCCGCCATCCCGATGAGGTCTTCTGCGGCCAGCTGATAAAGAGTGTTGAACGGCAGGAACTGTAGGCCGTTGCGCCGGTAGAGTTCTGCGAACGGCACCTGCTGGTGCGTGGTCTCCACCCCTCGGCTGGTGCGCTCATCACGGTAGTGCCGGGGCGTGCCAAGCAGGCTCATGGGCCCTACGGCCGGCTCCTTGAGCAGACCGTAGTCCACTGCCCAGGAGTCGATTCCCACGGATGTGATGCCGCCGTCGGCCTGGGTTTCCCGGACCGCTGCGGCGAGCCCGTTAACTGCGTGCTCGTAGAGCCCGACGATGTCCCAGTGCAGACCATCAGGCAGGTGAACCACACTGTTGGGAAACCGTGCGGCTTCTTTGAGCTCCAGAGTCTCAGGACCCACTCGGCCGAGCATCACTCGTCCAGAAGATGCTCCCAGGTCCACCGCCGCATGCCACGTTGTGCTCATGACCTCTGCCTTATCGAAGGAACGCTGCGGCGACGCCGGCGTCGACCGGCACATGCAGACCGGTGGTGTGTGAGAGGTCCTGGCTCAACAGCGCGAACGCCGCATTGGCGACGTTTTCCGGCAGAACCTCGCGCTTGAGGATAGTGCGCTGGGCGTAGAACTTGCCGAGGTCTTGTTCCTCAATGCCGTAGGTCTTGGCGCGGTTGGCGCCCCATCCTGAGGCGAAGATCCCGGAGCCTTGGACCACACCGTCGGGGTTGATGCCGTTGACCCGGATCTGGTGTTCGCCCAGTTCTGCGGCCAGCAGCCGGACTTGGTGCGCCTGGTCTGCCTTGGTGGCGGAGTAGGCAATGTTGTTAGGTCCGGCGAAGACACTGTTCTTGGAAGAGATGTAGATGATGTCCCCGCCTAGATTCTGCTCAATAAGCGCTTTCGCGGCCGCCTTGGAGACGAGGAATGAGCCCTTGGCCATCACATTGTGCTGGAGGTCCCAGTCCTTTTCAGTGGTGTCCAGCAGGGATTTGGACAGTGAGAGGCCAGCGTTGTTGATGACAATATCGAGTCCGCCGAAGGCCAGGAGCGTCTCGTCGATGGCTTTCTGGACGGCGTGCTCATCGGAAACATCGACTGCCACTCCGACGGCTTTGTCCGGACCACCGATTTCAGCGGCAGCCTCCTGGGCTTTCTCCAGGTTCAGATCAGCAATAGCGACGACGGCGCCTTCAGCTGCCAGCCGCTTAGCGATGGCTTTGCCGATGCCGGAAGCTGCCCCGGTCACCAGAGCTATGCGCGTGGCCAGTTCCTTGGGCTTGGGCATCCGCTGGAGCTTGGCTTCTTCCAGCGCCCAGTATTCGATGCGGAACTTTTCGTGCTCATCGATCGGGGTGTAGGTGGAAAGGCCTTCAGCCCCGCGCATGACGTTGATCGCGTTGATGAAGAATTCACCGGCGACCCGGGCGGTCTGCTTGTCTTTGCCGAAGCTGAACATGCCGACTCCGGGGATGAGCACGATTGCAGGGTCGGCCCCGCGGATAGCTGGGGAGTCCGCATCGGCGTGGCGGTCGTAGTAGCCCTGGTAGTCCTCGCGGTAGCTCTCGTGGAGTTCACGCAGCCGTGCTTTGGCGTCTTCAACTGAACAGTCTGCAGGCAGATCCAGCACCAGCGGTTTGACCTTGGTGCGCAGGAAGTGGTCTGGGCAGCTGGTGCCGAGCTCGGCCATGCGCGGGTGTTCAGTATGGGCAAGGAAGTGGAGGACGGCGTCGTCGTCAGTGAAGTGTCCTACCTGGGGCTTGTCCGTGCTGGAGAGATCGTCGGCCTGGCGGGCCTCGTCGGGGCGGGCCGAAGCGAGATAGCCCGCGCCGTGTTCGGGGTGGACCCCTACGACTCTGGAACAGTGAAGCTCGCAGGTCAGCTGATCTCCAAACACAGACCAGCCGCGGCGATCGAAGCCGGCATGGCTCTGGTCCCCGAAGATCGCCGCCAACAGGGGCTGGTGGTGGAGTCTTCTGTTGCCGAGAACATCGGCGCTGCCATCAGGGGGCGTCTGCAGAAGTTCGGCATCATCACCCGGTCGGCAGAAAACCGCGCGGCCTCCTCCTGGGCAGGGCGCCTGCAGGTCAAGACCGCGGCCATGTCCATGAACGCCGCCACCATGAGCGGCGGCAACCAGCAGAAGGTGGTGATCGCAAAATGGTTGGCCACCGACCCCAAGCTGCTGATTATCGACGAGCCCACCCGAGGCATCGACGTCGGCACAAAGTCTGAAGTCCACCGCCTGCTGTCCCAACTGGCGGGAGAAGGAATGGCGATTCTCATGATCTCCTCAGAGCTTCCCGAAGTGCTTGGCATGGCTGACCGCGTACTAGTGGTCAGCGAAGGCAGAATCACCGCCGAGCTGCCCCGAGAAGACGCGACGCCGGAGAAGGTCATGCACGCAGCCACAGTCCGCCGGGAAGAAGCGATCGAGAATTCTGAATCCAACCCGGCTGAGGACCTGGCGACCGCAGGAGAGGTGAACGGCAGATGAGCACAGCAGCGCTGTCCAAACCCAGTCAGATGCGGAATGCCCAACGGTTCGTCAAGAACGTGGTGACCTCCCGCGAGATGGCCATTGTCCTGGTGATCCTCGCTGTCATCGCAGCAGCCACGAGCTTGAACCAGAACTTCCTCTTCAGCTCCCAGGGGTGGC
Source organism: Nesterenkonia salmonea (assembly GCF_005771525.1). Classification (GTDB taxonomy): domain Bacteria; phylum Actinomycetota; class Actinomycetes; order Actinomycetales; family Micrococcaceae; genus Nesterenkonia; species Nesterenkonia salmonea. Next base: position 11,940 of record NZ_VAVZ01000046.1, on the reverse strand, counting down.
GCGACCTGCTGCTGACCCCCTCCATTCTTATGGTCCTGGCCATCGGATCAGCGATCGTCATCTTCACCCGGAATGTGGATCTCTCCGTAGGATCCACACTTGCCATCACCGCGTATATGACCGGCCGTGGGTGTTCTGCTGATTGGGGGTGGCGAGTGGGCAGTCGGGCTGCTTACAGCGTCTGGTGCAGTAGGCGTCGTCGCCTCCAGCGTTCTCTCGGGACGCTTCGGCAACATTCGGCGTCATGGACTGGCAATCAGCCTCTCAACCATGGTCTTCGGATTCTGTGTGGCGCTTCTCGGCGCGGCAACTCTTTATCTGGAGCACTCAGGGCAGCCAGTGAGTTCACATCAGGTGGATATCGCTGCACTATTGCTGCTGTGCAGCCTGACCGCCCTCATCGGAGCCGCCGACAACGTCGCCGGCATCTTCCGGACAACCATGATGCAATCCGCGACACCGGACGAGTACCGAGGGCGACTGCAGGGGATCTATACGCTGGTGCTGACTGCGGGACCTCGCTTGGGCGACACATACATTGGCTTTGTCGCAGCTATGTTTACGCTGTGGTTCCCGCAGCTGTTGGGCGCACTGCTGATTCTCTTCATTGCCGGTGTCTACCTGCGTCTGCGACCAGGTTTCCGTCACTACGACGCTTTGGACCCGCGTCCCTAGTCCATCGCTCGCAGAGTGCCGTCCTCATCCGCCAACTCAATGAACACAGCGCGTTCGTTGGGAGTGTCGTTGGGGGTGTGAAGTGTCAACCACAGTGTGGATTCAAGATCACGAAAAATCATGCCGTGCCCACCGTCGGCTTCATAGAGGGGTTCGGACTGCTGCCCCCAGGGGCCTGTGATCTTACCTGTGGTGGACTGTGCCACTCCCTGTGCGTAGCGCCCATTGCGAAAGCTCGCCCAGAGCAGCAGCAGATTCCCGTTTTCTTTCCGGTGCAGAAAAGGTCCATCCGTGACATACCCAGTGCCGTGCTTGGCAGAATGCACCGGGTCTACCCATGGGGCCGATGAGGCAGCGAAAAGTTCTATTGGTGGGCCGGCGGCACATGACAGATCCTCCTTCAGCCGAACCGCACACACTTTGCCGTCAGTCGCCTGGACCCACTCGTGGCAGAAGACCATCCAGGGTGTCCCCCCGCTGTCCACATGCAAAGTTCCGTCGAGGCACTCCCATTCGCGCGGTGTCACAGGTCCGTCGCTGTGTGGGGCATAAGGGCCCTCGGGGGTATCAGCGACGAGAATCGCCGTCCCGCGCCGCACATCAGGACTCTCGTGACCGAAAGTCGCGAACATATAGTATCTGCCCCCGAAGTAATGCACCTCTGGGGCCCAGTAGTTGGTCGTCGACCGGAAGTCGGGGCTGGGCCGGAAAGCAGGAAACGGCCCTTCCCATCGACTCAGGTCCGTGCTCCGATAGCAGTCGAACCCAGTGGCCTCACCCTTCCAAATGTTCTCATCGGTTGAACCGAAGAGGTAGTAGCAACGCTGTTCCTCCTGCACCAGAACAAACGGGTCGCGCAGTTGGATCTCGTCAGTGTGCAGAGTCATAGGTTTCCTTCCGAAGAGTGCTAAGCCTGCGGCGGCGAGAAGCCGGGAGAGGTCCGGGCGACGACGCCAAGTGCCTCAAGCTCCACGGACTCGTTTGGAGCCAGACTCAGCTCCAAAGTGCTTCCGGCCCACCAGAGGAGTCCGGCAACCGGCCGGGGGGTCACGCACGTCACGGCAGTAGGTGCGCCTGCAGCATCGACCGTCACTCTCCATCCGCGTGGGAACCGCAGATGCTCTGCCCCGTTGCGGGAGACCATCACCTCGCTGTCATCGGCAGCGAGCTCGTAACGCACCTCGGCAACAGTCCGCGAATACGCTGTTGCCTCGGCGGCCGCCTGCACCCCTGGCCTACCCGAACCTCCGTGCGACGGGTTCAACCGCGTGGGGGCGAGGCCGTTGAATGCTACCTCTCCGGAGGACAGCGGCATCACTCCGAAGGTTCGTTCCACAGTGTCGAGCATCCAGAGAATTGCGGGCGAGTAGGTGCTCGTGAATCCGGCATCACCACTCCAGGGGTCTATGCCCTGCGGAAAGCGATCAGCCGCGGTCAGAGCAGAGAGCAGCTCCTTAAATGCCTCAGCGGAGATCGTGGCAGCCCTGGGCGGTACGGCCCAGTTGGAGGTTCCTTTCCTTAGCTGGCCACGCAGGCTTCACTCGCTGCACGGCGCCGGCCCCCTGATCGAGCTGAGCCAGGCCCCTGGGCTGGGTTTTACCCCCGACGCGGAGGTGCTGTCGGAATCCCTGGTACGTTCCTCCACGGTCACCGGTTGACCCATCCAGACGGTGATAGCTCACAGCCGCCCGGTCAACCCCGCGGTTTCATCCGCGTGTTCGGTAGGGCTGGAGCGGGCAGTGGCGCAGCTTGGCCTGGAGGGAAGTCACCGAACTGCGGGAAAGGTGTGCCGTCGCGGTATCGGGTGCCTGCCAGCTCATCGCGCAACGGGCCGCTGACTGGCTCACCCAGTGCGCCGGGGGCGACGTCGACCTCTTCCTGCGTGCCATCCGGCTGGGAGGCCCGCTCGGTTCGGGCATCAGATGACGACGCCGCCTGGGGGACTTTGGACTTCAGAGGCGAGTCCTCTGCGGGGGCCTCGAACCCCATCTCCGCCTGATAGGCGGCTCGGTACTCCGCGATCTCCTCATGCGAACGGCCTACGAAGTTCCACCACATCACGATCTGCTCGTTCAACGGTTCACCGCCGATGAGCAAAGCGAGCACCGGCTCGTCATGGGCCTGAAGCTTGAGAGTCTCGGGACCTGGGTCCACCACGGCGAGATGGTCTGTGGGCACCTCGGAACCATTGAAGCTGACACCCCCTGAGATCCTCAGCAGTCCGTGTTCGTGACCTGCGGGCACGGCAATGTCTAGCGTGGCGCCCGGTTCCAGGCGGATCTCGGCGCCGGTGAGGGGGATGTAGGTCTTCACCGGGGAGCGGTATCCCAAAAGGTCGCCGATAAAGACTCGGGCCTCCCAACCCTCGCCGCGCACGGGTTCGGGAAAGTGAGTCTCTAAGCTGGGTTCCACAAACCGGTGCTGGTCCGGGAACGCATACCAAAGCTGTGCACCGTGGAGCACGGTGGTGTCGTCGGTGGAGTATTCGGAGTGACTGATGCCGCGTCCTGCGTTCATCAGGGCCACTTCTCCGGGACGGACGGTTGCCCAGTGGCCGGCGGAGTCCATGTGGTCAATCCGACCGGAGAACAGCCACGAGCAGGTGGCCAAGCCTGTATGCGGGTGTCGGGGAACTCGCATGGGCGTCGCCTCGGTGAGGTCATCCGGGCCATAGAAGTCTAAGAAGCACCACGCGCCGACCAGGGACCTGGCACGTTGGGGCATGGTCCGGCGGACTGTCATGGCGCGCGGACCGCCGAGGGGCACGTCCCTGGGCTCCAGCAGTTGCACGCCGCTGGCCGTGTCGGTGATACCTGGGCTGAGGTGTCCTTCAGGTGGGGAGGGCAGCACGCGTGTTGATCCGGCGTCGTCGTGCTGTGGTTCTGAATCGGGTTCAAAAGTGTGGGGGCCGTTGATGCATACCTGTTCGGTGGGACGAGCTTCGGTGTTGCTCATGAGCCCTCCTCTGGGCATGACTGCATGGGCTACAAGCTTACTATTTCAAATTTGAAATGTCTCCTCCGTGGTCGTTCGGACCGGAGGCGATGCTCCTGGTACCGCGTGATGGTTTACTCGTAACCGTCAACGATGGCCGCGGCGATCTCCATGTAGGCCTGCCGGGTGCCGGAGTGGAGCATCTCAAGATTGACTTGGTCACCATCGACGACTGACTGGTCAAAAGGCACGACCACCAAACCTCGGCACATACCGCGCAGGTTGCTGCGAATCAGGGACTTGTCGACGCGTTCAGAGACGTTCTCCTTGTCGGTGACTACTACGATGGCGTTGCGCGCCAGATCTTTGTATCCGTGACTGGCCAGCCAGGTCAGTGTTTGCCGCGCCCTTTGAGCTCCAGAAACCGCAAATCCGGCTGCGATCACCAGGTTGTCCGCAGTCTTCAGGATGCCCTTCATCGCGTTGTGGCTCACCCCGGTCCCGCAGTCAGTGAGAATGACCGGGTAGTACTTGGCGAATTCGGTGTGGATGCGCTCCCATTCTTCGGCCGTGAGGCTGTCAGAGAGCACCGGATCCTGCTCGCCGGCCAGCACGTGGAGCCGGTCGGCCTGGTGGAGGTAGGTCTGCAGCTTAGTCAAAGAGTTGACCTCGGGAAGGTCATCCAACAGGTCCGAGATGTTACGTCGAGGTGTGGCGAGGAGGTGCCGCTCGCCCAGGGCACGTTCGGCGAGGTCTCCAGAATCAGGGTTCGCGTCGATTGCGCATGGGATGTCACCGCGGTGTTGGGCCATAGTCATACCGACGCCAACTGTGGTGGAGGTTTTGCCGATCCCACCTTTGAGTGACAACACCGCCGTGTTGCGGCTTCCATTGAGCGGACGGGCGATCCGTTCCACGAGGTCCTGGTGCTTGCGTTCCTTTTCAGAGGGCCCAATGTTGATGGTCCCAGCGGAAAAGGTGTAGAGCCATTTGCGCATGCCGCGGGCGGGCTTCTCCGGCGGCGGAGTGACGAAGGAGGGGTGACCGGCCTCGCTGAGCCGACGCCGCTCAATGCGGGAAAGACCTTCGAGAGAGCCAGTAGGTGTGTTCTCTGCCTCCAGAGGGCGACGTCCCTGCTCCCCTGGACTGCCTATGGGCTCTGTCTTGCCATCGCTAGTGACGGTGAAGGTGCTCTTCTCTGCACGGATATGGTCCGTCCCGTGGACGGTGACTGGGGCGCCTTCTTCCAGAGCAATCTTCTGGGCGGCTTCGAAGATTCGGGCGTAAGGGTCCTCCCCCTGAGACATCTCGGAGACTTCGCCGTCGATTCTTACCTGCTGTGCTGAGAGAATTTCGACGGACATCGTGGGGTTGTCGTTGCCAGGGGTGCTGGGGGGCTGGGTCATGAGGGTCCTTCCCTGAAGATCGTCTGGACTGTCGAAGGTGCCTGTGAGCCCTGAAAGAATAGACCACGCCCAGGCGGCTGTCGGCGTGGCCTGACGTTGTTAATGAGCGGGCCTTCTGAGCGATCCCCATTCATCAGGAAAGTGGAGCCGCCCGCATCGCGCACTGCACTAGAGAACGGCTCAAACAATCCCCTACTGGCGCCGCGAACCTTTCGCGTGATGAAAGCATGCAAACCAATCTCGGCTCCCATTGCCAAGAATTCAGAGAATTCACGGAGTGGGGAGTTCCCGCCAGCTGTGAGGATGTCATAGTCATCAACGATCAGCACCACACGGGGCCCATGGAAGCCACTATTCTGAGCAGCAGCTAGCGGGTCATCTGGTACCCGGGACCGCAGTTCCTTGGTCACAGCTTCAGTTAGACGCTGACCTAAGGATGCCGAGGTGGCGTAACCGCCGAGATAGTCGTCGTGGACACATCCATGCAAAGACCTCCGGGGATCATAGACGGCGAAGACGATCTCATCTGAGGTGTGCTGCCCCGCGAGAGTAGTCATGATGTGGGCCAGCAGAGAACTCTTGCCGGTCTGCTCGTCTCCTAGGATCATCAGGTGCCGATCGGAGGCATCGATGTCAAGCATCTTGGGGCCCATTGTGCGTTCTTCCAGACCGATGGGAATGATCCCGGCACGCTCAGGTGACGGTAGATCCTCCGGTGTAATCACGGCGGGGAGCATCCGGACCCGCCTAGGTGTCTTCTCCGGTTCTCTGGCACTGACGGCTTTGATTGCCTCGGTCAAACCTGCGTTGAGGCTCGCGGTTTCTGCGAGGCCGTCCGTTCGGGGTAGGGCGACCTGACCGATCAGGTGGTCATGGTTGAGTCCGCGGCCGGGCCGGTTGGCTGGAATCCTCTCGGCGACCTTGCGGCCATGGGCTGATTCGGCCGGTTCACCCAACCGCAGCTCGATGCGGTTGCCGAAGAAGGTCTGCTGGGCAATCCGCACTTCGTTCCAGCGGGAACCAGTAGCAATGACATGAATTCCGTAGTTTCCGCCTCTGGCCAATATCCCGTAAACCTGCTCTTGGAGGTCCTCGAACTCATCGGTGAGGCTCCCCCATCCGTCCACCAGCAGGACAACATCGGCAACGCCAAGTTCCTCGAGGGCACCGTCGGCGTGCATCTGACGCATCGTGAGCAGACTGTCGATGCCGCGCTGTTCAAAGATCTTCTCGCGGTCCTCAAGCAGGTCTGTGATTTCTTCGATAGTCCTGCGCAATGCTTCACGGGAGCTGCGGCCGGCCATACCTCCACTGTGGGGAAGGTCGGCCAGGGGCTGAAGAGCCGAGCCGCGCAGATCAATGCCGAACAATGCGATTTCAGAGACGGAGTGGGTGTTAGCCAAGGACAGTGCCGCCGTGCGGAGCAGGGTGGTTTTTCCAGAAGCGGGTCCACCCAGGAAGATGAGATTGCCCCCGGATCGGGTGAGGTCAAGCTCCCACAAACCTTGCCACTGGCTACCGGGATCGTCGAGTAGGCCGATCGGAAAAGTAAGTCGCTGGGTGCGGGCGCTCAGGAATCCGGCTTCTGGATCAGGCTCTAGTAGCTCTAGTGCCTGATCCAGGGTGATCTGTTCCGGCAGCGGGGGCAGCCAGATCGGAGCGGTCGCCCTGTCATACTCGCGCAGGATTTCTACCAGCGAGGACATAACAGTCGGTGCGCTGGTGGACACCGGGACAACGGGCTCTGGTGCCTCGTCAGCGTCGTCGTCCTTTTCTGGACTGAGCCGATGCAGCATGTCTTCAGCGTAGAAATGTCCCGGAACCACTGACAGTGCTTCTTCGTCCTCGTGATCGTCTTCCTGCTCGATTTCAGTGGTCAGCGGCCCGGAGACGTATCCCGCCTTGAATCGTGAGTACGTGGTGGTGTCCACCTTGAGGTAGCCGTAGCCCGGTAGCGGGGGTAGATGGAAAGCGTCTGGGGTCTCCAACACAGTTCGCGACTCGCCTTCAGAAAGGGTGCGAAGACCAAGTCGGTATGAGAGGTGAGTATCCAGACCACGGAGTTTGCCGGCCTCGATCCGCTGGGAGGAAAGCAGCAGGTGGACACCGATGGACCTACCAATCCGACCAATCGACATGAACAGATCGATGAAGTCTGGCTGTGCACTGAGCAGCTCTCCGAACTCATCAATGACCACGAACAGGTGTGGCAGCGCAGGAAGCTCTTCACCTTCCTCGGCCAGCTCCCGCCGACGCTGCTGGTAATCGGTGATATTGGCGACGTTGCCGGCCTTCTTCAACACTTCCTGACGTCGCTGAACCTCCCCTTCGAGGCTGGCATATATGCGGTCGACGAGGCTCGCGTCGTCAGAAAGGTTTGTGACGATACCCGAAACGTGGGGCACGCCTTCAAAGGGCGCAAAAGTGGCGCCTCCCTTGTAGTCCACCAACACCATATTCAGCAGATCCGGTGGATGGGTCACCGCAAGTCCGATAACCAGAGTGCGCAAAAGTTCTGATTTTCCTGAACCGGTCGCTCCGACGCAGAGGCCATGCGGCCCCATGCCGTGCTGTGCGGATTCTTTGAGATCAAGCTTTACCGGCTTAGCGCGGTCGTCGACCCCAATGGCGATTTTGAGAAAGTCTGGTAGATCTCTGGGTCGCCACAACCGTTCAATATCACTTGCAGTGAATTCACGGATTCCTAGGTATGCGGTGAAGCGCTGGGAGTCGATCTCATCGCTGTGCTCTAGAGAGTCAGGTGAGAGACGCAATGGCGCGAGCAGCCGGGCTATCCCAACAGCGACAGATGGCGGATTTTCCTGCAGGTACCCGGACATCAGCTGGGGCCGTAGCGGATCCTGACTATAGTCCTCGACCCGGAAACCTTCAGCGGTCTGGCAGATGCGCAGGGTGGTGTGCTCGGGCTCATCCTGCTGCCGTTGCACCAAGTGCACTGAAGTGATGGATAAGTCATCGGGAGCCAAACTGGGGTCGGGCAGCTCAAAGCCTTGGGCCGGGCCGTTGTGGGTCGCATCGAGCACCAGCAGCCGTGGAAGCGCAAGGGATGAGCTCTCGACCAGAAAGTTCTTACGTACTTCTGCGTACTTCTGATATCGGCCCCGAACCTCATCATCTAGCAGGTCACGCAGGGCAGTCAGTGATGGGGCCACTCGATTCAGCGGACCGTGTTCTGTGGGTCGGCTCTGATCCAAAATATGGGGTACCAAAGCCAGCCAACTCCACGAGTTCTGCTTCTGTTGGTCCTCTGAATCATCCGGGGGGATTGCCGCGGCGAGGTGGAGATCTTCGGGACTATGGAACACCACAGCGGAAAGGAGTAGGTTTTGTACCACCTGCCGCCCGAATCCCGCATCCCCAACCACCGAGACGGCGCCGTGGCGCGTCAAGTCGACGAGGACGGGCATATCTGGGGCGTTGGAGAACCTATCAACCAGGTTCTGCATCTCCTGCTCCATGTGGGGATCCGGTCGCTGTCCAGCGCTGGTCTCCCCTTCCAATCTGATCTGCCGGGCCGGCACCGTTCCGGTACCCAGACGAAGCCGCAAGAAGTCTTCGTGGTGACGCCGACGTTCCCACAATCTGTGTGGATCGGCAGCCACCTCTAGCAGCGCCTCGGGCTCGGGGTCGCAGCTGCGCGCCCGAGCCCGCATCTGCCGCTCCTCCGTCAGATGGTCATAGCGCTGGCTCTCTAAATACTCCAAGTAGAGGTCACGCAGAGTTTGCCGCCGCCGGCCAGCTTTGCCCCTTTGAGAGAACAGCATCACAATCGCCCCGGTGACGGTGACAATCATCATGAGGGCACCGACAGCCGCGAAAGGCGAACCTCTGAACAGCATCATCACTGTCATCGATCCGGCGGCCCCCAGCAGGGGTATCAGCCCAAGGAAACCCATCCCACCCTGACCGCCGTCTTCGACTTGGGGTGGGCGCTCTAGGTGAAGCACATCTCCGGACTGCGCGGGAGTAGAGGTGCGAGCAGGTCGATGAATGAGTTTAACGCCGCCTCGGACGCTGGGGTGCTCAGCGATAGTCACCTTTGGGCTCCTGTCGCGGCTTCAAGGGCAGCCGCACTGAGCTCAGCCACCTGTAGCCGGCGAACCTCTCCAATACGGCTTATGCGCAGCTCACCGCCAGTGGCCAAATGGCGGTCGTGGTCGAGGCGCAGAACCGGGCCAGGGATGCCAACGTCACTGAGTGTGCGACTCGCCGCGGCAGCAAGGTGGGCTTTGGTCCTAGCTGAGCTTCTGCGGGAGTCCACCAGAACCGGAAGGATAGGCACTGCGGGGGCGCGGTGAGAAATGTCCCGCAGCAAATCGCTGTTCGTGGATTTGGAGCCCAGAGTCGCTGATAGAGCCACCACCAGAGCGTGGAAATCTCCAATCTCTACAGTGGGGTTGAGGCTGGGTCGGGGAACCTCGCTGACGGAGATGGCTCGGCTGCGGCTGAGCCCCCGGTGCAGCAGAGCAATGTCGCCGCTTTCCAGCAATCGGTCTGTCTCCCCATAATTCAGTCGCAGAAGGCGGGGTCTGGGGAAGGAACCACATTCAGCAAGCTCGACATCATCGGTGTTGTCAGTATCAGCCGTACCACCGAGCCGCCCGAGCCCGGCGGGGGGACCTCCATCAGCGTCATCGGCTGGCACCCGAGCGATGAGACCGCTGGGTGCCGGGGTGAGATCCACACTGGCAATCTGATCAGTGCGGACTAGAGCGAAAAGCGCAGCCATCGCCGCGGTGAGAGTCGACGCCCCTGACCCCCCGACGGGACTGATGACCCCAATGCGACGACCCGTGGTGACGGGAGATTGGCAGACATCGATCGCTTCGGCAAACGCGTTGGGAAAGTTATCCGTGTACACCAGACGGGTCAGGGCCCGGCCTGTACGAGCAATCCAGCTGTCTCCGTGAGGCAGCCCCCGTGAAGCTGACGAGTCCGTGATGGTGTCTTCCCCCTGCTCAGCGACCAGCACATCACGACCCCGCCGGGCTAGTTCCTTAGTGCCTGCCGCCGCAGCGTCAGAAGTGCCTGTCTCGGATTCCAAGGTGGCTGAATCAGACGGCGCGAGAAGCCTTTCGGAGTCGGTCAGTTTCTGGGCACCGGGCAGACCGCCGGCACGCGTTTGAGTGGCTCGACCCAATGGGGTGTTGGGGTTCGTGTGCTCTGCCATGGCTGATCAGTCCTGAAACGTGTTTGTCAGTTGGGAGTATATTCCGAAGAGCCCTATAAGCAGCGGTAGCAATGCCAAAGTGGCCAGCCCTTCTAGGCGCCGCGCATAGATACGCAATTGAGCTCGGTGATGAGCGGAAACTGTGATCACTCTCAGTAGGACTGGCAACAGCGCGAGCACCACCGGAATAGTGAGCAGTAACCAACTAGGAAGATGGTCGGTCAGCGCCAGGAGAATGAAGAGGCTGCTGGCTGCCGCTGAGGCAAGCAGGGCAGCCCGCTCAATAGCCAGTGGCATACTCCGCGCCCTGAGTGCCGTCAGCACCACTAACAGAATTGCTAACGGCAACGTCCAGCGGGTGAAACCTCCATCCAACAGTCCGTGGACCGCCAGCGTGACCGAGACAGCACACAGGATGACTGCCGCAGCCAATCCAGCGTGCGCACGGATGAATGCGGCTTCTGCCTGAGGCACAGAGGGACGGTCGCCTTGGGCGACATCATCGTCAAGTCGGTTCATTCCCGAAGTGGCCAGTGCCAGCCGCGGAGCCAGGCCGAGGAGAACCACCGTTCCGATACCAGCCACCGCCACCACCTGTTGATGGCTGGCGAAAAGCTGCCACGAACCCCACCACAACACCACTAAGGCTGCCGCTGCGAGCCCGGTAGCCAGCAGACTCTTCCACAGGCGGCGGGCTGCCAGCCAGCAGATGAGCACAGCAAGCAGCCACACGGGGACCACCCACTCCGACCACAGAAAATCCGGAAGACCCCAGTAGTAGGCCAACCCCAGCGCCGCCGCGCTGAACACAATGAACTCAGCATCCCAACTGAACAGTCGTACCGGAATGACAGCCAACAGGACCAGAGCCGCACCCGCGATACCCAGACTCCACCACGCCGGCTGGGGCGTGTCGAAGACCTCGGTAGCTATGACAAGCCCAATGAGCCCGAACAGTACAAACACTGCCGTAGTGACCAATCGGTCCAGGTTGACGCTGAGCACCGAGGTAGCGGGTACTTCCATACTCTCGGTTTCCTCGGCAAGGTCGTAAATGACCGGGCGGGGCACTGCCTCGTCACGTCGATCCAGTGCGAGCACCGCACCGTTACCAACTCCAGCGTCATTGAGACTTTGGTGGGCGCGCAGCGTAGCGGAGCCCACGGGAGTCAGTGTCAGAGCCTGAGGGGTGTGATGAGTCGAGGAGGTTCCGCATATCTGAAGAATCTCTGGCATCAGCTCTGCGACTTGCCGGTAGGCCGGAAGCAGCATCTCCACGTTGCGGCGCTCGGTGGTGATGGTGACCCGAACGTAGGTTGGACTCGTCACCGTACCTCCAGACTTGCGGGACCACCCATGTCAAAATCCGACTCGGCGAACAGGTTGATAATGAACGAGTACCCGACGCAACCGGCACAAATGATCGTTGCGATGATGGCGCTGATGAAAAGGAACTTCAAACCATCATTAAAAGCTCGGCGGGTACGCTCTCTCCCGAACAACATTGCTTTCAGCAGTCGGGAGCGCCGGACGGCAACAGATTCAAGAATCTGCTGGTCATAATCGATTGTCACCACAGTCTCGATTTCGTCGCTGCCAGTAATTTCCTTTAGTGAGATTACACGTGAAGTCGCTCGCAGTGTGTCGAGCGGACGCGATGTTGGGCGGATTCTCAGGTTTTGTGGGGCTTTCCTGAGGTTTTCTATGAGGGCATAAGAAATGTTCGACAACTAT
>NZ_VAVZ01000045.1 GCF_005771525.1 Nesterenkonia salmonea | reverse complement strand
TGGGATTCACGGCCTGTCAAGCAATACCAATGGCGATAAGCCCCAAACCGCGCAATCTCTAAGTCGTGACACTCTGAACACGATCTGGAACCCCTAGGCCAGCGGATCCGCGAGGTCGCTTCGGTCAGCGTGCCCCTGGTCGCTGGCAGTGAAGTTTCGCTGCTGACCGGGTGGCTGATACGGAAATCCAGGGGTAGTACGACACCATCGAGCTGTCCGTTATGGGCCTGGGCCAGATTTACTGCATCTGCCTGACATGGCTGCTCCGGCGCCGCCGCGATCGCCAACAAGTTGCCTCAGAGATCAGCCTCAAGGTCTGAGGAGTTCTCCAGGCGCGGGTCGTCGATAAACGGAACAACCATGACCGGACCTTCAGCCTTGAGCAGGACTCCGCGAGAGACAGATCCGAGCATGGCACCTGAGAAGCCACCTCTGCCGTGCGTACCAAGGACGGTCAGTTGAGCAGAAGCAGTAGCCTTGCTCAACACCGCAATGGGGTCTCCGGGGATCAGCGAGATGGTCACATTCAGTGAAGGGAAGTACTGGCTCAGCCACTGTGTTTCCTGCTCCAGGAAATTCTCAAGTTCCCCTCTTCGCCGTTCGAGAAGTTCGCTGTCCTTCAGCTCTGGGTACCACAGGAGAGTCCCTGGGAGGGGGAGAGCCATCGTCATTTGTAGAGAGGTCTCACGATCCTCAGCGGCCTGTGCTGCCTGCAAGAGAGCGGCGCGGCTCTCGCGAGACTTGTCCACGCCGACCACCACCGCGGTATCAGCCTGAACAGGTGAGAACTCCGCTTCACCAGATGCTTCTCCGGTCGTGTACTGCTGAGGAACGACCACTGTCGGGCATTCTGCATGTCCTGGTAGTGCTGCGGCGACGGAGCCTAAGATCCGTCCCAGAAACCCGCCTCTGCCTCGAGCGCCTATAACAGCCAACTGGGCTGATGGTGAGAGGCCCACCAGGATGCCCGCGGCGTCTCCTGACTCTGCCCGGAATGAGACCTCGCCTGAGTAGTCGCGCAGGTATTGACGTGCCTCGTCCAAGAGTCGTTCAGCAGCATGGTACTTCGCTTCTGACTCGGGGTTCTCCGGCACGGAGGCAAGGGGCGAGTGAACCGAGGGGGAGACGCTGTAGGCGCTGACGACTGTCAGTGCAGTGTTGCGTCGTCGTGCTGCTCGGGCCCCGTAATGCAGTGCTGCGGTGCTCGATGTCGAGCCGTCGAAACCGACGAGGACGCCCAAGTGCCGATCTGCTGAGTCAAAGGGGACATTGGCCGGTGTGGCGTGAACGTCTTTGTTCATGACAACCTCTTCTCTGGGGTCACCAGGTAACTGGATTTCCCTGGTGGGGTGTGTCTTCATCATATGTTAAGGTTCCACCTCAGGACAGGTACTTCTGCCCTCCATCACGGATTTTCTACAAGTTGTAGAATCAGTCCGTGACCTCAGACAGACGGCGGATGTCCGCTCGTGCTCGCCTCGCGCGGGGAACGCTCGCTGCCTTGGTGGCTGTGGGGTCTGCGGCGCTGGCCCATACAGCGGCTGGTCATCATTCGCCTCACCTTGTTGTGGTGGTGTTGGCCTTGGCGGTGAGCATCCCGGTATGCGTGCAGCTGTCCGGCACAGCGCTGAGTCGAGGCCGTCTGGCGGCGGCTGTGCTGAGCAGTCAAGTGATACTGCATGGGCTTTTCGCCCTGTTCCCCGCATCAACTGTCGTCCCTTCTGGCCTGCCAACCGGGGGTCATGCCCACCACCACGGATCCCTGACCAGGGAATCCTTCTCCGATGGGGTTGGCACGGCTCATGCTGACGGTCTCTCGCAGCACGGGGATCACTCTGTGTACTCTCTGGCATCGCCGACCGACTCGGCGATGGTGTTGGCGCACCTGTTCGCTGCGCTGGCCGCATTCGGCCTACTCCGCTTTGGCGAGACGCTAGCTTATGCCATCGTCGAGCTGCTCAGGATAGTACCGGCGATGAGGCTGCTTGATCTCGGTCCCATCGAACACACGCCATCTCCGCGGGCTATACCCTCCGCCCGAGGCACTGAGAACGTCCCCCCAACGTGGCTCGGATCTGGTCCGCGCAGCTTGCGGGGACCACCTGTACTCGTGAAGCAAACACTCAGCACCTTTAGTCCACTTCACGAAAAAGGATGTTCCTTCTCATGCACGCAACACACAACGCCCCTGCCTCACTGCGTCTCGGAATCGCGTCATTAGCCGCTATTGGCCTCGGTGCAGTCGCTTCTGCTCCCGCGTATGCCCATGACACTTTGATCGATTCCAATCCGCAGGCGGATCAGGTTCTGGAAGAGCCTCCGCATGAAGTAGTTCTCGAGTTTTCAGGGGATGGCCTGACAACCGGCGACTCAATCACCAATGATATTTTGGTTCTCGATTCTGATGAAGAGAACTGGGCTTCCGAGGAGCCTGCTGAGATTGACGGCTCCACAATGCGCACAGACATCCCGGAGCCATTGCCGAATGGTGAGTACGAGGTTCGATACCGCGTGGTCTACTCCGACGGCCACGATGAAGAGCTCGGATTCAACTTCGAGGTTGACGCCCCGCTGGCTGAGGGTGAGGAAGACGCAGCCCTGGCGGAACCACGCGATGCGGACGCCACGGAAGAGGCAGCCGATAGCACGGAGACAGCTGAGGCAACGCCAACGGAAACAACAGATGACAGTGCCGATGCGCCCGATTCGAATGCCGAAGATGCGTCCGGGCAATGGGGAGGGCCTCTACTCTGGGCTGCGCTCGCCGTCGCACTGGCTGGGGTAGCCGTTGTCGCATGGTTCGCCGTCCGACGCCGTAACCGTGGCTCTACGAAGAGCTGAGCCAGTCCACACCTGAATCAGTCCAAGGGCTCCACCACTGCAGCAAGCCGCGTGCTTCCCAGGCGGGTGATGACCAGTGTGATGTGTGTGGGGGAGCCCTTGGGCTTTTTCGGCAGGATCTGCTGGCGGAGAAGCTCTGGTACAACATCGACTCCGCGTTTTTTAATGTCGACGCTGGTCACCTGCTGTGCCGCACACCATTGTTTGAGTCGCTTAGCGGAAAAGGGAATCACTTCCACGACTCGAAAGCGACGCGCTAGCGGTGATGGTGTGGGGTCCGGATCCTCATCGCTGCAGAAATAGGCGATGCGCTCATCCAGAAGTCGCCCACCGACCTGCTCGCAGAGTTCCGCCACCAGTCCAGAACGAATGACTGCTGGGTCCGGCTCCCACAGCACTCCGTGCAGTCCGCCCGGACCAGCGGCCGAGACTGTGATGCTCTGACCGAAGTCCGCGGCAGAGGACAGTTCGACCGCCGTGCTGGGGCTCGTTTCCTGTGCCGGCGAGCCTGCTTGCGGTGGGTTCCCCGGTGGTGTGCTCAGTACTGTCGCCGCTCGCCGCACTCCGTGCCGCGCGAGGCCGTTGAACCACAGCGTGACCTCCACCAACTCCCCGTTGACGCTGACCCACTCGGCTTCGCATTCAGACGGTATGAGCTCATGGGGGATGCCGGGGCCCAGTTTGACGCCGAGCGGTACCCCGGTGGCAGCCAGTTCCGTCACAAAGCTCAGTGGCGGACTGAACTCCTCCGGGTCCCACAGACGCGACTGCTCAGTACGCCGCGCTGGGTCCAGCCAGACTCCCGTTCCACTGATGCCCTCCGCGAGAAGGTGGTCTGCCGCCCACTGTTCAGCGGTTGTATGTATCACTTGTGCCTCGGGGAATGGCCGCAAGTTCATCAAAGCCGCCGCGGCTGTCGTCTCATCGGCCTCCAGCGCTGTGACCTGCAGACCAGCTGAGGCGAAAGCCAGAGAGTCCGCTCCAAGACCGCAGCCCATATCCACCACATGTGACACACCAGCGTCTCGGAAACGGTGGGCATGGCGGGCCGCGACCTGCAGTCGGGTGGCCTGTTCCAGTCCATGCTGCGTCAACAGAAGCTGTCCGGCAAAGTTCCCGAACTTGGGTCGGGCGTCTCTTCGGAGACGAAGTTGGGTGAGTACGGCGGCGACGGTCTGAGGATCCCACCCCTGCTTGCGGAGTGTGAGGTTCGTCTCCTGGGCGGTCTTCTGGTCATACGCGGGAAGGGAGTTCAGCAACTCCCACGCCTCCCGGGTGAGCACAGGTTTCAGCAGGTTTTCGGCGGCATCAGGCACACCTCCACGGTATCCGAAGGCGGTGGAATGCTCCCTGTCACACAGTGATCACATCTTGCGCCGGAATAGGCGACACTGTAGCTTCTAATCGGCTTAGGATAGGCTAAGTTGAATAATCATCAGGAGGGTATTCCTTTAATGTCACTCGACACCACTTCCGCAGATATGCGTCCTCGCCCACTGCGTCTCTTCTCTGTGGCTGCTATCGCCACACTCACACTTGCAGCATGCGCCGGTGACGACGGCGCTGAGGCCGCCAGCACTGACGAGAACAGCGACAACGGCACCGTGACCATCGAAGACGACCACGGCAGCCACGAGATCAACACCGACGAACTCGACTCCGTAGGCGCGTTCGATAATCGCCTATTCCGCACCTTGGAGGACCTCGGCGTGGAACTCACCGTTGCACCACGAGCGCTCATGCGTGAAGGTGTCCACGGGTACGCCGATGATGAAGACATCCTCGATACCGGAATACACCGCGAGCCCAACCTAGAACTCATTGTCGCGGCGGAACCGGACCTCGTCATCACCGGTCAGCGGTACATGGAATATTACGACGAGATGGCATCCCTGATCCCAGAAGACAGCACCATTCTCCAGTTCGATGAAGCTCTGGAGACTGACGACTTCTTCACCGGATTGGCCGATGTCACCACCACTCTTGGAACGATCTTCGACGCCGAAACAGAGGCCGAAGAGCTCACAGGCGCTCTGAAAGACGCAACCGACCGAGTCGAAGCAGCCTACGACGGCGATTCCACTGTGATGGGACTCGTGACATCTGGAGGAGACATCAATTACGCCGGACCTCAGTCCGGTCGGGGAGTCTCCCCGGTCTTCCAGGAGTTCGACCTAATCCCAGCCCTGGAGGTTGAAGACGAGTCCAGCGATCACGAAGGAGACGGCATCTCCGTTGAGGCCATCGCCGATTCCGACCCCGACTGGATCATTGTGTTGGACCGCGACGGCATGAACCCTGAGGACCCTGAGTACACCACCGCGCAGGAGTTGATCGCTGAGTCTCCAGCACTCCAGCAGGTCTCGGCCGTCCAAGAAGGCCAGATCGTCTACATGCCTCAGCACATGTACTTGACGGAAGACATTCAGGCATACACGGAGTTCCTCAACGACTTCGCTGACGCCCTGGAGAGCGCCCAGTAGGGATGATGACCAGTAGCCTGCGCCACAACCTCGCGGACATAAGCCGCGATATCCTGGTCGAGAATCGCCGCTCACCCAAACGCAGACTCTGGACGCCTGCGTTCGTTGTAGCGATCGTCCTCACGGCCGGACTGCTGGTCCTCTCGCTTCTCACCGGACAGTTCGATGTCTTCGCAGACGACGGCTTCTGGATGTTCGGCATCACGCGGGTGCCCCGCACTGCGGCCTTGGTCCTCGCTGGAGCTTCTATGGCCATGTGCGGGGTCATCATGCAGCTGTTGACCCAGAACCGGTTCGTCGAACCCACCACCACAGGGACGACCGAGTGGGCAGGCTTGGGGCTGATTCTGGTGATCTGGCTGGCACCATCAGCCAGTCTTTTCGCCAGAATGTCAGCCGCGACCGCCATGGCGTTCATCGGAACCATGGTGTTCTTCCTCTTCCTTCGGCGCGTATCACTGAAGTCGAGCCTCATTGTGCCCATTATCGGCATCATGATCGGTGCAGTGGTCAGTTCTTTCACCACCTATCTGGCGCTGGCCACGGATTCACTCCAGACCTTGGGCATCTGGTTCCAAGGGTCTTTCACCGGAGTTATTCAGGGGCGCTATGAACTGATGTGGATCGTCGCCGGCGTCACCGTTCTGGTGTTTATTGTGGCCGACCAGTTCACTGTTGCGGGGCTGGGCAAGGATATGGCAACCAATGTGGGGCTCAACTACACGGTGGTGCTCTTCATGGGTACCGCAATGGTGGCGGTGGCTACCGGTGTCACCGCAACAGTCGTGGGGGTTCTGCCCTTCCTGGGCCTGGTGGTGCCCAATATCGTCGCACTGATGCGCGGTGACGATCTCCGCAGCAATCTTCCGTGGGTCTGCCTGGTCGGCATCTCTCTTGTCACCGCATGCGACCTCATTGGCCGCACAATCATCGCACCCTTCGAAATCCCTGTCTTCATGGTGCTGGGAGTCGTCGGCGGTGTGGTGTTCATCGGTCTGCTGTTGCGTCAGCGCCGCAAGGGAGGGCTGGCCACGTGATGTTCAAGACTGCGTTTCACCTGCCTGAACAGCGTCATTCGGGCCCCCTGACGGATAGCAAACATCTGCGCACCTATGCCGTGCTGGTGACGATTCTGGCGCTGCTTTCTACCGGCTTCACGGTCGGAATTCTGCTATGGGACAACCCAACCGAGCTCTTCTCCGACGGATGGTGGCTGATAGTCGGCATGCGGAGGGACTCCTTGCTCACCATCGGACTGGTGGCGCTGTGCCACGCTGTGGCCACCATCGCATTCCAAACGGCAGTGAACAACCGGATCATCACCCCAGGAATTATGGGGTTTGGTTCTCTGTACACCCTGATTCAAACCGGCACAGTTTTCCTGTTCGGCGCTGCAGGCGTCAACGCGCTTGTTGGTATCGGGCCGTTCTTCGCGCAGATGGCGGCCATGATGCTGCTGGCTACGCTTCTCTACACATGGCTGCTCAGCGGCAAGTTCTCCAATGTGCACATCATGCTGTTAGTAGGTGTGGTGCTCGGTGGAACGCTAGGGTCACTGTCTAATTTCATGCAAAGGATGCTGGAACCCTCAACCTTCGACGTGCTCACCGCCCGGCTCTTCGGGAACATATCCAACGCGCGCACCGAGTACCTCCCTTATACCGTCCCGATCGCGCTGGCAGTCGTCGTCATCTTCTGGATGTGGGCGCCGAAGCTCAATGTCATGGCCTTAGGCCGCACCACGGCCCAGAACCTGGGTCTGAACCACAAAGCCGAACTCATCAAGATCCTGGCCTTGGTCTCCGTCCTCATCTCCCTGGCCACCGCGTTGGTGGGCCCCATGATGTTCCTGGGCTTCCTGTGCGCCATGCTCGCCTATCAGTTCGGTGACACCTATTCGCACCGCCTGCTGTTTCCGCTGGGCGCGCTTGCCGGATACACGGTGCTTTCCGGCTCGTACTTCATCCTCCGGCACGTCTGGGACGCAGGCGGCGCCGTGACGGTCATTGTTGAACTCATTGGAGGAGCAGTCTTCCTCTACTTCATTCTCAGAAAGGGCCGCCTGTGATTACTCTGACCGATGTTCAGAAGGACTACAGCAGCAGTGTTCAGATTGGCCCGGTGACCACCAAAATTGAGGCCGGTGGGATCACCGCACTGGTAGGTCCCAATGGCGCGGGCAAGTCTACGATCCTCACCATGATCGGGCGCCTGCTGGATATTGACTCCGGGCAGATCACGGTGGCTGGTCACGATGTGGTCAACACTCCGTCCAAAGCTATTGCCCGCGTCCTGTCGGTGCTGCGGCAGGAGAACCACTTCGTCACCAGGCTCACGGTGCGTCAACTGGTGAGCTTCGGCAGGTACCCGCATTCGCGGGGCCGGTTGACCCTGGGCGATGAACGCTTCATCTCTGAGGCCATTGACTTTCTCAACCTCACCGACCTGGAGAACCGCTACCTGGACCAGCTTTCCGGAGGCCAGCGCCAGCGCGCCTATGTGGCCATGGTGTTAGCCCAGCAGACGGACTACGTGCTGCTGGACGAGCCGCTGAACAACCTGGACATGCAGCATGCAGTGCAGATGATGAAACAGCTTCGGCGGGCCGCCGATGAGCTCGGCCGCACTATTGTGATTGTGCTCCACGACATCAACTTCGCCGCCCACTACTCGGACAGAATTCTGGCCATGAAGAACGGGAAGGTCGTCCAACACGGCACCCCGGCAGAAATGATGCAGGACCACGTGCTGTCCGAAATCTTCAACACCGATGTCACCGTCATCGACGGACCCAACGGGCGCCTAGCCGTCTACTACTGAAGGTCCACACCCGCAAGGTCTAGGGAAAAAGCATCCAGACGACGCCGCCGGCGCTGGAACCACTGACCACAAGGAACAGAAACAGCCACAGCCAGGCAGGAACGGGCAAGAGCCTCCACGCTTTGGCCGCCTGGGAGGCGTCGGTGCCTACCACCGCCGCTGCGGAGCGGGACCGCGACGTTAGGTGCACACGGCACACATCCAGAGTGCCGCGCACACCTGAGAGCGCATAGAAGACCCCGAGCGCGACCACGGTGTAGCCGACAATCTCAGGATCGTTGTGCCACCAGATCAGAGCAGTACTGAGCACCGCGAGCAGGCAGGAGAGGATGCCGACAGCATTGCGCGAAAGTAGCAGCGCCAGCAGGAGCACGGCCTGGTAGACCGTCAGCGCAGCCCCAGAGTGGCCCGAGGTCGCCAGCCACACCATGCCAAGAGCCAACAGCCCCGGTGCTGGGTATCCGGCGAGGAACGTGACGAGCAGGCCCGGGCCCTGGGCACGGCCCCGGGAGACTGTCACCCCAGAAGTATCAGAGTGCAGCTTGATGCCCGAAACCCGGCGTCCTGTCACCCAGGCGGCGAGTACGTGTCCCATCTCGTGGATGATGGTCGAGGCTTGGCGAGCGACCCGCCATACGCCGGGGACCGCTGTGAGCACAACAACCGCAGCGACGATCAGTGTGACCGCTTCAGGGCTGGGGGAAGCCTCAACGCCCCAGCGCTCTGCGACGGCACCGGCAGCCGAACGTGCGTGCTCAATCACGTGCGGGAAGCAGTTCCATCAGCGCACCTTCATCGGTCGCGATCCACACGGCTCCATCGGGGGCTTCCTCCACGGCACGAATACGATCTCCCATATCCCACTCCTGGACCGGTTCGGCGGAGTCACCGTCGAGCTCTACCCGCACGAGGTTCTGACCCGATAAGCCGCCCAGGAGCGCACTGTCCTGCCATTCGGTGAATAGGTCACCTTGGTAGATCATGAGGTTGCCGGGAGATATGGCCGGCACCCAATATGCTCTGGGGGCCTCAAAGTCATCATCATCGGAATGGTCAGGGATATCCCCACCGCCATAGTGAACGCCCATCGACACCTCGGGCCACCCATAATTTGCGCCCTCGAGGATGAGGTTGAGCTCATCGCCTCCCTCGGGGCCCATTTCTGAAGACCACAGGTTTCCCTGACTGTCTGTGGCGATACCTAAGGGGTTTCGGTGGCCGATGGTGTAGAAGTCTGCCGCGGCGCCACCCTCATCAGCAAAGGGGTTGTCTGCGGCAGGCTCGCCGTCCAGTGTGAGTCGAACGATCGTGCCGAGATTGGACTCCATATCCTGCGCCGGGTTCAACTCCTGCCGGTCGCCTGAGGTGATGAAAAGGTGATCATCGTCAGCTTGCATCCGCAGCGCAAAGTGTCCGTTGCCGGATGCCGGATCCTGCTGCCATATCTCTTCAACATCACCCAGAGACGCGTCATCTACGTCCAGCTCCGCACGTCCCACAACTCCCTGTGCGCCCCCGTCCACTGAGCGGACCCAACTGAGGTAAATCGTCTGATCCTCCTCAAAGGTGGGGGATGCGATCACGTCATGCATGCCTCCCTGGCCAGCGGAGTCGACTGCTGGGGCGCCGCTGATCTCGCGCACCTCACCGGAGTCCTGGTCGCGGAGCATCAGGCCACCGGTACGTTCGGTGATGACAAGATGATCTGTGCCGGGCAGGAACTCCAAAGCCCACGGCGCGTCGAACTGCTCATGTTCTACCGCGTCGAAATCGGTTGTGGGATCCTCAGTGCCTTCAGCGGCAGTCTCCGTATCCGGATCCGAGGTGGCAGTTTCACCGTCGGTCGGACTGTCGGAGGCGCAGCCAAGCAGCAGCAGGAGGAAGGGCGTTGACGCTAGTGTGAGGGCCTTTCGCATAGCCATGACCCTAACGTCTCATGCTTAGCAGATGCTTAGTCAGGGATCGTGGCCAGTACTTCGCCGGCCTTGAGACTGCTGCCGGGTTCGATCTTCAGACCCTTAACTTTGCCTGCCTTATGGGCGGTGATGGGTTGTTCCATCTTCATCGCCTCCAACACGGCAACCAGGTCGCCTTCCTGCACCTTGGTGCCGTTCTTGACCGCCACTTTCACCACGGTGCCCTGCATGGGGGAGGTGAGGTCGTCACCACTTGCCGCAGCTGCCGCTGCTGAGCGGTTGCGCCGTTTCTTCTTGGGGCCTGACGGGCTGTTTCCGATCAGCTTCCCCGCGGAGAGTGAGGCAGGGACATTAACGCGAACCCGTTTGCCGTTGACCTCCAGAACAACTTCCTCACGTCCTTCGGCCTCGCTCGCATCGGGGTGCGCGGTCAGGGCGTTGAACGGAGCGATGTCGTTGTGGAATTCGGTCTCGATCCACCGGGTATGAACACTGAACTTACTGGCCCGGGGCTGACTCAGCTCAGGAGCGAACGCTGGATCTTCCACGACCTTGCGATGGAAGGGTAGGACAGTCGGCATGCCCTCGATGGTCATCTCCTCCAGTGCACGCTTGGCGCGCTGGAGCGCCTGGCGCCGGTCAGCTCCAGTGACAATGAGCTTCGCCACCATGGAGTCGAACGCACCAGAGATCGTCTCACCCGCTCGTACCCCAGAGTCGACCCGCACACCCGGCCCGGTGGGGAGGTCAAAGCGTTCAAGCCGCCCTGGCGCCGGCATGAAGTTCCGGCCGGCGTCCTCTCCGTTGATCCTGAACTCAAAGCTGTGACCGCGTGAGGTGGGGTCGTCGTAACCGAGCTTCTCTCCCCGAGCGATCCGGAACTGTTCGCGTACCAGATCAACTCCGGCGACCTCCTCTGTCACCGGGTGCTCCACCTGGAGACGAGTGTTGACCTCAAGGAAGCTGATGGTCCCGTCGGCGCCGATCAGGAACTCGCAGGTTCCCGCCCCGGTGTAACCGGCCTCCTTCAAAATGGCTTTGGAGGACCTGTACAGCTGGCGGTTCTGCGCCCGGGTCAGGAAGGGAGCTGGGGCTTCTTCGACAAGCTTCTGATTGCGGCGCTGCAGTGAGCAGTCACGGGTGGAGACGACGACGACGTGGCCGTGCTGGTCAGCCAAGCACTGAGTCTCCACGTGGCGCGGTGCGTCCAAGTACTTCTCAATGAAGCACTCTCCACGGCCGAAGGCCGCAGTGGCTTCACGGACTGCCGATTCGTAGAGTTCGACGATCTCATCATGTTCTCGGACCACTTTGATGCCCCGCCCGCCGCCTCCGTGGGCGGCCTTGATGGCGATCGGCAGTCCCTGTTTCTCAGCAAAACGCAGCACTTCCTTGGCGGATGCCACCGGCTCTTTGGTGCCCGGGGCTAAGGGCGCGCCGACCTTCTCCGCGATTTGGCGGGCTGAGACTTTATCGCCCAGACGTTCGATCGCTTCGGGGCGGGGTCCGATCCACACCAGTCCAGCGTTGATGACTGCGCGGGCGAATTCGGCGTTCTCTGAGAGGAATCCGTATCCCGGGTGGACAGCATCGGCTCCGGTGGCCTCTGCGGCGGCCAGGATTTTCTCAGCCACGAGGTAGGAGTCTGCCGCGCTGGACCCACCTAGGGCGTAGGCCTGATCCGCGAGGGCCACATGAACGGCCTCCCGGTCCGGATCGGCGTAGACCGCTACAGTCGACAGGCCCTCGTCACGGGCGGCGCGAATAATGCGCACCGCGATTTCGCCGCGGTTGGCGATGAGCACCTTGGAAAAATTGGTCATTGTCAGCTCTTGCCCTTCGCTTCCGCATTCGATGGGTATTTGTGCCCATATTTTTGCCTGAAAACCGCCTGAATTGTGGTCATTTCTCGCCGCCGTCGGTGGGCCGAATGGAATAGTCACCTAAATTGTGACCTAGATTGTCCAGAAGCCGCCCCACAGCTGCGGGCGAGATCCCGATGACCGCATCGCGGTCACCGTCCACCCGCTCAATGAAATCTGCGGCTCCACCTTCAAGCGTGAACGCGCCAGCGCAGTGAAGAGGTTCGCCCGTTTCAACGTAGGCGCGAATCTCGCCATCGGTCGGGTGTCCGAAGATCACATCGGAGGACACCGTCTCTCCAGCTGCGTTGAGTTCGCGGGTGGCTCCGGTGGGGGCTGAGCCGAGGATGTACTCCAGTCCTGGTTCTGACCACCTGCTCTGCTTCGACCTTGGGTCCTCCGTGGCGTCGACCAGCCAATGCCCGGTGTGCAGAGTCCCGGTGTTTCCGCGCATGAGCTTCCATCGTTCAACGGCTACGTCCACCTCGTAGGGCTTCCCGTAGGTGGTGCCGCCTAGTTCGAATACTGAGTCGCAGCCGATGACCAGGGCACCCCGAGCCTGTGGGCTGGAGGCCACATCCTCTGCTTTGGCCCGGGCCAGCAGCTGGGCTTCCTCAGCAGCGCTGAGCGGACCACCCGCCTCCACTGCGGAGGCGACGACGGCGGGTTCGTCCACTGTGGAGACCACTACCTCAAAGTCCACGCCGGCGTCGGTGAGGATCATTCGGCGGCTGGGGGAAGCTGAGGCAAGCACAAGGCGTGGCCGTCGGCTCCGTGCTGCGTTCATCGCATGCCTCCCGAGGCCTGGTTCCAGGATGCTGGCCCAGGTCTTCCCCAGAGACCGTGCTGGTCCTGAGCGAGCCGGTGCTTACGTTGAAGTCTCCGGTCCCAAGGCCCGGTGCCTCCAGCATCACTGAAGTGCGGCTCGGAAGACGCCAAAGTGGCGAGTACTGCCACCACGGCGGCCATTTCCTCCTCGAGGAGCTCCACCCCGTCGATGGGCAGAGTCTGGTCCGCCGGGGTGTGCGCACTGTCAGGTGAGCTCGCTGAGGAGGCCGAAGGCGGCGTCGTTGTCCGTTCTAGGTCATGTGTCATAGGACTAGAGCGGGATGTTTCCGTGCTTCTTGGCAGGCAGTGATTCCCGCTTGTGATATGTCGCGCGCAGGGCCTTTCTGATCTGCCACCGCGTCTCAGCAGGTTCGATCACCGCATCGATATAGCCCAGCTCGGCCGCCTGATACGGGTTGAGGAGGGCAGCCTCATAGTCGTCGATAAGTTCCTGGCGCCGGGCTTCAACATCCCCGCCCTCTTTGCCGATGCCGATCAGTTCGCGCCGGTGAAGAATATTGACAGCCCCCTGGGCGCCCATCACGCCGATTTGGGCGGTGGGCCACGCCAAATTGATGTCCGCGCCGAGCTTCTTGGACCCCATCACGATGTACGCTCCGCCGAAAGCTTTGCGGGTGATCACCGTGATCTTCGGGACAGTGGCTTCCGCATAGGCGTAGAGGAGTTTGGCTCCGCGGCGGATGATGCCGCCCCACTCCTGGTCGGTGCCCGGAAGGAATCCGGGAACATCCACCAGCGTGAGGATAGGGATATTGAACGCGTCACAGAATCGGACGAACCGGGCAGCCTTTTCGGAGGCCGCGATGTCCAGAGTTCCAGCCAGCTGGCTGGGCTGATTGGCGACCACGCCCACCGAGCGCCCACCGATGCGGCCCAGACCGATGATCATGTTCGGGGCGTAGAGGGCCTGCAGCTGGAGGAAGTACCCGTCATCAACCAACTGTTCGACCAGCTCGGTCATGTCATAGGGCGCCGAAGCGGAATCAGGCACCAAGATGTTGAGGGCTTCATCGGCTGCCTCAATTTTGGGCCGCTCCTCGAAGGGCTCCACAGGTGCCTCAGCGAGGTTGTTGAGTGGGAGGAACTCCAGCAGTTCCTTGGCGAACTCGATGGCGTCTTCCTCATCGGCGGCCATATAGGTGGCGGTGCCGGTGGTCGTGTTGTGCGACCTGGCCCCGCCGAGGGCTTCCATGTCCACGTCTTCCCCCGTGACGGACTTGATCACATCGGGGCCGGTGATGAACATGTGGGACGTCTTGTCCACCATGATCACGAAGTCCGTCAGCGCAGGGGAGTAGGCGGCACCGCCGGCAGCGGGGCCCATGATGAGGGTGATTTGCGGGATGACCCCGGAGGAGTGCACATTATTGCGGAAGATGTCGGCGAACATGGCAAGCGATGCGACACCTTCTTGGATACGGGCACCGCCGCCGTCGTTGATTCCGATCACGGGGCAGCCGTTGCGTGCGGCGAACTCCTGAACTTTGACGATCTTCTCTCCGTTGACAGCGCTCAGTGAGCCGCCGAAGACCGCGAAATCCTGGGCGTAGACAGCCACCATGCGTCCGTCGATCGTGCCGTAGCCGGAGACGAGACCGTCACCGAGGAGCTTTTTCTTCTCCATACCAAACGCGTGAGTGCGGTGCACGGCCAGGGCGTCGAACTCCACAAAGGAGTCCTCATCCAGCAGCATGTCGATCCGCTCCCGGGCGGTGTGCTTGCCCCGGTTGTGCTGCTTGGC
Organism: Nesterenkonia salmonea; assembly: GCF_005771525.1. GTDB lineage: Bacteria > Actinomycetota > Actinomycetes > Actinomycetales > Micrococcaceae > Nesterenkonia > Nesterenkonia salmonea. The sequence continues at coordinate 10,072 of NZ_VAVZ01000045.1, read as the reverse complement.
GATGGCTTCCTCGCCGGCCGGCGCAAGGGTCTGGTCACGACGACGGCGAAAATCTGCGAGCTTGTCAGCAGTGGTTTTCGGCCGTGAGGCACCGAGTGGTGAATTGTCCATAATGGGCTATCAGGCGCTTTCGTCGTCGTGCTGTACGGGTTCCACAAACTCTGCGTCAGTCTAATGAGCGAGCAGTCCGTTGCGGATGTAGGGACCCTACAAAAACTGAGGTCTTCCAACATTACAGTTAACAATGATTGCTACTGGTGAGTAAGCTGTGATCATGACCACAGAAGCTCTGGCATCCAAAACAGTCCTCATCTCCGGTGGCAGCCGCGGCATCGGCCACGCCATCGCCGTCAAGCTCGCCGCAGCAGGCGCGAACATTGTCCTGGTGGCCAAAACCGACCAGCCACATGATTCGCTTCCGGGAACCGTCCACACAGCGGTGCAGGACGTTGAAGACGCCGGAGGCACCGGGTTGGCCGTGGTGGGGGATATCCGAAACGATGACGACGTCGCCCGCGCCGTAGCAGCCGCAGCAGAGCGTTTTGGAGGGATCGACGCCGTCATCAACAACGCCTCTGCCATTGACCTCAGCCCGGCTGAGCACCAGAACATGAAGCGCTACGACCTCATGCACGACATCAACGCCCGCGGCACGTTCGCGCTGTCCAGCGCCGCCATTCCGCATCTGCGGGCGAGTGCGCAGCAGGAAGGCTGGAGGCCGAAGATCCTCACACTGTCACCGCCGCTGAACCTTGACCCGGCGTGGTTCGGCAAGCACCTGGCGTACACGATGAGCAAATACGCCATGTCCATGACCACGCTCGGACTTGCCGCAGAACTGGCCGATGCGGGCGTGTCCGTCAACTCCCTCTGGCCGGCGACGCTGATCGAGACTGCCGCGCTGCGGAATATCCCGGGAGGAGAAAAACTTGCCCGAGGTGCCCGAAAACCGGAGATCGTCGCCGACGCCGCCAGCGCCCTGATCACCGGGGAAGCAGACTGGGGTACCGGTCAATTCCTCACCGATGAGCAGGTACTGACCTCGGTCGGCATCACTGACTATGACCGCTACGCTGTGGACCCCTCATCAGACCTCGTGCCTGACATCTTCCTCTGAGACTGAGACTGAGACTGAGACTGAGACTGAGACTGAGTCCGCGGCCTGCCGGCAGGGTCGTTGAGTCGTAGCTCCTTCACCAGGGAAATGCCTAGCAGCGCCGCGATCACGGTGAACGGCACGGCTGAGAGTATCGCCGCCTGCTGAAGCGCCTGGAGGCCGCCCACGCTCAGCAGGACAACAGCGCAGGTGCCGGTGAGCACGCCCCAGGTTCCCAGGACCGGGCGGCTGGGGGTCATGGAGCCTCGGGAAGACAGCACGCTGAGTACGAACGTATTCGAGTCGGCGCTGGAGACGAAGAAGAGCACCACCATCAGGACGGTCAGCACTGAGGTGATGGTGGCCAGCGGCAACTCACCGAGCAGGGCGAAGAATGTCACATTTGGTGTCCTCCACTGTGTCTGCGCCGATGCTCGATCCGCCGGACATGGTCAGGTCGATCACCGACCCGCCAAAGATAGTGAACCAGGCGCTGAAGACCAGAGTGGGCACTCCCAGCACGGCAATGACGAACTGGCGGATGGTGCGCCCCTTGGAGATCTTCGCGAGGAAGATGCCCACAAAGGCTCCCCAACTGAGCCACCAGGCCATCATGAAGTAGGTCCACCACTGCATCCACTCCAGATCCTCCGGAGTCCCCGGGGTGTGGAGGGCGACCATGGGGAACTCTGAGATGAACTGGCCCATGGACCGGAAGTACAGGTTAGTGACGAAGCTGGTGGGGCCCGCGACGAGCACATAGACGCCGAGCGCCGCGGCGGCAAGCATGGTCGTTTGGCTGACCCATTTGATGCCCCGGGAGGCCCCAGACACTGCCGAGAGAGTGAAGACCACGGTGATGGCGCCGACAATCACGATCTGCACAAAGAGGTCGGAGGGTATCCCGGTGAGGCTGTTAACTCCCTCGGCGATCTGCGCGGCTCCCAAGCCCAGTGACGTCGTCGTACCGAAAAGCGTGGCGATCACGGTGAAGATGTCGATGAGCTGCCCGGCCCAGCCGTCCATGCTTTTTCCGAGCACAGGCCTCAGCATGGGCGAGATCAGCCCGGTGTTGTGCTGGCGGTGCGTCGAATACGCAATCGCCAGGCCAAACACGCCAAACAGCGCCCAGGCGTTGGGCCCCCAGTTGAGGTAGGAGAACTGCATCGCGCGCACAGCAGCATCAGTGGTCTCCGGTTCAGCCAGTCCATGGGGAGGGTTCATGAAGTGACTCAGCGGCTCCGCTGGACCGTAGCTGATCAGGCCGATGCCCATCACCGTGCCGCAGATCATGGCGATCCACGCCCAGGTGCTAGGGAAGCCCACAGTACAAAACAGATCACCACCAGGACAGAGACAGCGAAGACTCCGCTGGGGCGGTTTCGGCGCTGCCGGGGCTGCTGGGTGGTCATGTTCAAGTGCTCTACACATCCTTGAATCCGCGAACGAGGCCGCGGCTCACTGGCCCAGCGCTTTGATGACTGTGGCTGACGTGGATGAGCACATGCATCATTGAGCCAACCGGAGACTTTACACGGCGACACCGAGTGAGTGAGGGCGGACAGCTGAACCTGAAGAAGCGCGTCCCGACCAGTAGGTTGGGGATATGTCAGACACGCGCCCCGCTCAGCTCGACGACGCTCTCCTGCAACGCCGCCTTGTGCAGACGGGGCTCTACGCTCAGGTGCTGCGGGTGGACAGCACTGGGTCAACCAATGATGATCTGCTCCACGCCGCTGCTGAACCTGACGCTCACCGGCGCTGGCCCAATATGACAGTCATCACAGCCGAGGAGCAAACAGGGGGCCGCGGGCGGCAGGCCCGAGTCTGGTCCTCACCTGCAGGGTCATCACTATCGACATCCCTGCTTCTGCGTCCCGACATCCCTGTGACACAGCGGCATTGGATCACCCTGTGTATCGGGGTGGCGCTTGTCCGCGTATTGCGGGACCGGGATATCCCGGCCGCCCTCAAATGGCCTAATGATGTGCACGTTGAGGGCAAGAAGATCGCCGGAATCCTGTCGGCTATCCCCCCTCAGGACCCAGCTGCGCTGGTCGTCGGCTGCGGAATCAATGTGCTGCTGACGGAAGATCACCTGCCAACGGAGAATTCCACATCAGTCATCCTCGAGTTGTCCCGCGCAGGTCAGGAACCGCCTATGCCCGGCACAGCGGCCGGTGCCCACTTGCGAAGCACTCTGCTGTGCGACTGGCTTGAAGAGGCAGCCGCGCTGCTTCAGACAATCCAGCAGCACGGAAGTGTTGAGCCGGTGCGGGAGCAGATCATCTCCACCATCAGCACCATTGGGCAGCAGGTACGCGTGGAACTGCCCGGCGGCACAGCAGTTCGGGGAGAGGCTGTGGGAGTCGAGTACGACGGCGCGCTCACAGTTAACGTCAGGATGCGGCGTCGTACTGTTCTTGATCCGGATGCTGGGGGAGGGGCAGATGATCTCTGGGTGGATGAACCCACACTCCGGCGGGAATCGTTCCACGCAGGAGATGTGGTGCACCTCCGGCCAGTCGGAGGTCCCGCGTAGACTGATAACCCCATGTGGCGCAACAACGTTCAGCTTAAGGAGGTGCCTCAGGGATGCTGCTGAAATTGGTAGATGGAGAACAATCCATCATTCGCACCCGCGCGCACCACCGTGCCCTGATACCAGCTGCGATCAACCTGTTGGTGACCATCGCGCTGCTCAGTTTTCTGCTGGGCTACTTCACCCGGGACACTCAGCCGGCCTTCATCCAGCACTACAGCCACATCGCAGTCTTTCTCATTTGGACAGTGGGGCTTCTGGTAGTGGGCGTGGGCACCGTGAAACCGCTGGTGACATGGCTCAATCGGCTGACCTATCTGACCACCGAGCGGATTGTGCAGAAGAACTTCATCGGTGCTCCCCAGGCCAGAGTGATTCCACTGGCCTTGCTGAACCAGCATGAGATGCGTCAGTCGGCCATGCAGGAAATGGCAGGAGCAGGTGACCTGGTGCTCATCCACGGGGCCTACGGCCAACACCAGCGCACCAAAATCCGCGATATGCCGGATGTTGAGCGTTTCAACAGAGTCTTGGCCCAAGAGCTCGGAGATTACAGGCGCCGGGCCCAGGCCAGAGCCGCGGCCGCGCAGCACGCCCAGCAGGCTGCCGGCTTCAGAGGCGATGTCCATGGTGCCTCCTTCGGAGGTGGACGTGCCTGACGCAAGGGAACGGGCACGTCAGCGCGACTTCGGTGCCAACCGCTATATGGATGATGAGACCGCCGAAGTGCCCCGTCCGGGAGATGATGACAACTACACCGCTGAGGAGCTCGCTGCCGCCCGAGCTGACTGGAGCGACTTCAATCTGCCGCGCTCGACCCTGTCGCGGAACGCAAATCCACAGCCGAGCCCAGTTCCTGGCCGCGGGTTCGTGCCGGAGGCTGATTCCTCTGACCTGAATGACCCATCAACACTGCAGACCCACGCCGATGGGGCGGCCGCAACCGCGCCGATCCCCACTCCAAGTTTCGAGGAACGTGAATGGCACCGGAACATCCGGGACTTAGAACACCGTCTCCTCGGGGCGGAGCGCTCGCTGACCTACCGTGAGATGGCCCTTCGGATGGGAGTCTCCACCCACGCTGCCCGGAAACTGTGGCGTGCATTGGGCTTCCCCAACCTCGATGAGGATGTGAAGGCGTTCACGGAGGCTGACGCGGAGGCACTTGCCCAAATGGTTAACCTGGTCCGTCAGGGGTACCTCAACCAAGAGACGGCGATCTCGCTGACCCGTTCGGTCGGGCAGATGACGGACCGGATGGTGGTGTGGCAGATCGAGGCCCTGGTGGAGGACAAGATCGCCAATCAGGAACTCTCCGATGCTGAAGCCCGCAGTCACGTCTTTGAGACGCTGCCAGCACTGATTGATCCGCTGCACCAGCTCATGGGATACGCCTGGCGCCGTCAGCTCTCCGCAGCTCTGCAACGGCTCACCGTCAGGGTGGAATCAGGTTTGGCGTCATTGGATCGAGGCCGGGAGGCCTCAGGGTCCGAACCGTCTCGAGACGATGCGCCGCTGCCGCTGGCCCGTGCTGTCGGGTTCGCAGACCTGGTCTCCTACACCTCATTGTCGCGGCAGATGAATGAGCGCACATTGGCTCATATGGTTCAGCGCTTCGAATCCAAATGCGCGGAGATCATCTCCATCGGCGGAGGGCGCCTGGTCAAAACGGTGGGCGATGAGGTCCTGTACAACGCTGAGACCCCCGAAGCCGGGGCGGAGATCGCTTTGGCGCTTTCGGAATCCATCGCCGCAGATGACGTCCTGCCTGAGGCGCGAGTTTCTGTTGTGTGGGGGCGTGTGCTGTCCCGGATGGGTGACATTTATGGGCCAACGGTCAATCTGGCTGCCCGCCTGACCTCCCTGGCCGATCCCGGAACCATTCTGGTGGACTCATCGACAGCTGAGGCCCTTGAGGTGAGTCAGGACTACCTCTTGGTGCCGCAACCGCCGCGCCTGGTCCGCGGATTCGGAGAGGTTGCTCCCAGCATGCTGCTCCGGGCCGGCAGAGGAGGAATTGCGATTGATAACAGTTAGAGCACGCCATTATCACGGAGTGATATCGATTCGTGACAAGATGGTCCAGTGGCAATGAGTGCAGAGTCAAGCGAGAGCAATGCGGTGCCCTACGTCGACTACGGGTACGGCTCCCATGTGGGGCTGCGACGCGAGCTCAACGAGGACTCCTTTGTGGTCACCGACCGGCTGTTCGCCGTCGCTGATGGCATGGGCGGACACGAAGCAGGGGAGGTCGCTTCCTCGCTAGCCGTCCAGGCACTGGCTGAGGGCTGGGAGGCCCACTCCGGCCGGGTCGGAGAGCCAGAGCTGGAGAAGTTTCTCGACGACGCTGATCAGCGCATCCGTGAAGCCACAGACTCCAAAGCCGGAACAACCCTCTCAGGGGCTGTCGTGGTCGAAGCAGCTGATGACCACACGGGTGAAGACACTAATGGGCAGTGGCAGTGGTTGGTCTTCAATGTAGGAGACTCCCGCACCTATCTGCTCAACGACGGCGCCCTGATCCGCCTGACGCGGGACCACTCACAGGTTCAAGAATTGCTCGATTCTGGGATGATCACCGCTGAGGAGATGCATTCTCATCCGCACCGCAACGTCATCACCCGGGCCCTAGGCGCGGGGGACATGTGGGGCGCTGACTTCAGCAAAGCGACCGTCCAGCCGGGTCAGCGTCTGCTGATCTGCTCCGACGGTTTGACCGGGGAACTCACTGATGACGATATCGCTCAGATCCTCAACGCCGGGCGCAATGTCCAAGACACCGTCGATTGGCTGATTCATCAAGCGCTCCGCCAGGGTGGCCGAGACAATGTCACGGTGGTCTTGGTGGACGTCAAGAGTCGCTGACTCATTAGACTGATCCCCGGTACCTGACTCACTACAACTCTCAAGGGAGCTTCATGTCTGAGATCTCGCGCGCTGACGTCGAGCATCTTGCCACACTTGCCCACATTGCCATGACCGATGCTGAACTGGAAAAGATGACCAGTGAACTCGGCGTGATCGTGGATTCCGTCAAAAGAGTCCAGGAAGCCGCTGGCGAGGATGTGCCCCCCACATCGCACCCGCTGCCGCTGACCAACGTGTTCCGCGAAGATACTGTGGGGCACGTTTTCACCGCTGAAGAAGCACTGGCCAGCGCACCGGACTCTCAGGACTCTCGATTCAAAGTTCCAGCCATCCTGAGTGAAGGCGACGACGCGGTCCCTAGCGGTGCTCCACAGGAAGAAGGGGAACGCTGATGGCACTCACAACAGATGCACTTATTCGACTCACAGCTGCTGAGATGGCGGCGAAACTGCGAACTGGTGAGATTACCTCCGTGGAGCTCACCCAGGCCCATTTGGACCGCATAGCGGCAGTCGATGACACCATCCACGCCTTCCTTCATGTCGCGGCAGATGAAGCCCTGGAGACTGCGGCCTCGGTGGACGCACTCCGCGCCGCCGGTGGTGCTGAAGCCGAGTCGCTGCATCCACTGGCTGGGGTACCGATCGCCATCAAAGACCTCATCGTCACGAAGGGTCAGCCCACAACGGCTGGTTCGAAGATGCTTAAGGGTTGGATGAGTCCCTATGACGCGACCGTGGTGGAGAAGGTTCGCGCGGCACGTATGCCAATCCTCGGGAAGACGAACCTGGATGAGTTCGCTATGGGCTCCTCCACCGAGCATTCAGCCTATGGTCCTACTCGCAACCCGTGGGACATCACCAGGATCCCTGGCGGTTCCGGAGGCGGGTCGGCAGCAGCAGTGGCGGCCTTTGAAGCACCTCTGGCACTTGGCACCGATACCGGCGGCTCAATCCGCCAGCCCGGAGCCGTCACCGGCACAGTGGGCACCAAACCAACCTATGGCGGAGTCTCCCGCTATGGAGCCATCGCGATGGCGAGCTCCTTGGACCAGATCGGCCCTGTGGCTCGAACTGTGGAGGATGCCGCACTGCTGCACGAGGTGATCGCCGGGTATGACAAGAAAGACTCCACCTCACTGTCAGAGACCGAATACCCAGAAGGGAAGATCCCTACCTTCTCTTCGGCTGCCTCCACCAAGACGGCGGCAGGTCTGCGCATCGGTGTGATCAAACAGCTTCAGGGTGAGGGATATCAGTCCGGTGTTCTCGCCCGTTTCCACGAGGCGCTTGATCAGCTGCGTCAGGCCGGAGCGGAAATCGTCGAGGTCGACTGCCCAAGTTTCGACTACGCCCTGGGTGCCTACTACCTCATCATGCCCTCGGAGGCATCAAGCAACCTGGCCCGCTACGACGGGGTGCGCTACGGTACCCGCGTTGTTCCGGAGGAGGGGCCGCTGACCATTGAGCGCGTGATGGGAGCGACCCGGGCCGCGGGCTTCGGTGAAGAAGTCAAACGACGCATCATCCTGGGCACCTATGCGCTGTCGGCAGGCTATTACGACGCCTACTACGGCTCTGCTCAGAAGATCCGGACCCTCATCCAGCAGGACTTTGATGCGGCGTTCGAACAGGCCGACGTTCTTATCTCTCCCACCTCACCCACCGTGGCGTTCCCGCTGTGGGAGAAACTCGATGACCCGCTGGCAATGTATCTCAACGACATTGCCACGATCCCCGCAAACCTGGCCGGGATTCCCGGAATCTCTGTGCCGGGAGGGCTGTCCGAAGGACTACCCGTCGGCATCCAATTTCTGGCACCAGCCAAGGAGGACGCCCGCGTCTATCACGCCGCCGGGGCGCTTGAGCAGCTGCTCAACGACACCTATGATGCGCCTCTGTGGGCGCAGATTCCCGCACTGGAGGAGGTCACTCGATGAACACCACAACCCAGGCCGATATGGACGCCGTCGAGCCCCTCGGCTTCGAGGACGCCATCGAGGCCTTCGAACCAGTGATGGGCTTCGAGGTTCATGTGGAGCTCAACACCGCCACAAAAATGTTCTCCTCGGCGCCTAACGCCTTCGGGGATGAGCCGAACACCAATGTCAACGAAGTCGACTTGGGCATGCCCGGGACTCTTCCGGCCGTTAACGGCAAAGCGGTGGAATCGGCGATCAAACTGGGCTTAGCTCTGAACTGTTCCATTGCAGAGCACTGCCGGTTTGCCCGCAAACAGTACTTCTACCCAGATACGCCCAAGAACTGGCAGACCAGCCAGTACGACGAGCCCATCGCTTTCGACGGTTATCTCGACGTGGAGCTCGACGACGGCGAGATATTCCGAGTCGAGATCGAACGGGCCCACATGGAGGAGGACGCAGGAAAGCTCACCCACGCGGGAACTTCCGGCCGCATTCAGGGCGCCGACTACTCCTTGGTGGACTACAACAGGGCCGGCGTGCCGCTGATTGAGATTGTCACCAAACCGATCACCGGTGCTGGCAGGCGCGCTCCAGAGATCGCGCGTGCTTATGTTTCCGCCGTCAGAGACATTGTGAAGGGTCTCGATATCTCTGATGCGCGGATGGAGCGCGGCAACGTGCGCTGTGACGCCAATGTCTCGCTCATGCGCCCAGGGGCGGAAGCCTTCGGCACCCGTTCAGAGACCAAGAACGTGAACTCACTGCGCGCCGTTGAACACGCGGTAACCTACGAGATTCGCCGGCACGCAGGGATCCTCTCAGCAGGTGGGTCAATTGTGCAGGAGACCCGCCACTGGAAAGAGGACACCCGAACCACCAGTTCAGGCCGTCCCAAGTCTGATGCCGATGACTACCGGTACTTCCCCGAACCTGACCTGGTGCCAATCGTGACCACTCCAGAGTGGGTTGAGGCGCTCCGAGCAGAGCTGCCAGAACCGCCTGCACAGCGCCGACGTCGCCTCCGTGAAGCCTGGGGGTACTCGGAGGCCGAGTTCCGTGACGTGATCGCCGCCGGGCTGCTGGACGAGATCGAGCAGACCGTGGCGCAGGGCGCTTCACCTGCAGTAGCGCGCAAATGGTGGATGGGTGAGATCTCCCGGCTCGCAAACGCCCGCGGGGTAGATCCAGCTGCATTGGGTGTGGCACCTGCGACCATCGTGGAGCTCAACCGCCTGATCGAGGGCGGAACGATCAATGACAAGATCGCCCGCCAGGTCTTGGAGCACCACGTCGATGGAGAGGGCTCACCGGAGGACATTGTGAAGAGCCGCGGACTCGAGGTGGTCTCCGACGATGGCGCACTCACTGCCGCTGTTGAGAAGGCTATGGCGGAAAATCCGGATGTTGTGGAAAAGGTTAAAGGCGGGAAGCTCAAAGCCATTGGTGCCCTCATTGGGCCGGTGATGAAAGAAACTCGTGGACAGGCAGATGCCGGAAAGGTCAAGGAGATTGTTCTCCAAACCCTTGGCATGAATCCCTAGGAATCTTTGGCTGACCTGGTGGTACGCCGTCTTCTCGTCGAAAATGGATGGGCAGGCGGCGTACTTTTTTGCCCAGGAGCAGGCATGTCGAGACGAAAATG
>NZ_VAVZ01000044.1 GCF_005771525.1 Nesterenkonia salmonea | reverse complement strand
CACGCGGGCATTTCAGGATGAGTCAACGACTAGGTCCAGGCGGGCATCTGGGATGAGTCAATGCGGGCGTTTTGTTCCTCTGCGTGAGGACATGTATAGTCAGTCATTGACCAAAGACCGCCGGTCGCTTTAGCCGTGCGAGAATCAGTTGGCGCTGAATCTCGTGGTCACCGGGACCCCCGGAGTGTGGCTGAGCTTTAAAGACCCTCACGGGCGACCTGCGCAGGTGGACTAAGCCAACGTTGTACGTCAGTATTTCTGATGTTCTGTTGAGCCCTGTGCACTTGTGCATGGGGCTTTTTCTATGCCCCCACCTGTGATTCTGACTGGCAATGTAATTCGGAAGGAGTGCCATGGCGAATCCTGAGAAGGCGGCCGCCGTTGCAGAGCTCAAGGAGCTTTTCAACGCGTCAAACGCTGCCGTGCTCACGGAATACCGCGGCCTCTCCGTCGGCCAGCTGCAGCAATTGCGGCGGTCCGTGCGGGAGAACGCAAACTACGCCGTGGTGAAGAACACGCTGACCGAGATCGCAGCCAAGGAAGTCGGCATCGAGTCCTTCGAGGGACAGATGAGCGGACCTTCTGCGATCGCTTTCGTTCACGGCGATGCTGTGGACGTGGCAAAAGCTCTGCGTGACTTTGCCAAGGACAACCCTCAGCTCATCGTCAAGGGCGGCTACATGGATGGCAAGCCCCTGACTGAGGATGAGGTGAAGAAGCTCGCGGATCTTGAGTCCCGTGAGGTTCTGCTCGGCAAGCTGGCTGGTGCCTTCATCGGTGCTCAGACCAAGGCGGCCGCAACATTCCAGGCTCCGATCTCCAAGATGGTTCGGACCGTGGAAGCCCTGCGCGCGAAGCAGGAAGACGCTGCCTGACGCTTGTCAGTGCACACAAACGAAAACAAGATCCGTTTCAAACACGTAAGGAGCCAACCCCATGGCTAAGTTGAGCCACGACGAACTGATTGAACAGTTCAAGGAAATGAGCCTCATCGAGCTCTCCGAGTTCGTCAAGGTCTTCGAAGAGACCTTCGACGTGACTGCAGCAGCTCCGGTTGCCGCAGCAGGTGCAGCACCGGCTGGCGGCGACGCTGCCGAGGCTGAAGAGCAGACTGAGTTCGACGTCATTCTTGAAGCCGCTGGCGACAAGAAGATCGGTGTCATCAAGGAGGTGCGCGGCTTGACCTCCCTCGGACTGAAGGAGGCCAAGGAGCTGGTCGACGGTGCACCTAAGGCTGTGCTGGAAGGTGCAGACAAGGAATCCGCTGAGAAGGCAAAAGAGGCCCTCGAGGGCGCAGGCGCCACCGTCACCCTCAAGTGATTGGTGCGGCTTATGCCGCTCTCACCAGCTGAATCTCAGCTGTCACTCGAAACCCCGGTCTACTCCGTTGAAGGAGCGGACCGGGGTTTCGGCGTTAACAAACAGATAGATTTATGAGACGTCCCTCAGATTCGCGTGCCAGGCTTGGGCCGAAGCCCGGCAACGATGAGTGACATGCCCGCAAGCGAGCAGATCACCAGGCCAACAACAAGTGGCTCAACTGTGATGCCGAATGCTACTGAAGCCACCACCCAGCCGGCCAACAGCAGACTGATCAGCGCGAACACCACCGAGCCCAAACGGACCCTGCGGTTGTCTCGGGATGACGACGACGCCACCTCTGCCGTGCGCTCAGGGGTCACCGCGCCAGTGGACTCTTCCTGTCCTTCAGCGCGTTCCCACCAGCGCGGCTTCCGCTCTGGTTCCTTCCACGTGAAATCGCGTTCGGATTGGGCCCTGAGGGACTCAGCGAGCAGGGCGTCAACGTCCTCCGGCTCAGGGGGGATCGGCACCGTGTGCTGATGAGTGTTGCGGCTCTGCTCTTCGGCGTCGTTGGACGGGCCCGCCTTGTCACTCATTCCTGCTCCTCCTCATCGCTGAAGATGCCTAGCTCTTCCTGGTTGTAGGTGGTCTCGTCATAGATGACCACATTGCCGAAAGCGTTGCCGACCTGAAGCTCCACGGTGCCCGCAGCAACGTCTGGGCCGAAGGTCTCCGGGGTGGAGCCTATGCCTTGATATGAGTGCCACAGTGATTGGGTCCGGATGTCCATATTGCCCAGAAAATTTCCGCGCTCAATTTCCCAGTAGACATCATCCGGCAGCACTATGGTGGCGTTGCCGAAGGCATTGTTGACATCAACGGTGGTGTGAAAATCCCGCGTTTGTGCGAACTCGGCCGCGGCGGTGGAGTCCGAGAAGTCGATCTCATCATCGGCGGTGAATCTGTCGCTGAGATCCCGAAGATCAACGGTGGTGTTGGCGAAAGCCGTATTGATGGACTCCGACTGCGTCTCGTAGTTCCCGAAGACATGATTCGAACTGTCCTGCAGGTTCGACGGGGCGAACAGGAACACCACCACCATCAACACCGTGAATGTGCCCAAGAGACCGCCGCGGCCCCGTGTGCCGCGCACTGCCGAGCCAAGGTGCATCAGCGCCAGCAGCGTCACCACAAGCGCCAGCCCCAAAAGGACTGCATTGGTGGTGGCTAAGCCGATCGTGGTGGCGAACCACATGGCAGCGGCGATCATCGGTACAGCCAGCAGTGCCAAGCCAAAGCTCACCATTCGCCGGCGACGCTTCTCCTCTGCGACCCGGGGGTCCTCACTCGCTTTCCTTTTGGGCGGAGAGGAGACCTTCATACTGCCGGTTGTGGCGTGTGAGGTCCCCGCATGAGTGCGCTCAGCAGCGGGGTGTGATGGGGATCCGCTGTGCGACGCAGAAGCCGAAGCGCTGGCTGTTGGTGGTCCCTCCTTGGGGTACCAGGCCGGCTTGCCGTCTTCGCGAAGGGTGTCCTGTTCCTCTGCCTGCGCCTTCGCGTCAGCGGATCGGTGGGCAGAGGTCCCGGCTTTTGGGGAGTCGCCCCGAGCCGAATGGTCCGTGCCGTTGCGCCGGTAGCTGCGGAAAATCGCCCACAGCAACCAGGCGACCAGGCCAATGATGACCAGGTTCAGCAGTATCGCAAATGGCCCCACAATGTTCGGGGTGAAGACATTAACTGCCCCCACCAGGGTCATGATGCCTGCGCCCCAGAACCCTGCTGGGTAGGCCCCACGCAGTGCCTGCTGCGCGTGGATATGACCCCGGGAGTCCGGCAGGAACATCCATGACAGTCCGTAGAACAGGGCCATGGGGGAGAAGAAGATGATGAAGGCCACGACTCCTATGCCGCGAACCAGGGCGGTGTCCCACCCGAGTTTCTGTGCCATCGCGGCACATACACCGGCGGCCCAGGCGTCATCGGGCCGTTGGATCCCCAGGGTGCGAACCCAATCGAAGACTTGGTGGCCGGCTTCACGGCGGCCGTGATCTGAAGTGCTCATGCCTACAGTCTCGTCCTGTTGGAGCCGTCACCGCTATGCGGGACGGCCCTGATCCCACCCTGATCTAACCCCTGAAGCGCCCGAATCGCCTGTCTGACGCGGGTGCGCCCATGACACTATGGAGAGGTGGAAACAACGACGCCGGATCAGGACCAGGTGCCCCAGCGGCCTCCGCTGCGCCGGGCACTGGGCACGCCTGTCGCAGGGGTCTGTCTGGGGCTGTCGCGCCACCTGGGATACCCCGTACCACTGGTGCGGCTGGCGTTCATTGTCCTGACACTTACTGGTGGAATTGGGCTCGTCCTCTACTGCTGGCTGTGGGTTTTCGCTCCGACGGAAAAGGAACCGACTCGGGAAGCTGCGGTTCGTGGGCTGAGCGGTCCAGCTTTGGCGGCGTACGAGCCGCGGCCGCAGGACAACACTTCAGGCAGCGCATCAACCAGAGTTCAGCGCGGACTGGACACGTTGACCTCGTCGCCGGAAATCATGATGGGCAGCGTTCTGCTGGGGCTTGGCGCCCTGATGTTGGCCCAATTGCTGGGGTTCAGCATTGACTGGCGGATCGTCGTGGTCCCAGTAGTGATTATCGGAGGTGTCGTCCTCGCCTGGTCGCAGTTGGACCGCTCACTCACTGCGCAGGGTCACGGAGACCCGGGCCAACGCAATGCGGCTCTCTGGCAGATCAGTTGTGGGGCCGCCTTGGTGCTCGTCGCCATGCTGGTGATCGCCGGCGGTCTGGTGGGCACGGGAGAACTCATTGCCGGAACCATCGTGGGTGCCATACTGCTCGCTGGCCTAGCCCTGGTATTGGCGCCGTGGTTCATCAAGCTCTACCGCACCTCCCAGGTCGAACGTGAGCGCGCCGCGGCTGAGGCGGAGCGGGCTGACATCGCCGCGCATCTTCACGATTCGGTGCTGCAGACCCTGGCCATGATCCAGAAGCAGAAGTCTGACCCGGCCGAGGTGGAACGCCTGGCTCGCAGCCAAGAGCGGCAGCTGCGCTCATGGCTCTACCGGCAGAACGCCCAAGCCACCGGGACCTTGAAGGACCAAGTTCTTTCGGTCGCTGCTGAACTGGAGGAACTGCACTCTGTTCCCGTTGAGGTAGTGGCGGTGGGGGAGTCGCGGCGTCGTCAGCATGATCCCCTGGTGGCCGCTACACGCGAGGCAATCCTCAACGCGATTCGACACGCTGGCCCGGCTTCGGTCTACATTGAGTCCACTGAGGTGGAGGACGCCGTGTTCGTCAGAGATCGGGGTGCCGGTTTTGAGCTGGAGTCAATAGCTGAGGACCGCATGGGTGTGCGGGAGTCCATCATCGGCCGGATGAATCGCGTCGGTGGGAGCGCCCGGATACGCTCTCGGCCCAGCGGTACTGAGGTCCAGCTCTTCATGCCGGTGGAAGATCAGTCGCCTGGCAATGGTTCACAGGGCGCACCTACGCAGGTTGATGCAGAGAGGCAGCAGGAGTGAGCACAGAGAGCACCGCGCATCGCCGCATTGTCATCGTGGACGACCACAGAATCTTCCGTGCCGGTCTCAGGGCAGAACTTGGTGACTCTGTTGAGGTGGTCGCTGAAGCTTCAACCGTCGATGAGGCCGCCCAGGTCATACGGCAGACACTGCCTGAGGTCGTCCTGTTGGACGTACATATGCCCGGTGGCACCGGCGGTGGTGGAGCTGAGGTGGTCAAACTCTGCCGCGACCTGCTGGAGCAGGTGAAGTTCTTGGCGATCAGCGTCTCCGACCAGGCCACTGACGTGGTGTCAGTGATTCGTGCTGGGGCGCGCGGCTACGTGACTAAGACGATCAGCACAGATGAGCTGTTGGGCGCCATTGACGCTGTCGCGGCGGGCGACGCCGTCTTCTCACCTCGTCTGGCCGGATTCGTGCTTGACGCTTTCGGCACCTCTGGGCTCGCCGAGGATGTTCGCGATGAGGAGCTGGACCGGCTTTCGGCACGCGAGGTGGAGGTCATGCGGTTGATAGCCCGCGGATACACCTACCGGGAGATCGCCTCCGAGCTGTTTATTTCGATCAAAACAGTGGAGACCCATGTGTCTAAGGTGCTGCGCAAACTGCAGCTCTCCAGCCGTCATGAGCTCACGCGTTGGGCAGAACAGCGTCGCATCGTCTAGTCCACCATTGTCGGGGCGCGTTGTCGTTCCTCACCGTCTGGTTCCAGCAGTGGTTGCGTTGAACCCCGAACCACCAGCTCGGGGGCGATCGTCACGTGCTTGTCCTCCATACGGCCTCCGAGTCGTTCCCTGAGCATCTCCAAAGCCAGCCGCCCCATCTCGATCCGCGGTTGGTCCACACTCGTCAGTTGTGGGCGGAGCATCCGGCAGATGCTGGAATTGTCGTAGCCGACGATGCTCAACTGCTCCGGCAGCCGTACTCCTGCATCGAGGCACGCCCCCACTAGGTCGGCTGCGACCCGGTCGTTCTGGGTGAACACCGCGGTGGGGGCGTCCTTTTCCTGCTGAATCTGGAACACCAGGTACTTGATCGCCGACTCCAGTTGCTCGGGACCTTCCACTTGGGGCTCCACACCCGGTAATCGGGCGCGCATCATCTCGCTGAATGCTGCGCGCCGGTGCATCGCCGCTGGTCGTGTTGAGCTCGTCAGATGCGCAATGTTGGTATGCCCCAGACTGGTCAGATGCTCTACGGCCAACCGTGCGCCGATTTCATCCCGGTTGGCCACAGTGTCTACCCCTGGCACGTGGTTCGGGAGTCGGCCGACCACCACTAGCGGGACTCGCTTGTTGATGCGTTCCAAGTACTGCGGCGGAACCCAGGAGGAAATGATGACAACTCCTTCCACCCCGAGGGCCAGCAGTGAATCAAGCTCAGTCTGTAATCGTTGAGTATCTCTGCGGCCATGTCCGATCACCAGTCTGAGATCGTTCTCGGTTGCGGCATCTTCCACCCCGGCGGTGACATCTCGGTGGTAGCTGTTACCGAGGTCCTGCAGCAGAATTCCGACCAGCCCGGTGCGGCCCTGGACCAGCGAGCGTGCCCACACGTTCGATTTGTATCCCAGCTCTTGGGCGATGCCCAGAATTCGTTCCCGTGTGGCCTCAGAGACTCCACGTTGATTCCGGATCGCCAGAGAGACTGCCGATTTGGACACACCGGCTGCCTCAGCGACATCGTGAATCGTTGGCTGGCGGTCCATGCGACGTCGCGCGGGCGCGGAGGGGGTGAGCTTAGGGGGCATCGGCAGATCCAGTCATCAGAGGCGCAAGTAGAGGTCTGAGCCAAAGATTATGCGGCCAAAGTAGCCAAAAGGGCCGAATCTGGTGCGTTCCAGCACTTTGTCGTGGAAGGTTCCACAACTGTTTACCTCGCGTCTCACAGCCAGTCACTGCGTGTTCGTCTTTCCAACGACGACGCACTAGGGCCAGTAGTCGGTTTCGTTCACAAAGGGGAGGGCGTCTGATGTAGGTTCTGATCAGCTGGTGTCGGCCCCGCTTCAAGGTTGTGGGTTACGTTTGTAGGGATGGATGGAACCAGAGCACGTGCGGCCGCTGTGCTGACGGTGCTGGGGGTGTTCCTGCTCATTGTCGCCTCCGCTGTCCAGATTCCACGTTATGCAGGTCCGTTGCGCGGTTGGAACCCTGATGCCACTAGTCCGGAGGAAGGGCCCCCTGTCCTAGAGTGCCCGGATGATCCAGCCGAGTCGGAAGCAGCCCCGGCGTGGTGCAATGCGCCGGAAGGCCCCAACCTGGGGGAGGAACTGGGCGAATCGGCCCGCATTGACCTCAGTTCCTTGGAGTCAGCTTTCACGGTCACAGCGGTGCTCGCAGTGCTTGGCCTGATCGGCGCTGCGGGCTATTTCTTGTTGAGATGGTGGGGGGAGCGTTCCGTCGACCGATCTGAGCCGCCTGAAGTGGTCGAAGACCTTGAGCTCGCAGCCCAAGTGACAGGTGCGGTGCGTGAACGGGCTCTAGCAGAAGACAGGCCTCGAAACGCGATAGTGGCCTGTTGGGTGGCATTGGAGGACGCTGCAGAGGGCGCGGGAGTACACCGTAGCGGATCCGAGACGGCTGAAGAGTTTACTCAGCGTGTGCTCGAACGGTGGGACGTCGACGCTGCGACTATCACTGAGCTGGCCGAGCTTTACCGCACTGCGAGGTTCTCCCGTCAGGAGCAGACCACGGAAGATCGGAATCGGGCAGTGGCAGCTTTGGACCGGGTGCACAAGGCCATCGAAACTCGCCGAGACGCTCAAAAGAACACGGAGACTGGGCTGTGAAGCGGCGCATCAAGCTCAGCGCCGCTGCATTACTGTGTGGGCTTGCACTGTTCATCGCTCTGTGGTTGCAGGATCTAGTGCCGCACCCATGGGCGTTGGGTCTGTTGGTCTGCCTGATTCTTGTACTGGGCGCATTCGCGGTGATCTCTACGGTCCTGAAGTTCGACGACATCACCACATGTGTCCAATGGTTTCCCGCCGGACCAGTGGACGCAGCCCCTGCCTTTGGGGCCGCTGAACCCCGACTGCGGAAGCTTCGCAAGATGCTAGCGGAGTTGGATGTGGATGCCGCGGCGGGAGCCGAACTTCACGAAACTCTCAATGTTCTGGCACATGAGCGGCTACGTGCCCGGTGAATCAGCCAAGACCATGATCCTGAAGAGTGGGCACAAGCACTTGGCCAAGAACTGGAGCGCTACCTCCACGGCCCGCCTCCGGAGCGTCTGACACTCGATACTTTGTCCCAAGTCATCACACGAATCGAGGAACTGTGACAAGTACACCCTGGCCACCACCACCTCCAGATCCCGGAGTCAGCGCAAAGGCCGCGTTGGTCTTGGATCAGGTTGAGACAGCGGTCGTCGGCAAACGGGAGCAGCTCACCCTGACTCTGGCCGCTCTCCTCGCCGGTGGGCATGTGCTGCTGGAAGATCTTCCTGGACTGGGCAAGACTCTCGCGGCACGGTCCTTCGCCCAAGCATTGGGGCTGGATTTCGCCCGTGCTCAGTTCACCCCTGATCTGCTGCCGGCAGATCTGACAGGTGCCTACATCTATGACCAGCGCAGCGGCGAATTCCAGTTCCGCAAGGGCCCGCTTTTCACTGGGCTCATGCTGGCAGATGAGATCAACCGTACGCCGCCCAAAACGCAGTCGGCGCTTTTGGAAGCTATGGGGGAGAAGCAAGTCACAGTTGAGGGTCAAACCTTCACTTTAGACCGGCCTTTCCACGTTCTGGCGACGTCGAATCCGGTGGAGTATGAGGGAACGTATCCGCTTCCGGAGGCTCAGCTGGACCGCTTCCTGATTCGGTTGTCCTTCGGGTACCCGGAAGTTGAGGACGAACGCGACATTCTGCGCCGCCGCCTGGATCGACAGAAGGAAGAAATCGTATTGGATGCCGTCACCGATGCCGCGGGCCTGACAGCCATGCAGCAAGCGGTGGAAAAGGTACCGGTTGAGGATGACATCACCGCATACTGTGTCCGGCTCGCCGGTGCCACACGCAGAGCAGCCGGAGTCCATGTGGGGGCCTCTCCACGAGGGTCACTTGCGCTGATTCTGATGGCACGCGCCTACGCGGTCATCGCAGGGCGTACCTACATTGTCCCGGAGGACGTCAAAGCCGTTGCGCATCCGGTGCTCGATCACCGAGTGGTTCTCAAGCCGGAGCTCTGGATGTCTGACACTAAGCCGGCACAGATTGTGGACACGGTGCTCCGTGATGTTCCCGTGCCCGCCGCCCGAGACGGGGAACCTCACCGGCGATGACAGAAACCGACGAGTCAAGCACCACGCAGCAGCCAGGTCGGTGGCTCCTGACCCATGCGCACCTGAGAGCCATTGTGGTGGCGGCTCTAGGTACTATCGCTGGTTTGATCGCAGCCCGTCCGGATGTTCTCGTTCTAGTGGTTCCCCTCCTGCTTGCGGCAGTTTGGTCGATCATCGCGAAGCCCACCGGCCAGCCATGGGCGACTGGACGCCTTGCAAGGGACCGAGTAGCAGAGGGCGAATCGAACGCAGTCATCGTACGTGCTGGTGATATGCGCGGAGGGGATTTCGCCGCAGTTTCTCTGGCCCCCATGCCCTGGGTGCAGCGTCGCCCTGATCATGGATCCCGGGTCGCGGCCATAGGCGGCGGCGGAGCGGAAGCTCATTTCACTCTGGGGGCTGACCCACAGCGGTGGGGCGACCGCAAAATATGGGGCCACCCTCGTTGGAGCAGTTGGGCCCTGGGCTGCCTACGTGTGGGGGCCGGTCCCCCTGGCTGGAAAACAACGTCCCGTAACTCCAGCGGCCGAACCTTTCGACTCCGGTGTCCCCGCTCCACATCCTCGAGGAGTTGTAGGCCACCACCGGGCGTCTCGCCCCGGCCAGGGAAGCGAATTCAGCAGCATCCGGCCATTCCAATGGGGAGACCGGCTAAAGAACATTAACTGGCCGCGCTCGCTACGCAGCAGCGAGTTGCATGTGACATCTACCCACGCCGATCAGGACACGCATGTGGCACTCATCCTCGACGCGCAGAGTGATCTTGGCTCGTCCGAAGGCATCGGGACGGAGTCGTCAACCCTGGACCGGTCGGTCCGCGCAGCGGCCGCCATTGGAGAGCATTTCGCGCTCCAGGGAGATCGCGTCAGCCTGCAGATCATGTCAGGTGCCATGCCCAAGCGGTTGATGCCGGGCAGTGGGCCCGCTCATTTTCGCCGCCTGCTCGATGTCCTGGGTGGTGCGGTACCGGCGCCCGAACGCGAAGTTGACCCTGCGAATATCCGACTCGGGCTCCGTGCCGGCACATTGGTCGTCATCGTCTCGTCCTTCGTGTCTGAAGGGGTCCTCGTCCGGGCGGCAGCCCTGGCGCGCAGCGGCCTCACCGTCGTCGCAGTAGATGTGTTGGGTGAGACGCAACTCCATAATGAGAGCATTGACGTTCCAGACCAGCTTGCATGGAGAGTCCGAATGTTGGAACGAGAGCGTGAAATTCGCCGTGTGACTCAGGCTGGCGTGTCCCTTGTTCCATGGCGTGGACCGGGAAGCCTAGACATGGTGTTGCGGATGCTGACGCGTCGAGGATCGGCCGGGATGGTCTGATGCGAGAACTGGTGCGTCACGGTTCCACCGAGCAGCTCGTGCTCAGGGCAGTAGTCGCCTTGGGAGGCATGCTTTTCGCTGGAGTGCTTACGCTTGCCTCCGGACGGGACTGGTTCGATCTCGGGACTGCGGTTATCCCTGCGCTCTTGAGCATCGCCGCGGCCCTGTACCCGCGAAATGTCATGCCACTGGCGCTGCTGCTTTATTTGGTCATTCTCTGGGTGGGGGTCAATGACGATGTCCGCACCGCGTGGACACTGCCCGCAGCCGCGCTGATTTTGCTCATCCACTCGGCTAGCGCACTGGCGGCCGTGCTCCCGATTGCCGCTCCTGTGCCCCGTCAGATGTGGGTCAGTTGGGGAGGGCGCATTGCCGCGCTGATGGGGATCACGGTCATCGCGTGGATGATTGTTCGCGCCATGGCCGGTATGGACGTGCCTTTTGCCGCATTTATCCTCCTGGTGAGCTCCGGTGCATTTTCGATCGCAGCCCTAGCGCACGACCGCTGGGCCAAGCGCCTGTGATGCATCCCCTGACTCGTGACTGGTTCTTCAGAACTGGCGGAAGTCATCTGAATGCCCAACACACCATAGGGAGGTTCCGGGGTTGTCACTGAGGTGCTAATGTGGACGCCGTCACCTCCAATCTGGGGGTATGAGGCGTGCACTTGCGTGCGCCCGGCCTTTCTGTGTATCCTGAAACTTCGCGTTTCCCCTCACATCTTCGTGCCTTCATATAGCGGTAGGCGCAATTGGGGTTGCAGCTACTTCAACAAGTAGCGCAACCTTCAAGACACCTGTGGAAGCGATCCGGTACGCAAAACGTAAAAGGTCTGTGGAAGGATCCCTCTTGGTCGCCTCGAGCACCTCACCAAATACCGCTGCATCGGCCCGCACTCCCGAGTACGCCGGCCGTCTCTCATTCGCAAAGATCCACGAACCCCTCGATGTCCCGGAGCTGCTCGCTCTGCAGATCGAGTCTTTTGACCGTCTGGTGGGCAATGAAGCCTGGGCCGCCCGTGTGGCTGAGGCTAAGGAAAAGGGCATCAAGGGTGTCTCTGACACTTCTGGCCTGTCTGACATCTTCGAAGAGATGTCACCCATTGAAGACTTCCAGGGAACAATGTCCCTGAGCTTCTCCGATCCGGAGTTCGCTGACCCGAAGTTCACCGTGGAGGAGTGCAAAGACCACGACACCACGTACTCGGCGCCTTTGTACGTCAAGGCCGAGTTCATGAACCACAACACCGGTGAAATCAAGCAGCAGACCGTCTTCATGGGCGACTTCCCGCTGATGACTAACCGCGGTACGTTCATCATCAACGGCACCGAGCGCGTCGTCGTATCGCAGCTGGTGCGTTCCCCTGGTGCCTACTTCGAGTCCTCCCAGGACAAGACCACCGACAAAGAGATCTTCACAGCTAAGGTCATCCCGTCCCGCGGCGCATGGTTCGAGCTGGAAATCGACAAGCGCGATCAGGTCGGTGTGCGTCTGGACCGAAAGCGCAAGCAGCCCGTGACCGCTCTGCTAAAGGCCATTGGCTGGACTGAATCCCGGATTCTTGAGGAGTTCGGTGGATACGACTCCATCCGCGCCACCATCGAGAAGGACACGTTCGAAACTCAGGACGAGGCGCTACTGGACATCTACCGCAAACTGCGCCCGGGCGAGCCGCCGACTGTTGAAGCCGCGCGTGGACTGTTGGAAGGTCTCTACTTCACACCCAAGCGCTATGACCTGGCCAAGGTGGGCCGCTACAAGCTCAACCGCAAGCTGGGCGTGGACAAAGACTTCACTGACTCCGACGCCAGTGTTCTCACCGAAGATGACATCACCGCGATGATCCACTACCTGTGTGCTCTGCACGCCGGTCAGCGGACCACCAAGGGTGTCCGCGACGGTGCTGAAATCGAGATCCCCGTCACTGTTGACGACATCGATCACTTCGGTAACCGCCGCATCCGTGCGGTAGGCGAGCTCATCGAGAACCAGGTCCGTACCGGACTGTCTCGTATGGAGCGTGTGGTTCGTGAGCGTATGACCACGCAGGACGTTGAGGCGATTACCCCGCAGACGCTGATCAACATCCGCCCTGTGGTGGCCTCCATCAAGGAGTTCTTCGGCACCTCCCAGCTGTCGCAGTTCATGGATCAGAACAACCCGCTGGCCGGCCTGACGCACAAGCGGCGTCTGTCCGCGCTGGGTCCAGGTGGTCTGTCCCGTGACCGCGCGGGTATGGAAGTCCGTGACGTCCACCCCTCCCACTACGGGCGTATGTGCCCGATTGAGACTCCTGAAGGCCCGAACATCGGCCTGATCGGATCCTTGGCGACCTATGGCCGGATCAACAACTTCGGCTTCATTGAGACCCCCTACCGCAAGGTGGTCGACGGCAAGGTCACCGAGCAGATCGAGTACCTTACCGCCGATGATGAGCTCGTGGCCAACATCGCCCAGGCAAACGCACCACTGGAGGAGGACGGCAGCTTCACAGAGGCCACAGTCCTCTGCCGCGGCAACGTCTCCTCCGGTGAGCAGGGCGAGCCGATCCTCGTGGAGCCAGAAGGCATCCACTTCATGGACGTCTCCCCGCGCCAGATGGTCTCCGTAGCTACAGCTCTTATTCCATTCCTTGAGCACGACGACGCCAACCGTGCACTCATGGGCGCGAACATGCAGCGTCAGGCTGTGCCGCTCCTGGAATCGGAGTCGCCACTGGTCGGCACCGGTATGGAGAAGTACGCCGCGATTGACGCAGGCGACTCTGTGACTGCCATGAAGGCCGGCGTCGTTACCAAGGTCGCAGCTGATCTCGTCATCGTTCAGAACGACGACGGCAGCTACACCAACTATCCGATCATGAAGTTCCAGCGTTCCAACCAGGGCAACGCATATAACCAGCGGGTGCGCGTGACTGAGGGCGACCGGGTCGAATACCAGTCGATCATCGCCGATGGTCCCTCCACCGAGCATGGTGAGCTAGCCCTGGGGAAGAACCTGCTGGTGGCTTTCATGTCATGGGAGGGCTACAACTTCGAAGACGCGATCATCCTGTCCCAGCGACTGGTGCAGGACGATGTGCTGACATCCATCCACATCGAAGAGCATGAGGTCGACGCACGCGACACCAAGCTCGGCGCCGAGGAGATCACCCGGGACATTCCCAACGTTTCCGAGGAAATGCTGGCTCAGCTCGACGAGCGCGGCATCATCCACGTAGGCGCCGAAGTCGACTCCGGTGACATCCTGGTTGGTCGTGTCACTCCCAAGGGTGAGACGGAACTAACACCTGAAGAGCGCCTCCTGCGCGCTATCTTCGGGGAGAAGTCCCGCGAAGTCCGCGATACCTCCCTCAAGGTTCCGCACGGCGAGTCCGGCACTGTCATCGGGGTGCGCATCCTGGATGACGGCGATGACGACCACGAACTGCCCCCTGGTGTGAACCAGGTCGTCCGGGTCTACGTCGCCCAGAAGCGCAAAATCACTGATGGTGACAAGCTCGCTGGCCGCCACGGCAACAAGGGTGTTATCTCCAGGATCCTCCCAGTAGAAGACATGCCATTCCTGCCTGACGGGACTGCGGTCGACGTCGTGCTCAACCCCATGGGTGTGCCAGGACGTATGAACATCGGTCAGGTCATGGAACTGCACCTGGGTTGGGCGGCAGCGAACGGTTGGAAGATCGCCGGTAACCCCGAGTGGCTCAACTCCCTGCCGAACCTTCCCAAGGAGACCGGCCCCTGCAAAGTCGCCACACCAGTGTTCGACGGCGCCGAGCCGGACGAGCTCACAGGCATTCTGGCGTCCACCAACCCCTCCCGGGACGGCGAGCAGCTGGTCGGGCCTGATGGTAAAGCCCAGCTGTTCGACGGTCGCTCAGGTGAACCCTTCCCCGACTCAGTCGCGGTCGGTTACATGTACATCCTGAAGCTGCACCACCTCGTGGATGACAAGATCCACGCACGCTCCACCGGACCGTACTCCATGATTACCCAGCAGCCGCTGGGTGGTAAGGCACAGTTCGGCGGCCAGCGCTTCGGTGAGATGGAGGTGTGGGCACTGGAAGCCTACGGTTCCGCCTACACCCTCCAGGAACTGCTGACCATCAAGTCTGATGACATCCACGGCCGCGTCAAGGTGTACGAGGCCATCGTCAAGGGCGAAGACATTCCAGAACCTGGTGTTCCGGAATCCTTCAAGGTGCTCATCAAGGAGATGCAGTCGCTCTGCCTGAACGTGGAGGTGCTCAACGAGCACGGCCACGCCTTCCAGATGCGCGACGCTGATTCTGAGGACTCCGGCTTCTCCGCCGCAGAAGAACTCGGTATCGACCTCTCCAGGGCAGAGCCCAGCTCAGTCGAAGAAGTCTGAACGACTTCACTCGACTCACACGCTTGACGAATTTTTACAGACAGAAAAGAGAGATACCGGACTATGTCCACTGAATCCTCATTCGACACCATGCGCATCGGGCTGGCCACCACCGACGACATCCTTCGCTGGTCCCACGGCGAGGTGAAAAAGCCAGAAACCATCAACTACCGCACGCTGAAGCCTGAGAAGGACGGCCTGTTCTGCGAGAAGATCTTCGGACCTTCCCGGGACTGGGAGTGCTACTGCGGCAAGTACAAGCGTGTGCGCTTCAAGGGCATCACGTGTGAGCGCTGTGGGGTTGAGGTCACCCGTTCAAAGGTCCGCCGTGAGCGGATGGGCCACGTTGAGCTAGCTGCTCCTGTGACCCACATCTGGTACTTCAAGGGTGTGCCCTCACGTCTGGGTTACCTCCTTGACCTGGCGCCCAAAGACCTTGAGAAGGTCATCTACTTCGCCGCCTACATGATCACCTCCGTGGACGACGAACGTCGCCACGAGGATCTGCCCAACCTCCAGACTGAGGTCGATCAGGAAATCAACCACCTGACCTCCCAGCGTGACGCGGATATCGCTGCCATCGCCAAGGAACTCGAAGACGGCCTCGCCGAACTTGAGTCCGAGGGTGCAAAGGCTGCGGAGAAGAAGAAATTCCGCGAGACCAAAGAGAAGCAGATGGCTCAGCTGCGCAAGCGCTCTGATGCCGAGATCGAACAGATCCAGAACGTCTGGGACCGTTTCAAGAACATCAAGGTCGGACACCTCGAGGGCGACGAAACGCTTTTCCGTGAAATGCGGGCAAAGTACGGGCAGTACTTCGAGGGCGCCATGGGGGCTGAATCCATCCAGAAGCGGCTGAAGTCCTTCGACATGGAGGCAGAAGCTGAGTCGCTACGCGAGACCATCGCCACAGGCAAAGGTCAGCGTAAGACTCGCGCCCTGAAGCGTCTCAAGGTCCTCAACGCGTTCCTGGTCAACGGCAACTCGCCCACAGGCATGGTCGTCGAGGCCGTTCCCGTCATTCCGCCGGAGATCCGGCCCATGGTCCAGTTGGACGGCGGACGGTTCGCCACCAGCGACCTCAACGATCTCTACCGTCGCGTGATCAACCGCAACAACCGCCTCAAGCGACTGTTGGACCTGGGCGCGCCAGAGATCATCATCAACAACGAAAAGCGCATGCTGCAGGAGTCTGTTGACTCCCTGTTCGACAATGGTCGGCGCGGCCGCCCGGTCACCGGACCAGGCAACCGCCCATTGAAGTCGTTGTCTGACATGCTCAAAGGCAAGCAGGGACGTTTCCGTCAGAACCTGCTTGGCAAGCGCGTCGACTACTCAGGCCGTTCGGTCATCGTGGTCGGTCCGCAGCTGCGCCTGCACGAGTGCGGTCTGCCCAAGCAGATGGCGCTGGAGCTCTTCAAGCCCTTCGTGATGAAGCGCCTGGTTGACCTCAACCACGCTCAGAACATCAAGTCCGCCAAGCGGATGGTGGAGCGTCAGCGCTCCGCCGTGTGGGATGTGCTGGAAGAGGTCATCACCGAACACCCTGTGCTGCTGAACCGTGCACCAACACTGCACCGTCTGGGAATCCAGGCATTCGAGCCGCAGCTCGTGGAGGGTAAAGCCCTCCAGCTCCACCCGCTGGTGTGTGCTGCGTTCAACGCCGACTTCGACGGTGACCAGATGGCTGTCCACCTGCCACTGGGCCCTGAGGCGCAGGCCGAGGCGCGCATCCTGATGCTGTCCTCGAACAACATCCTCAAGCCCTCCGATGGACGCCCCGTTGCTCTTCCCGCACAGGACATGATCATCGGTCTGCACCACCTCACCACTGTCCGCGAGGACGAGGTCGGCGCCGGCCGGGTGTTCTCCTCACTGGGTGAGGCGCAGATGGCGTTCGATCTGCAGCAGCTGCACCTCAACGCACCGGCAAGAATCCGTGTAGAAGGTTTCGTGCCCTCGAAGCAGACACCTGCGCCGGAAGGGTGGGAAGAAGGTCAGCCCGCCCTGATCGAAACCACGCTGGGCAAAGTGCTCTTCAACGAGCTGCTCCCGGTGAACTACCCCTGGCAGGATCAGGTGGCGGACAAGAAGTCGCTGGGTACGCTGATCAACGACATCTCAGAGCGGTACACCACTGTTGAGGTTGCCCAGACTCTGGACCACCTCAAGGACGCCGGCTTCTACTGGTCCACCCGTTCCGGTGTGACCGTCGCGATCTCGGACATCACCTCGAACTTCGACAAAGCCGCCATCATGGACAAGTACGAGGCCCAGGTCGCGAAGGTGGAGGAAGAGTTCGGACTCGGTTTCATCGGCAGAGAGAACCGAACCCAGGAGCTCCAGGAGATCTGGGGCAAAGCCACCTCGGAGATCGAGAAGGCGATGATGGAGGGAATGGACTCCCTCAACAACGTCAACCGGACGGTCACCTCAGGTGCCCGAGGCAACTGGAACCAGATCCGCCAGATCGCCGGTATCCGTGGGCTGGTGACGAACCCTAAGGGTGACATCATCCCGCGGCCCATCAAGTCCTCCTACCGCGAGGGCCTGACAGTGCTGGAGTACTTCATCGCAACGCACGGTGCTCGTAAGGGCTTGGCGGATACCGCGCTGAAGACCGCGAACTCCGGATACCTGACCCGTCGTCTGGTGGACGTCTCTCAGGACGTCATCGTGCGCGACGAGGACTGCGGGACCTCCCGCGGACTCACCGTGCCGATCGCTCAGCCGAAGTACTACGCCCATGAGGACGATCTCCGTCCTGACGGTGTGCTCGTGAAATCAGGGCGCAAGTACGTCACCGAGGAGATTGAAGAGGGTGGCGAGTTCGAGCTCCACAAGATGGTCGAGACCTCGTCCTACTCCCGGACGCTGGCCGAGACTGTCGCGGACGCCAACGGTGAAGTCTTGGCGGAAGCCGGGACCGAGGTCGGCGACGTGCTGATCGGGAAGCTTTTTGAAGCAGGCGTGAAGACCATCAAGGTCCGCTCTGTACTGACCTGTGAGTCCCCGGTCGGAACCTGCGCGGCGTGCTACGGCCGTTCCATGGCCGCAGGACACCGTGTCGACGTGGGTGAGGCTGTCGGCATCATCGCCGCCCAGTCCATCGGTGAGCCCGGTACCCAGCTGACCATGCGTACGTTCCACTCCGGTGGTGTGGCATCAGCTGATGACATTACCCAGGGTCTTCCCCGTATTCAGGAGCTCTTCGAAGCTCGTACTCCCAAGGGTGTGGCTCCCATCGCGGAGTCCTCCGGACGGGTGCACTTCGAAGAGGATGAGAAGCAGGCCCGCCTGGTTCTTACCCCGGATGACGGCACTGAGGAGCAGGTCTACCCGATTCTTCGTCGCGCTAGGCTGTTGATCGACCTCGGGGAGGACAACTCCGGGACTGCTCACGTGGAAGTCGGCACCCAGTTGGTCCGCGGTCACGTGGACGCCAAACAGGTGCTCCGCGTGCTCGGACCCCGGGCTGCCCAGAAGTTCCTGGTGGCAGAGGTCCAAGAGGTCTACCAGTCCCAGGGCGTCGGTATCCACGACAAGCACGTCGAGGTCATCGTCAGGCAGATGTTGCGCCGGATCACGGTCATCGAATCCGGGGAGACAACCTTGCTCCCGGGTGAGCTGGCAGACCGTTTCCGGTTCCAGAACGCCAATAAGGCAGCCTTCGAGCAGAACAAACGTCCGGCCTCCGGACGTGACGAGCTCATGGGTATCACCAAGGCCTCACTGGCTACCGATTCATGGCTCTCCGCCGCATCCTTCCAGGAGACCACCCGGGTCCTGACCCAGGCGGCAATGGAAGGCAAGTCAGATCCGCTGCTGGGTCTGAAGGAGAACGTGATCATCGGTAAGCTCATCCCGGCAGGTACCGGACTGGACCGCTATACGCAGACCCAGGTCGAGCCCACAGAGGACGCCAAAGCGAACCTCTTCACCGGACCGAGCCTCTATGGTTCGAGCTTCGATTACGCCGGTGCTGACGGTGACAATGAGTTCCACGCGATCCCGCTGGAGGACTACAACACCGACGTCGACTTCCGGTAAACACCGGATAGCGGCAGCACAGCACCACTGAGGGCCTGGGAGCACAACAGCTCCCGGGCCCTCAGTCGTGTGCAGGAAGATCGCTCACAAGAATGCCCAGGTGGGCCGCCAAATGCGGCGCCAGCGCCTCAAGCTGCATCGGAGAGACTGTCGCACCGCTGAGTTGCTGAAGCCCAGTGACATGCTGAAAATCAGCACCTCTGAAGTCCACGTCGGTCAACCGCGCTGCGCTGAGAACCAGAGTTCGGACCGTGCAGTCCCTGAACTGGACACGCTTGGCTTCTGCGCCGGTCAAATCCAGCTCGCCGATCTGGCACCTTTCCAGAAGGACATCAGAAAGCCGGGCGCCTCTGAAATTGACCAGATCAAGTTTGCTGTCCCAGACATGGACCCCGGACCATTCCGCGTCATAAAGCTCCGCAGCACCCCACCGGGACCCCGAGATAGACACATCACGCCAAACGGATCGCGCGCAGCTCAGCAGCGGCGCATTCAACCTGGCGATACTGGTTTCGATCACGCTCAGGCCTCCCAGATCCGCATCGACAACAGAGACATCCTCCACCGCGCATTCCACAAAACTCGCATCTCTGAGTTGTACCCCCACAAGCTCAGCCGAAGCCAGCAGACGCCCCTCTGCGGACGCCCGGCTCACAAACTCATCACTCGTGATCGGTTCGAGGTGACGCGGTCGGTGCAGGTTGAGTCTGGGAGAGATCATGTGAATAACCTAGCGCGTGAGTCAGACCCTTCCGGCGCCGTCACGGTGTGGTCACGATTGCCTGAGAAGCATTGACCCTGGTCCATCCCGGTCGTAACGTCCGCACCATGCGTCTGGAATTGAGATGGTGTGCAGTACTCGTGATGGCTCTGTTCACCTTGGCATCCTGCAGTTCCGCAGAGGACGGTATAGAGGGCCCTGAGGTCGAAGAGGGTGGAGCAGCTGAGGCCATTGACACTGACGACGCCGTGGCCGATTCTCCAGGCGATGTTCCGGGGGAGGACAGTGAGGCTGACCGCCAGGTAGTAACCACCGCCTCTGCTGTGGTGGAGGTCGACAACACCCGAGAAGCCTCGCAGTCCGTACTCGACCAGGTCGTCGGAGTTGGTGGTCATGTCGAGGCACGGGAAGAGAACACGGACGACGACGGCAGGCCCACTCACGCACGTCTCACCGTCCGAGTGCCGGCGGAAGACCTCAATGACGTCATTGAGAGCCTCGAGAGCGTTGGAGACGTCACTGAGCTGAGTGAATCCGCGCGCGACGTCACAGGGACTGTGCGGGATCTCGACGCGAGAATCGAGGCGTTGCAGACCTCAGCGGATCGACTCATCGAGATCATGGGTGAAGCGGATACAGCAGAAGAGCTCCTGCAAGTGGAAACAACACTGAGCGAGCGCCAAGCTGACCTGGAGTCCTTGCAGGCGGAGCGGAACGCTCTGGGCGACCAGGTGTCCATGTCCACACTCCACGTGACCTTGAGCACCGAACCTGTCTCAGAGGTGGAGGCTGACGGGTTCATGGGCGGTCTGCAGACCGGCTGGAACGGGCTCGTAGGCTTTATCAACGCAGTGCTGGTCATTACGGGCGCGGCGCTTCCCTGGTTTGCGGTGTTCGCTGTACCAGCCGGCATCGCCATTGTGCTGATCAGAAAGAGAATGCATCGGAGGAGGCCCAAGGTGGCACCCGTATGTGAGGGTTCCACAGGGCCACAGCCTGAGCCGCGCCCGGTGCCCGAAGAAGCCGATCCCGTCAATGAGGCCACTCCCGCAGATGGTCAGACCGACCGGCATTAGCATCCACACGCACCAGCTGGTATTGTTGACTTGATTGTTTCTGTGTGGCAGTAGGACTCGGTCCGGGTTGCGGGGAAGGTGCGCAACAAATGCCACATATTTTCATGCTCAGCCGCTTGCGGATGTAGCGAACAGAGAGCCTCAACGGTTCTCAGATCTCGCTGCAAGCCGCAAAAGCTAGGAGCCTGAAGCAGTGGCGGAGCTTCACCGGCGCAGAGACTTGCCCGGCCGGCAACGGCCATACGACCTGAACAACAATGGAGATTGCATAGTGCCTACTATTCAGCAGCTGGTGCGCAAAGGGCGCGCCCCCAAAGCCGCGAAGAACGCTACTCCCGCACTGCAGGGATCCCCGATGCGCCGCGGCGTGTGCACTCGCGTGTACACAACTACCCCCAAAAAGCCGAACTCCGCGCTTCGCAAGGTGGCACGTGTCCGCCTCGGCGGCGGCGTGGAAGTCACCGCCTACATCCCCGGTGAGGGCCACAACCTGCAGGAGCACTCGATCGTGCTTGTTCGCGGCGGCCGTGTGAAAGACCTCCCCGGCGTCCGCTACAAGATCGTCCGCGGCGCCCTCGACACCCAGGGTGTCAAGGGACGCGGCCAGGCACGTAGCCGCTACGGTGCCAAGAAGGAGAAGAAGTAATGCCTCGTAAGGGACCCGCGCCTAAGCGCCCACTCGTCCAGGACCCCGTCCACGGCTCCCCACTGGTCACTCAGTTGATCAACAAGGTGCTCGTCGACGGCAAGAAGTCCACAGCTGAACGCATTGTCTATGGTGCGCTCGATGGTGTCGCGAAGAAGACTGGCGAAAACTCAGTCGACACCCTGAAGACCGCTATGGACAACGTCCGCCCCGCACTCGAAGTGCGCTCACGCCGCGTTGGCGGTGCCACCTACCAGGTGCCCGTCGAGGTTAAGCCTGGCCGCGCCACCGCTCTCGCTCTGCGCTGGCTGGTCGGCTACGCCAAGGACCGCCGTGAGAAGACGATGACCGACCGCCTGATGAACGAGATCCTCGACGCCTCCAACGGCCTGGGTGCTGCAGTCAAGCGCCGCGAGGACACCCACAAGATGGCCGAGGCCAATAAGGCATTCGCCCACTACCGCTGGTAATAAGGAATAGGGGAATTCACCGTGGCACAACAAGAGGTGCTCACTGACCTCAAGAAGGTCCGTAACATCGGCATCATGGCACACATCGATGCCGGGAAGACCACCGCAACAGAACGCATCCTGTTCTACACCGGCATGAACCACAAGATCGGTGAAACCCACGACGGTGCGTCCACGACGGACTGGATGGAGCAGGAAAAAGAGCGCGGCATCACGATCACCTCCGCCGCGGTGACCTGCTTCTGGGGCGACAACCAGATCAACATCATCGACACCCCGGGACACGTTGACTTCACCGTTGAGGTGGAGCGCGCCCTTCGGGTCCTCGATGGCGCTGTCGCTGTCTTCGACGGCAAAGAAGGCGTGGAGCCGCAGTCTGAGACTGTCTGGCGCCAGGCTGATAAGTACAACGTGCCCCGCATCTGCTTCGTCAACAAGATGGACAAGCTCGGCGCTGACTTCTACTACACCGTGGACACCATCAAGTCCCGTCTGGGCGCAACACCACTGGTGATGCAGCTGCCCATCGGTGCAGAGAATGACTTCGTCGGAGTCGTCGACTTGCTGCAGATGAAGGCCCTCGTGTGGCCTGGCGATGCCAAGGGTGACGTGACCATGGGCGCTGAATACGAGATTCAAGAGATCCCGGAGGACCTGAAGGAGCGCGCTGAGGAGTACCGCAGCACGCTCGTTGAACAGGTCGCCGAAGCTGACGATGTACTGATGAACAAGTACCTCGAAGGTGAAGAGATCTCCAACGACGAGCTCAAGGAAGGCGTCCGTAAGCTCACCGTAGCTTCCGCTGCCTACCCAGTCTTCTGTGGCTCCGCATTCAAGAACCGCGGCGTGCAGCCGATGCTCGACGCTGTCATCGACTACCTGCCCACCCCGGCAGACGTCGAAGCTATGGAAGGGCACAAGCCCAACCATGAGGACGAAATCCTGACCCGCCGGCCCCGCAAGGACGAGCCTTTCGCAGCCTTGGCGTTCAAGATTGCTGCTCACCCGTTCTTCGGTCAGCTCACCTTCATTCGCGTGTACTCCGGCAAGCTGTCGGCTGGCGCGCAGATTGTGAACTCCACCAAGGGCAAGAAGGAGCGCATCGGAAAGCTCTTCCAGATGCACGCCAACAAGGAGAATCCGGTCGAGGAGATCCAAGCCGGTCACATCTACGCGGTCATCGGGCTCAAGGACACCACCACCGGTGACACCCTCTGCGATCCGAACGAACAGATCGTGTTGGAGTCGATGACCTTCCCGGAGCCTGTCATCTCCGTGGCCATCGAGCCCAAGTCAAAGGGTGACCAGGAGAAGCTCTCCACGGCGATCCAGAAACTGGCGGCCGAGGACCCCACCTTCACCGTTACGCAGAACGACGAGACTGGCCAGACCGAAATCGGTGGCATGGGCGAGCTTCACCTGGACATTCTGGTGGACCGCATGCGTCGCGAATTCAAGGTCGAGGCCAACGTCGGCAAGCCCCAGGTGGCGTACCGCGAGACCATCAAGAAGCGCGTGGAGAAGGTCGACTACACCCACAAGAAGCAGACTGGTGGTTCGGGACAGTTCGCCAAGGTGCTCGTGAACTTCGAGCCCCTGGACACCTCCGAAGGAGAACTCTACGAGTTCGCCAACCAGGTGACCGGTGGACGCATCCCCCGCGAGTACATCCCCTCGGTTGATGCAGGCATCCAGGACGCTATGGGTCTCGGCATCCTCGCCGGCTACCCAATGGTCGGCGTCAAAGCAGAACTGGTTGATGGTGCCTACCATGACGTCGACTCCTCGGAAATGGCGTTCAAACTTGCCGGATCCCAGGTGTTCAAGGAAGGCGCACGACGGGCCAGCCCAGTGCTGCTCGAGCCAATGATGTCGGTTGAAGTCCGTACTCCGGAGGAGTACATGGGCGACGTCATCGGTGACCTCAACTCTCGCCGCGGCCAGATCCAGTCCATGGACGACGCAGCAGGAGTGAAGGTCATCAAAGCGCTCGTGCCACTGTCCGAAATGTTCGGCTACATCGGCGAGCTACGCTCCCGTACACAGGGCCGCGCAGTGTTCACCATGTCCTTCGACTCCTACGCAGAGGTTCCGAAGGCAGTGGCTGAAGAAATCATCGAGAAGAGCCGCGGCGAGTAGCCTCGGCGTGGACAACTAAATTTCACCAAAACCCGTGAAGTGAGTAGACTTGCGAAAGTTTCAGCCTGGGACACCCCTGTGCCTGAATAAAGTCTTACTGACTCAAACCACGTTCTATAGGAGGAACCTGTGGCTAAGGCAAAGTTCGAGCGGACTAAGCCGCACCTGAACATCGGCACCATCGGTCACGTCGACCACGGCAAGACCACTCTGACTGCCGCGATTTCAAAGGTGCTCGCTGATAAGTTTCCTGACCTCAATGAGGCCAAGGACTTCGCCGGGATCGACAACGCTCCAGAGGAGCGCGAGCGCGGCATCACCATCAACGTCTCCCACGTGGAGTACCAGACCGACAAGCGTCACTACGCCCACGTCGACGCTCCAGGTCACGCTGACTATGTGAAGAACATGATCACCGGTGCCGCTCAGATGGACGGCGCAATCCTCGTGGTTGCTGCTACTGACGGCCCAATGGCACAGACTCGCGAGCACGTTCTCCTGGCTCGCCAGGTCGGCGTTCCGAGCCTGCTGGTGGCTCTGAACAAGTCCGACATGGTGGATGACGAGGAGCTTCTCGACCTGGTCGAGATGGAAGTTCGTGAACTGCTCTCCGATCAGGAGTTCGACGGCGACAACGCTCCCGTGATCCGCACTTCAGGCCTGAAGGCACTTGAAGGCGACGCCGAGTGGGTCAAGACCGTGGAAGACCTCATGGACTCAGTCGATGAGTTCATCCCGGAGCCGGAGCGTGACAAGGACAAGCCTTTCCTCATGCCAATCGAGGATGTCTTCACGATCACCGGCCGCGGTACAGTCGTTACCGGTCGCGCCGAGCGTGGCACTCTGAAGATCAACTCCGAGGTCGAGATTCTCGGCATCCGTGACAAGCAGAAGACCACCGTCACAGGTATCGAGATGTTCCACAAGCAGCTCGACGAGGCTTGGGCCGGTGAGAACTGTGGTCTGCTGCTTCGCGGTCTGAAGCGTGACGACGTCGAGCGCGGTCAGGTGGTGGCAGCCCCTGGCTCGATCACCCCCCATACCAAGTTCGAGGCCAACGTCTACATCTTGTCCAAGGACGAGGGTGGCCGTCACAACCCCTTCTACACCAACTACCGTCCGCAGTTCTACTTCCGTACAACTGACGTGACCGGTGTGATCGAGCTGCCTGAGGGCACTGAGATGGTGATGCCCGGTGACAACACCGAGATGACCGTCGAGCTCATCCAGCCGATCGCTATGGAAGACGGACTTGGGTTCGCCATCCGTGAAGGTGGACGCACCGTTGGATCCGGCAAGGTCACTAAGATCCTCGCCTGATCAATTTCAGTACAAACCGTGAGGCCCCCGGCACTGTGAAGGTGTCGGGGGCCTCACGCATTAAGAACCGTTGGGTCTCCTCCACACGCGCCCTAGGCTCGCGAGAGGCTGGCAGCGAACTGACGGCACAGGGTGAACTCGAAAGACGGACATGATGGATAGTGCGCTGCTCGTCCGAATCCGCCGCAGCCCCCGGGCAGAGAAGGCGCGTAGTTCCAGAACCCTCAACCTGTGTACCGTCAAAGCCGTGGTGGGGACGGGTAGCGGCAGCGGCGGAGTAGCGGACAGCGATACCGGGCCCAAGCTCGGATAGACTGGCGTTTCTGGATGGGTCAATGCGGGAATCCTGGTGACTCATCTCAAGATGCCCGGGAAGTGTGAGTCGTTGACTCATTGAGTTTTGCCCGGT
>NZ_VAVZ01000043.1 GCF_005771525.1 Nesterenkonia salmonea | reverse complement strand
GCCCGGAGCACCGGGCGCTAGTGCGACTCTCATAACTCGTGGACCGAAATTAGGGGGTCATGCCACCGGCCTCCAAAGGGTCGCCCAAAGGGTAAGCTCCGGGTCAGGCGGCATCTCATAACCGGTAAGAATAAGAGCAGGCGTGGCGTCTATGTACTCTTGCTCATTACTAGGCGGCGCGGTTCGCGCAAGCACAGTACTAACGCCAATGATGGCACCCATCAGGAGAGCCTCGACCCATATGAGTCGCCACAGCCAGGTCACAGGTCCGTGCTTAGAGTCATCATCGGCTCCCCGTATCTGCGGAATCACCCACTGTCGAAGAACGAAGCCGATACCAGCAAGAAGTACGGTCGCACCAGTTTTGACAAGGAGCATGACGCCGTACTCAGACGTCAGCTGTTCGCTAACGTTTCTTATCCTCAACATGCCGTTTATTACCCCTGAAGCGACGGTGAGAGCGAGCCCGACGCTCGCGACTCTCGAATAGCGGCGTATCACTAGATCGAGTTCACGACAGGTCTCACTTCTTCTGCTTCTTGGTGGTTTCTGTACCCATTGCGCCAGCCCAAGGAGGAGTAGAACAAAGAGGCCACCCACCCACAGGGTTAGTCCCAAAATATGAAGAACTAAAGAGGTGACCGCTTCCGTGTGGTTCTCAGCAGAGGCGGAGTGCCCGACGAGCGCAATAGGGATGATCGCGCTAAGTCCGAGCAGTACAAGTAGGAGCACTCCCTTTCTTGAGCGAAAACCAAAGAGGCCCGTAGTAAAAGTTGCTGAAATTGCCACTACTGCAATCCAGGCCTGGCCTGTCTCTACCGACTGGACATAATTGAAGAAGCCGCGGGAGAACTCCCGTGAGGCTGAAAGTGGCTCGCCTGCGATAAGTGAGTAGCTGTAGACCAGGACCGCAAGTGCCGCTCCCGTCCAGACGAGGCCTGCAATCCCACTAATGAGCAATGCACTCTTCATAAGTGGGGATAGCCCGTCTTCCTCACGTACTTGCTGTGAAAATGAGCCTGTCGCGAGTTTCCCCCTCATAGGGAGGATTGCTGCAGCGAATAGCGCAGCACTGACAGCGGTCGCCATCGCTGAGTAGTGCACAAATCGCGCGATAGAAAGTCCCCATCGAGTTGCTGCCCCAGGATCGGAGAGTTGAGTGGATTCACCAACTCCGGT
Organism: Nesterenkonia salmonea; assembly: GCF_005771525.1. Lineage (GTDB taxonomy): Bacteria > Actinomycetota > Actinomycetes > Actinomycetales > Micrococcaceae > Nesterenkonia > Nesterenkonia salmonea. The sequence continues at coordinate 25,102 of NZ_VAVZ01000043.1, read as the reverse complement.
GGTTACTCCGGCAGTGATAAGAGCGAGCAAGCCCGCAAGTGGGATTGCGCTAACAATCCAAGGCCGCGCGAAGTTTCTTAGTTTCGAGTGTTTAGAGTGGTTGCTGGCGTCAGACATATCCCTCGACCGTCCTATCTGTCAGTGGATCACGGTCTGGGGTCTTCACGAATGGAATCATCCGCTTTTTTACTTCTTGCCCGGCGACGCTCCAGCACGGTCACAACACCGGCAGCGAGCACCGCGGCAATCACTGCAAAGACCGGCCACACCGACGTCGACTCAGGCTCGTCGGATGTAGTTCGGTCCTCGTCGCTCGGGACCTCCTGCATCGGAGCTTGATCAGTAGGTTCCGGTTCTTCATCAGTAGTGGCACCGCTATCTTGCTGGTCCTCCTGCGCGTCTTCTACAGGGTTCTCTAGATTCGCACGCATCTCGAAGTCGAACGACTCTTCTTCAACATGACCATCCGAATAGGCGACCCGATAGACGACTTCGTAAGAGCCATCGGGCAACTCGTCATCTAGCTCAGCAGTAGCGGTCGGGCCGTCGACCTCAACATTGCCGGCCCAGTTCTCCCCGTCGGAGTCCACTACCTGGATCACGTTGTTAATAGATTCACTGGCAATCAAGCCGGAGCCAGAGAATTCCAGCTCCACTGCGTGGAGAGGCTCACTCACAACCTGGTCCGGCTCTGGGGTCGAGGAGAGCAGCACATCATGGGCCACCGCTGGCGCAATAGAGGAAAGTTGCGCCACCACGGAGGCGGAGAGGAATGCTCCGATTCCTAGTAGCCCACGTTTCAGCGGTCCGTATGTTGAGGAAGTGGGATTGTGGTCTGAGACTACGGTATCTGAGGTTGATTTCACGGGGTGGTTCCTTGCGCGATGTAGGACGGCGGTAGAGTTCAAAGGAGGCTAGAGCGCGTGGTTCAGCGCGTTAGCGATCGGGGTCGCACGATGCGGTGACGGGCCTGTCCTACTAAGACTTCGCCAGGTGTCACCGAGGTAACGAGCAGAGGGGCTTCGGCGGGCCTCGTAAAGGATTAGGGTTATCGCCAGGTCGAGACTCAAATGGAACCCACGCAGCAGTTACCGCCGGGACATGACTCGGATAACATCGCGTCGTGTTGACTTCTGGAAACGGGCTGAGGAAAGCCAGCCTAAGTATCTGCTGGAGGACACGGGCTACCTGGTCCCCTTTTCGCACCGCAGCGTAAGTAACTGACAACGCAATGATGTGAGTGAACAGAGCGCCGGGTTCCGTATGCAGCAGAAACTGATGGTGATGGTCCCCGACTGTTGCCCTCGTGTCTCCAAAGAGCAGGTGAAGCGTTGATTGACCGAGTAGCACCGCCCCAGCCAAGCGAAGTCGGCTGCAGGGAAGGCGAGAGAGGGCTACGCAAACCGGACTTGTAATCGCAAGAGCCAACAAAATGGTAGTGACAGGCGGCACGTGTCCCGTGACTGCGTAATGAGCTATAGCGGTGGAAGCTACAGCAACAAGACCAAGAACTATGCCTCGGATCACCCGCCATGGCCCGTGAAGTTCGGAATCATGCCGAGTCTCCCTTCGGCCCATGCGACTACCTCCACGGCATCAGTTCGGGCAGTAGCCCAATAAGTTCTACGGCTTGTAGAAGTCTACTACCTGTACACACCGACCCATGAGGCCGCGATCGGCGTGAGGTCCAGTAGAGCACCTAGTAGCTATGGAAAAGGCAAAAACTCCTAGGCGGCGTAAACCGTCCGTCGGCGGAAGCCCGTCATGAGCGTCTTTCCCGATTTTGAGGGCCTTTCCGGGATCGCTGAGCTGCGTGAGGTGGTCGGGGCTTTGCTGACCTTTGTGCTGGTGGTCGCAGTGTTGATGATCATTGTCTCCGCGATCATCTGGGGTGTCGCGTCTTCACACGGCAACCAAGCCTCCGCAGCCAAAGGCAGGACCGGGGTGCTGGTCTGCCTCGGGGCGGCGATCCTCGCCGGTGGGGCGATGACCTGGATGAACTGGCTGATCGACCTCGGCGGGCATCTCTAACCATCCTTGCCCCGGCCCGGTCCAAGCAGGGCGGGGATGGGGTGTGCACCTCCTTCACGACCCACTCGTTTCTCATCTGAAGGAGCAGTTGTCGTGGACACTCTCATCACACTCTCTGAGGCCATCCACACCGCCACACTCGCCACTCCCACCCCGGTGGCTGATCCGGTGGTGGTGGCTCAGATCGACATCAGCCCGAACGAATCCGGGCTGCCGGGTATCAGCCAGCTGCGCACCATCGTCGGGGCGGTCATGACCATCGGCCTGGTGCTCTCCGTGCTGGCCTTGATTATTTCAGCGATCGTGTGGGGCTTCGGAGCCAACAGCTCCAACCCCCACCTGGCAGGCCGAGGCAAGATCGGCGTGCTGGTCTCCTGCGGGGCCGCGATCATCTGCGGAGCCAGCGTCACACTGATCAACTTCTTCTGGAACGTCGGCCAACAGGTCTAACCCCACCGTCTCCCAGCCCCCTTTGTTTGTGAAGGAGTGATGTGCGGTGGGCCTGTGCGATGTTCCCGTCATCTCCAACGTCTGCGATACCGCAGGCGAAGCAGCCGCCAGCCTCATCTCAGCCCCATTCGACTGGCTAGCCCAAGCCATGGGTGCTGCCGCCGGCTGGCTCTTTGAAGCCGTCTGGGCGGTGTTCGATACCACCACCTTGGTTGATGTCACCAGTGAGGAGTACCTGGGGGTCTACAACATCGTCTTCGGCATCGCGGTCTTCGTGATGTTGCTGTTCTTCTGCCTGCAACTGATCACCGGCCTGATCCGCCGCGACCCCGGCGCCCTCACCAGAGCCGCCCTCGGATTAGCGAAATCCGTGCTCGGTTCCTTCATCGCGGTCACCCTGACCGCCCTGCTGCTGGAAGTCGTGGATCAGCTGAGTTTGGGGATCATCCAGGCCGCCGGGGAAACCACCGAATCCATGGGTAACAAGATCGCCGCCCTGGCCGCAGGACTGACCGCGATCAATATTGCCGCCCCGGGTGTGGGTGCGATCATCACCATCTTCATGGCAGGACTGGCCATCTCTGCCGCAGCGATCGTCTGGCTCTCCCTGCTGGTCCGCAAAGCCCTCATCCTCGTCGCTGTCGTCCTTGCGCCGTTGGCGTTTGCTGGGGCCTCCTGGGATGCCAGCAAAGGCTGGATCGGCAAATGGGCGATGTTCGTCATCGCCCTGGCCGTGTCCAAACTCGTGCTGACGGTCATGTTCTTGGTGGCCATCACCCAAGTCTCCGCACCCATCGAAGCGGACCTGGCCTCGGTCAGTGATCCGCTGGCCGGGGTGGTGCTGATGTTGATGGCCGCCTTCGCCCCGTATATGACCTACCGGTTCCTCTCCTTCGTCGGAGTGGACATGTACCACTCCATCGGGGCTGAGCAGGAAGCCAAACAGTCCTTGAACCGTCCGGTGCCGACCCCGAACAAGCCCCAGGGCGAGGGGCCGAAGAAAGTCCTCGACGGCAACAGTGACCCCGCCAGTGGTGGCCCAGGTGGGCAGAAACCCACGTCAGGAAAACCCAGCAGCGGCCCGCCGCCCAGTGGGCCAGGTGGACCTGGTGCCACCGCCGGATCAGGCACCACCGCTACCGGCGGCGGAACTGCTGGTGCTGGTGCAGGCGGTGGCGCAGCGGCTGGGGGTCCTGCTGCTGCGGCGGTGATCGGGGCCAAAGTCGCCAAAGACTCCGCGACCGCTGGACCCAAAGCAGGCCAGGCCCTCGGCAACCAGGCAGAGACCGCCGCCGACGCCGCGGACACCAGTACCCGTGGCGGACAGCGCCCGGGGCAGGAGGGCCAGCAACCCAGACCATCCGGTGGCCCCTCCGACCAAACACCCCGAGGTGGTGGGAACGGGCAGCCTGCGCCGAAGCCCCCGCGCCAGCCTGCCGACCCGCCACCACCACGGGCACCGCAGGCTGACCCACCGGCACCCCAGGACCCGACTGCCAATGTGCATAAGCGAAGGAAGGGGTGAAAGGGAGCATGCCTAGCGAGACAACATCGGCGGGTTCGTCGGTGGAGTTGGTGCCGGTGAAGTTCTCCCGGCTGACCCGCCGCGGCATCCTGCTCGGCCTCTCCTTGACCCAGCTGATCACCCTCGGTATCGGTGGGCTGTCCCTGGTGGGTGCCCTCTACGCCGGGGGCGGCATCCTGCTGGCCTACACCACCCCCATCTGGGTTCTCGCCGCCGCGCTGACGTGGATCCCCGTTGCAGGACGCCCGGTGGTGGAGTGGCTACCGGTGTGCTTCTGGTGGGTCTGGCGAACCACCGGCGGACAGTTGTTGTACCGCCGCCGCATCACCACACCCCGGCCTGAAGGGACCCTGGCGTTGCCTGGGGATATGGCCCGGCTGCGGGAATACACCGACCCCGAGACAGGGGCCGGGATGATCCACGACCCCACCGCAAACACCCTAACCGTGGTCACCGAGGTCTCCCACCCCGCCTTCGTACTGCTGGACCCTGCCGAGCAGCAACGCCGAGTCACCGCCTGGGGCCGAGTGCTGGCTACCGTGTGCCGCTCCGGCCGGGTCGCCACCCTCCAAGTCTTAGAACGCACCCTCCCGGACTCCGGGACCGGGCTAGCCGAGTGGTGGGCCAAACACGGCACCGACGACGGGTCCTGGGCTGCTGAGACCTACGCCGAGCTGATTGACCGGGCCGGACCGGCCGGGGAACGCCACGCCACCACCATCAGCCTCTCGCTGGATATGAAGGCCGCCGCCCGGCAAATACGCACCGCCGGCGGCGGCATCCGAGGCGCTGCAGGTGTACTGCGCCAAGAAATGAACACCCTGACCACCGCGCTGCGCACCGCCGACCTCACCCCCTCCGGGTGGCTGACACCGGGTGAGATCGCGGTGATCCTCCGCTCGGCCTACGACCCCGCCATCGCCCCCGTCCTCCAACGCCACGGCGAACTGGGCCAAAGCCTGGCCACCGCCGGGCCAGTGGCCGTCAACGAGACTTGGTCCCGGCTGCGCACCGACTCCGCCCACCACGCAGTGCTCTGGATTTCGGAGTGGCCCCGCTCGATGGTCCACCCCGGATTCCTCTCACCGGTGTTACTCTCCACCGGTATCCAACGCTCATTCAGCCTGCTGTGTACCCCGATGCGCTCCGACCAAGCCGCCAGAGACATCCGCAAGAAGAAAGTCGAGCACATCAGCGACCAGGCCCACCGGGCCAAAATCGGACAGATCGAAGACGCCGCCCACACCGCCGAGTTCGACGACGTCCTCCAACAAGAAGCAGACCTCACCGCCGGCCACGGAGTCCTCCGCTACACCGGACTCATCTCAGTCACCGCACCCACCGTGGAGGAACTCGACGCCAACATTGCAGCCATCGAACAAGCAGCCATCCAAGCCTCCTGCGAAACCCGCCTACTCGTGGGCCAACAAGCAGCCGCCTTCACCGCCGCAGCCCTACCACTGTGCCGCCGCCTCTAACCACAACCACCGGCGGCTGAACTTCTCGGTGGTGGCTGTGGCGCACCTGGTCAACGACCCCCGCTGTCTCGTTGACCCAGGAGGCCCCCGATGCCCACCTTCTATGACCCCCAGGCCGATGCTGAGGAAGCATCCCACGCCCTGCGCGGCCTGGCTCATGCCACCCGGAGCTTCGAAGACCCTGGTGAGACATATACGACGATAGGGGAACTGCTCAGCGGAGTCCGCTCCCTCCGCCAAGTCCTCGACCAACTCTCCGAGGCCCACCTGCACCACCGGGGACTGGCTCACGACGATGAGGGCAACCACCTCAATGGGGCACACCAGGCGCTGGCTGCTGCCGATGAACTCCACCAAGCCGGCACCCTGCTCGATCAAGTCCATGCCCGGTTGGATAAGGCCTCGCAGCATTCCGGGCGCATCGCCTGGCACCCCCAGACCGAACACACCCCTATGACCCAGGAGACGGCCCGGCGGTGGGTCAACGTGGTCTTCCTCGACCGTGGTCAGGCCGATGGGGTGCTGGACCTCATTGACGAAGACGGAGCCCAAGCCGGTATCACCCACCTTGCCCAGTGGGACACCGGCCAAGAAACCACGGACGCGGCGATGGAGAACGGCTACGTCTACGACCAGCCACCAGCTGCGGACGGGGACAAGCTGATCACCGAGGGGGACTACACCATCTCGTATAACCAGCAGATGGGCCACGTCGCCCTCTACCGGTCCATCCCCGCCCCGGAAGACCCACTACCAGCGGAGCCCTCCCCGCGCCGCAACGGGCTGGCATACGCCGCGGCAGGTGGGCGCAGCCTCGCCGGACCGGGACGCGCGCCAGCCGGTGCCGCCGCAGCAGGGACCACCTATGCGAACAACGCAGGTGGGCGCCGGGCCACCAGTCAGGACGCTGTGGGGCGGCTGGGTTCTGCGACGAAGCAGCAGCAAGCTCAAGCCCAAGCTCGGAGGGACTGGTACGCCAGCCAGAATCGGCCCACCAGCACAAGCACCACTCGGGGACTGTCTCGATGAGCCCGGACCCCGACCAGGAGAGACTGCATACCTCAGTGCTGGTGGCCCCAGCTGCTGAGCGTCGTCGCCTACGCAAACAGCGCCGGGAAGCCGCAGCCCGTCTACGTGCCCAGCAGCGCCAAGCCGAGAAACACGCCCTCCGACAAAAGGCCGAGGCTGAGCGGGCTGAACGCAGGGCANCAGCACGGGGTCTCCAACCGCACCTTCGGATACGTCGATCACTACATGTTCTGGCGGATCTACGGATGGTTGCGGAAACGACACCCCAAGCTCAGCGCGCGCACCGTGAAACGCCGCTACCTTCCCGGGTGGGAGATCCGCGCCGACGGGATCGAGCTATTCCGTCCCCGCGCGATCCTGATTACCCGGTACCGGTATCGCGGAAGTCGTATTCCGACACCCTGGACCGACACCGCAACGGCATGAATCAAATGGAGAGCCGGATGCTCAGGAATGGGCACGTCCGGTTCGGTGGGCGGCCAGCGGAAACCCACCCCCGGCAACGGGGACAGGGCGCCGCTGGTCGACCCTTCACCACCATCGATGCCAGCCTCCTCGATACTGCTGCTGCTGACCGGATGCACCGCGGCCACGCAGTGATCGAGCAAGTCAACGCCGAACTCAAAGCCGGGCCGTTGGCGCATATGCCTTCCGGCAGGTTCCAAGCAAACGCCGCCTGGCTGGTCACCGCCGTGATCGCACACAACCTCCTGCGGGCGCTGGCAGCGAAGATCGGTGGAGCCATGGCCCGCATGCGAGCACTGAGCCTCAGGAGCAGAATCATCAGCATCCCCGCCCGGATCGCTCACCACGCACGGCGACTGATCCTGCACCTGCCCACTCAATGGAAATGGTCAGAAGCCTTCACCAAGCTCTGGGTCACAGCACTGGGACCGCCACCAGCAGCAGCGAGCACCTGACCAGCCAGCCCCCATAGGGCACTCACACCGGGACCAAGGAAACCCGGGAATATCGAAGTGGAGGAGACCGGATGCAAGCCCGGGAGACCTCCCCATGCCCACCGGCACCGTCCGTGATCCTCAATGCCTCACAGACCCAGCAGAGTGAACCTCGGTGGATCGAGGCTTNACGGCAGTACCTGCCCGACGCCGGTGAACCCGGCCCTGCGGCGTTGCGGAATCCCGGTAGGTTTCGGTTGCCGCGGCATCAGGACACCAGCGCCACCCTGGCCGGGGCATACCCCTTCCTCGCCGAAGGCGGGCTGGGGGCTGATGGGATGTTCATCGGCCAGGACCTCTACTCCGGGGCCAGCTTCGTCTATGACCCCTGGGTGCTCTACCAACGCGGGATCATCACCGCACCGAACATCGTGCTGGCAGGCATCGTCGGCTCCGGCAAATCCAGCCTCGCCAAATCCCTCTACACCCGCAGCCTGCCATTCGGACGCAGGGTCTACGTCCCCGGCGACCCGAAAGGTGAACACACCCCAGTCGCCGAGGCAGTAGGCGGCCGGGCCATCGCCCTCGGGGCAGGACTGGCCAACCGGCTCAACCCCCTGGATGAAGGCCACCGCCCCAGCGGACTCTCAGACGCAGAGTGGGCGACCACCGTGGCTTCGCGTCGGCGCAGCCTGCTCGGCGCGCTGGCAGAGACCGTGCTGGCCCGGGGGCTGACTCCGTTGGAACACACCGCCATCGACCTGGCCCTGACCCAGACCGTGGCAGAGAACCAAGTGCCGATCCTGCCCATGGTCGTAGACCGCATCCTCGACCCCTCCGATGACCCCACCGGCCGCCTCGCAGAAGACGGCAGGCTGGTCGGACACGCGATGCGCCGCCTGGTCGCCGGCGACCTCGGGGGTCTCTTCGACGGCCCCTCCACCGTCGAGTTCGACCCCTCCCTGCCGATGATCAGCCTCGACCTTTCCCGTGTTACCGAGAACAGCACTCTCATCTCCGTGTTGATGACCTGTGCCTCAGCGTGGATGGAATCAGCCCTGCTAGACCCCAACGGGGGCCAACGGTGGGTGGTCTACGACGAAGCCTGGCGACTAATGTCCCACCCCGCCCTGCTGCGGCGCATGGATGCCCACTGGCGGCTAGCCCGCCACTACGGAATCGCCAACCTGCTGGTCTTCCATAAGCTCACCGACCTGGACAACGTCGGCGACGCCGGCTCCGCCATGCGTTCCCTCGCCAACTCGCTGTTGGCGAATGCAGAGTCCCGGATCGTCTACCGGCAAGAATCTGACCAACTCGGCACCACCGCCCAGACCCTGGGGCTGACCGGCACCGAACAGAAACTGCTCCCCACCCTCGGGGTCGGACAGGGGCTGTGGCGGATCAAGGACCGCTCTTTCGTCGTCCAACACCAACTCCACCCCGACGAACTCACTGCCTTCGACACCACCGGCCGCATGACCGGCGGCGCATAGCCGACAGGTGGTCCCGCCATGGTCGATGAACACCGTCAGCGGCTCACCCGGAACATGGACATCCTCACCCACGGGTTAGAGCAGATCGCCCAGGACTACGCCCGGCACATCACCCTGGCGGAGGAAGATCCCGAGACCTTCGGAGCCGGCCACTACGTCCTCTACCCCCACGGGCGCACGGACCTGCGGTTCGCCATCGAGGAACGCTACATCGACACCGACTGGTCAGACCCCGACCGACTACCAGCCTCCTGGAGCTGGAAAGCCCAAACCCGACACCAACGATCCGATGGTTCCCATCCGTGGGTGACCACAGACCACGGTGTGGTGCCGTCGAACGCCGTACACCAACTCCTGGGCTATGCACAGAAGTGGGCCGCCACAGTGCGGGCCACGAAGTTGCGCGAAGGGTTCTTCACCCACATGCGCCCAGGAACAAGACGAGATAAGCCCCCACATTTAGAGGGGCCTGGGCTGTCATGAACAGCTGCGGCACTTCCTCCTTATCCCATCTTTGCCAGCGATTGGAAGGCGCACTCTGATTTGCACGGCTGGTCGGTGTCGGGGCAGGAGACTACGTGGTCGAGTTCTTCGGTAATCAGGGCGCGCATGCGGGTCAACCGTTGGATGTTCTCTTCGACGTGAGCCAGCCGGTCAGCAAGCACTGGGCGCAGGTTCTCTCTGACTGCGGTACATGTGCCGGTGGCGGTGACTTGGGAGAGCCATCGTACTTCTTCAAGGCCCAGGTCGAGCTTCTTGGCGGTGGCGATGAACTCCAACTGTTCAATCACGGTCTGGTCGTAGTCCCGGTACCCGTTGGGGCCACGCTGGGAGGTGATCAGACCGAGGTCTTCGTAGTAGCGCAGCGTGGTGGCTGGAACCCCGGTCCGTGCTGTGACCTCTGAAATCCTCATCCTTCTATCCACCGGTCAGCGGACCCCTGGAGCCCAGGCCCTTTATGACGGACGATTTGAGCCAGCACGGCTAGGACCGGCAGTTCGATCAGCGGGCCGACCACCAGGGCCACGGCGATCAGCGGCCGGTCAGGGAACGCAGCGACAGCGATGCCCAACGCGATCGGTGAGTTTCTGGCGGTGGTGACCATCGTCAGAGTCACCCGCTGGGCTCCGGGCAGCCCCATCAGCTTGGAGACTACGGTAGCCACCAGGGGCAGGATGATGAAGAACCCGGCCAGAGCAGGCAGCAGCAAGACAAGTTCGGTGCCATGCTCGGCCACGGTGTGAGCCTGCCAGGCGAACATCGCGAACACGGCCAGACACAGCAGCGGCACCACCAGCCGGCCAGCCGCCGGGTTCAGCGTCTCCTGCTGCCATTGTGTTCCCTTGGTCCTGCGCGTGATCCAGCGGATGAGGAAGGCAGCCATCAGCGGGGTGAGTAGCATCAGCAGCACCGCCTCAGCCAGCGTGCCAGGATCAATCATAGCGGCCTCACCGCCGAGCAGCAGCACATAGACCGGCAACAACAATAGTTGCAGCACCAGGTTCACCGGCAACAACGCGGCCGCGATCCCGGTGTGGCCCTTGGCCACAGCGGTGAAGACCAGGTACCAGTCAGTACACGGCGTCACCAGTAGTAGCAGTAGCCCGATCCGCAGGTCCGGCTGGTCACCGAGCAGCCCGGCTCCCAGTGCCCAGGCCACAGCGGGGGTGAACAGGTAGTTCAGCACCAGACTGGCGACCACCAGGGACTTCGCTCGGCGGACTTCACTGACTTGGGTGGCGTCCATCTGCACGAAAATCATCACCAGCATCACCAGCAGGACCGGGATCACCACATACTCGCCGAACTCACCGACCGGAGTCAGCAACCCCACGGCAAGGCCAGTCAGTGCGGCGGCTGCAACGAAGACGCTCTGCAGGCGCTCGACCAGGTTCATCTAGTTGCTCTCCTCGCAGCGCATGGCGGTTTGACTCCCGGGGTCGCCTCTTAGGGACGACGACTCAGCGTAAACCTTCAAGTCAACTAGAAGGTCAAGATGCTGATCCCACCCTGCACCGACGGTCAATTACAACCCTCGCAACTACCAGTAGCCGAATGAACGTCGCCGTTACGAAGCCTGTCGCACGAGGCGATGGGCCAGCCTCTCAGCGTCTCGGCGGACATAGCCGAGCAATGAAGACCCTCGGTCGCGCTGCCACGGCCGCCCCAAGGTGTAGAGCCCCTCTACAGGAGTGACGCCGTCTTGGTTGGTAAGGACGCCGTCTTCGTTGAGCGCACCGGGGATCTCGATCCAGGTGTCATCATGTCGATATCCCGTGGCCCATACAACTGTGTCTACCTTGATATCCATGCCGTCTTCGAAAGCGAGACGATCCGTGTGCCTCCACGGTTCTTGGTCGGAAACTTACCGCGGCCCTGCGGAGATTTCGACGGCTGGTCCCGATGATGGGCTCATTCGCCCGCAATCGATGACCCAGGTGTGAACTTCCAGCAGCGCCGATGAGACCTGTGGTCGTCAACCACCAGAACAGATCACGCCCTAGGAGACGCTGCGGCAAGCTACGCAGACGTGCACCTTCGGACAGGGAAACTCTCTTCCCATGGTTGGCGAGCTCCAACGCGATTTGGAAGCCAGAGTTTCCACCCCCGACGACAGCGACGTTGTCACCGCGTAGCTGACTCGGGTTCCGATAGTCCTCGGAGTGGACCTGCAAGACCTGCGGGTCTAGCCCGTTGGCCAGACTGGGCACGAAGGGTGACCCGAAAGCCCCTGTAGCGACGACAACAGCTCTCGCCCTCAGGGGCTCCCTGCTTGCGAAGCACAGCCGAAAATCCCCTGCTGCTCCGTTCAATCTCGTCACGCGGGTGTCGAGGTGAACGGGTAGGGCGTGCCGTTGGGCATATGTGGCTAGGTAGTCGGCCACCTCATCTTTGCCAGGGTGTGTCCCCGGTTCACCAGGGAAGTCGAATCCAGGCAGCGAGTTGTACTGCACAGGGGTGAACAAGCGCAGAGAGTCCCAGCGGTGTGCCCATGAGGTGCCTACTTTGTCGGTCGCCTCGAGTAGCTGGAAGCTCATCCCTGCTTTGGCCAGGTAGTACCCGAGTGCAAGACCCGCTTGGCCCGCACCGATAACTGCCACATCGAGATGTTCGTACGTTGCTGGACTCATGGCTGTACTTGATGGTCCGAGCCTGCTCCTGCCTTGGCGGAGACAACAGGACGTGATGAGGGGTCACGAGAGTTGCGGGTGCGAGCCGCGCGCAGGCCGTTAAGGATGATGACGACTTCAGCGAGTTCGTGGACGAGGACGACGGCGGCCAGGCCGATCACGCCGAAGAGTGCCAACAGCGGTAACACCGCGATCAGGGTCAAGGAGAGGATGATGTTCTGGTTGATGATCATCCGTCCTCGCCGGGCGTGTGCCAGGGCTTGAGGGATCAGGCGGATGTCTTCGCCGGTGAAGGCCACATCGGCTGATTCCACAGCGGCGTCGGAGCCAGTGGCTCCCATGGCGATACCTATATCTGCGGCGGCCAATGCTGGGGCGTCGTTGATGCCGTCACCAATCATTGCCACCCGGTTACCTGCCCGCAGTTCGGTGATGGCGGCGGCTTTGTCTTCTGGGCGGAGTTCTGCACGTACATCCGTGATCCCGGCTTCAGCCGCTAGAGCATGGGCGGTGCGTGTGTTGTCGCCGGTGAGCATGGTGACCTTGACCCCGGCACGGGCAAGCTGCTGGATCGCTTCTACGGCTTCTTCACGCAGTTCGTCCCGCACACCGACAGCCCCGACTGCTTCCCCGTTGTGGTGGGTGATCACAACGGTGTTGCCTTGCCGTTCCAGTTCTGTGACCTCTTCGGCCAGCGGCCCGGCATCAAGCCACCGGGGACTGCCCACAGCGATCCGGCTGGCCCCGATAACTCCGGTGATGCCCTGTCCGGGGTGCTCAGTGATTTCGGTGGCCTTCGGGACACCAGCTGTCGCATGGGTAATAGCTGCCGCAAGGGGGTGCGTACTGTGAGCTTCCAGTGCTGCCGCCCAGTCCAGCACCTGCTGCTCGGTATACCCGGGGACAGTCAACACGGCATTGACGGTGGGGCGGTTACGGGTCAGTGTGCCTGTCTTATCGAAGGCCACGTGGCCTACTGATCCCAGTTGCTCGAAAGCTGCACCGGACTTGACGATCACCCCGTGCTTGCTGCCGCCGCCGATGGCAGAGACCACGGTGATCGGTACCGAGATCGCCAACGCACATGGTGAGGCGGCCACCAGAACGATGATCGCTCGGGTGACCCACTCCATGGGGTCCCCAAAGAGTGAACCCAGCGCCGCGATCAGAATCGCCAGCAGGAGCACACCGGGCACCAGGGGACGGGCGATCCGATCAGCCAGCCGAGCACGTTCACCCTTCTCCGCCTGAGCCTGCTCGACCAACTGGACCACTGTGGTCAGGGAGTTGTCTGAGCCTGGTGCCGTGGCTTCGATCTCTAAAACCCCGGTGGTATTGATCGACCCGGCCAACACCTCATCACCAGGGCCAGCCTCCACCGGAATCGACTCACCAGTGATCGCTGAAGTATCCAGGGCCGAACGCCCGGTACGGACCACACCGTCCGTGGCTAGGCGCTCCCCAGCTGCAACCCGGATCAGCTGACCCGGCACCAGAGTAGAGGCAGGGACCTGCCGCTGATCGCCAGCCTCGTCAACGATGGTGGCGCTGGCTGGCAGCAGGTTCAGCAGAGAACGCAGCCCGGAGCGGGCTTTGTCCATCGCCCGATCTTCCAAAGCCTCTGCAATGGAATAGAGAAAGGCCAGGGCTGCGGCTTCTTCGATGTAACCCAGTGCAACCGCTCCAGTGGCGCTGATCGTCATCAACAATCCGATCCCCAGGCGGCGACGCACCACCAGCGCCCGCAAAGCGCCAGGAACGAACTGAGACGCCCCGAACAACAGGCTGACCCAGAACACCGCCAGCGTCACAGTCGAAAGCGGGGCCTGGTCAGCCAGTCCAGACCACTCCAACACCCACCCGGTGCCCAGCAACAGCCCCGAGCCCAGCGGAATCAGGACACGACGATCCCCCCACCACCGAGGTTCTTTAGTGGTCTCGGCAGAAGCCGTGTCCTCACGGGGGGAAGCACACCCGCAGGCATCCACGCTCATCGCTGCACCTGCTCTCCGCCAGCGCAGCACCCCTCCGGGCACACCGGGTCAAGACACTCCGCACCCTCATCGACTGCCAGGGTGGTCTCCACCAAGGCGTTCAGCGCCCTTGACAGGTGAGGGTCAGCGATCTCATAGCGGGTCTGGCGGCCCTCCGGCTCAGCCACCACGATCCCGCAATCCCGCAAGCACGCCAGATGATTCGACACGTTCGTCCGCGTCAGCTCCAGGTCACGGGCAAGCTTGGCTGGATAGCCGGGAGCATCCAGCAGGGCCAGCAGAATCCGGGACCGGGTGGGGTCGGCCATAGCGCGGCCCAGCCGGTTCATCACATCAAGACGAGAAGCAATAGTCAGCATGCAATGACCATACAGCGAACGATGACTAGTCAGCAAGTAGTGACCTAACCAGAAGGCTACCTTCAGTACGCGGGAGGTTGCAGGCGCACCTGGTTGGCATGAGCCACGACAACACCAGACACCCTTCGCGCCGAACCAAGAAGACCAAGCCGTTAGACCAGGAGTCGGATGTTCCGGCGGTGCTGCCTCATGTGGTCATCACCGTCGCCGAACCCACCGGGACCCTGGCGGTCACCGTGGATGGCGAGGACTTCCCCGCACCCGAAGACGGGGCATGGTCTCGTGCCCGGTTCGGTGAGCTTCTGGACACGGTCACTGGGGACCGGACTCGGACGGTGCGGATCGAGGTCCACGAAACCGACGGGTCCACTTTTACTGACATTATCCGCGCGCGCCGCCGCACCCAGGCCGAGCCTGACCCCGAGCAGGAACAGCCAGAGTCGGCACGGTCTAAGCCCAGCGGGAAGCAGGCTACGGTCTCGGGTGAGGGGTTCGTGCCCGGTGAGGACGTGGCTATCGCTGCGGTAGTCACCGAGACCACCGCCAATGAGGACGGGGAGGTCGAGGCCCGTCTGACCCGGCGGCAGAAGGCGAATCTGCGGGCTGGTGTTGAGGTGCTGGTCTTTGGCCGGTCTTCGGGGACCACACTGGTGAGGCGGCTGCCATGACCCGGGGCATCACTCCGGGGTCTCGCCAAGCCGGGGGTATGGGTGATGAGGTCACTAACGCCCTGATCATCCTGCTGATGGTGACGGCGGGTGTGGCGTTGATCCTGCGTGTTGCTGGCACTGTCGCCGCTTGGGTCACCGGCGCATCCCTGCCGGAGGCTGGCCCGGCTGCCGGACTGGGGGTTCTGTTCAGCCCTGGTGATCCTTCCGCCGCGCTGGCAGCTGAGGGGCTGCATCCGGTGGCCTACTGGGTAACCAGTGGGGTGATGCTCGCCGGGCTGGCCGGGGTCGGTGCCTGGGTGTGGGTTCGGGTGCGCCGCTGGGGCCAGCAGAAACAGAATGACCCGCATCGGCTGGCAGGCACCGCCACCAGTGCCGATATTGCCAAAGTCGCCACTTCCAAGGCCCTGTTGCGGCGGGCAGGGACACTGCGGCCTTCTCTGGTGAAGCCGCACGTCGAGGATGTGGGTTATCTGCTGGGGACCTCTGCGGGCAAGCAGGTGTGGGCCTCCGTAGAAGACTCGTTCTTGCTGATCGGCCCACCCCGATCCGGCAAGGGCCTGCATGTGGTCATCAACGCGATTCTGGATGCACCCGGCGCGGTGGTGACGACGTCTACCCGGCCGGATAACCTCACCGCTACGTTGCGGGCGAGGGAGAAGATCGGCCCGGTGGCGGTCTTCGACCCCCAACACCTGGGAGAGGGCATCCCGGCTGGGATGCGCTGGTCACCTATCCGGGGGTGTGAGGACCCGCTGACGGCGATGATCCGGGCTACCGGCCTGGCTTCAGCGACTGGCATGTCCGCTGGAGGGGTCGAATCCGGTGGGTTCTGGGAAGGTAAGACCCGCACCGCCCTCCAATCCCTCCTCCATGCGGCGGCGTTGGATCATCGGTCACCGGCTGAGTTGTTTCGCTGGACTCTGGACCCCTCAGCTGCCGCCGAGGCGGTCACCATCTTGTCCAGCACCCCGAGGGCGGCGACCGGATGGGATGACTCGCTGGCCTCGATGCTGGAAGCTGACCCGAAGACCCGGGATTCCATCTGGCAGGGCGTCTCCCTGGCCCTGTCAGCGTTGGCTGATCCTCGGGTGTTGGATGCGGTCTCACCCAGGGCTGGGGAGGACTTCGACCCCGAACAGTTCCTCGGCGACCGGGGCAGCCTGTTCCTGTTGGCCACCGGCGCAGGCGCCGGAGCCTCAGCCTCCCTGGTGGCGGCGTTCGTGGAAGACCTGGTCGAAACAGCCCGGCGTATGGCCGCCCGATCACCAGGAGCACGGCTCGACCCGCCGCTGTTGTTGGCGCTGGATGAAATCGGCAACCTCGCACCCCTGCCCAGCCTGCCGACGTTGATGGCTGAAGGCGGCGGCACCGGGATCACGACCCTGCCGGTACTTCAGTCGCTGGCGCAGGCGCGGGAGAAGTGGTCAGAGAACCAGGCCGGGGCGATCTGGGATGCCGCGATCGTCAAAATCATCCTCGGTGGGGCATCGAACTCCCGGGACCTCCAAGACCTCTCCACCCTCATCGGAGAACGTGACGAGTACACCGATTCGACCACCATCGGGGACCACGGCACACGCTCCAACCAGCGATCCGTCCGCCGTGTCTCGGTACTGCCACCAGACCGGATCAGGACTCTGCCCTTCGGCACCGGGATCACCCTGCTGCGGACCGCACCGCCGATCATCACCGACCTGCGCCGCTGGACCGAACGACCAGAGGCCACTGAGTTGAAGGCCGACCGGAAACAGATCGAAGCCATGCTCCAACACCACCCACGCCCCTAGCTGCGCTACGACAGCATCTCGGGTGGCGGGGTGCACCTGTCTGGCAGAGGCCACCTGCACCAGGCGGTGGCCGTGACAGATAAGGAGCCCTGGTCATGGCGATCCATACCCAACAGTCATTCTCCGGTTTCATCGCCTCAGCACCGCAGCTGAGCTACACCGAAAACGGTGACCCACGCCTGTTCGTCAAGGTCGGCAAGGAACACTACCAGCGCGAAGCCGATGGGTCGTTCACACAGAAGGACACCACCTTCCACAACCTGGTGGCCTTCAAAGCCGCCGCCGAACAGGGCCATGAACGCCTGGCCAAGGGCGACAAGATCATCGCCGAAGGCTACGTGCGCGAATACGAGTACACCGACGCCAACGGGCTAACCGCTCCCGGTGAGGAATTCGTGGCCCGCCGGATCGGTCATGACATGGCCCGCACCCGCTACGAGGTGGACCGCACACCCCGCCGCAGTGTCGAACGCGAGGCCGCCGGGTTCGAGGCACCCCAGCGGCAGAGCCCGCAGTCCGAACCGCCCAACCTCAGCCTCTGAAACCGGCCAGGAGCCAGAGCCATGAACCAGCACACCCCACACAACCCGGGGCCGGAGGACTACCTGGCCCACGACACCTATGACACGGCCTATGACGAACCGGACCCAGGCTTCGAGCCAGGGTTCGACCCCGGCGGTGACCTTCCTGAACCGCCGAAACCGATCAACTGGAACCTGCTCTCCGCCGAGGACCTGGAAGCCGAATGGCTGGAACTGAACAAATGGGTCCACTGGCTACGGCGGACCTACGGGCTGCCAGCCAGTGTGATCCCACCGTTCTGGCACCACCACCCCGAACTGCTCTGGGAACTCTCCGCCCTACACCTGCACTGGCTCGGAGCCTACGACCCCGAACAGAACGCCTCAGCCCCAATTGGCTGGCACCGGGACTTCGCCGACGCCAGAGCCCGGCTACGCGAGTGGGTCGCAGCCTCCGGCACACGGCTAGACAGGGACCGACCCACCCGACAGACCTCCTGGCCCGGAGAAGACCCCGCCCCACCGGTAGAAGACCTCACCATCGAAAACCGCGAAAGCGAGTTCGCGGACTTCGTCATGGCCCAAGTCGCAGAGCGACGACGAGCCGAAGACGAGTTCTTCCGCCGCCTCGATGACCAGGCGGGAGGCCTGTGATGAGCCAGGCCTCGGACCGCCTGCCTGACCGGATGCGGGACCTGCGGGTGGAGGCCCAGCCGCAGGAGGCCCCGGACCTGCACCGGCTGGCCCAAGTGTTCATCGGCATGGCCCTGGACCGTGCCCGCCCTACCGACACTGACCAGCAGACCGGCGATGACTCCGACATCGCAGTAGATGCGGACCGGAGCCCGGAGTAGAATCTGACATGTAAGAAGCCAGCAGCCGGACACGGTTCGGCTGTCGGTGCGCAGTCATGTCTGGCCCATAGGGCTTACTTCGGCAGGCTCCACCCAGCCTGTTGATGTCGTGTTTCCCGTTTACGAGTCGCACCGCACCAGTGGCATCTCATGGTGCTGCTCGTGTTGGCCCCGCCCGTAACGGGGAAGGAAACACGACCTATGACAGCCACACATGCGTCAGACCATCCCAGCCTGGACCGGGTAGGCGAGACCACCACCCTCGCGGTCTCTTACCTGCGAGTCTCCACCAAGGAGCAAGCCTCCAAGGGCGGCCGGGATGAGGGGTTCTCGATCCCGGCTCAGCGGGAAGCCAACCTACGCAAGGCCCGCGATCTGAACGCCATCATCGTAGAAGAGTTCGTGGATGCCGGTGAGTCCGCCCGCAAGGCCGACCGGCCCGAGCTGATGCGGATGATCGAGTACATCAAAGCTCATCAGGTGGCCTACTGCATCGTGCACAAGGTGGATCGTCTGGCGCGGAACCGCTCTGACGATGTCGCTATCCATCTGGCGTTGCAGGAAGCCGGTGTTCTGCTGGTCTCGGCAACCGAGAACATCGACGAGACGCCCTCGGGGATGTTGCTGCACGGCATCATGTCCTCGATTGCGGAGTTCTACTCCCGGAACCTGGCCAATGAAGTCTCCAAGGGCATGAGCCAGAAGGCCGTCACCGGCGGGACCAACGGCCGGGCACCTATCGGCTACCTCAACACCACTATCCGCGACGAACTCGGGCGCGAACGCCGCATCGTGGAGCCTGATCCTGACCGGGCTGCCCTGGTGAAGTGGGCCTTCGAGGCATACGCCACCGGTAACTACTCCACTGGCACACTGCGCGATGAACTCATTGACCGCGGCCTGACCACAGCACCCACCCCGAAGCGACCATCGAAGGCACTGGGACTGTCCACGATCCAGAAGATGCTGGCCAATCCCTACTACAAGGGCAATGTGGTCTTCCGTGGGGCAACCTACGACGGTCTGCATGAGCCGCTGGTGAGTCCTGAAATCTGGTACCGGGTCCAGACCGTGCTTCATGCCAAGCAGACATCAGGGGAGAAGACCCAATCCCACGAGCACTACTTGAAGGGCTCGGTCTTTTGTGGTCAGTGCGGCTCCCGGCTGATCGTGACCAAGGCCCGCAGTCGGCGAGGGATGATCTACCCGTACTTCATCTGTGCTGGCCGGCACTCCAAGCGGACCAACTGTGAACAGAAGTCCATGTTCATCCCCGATGTGGAACGCGCGGTGGAGGACTACTACCGGCGGGTGCAGATACCTGAGCCCGTGATCACCGCCTTGCGTGAACTGATCACCGCAGAGTTCGACCGGCTCAGCGCCACCAGCAAGCAGGAACGTCAGGCATACCAGCGTGAACGTGATGACCTGCTGGATGAACGGACCAAGCTGCTCCAGGCTCACTACGCCGGGGCTGTGCCTCTGGACCTACTGAAGACCGAGCAGGACAGGATCAGCAAGCGCATTGCGTTCCTAGAAGCACAGATCGAGGCCGGGGCCACTGAGTACGAACAAGCCCAGGCACATCTGGACGACTGCCTAGCCCTAGCGAAGGACTGCCACGCTATCTACACCAGTATCGATGACTCGCTGCGCCGGATCGCGAACCAGGCCTTCTTCGACAAGCTCTACGTCGCCGAGGCTGACGTCGTGAACGGGGAGCCGGGGGTGCCGTTCAACATCATGTTCAACCCCGAAGTCCAGGCCACCGCACTACGCCGACAGGCGGACGGAGACCTCAGTAGGACTCAAACCGAGGATGTCGGCGGTTTGAACAACAACGATCTGGTGGGCCCTGAGGGGCTCGAACCCTCGACCTGCGGATTAACTTCCCACTTCGACTTTCGCCGCCGCCCCTTCGGGGCGTTCGTGGTCTGGACTGTCCCTTCACCGTAGCTTGCGCCGTAGGTGCCACCCGTCCAGTCTCTACACCTTCCGAGACGTGGTCTCGGCTTGGCTCGGGATTGCCATCTAGAGGTCTTCCAGGAAGGGTTCCCCGACTTTGAGTGGTGTCATCCCCAGCGTTTCCACCGAGGCGCTCCTATTTAAAGTCCGATGCTCTACCAACTGAGCTAAAGGCCCATGCAGCGCGCTGCGCTGCCTCCCACTATTCAGTTTTGTTGTCTTCCAGGCTCAGGGGGGCCGGAAGCCCCTTTCTGCCCAGAACAGCATCCTCTATCATAGCCCATCTGACTCTTGCCGTTCACTTCGTTGCTGAAGATCTCTGTACTTGCGGGTTGAGGCATCGCGGACGCTGTAGTTGGTCAGGCTTGTGAGGCACAAGGTCAGCTGCGCTTACTGGGGTCTCTGATGGCACGGTGGACCTCTTCTGCGGGCACTGGTCGGAAGTCCCACTGATCGACACCGACGTTGACCTGTGCGGTTTCCTGGGACGAGAGGCTGGTCTTCCAGTCGGTGTGGACGTGCCCGCACACCAGTGGCTGGCCCAGGTCGCGCAGCCTGAACTTCCCCAGTGGCGTATTCAAGCCCGAGGTGGCCGGCAGTCTGCCGCGTACGCACATACGGCGAGCAATAGAAGCTGGTGGTCTCTTCTTCTCGCAGCTGGGGATAGGTAGTAGGGGACTCCGCTTCACGCAGATATCGCCCGACGATCTTGGCTTGCTTCTGCCCTGTCTCGGTCAACTGCCACTCACGGCCCGGAGTGGTCACAAAATCATCCGAGTAATGAGACTCATCGCCCTTCCTGGCCGGGGCACCGGCGACGTTGCCCTCAGACTCTCCGTGTCGGATCAGGATCAGATCCAGCGGCATCATCATGGGCCTCCTCATCGTCATCAGTCCTGGTCGTCGCCTTTCGTCCAGGCAGCGGTGTGGTGCCAGCTCTTCGTCGTGCGTTGCGTCTGGCTTCTCGGCCGGGTTCTTCATGCTCCAGCCAGATCCGGCGGATCGCGATCCGCAACTCAGACAGTCGCATCTCAGGGGCTTGACCGGTTCCTTGCCCCTCGTAGGAACCGGTGCGACGAGGAGTGTGGTCTGTATCGAGATAGGTGTCCTTTCGGACATGGCAGTCCACCGCAGTAATCTCGGGTCTGCCGACGTAGTCTGCTGGCACGAAAGCCCCCGAGTACGGCTTGTTGACCGCGGCCAGGCCCTCGGCCCTCAGCCTCTCCAGCACTCCTTCAATGCGCTTGCTCTGGTGCTTCCCGTCCACCCCGAGGCACAAAGCAGGCCCCTGGGGTTCACCTGTGGCCGGGGTGGGGGTTCCGTGGGCGTGGAGGTTGATGAGCAGTGCTTCGCCGAATCGGCCCAGGATCTTCTCCAGAGTCTCGGAGAGCAGGTGGTGGTAGGCCGCATGGAGCTTCTGCGTGGCACCGTCTGGGTGCTCGTAGGGGTCGAAGGTCAGCCGGGAGTGGAGGTTTTTGACCACGTAGGGGGCTCCGTCGTTGGCTCGATTCCAGACGCCTTGTGCGCAGTGGTCTACGCCGTAGTCGGCGGCATCACGAACCCGGGCCAGCAGATCAGGTTCTTCCGTGGAGGGCTCACCCTGGGACAGGTGCCCGTCCCGAGTGGGCTCAGACGGGACACGAAGCCCCGCATGCGGGATATGCACCAGCACCGGGATGATGCCGTCCAGCACTCGCGCCTGCAGATCCTCACACCCGGTCTGTGGGGTCCGGCCAAAGACCGACAGGTCCTCGTAGATGTTCTCCGCGGTCTGGGCCTGGAAGAAGAGGTCCTTGACCCGGCGGAGCTCCTGACTCCGTCGGTGATACCAGGCGAGCTTCCCGTTCACGCCCCTGCCGGTATTGAGCTCCGGGGCAAGCTCAAAGTCCTGGGCAGTGCTGTGTTCTGGGTTCTGAGTCATCAATGATCCCTCCTGTCTTCCGGCGGATCGGGCAGCAGGCCGCCGGCCCGGGAGGCCATGAACTCCCCGACACGAGGATTCTTGGACTGCTCAAGGGCTTCTGCCATGCGGTGCACCCAGGCGCCGGTGGGCTCCTCGGCGGCTTCGGCGATGAGCTGGTTCCAGTGGGCGGAACGGCCCTCGTCGAAGACCCGCAGGAACTCCTCGGTCTCCCAGACCCAGACCGGTTTCTCCGGCCAGACTCCGAGCTGGCTGCGGTCCACCCCAGTGGTGACCGGCGGTAGCGGCACCCATTCCACCCGCGGCTCCTGCCCTTCAGTCTGCTCGTCGGGGAGGTGAAGGAGACCGAGGTTGGCATCGGGCATCTGATCACACTCGGTGGCGACCACGAGAGTCTCGTGATCGCAGCCCTCGATCTGGATCCGTTTGGAGTCTGTGACGTGATAGTGCCCGTGCGCCAGCACGCGGGGCTTCACGGCTTGGAAGGCTTCATCGAGGCGGCGGCGCCCTTCGGCGGCGTAGGCCAGCACCTCCGCTGAACGGCCCAGTGGGGTCTGGATGATCTTGGCGACCATGTCGGTGCTGTGCCAGGGCTCCGGGGAATCGTGGGTGAGCATCACATCCGCCGCCTCACCCGCGACGACAGCGGCGACGTCGTCGTCGGTGATCATCTCTTCTATCCACCACGACTGGCCTGTGATGCGGTGCTCGAAGTCCACCGACGGCGCCCCACCCAGAGACACGAAACTCCAGCCCCTGCGGGTGAACCGGTGACCGCGGGGCAGCAGAGCGATCCGCTCCCTGGCCCACATCACCGCACCCAGCGACTCGAAACCGGCATGAGCTTCCTGATCGTCCTGGTCCTCCAACGGCAGCTGAGCGATTTGGTAGTAGTCCTCGTGGTTGCCGGGGGTGACGACCACCCGCATCCCAAGCTCTTCCAAGAGGTCCTGGAGAGCATCAAGGTAATCGATGCCTTTCTGGCCGGGCCAGATGCCGAAGTCACCGAGCTGAAAGACTTCCCGCACGCCCAGTGAATGCAGGTGGCGCAGGGAGCGGATGGCCCAGGATGTGTTGGCGTGCCAGTCCCCAGCGATCGCCACAGTGGCACCCCGGCGGGCTGTGTCAGTGTCCTGGGTGGAGTCGGTGCTGCTCATGGATTTCAGCCTAGAGGGCCCCACCGACATGGAATCTGTGTGCTGCAGTCGGTCTCGTGGTCCAGGGGTCATGAGGGGTCTTCCGGATCAGTGGTGGCCCGGGTGTCGGCCAGGCGTTCGATCTTCAGCACGGTGGTGTTGATGCGCCAGTCCCTGAGATTCTTTGGGTGCTCAGGATCGTCGAACCATAGGTAGGGCCTGGCCCCGACCTTGGGCCACCAGACAACCCGATAGATGTTGACTACCGTCTCGTCGTGCGCGTGTGGTTGAGCTTCGGGGAGTTTAGGGAGCCGGGTGTAGGTCATCTCATCGAGATCCCAGATATGCAGGGAGTGCTCTGTGGTGATCAGCCACCTGCCCGTGCTCTGTGGGGTGAGCTCATCGGCCTGTTCGCCGGTGGTCTCCCACTGGTCGTTCCGCTCGTTCGTGCCGTTGGTCTCTGTGCTCTCGTTGGTATCCATACCCTGAGAGTGTCCGGGAGAAAACAGAGCGTGCATCAGCCCCACCTCGCCTCTTCAGTGACCGGCTTCGGTCTGATTGGCATCTTCGATCAGGAGGAAGATCTCCTTGACCATGAAGAGCCAGAGCCCAAAGAGCTCATCAATTTGTTTCTCTTGGTGAACCGCACCCTGCACCCGGATCTCATCAATCCCATTGACGACGTCCTCGCCTTGTTCCTGGATCGCACGGAGCATCACCTGACTGTCTGGCGGCTGCTGGTGAAACTGTTCGTCAGCCACCGCTGTGGCCAGCTGCTTGCGGAACCACGTGAAGCTCTCGACCTCAGCGAGGCTTAGCCCCCATTCTTTGCTCCGCTTCTCGTTCAGCTCAAGAGTTTCGAGGAGTTCTCCAGCCTCGGCGAGCGAACGGCGCTCATTCACTGCCTCGTAGGCTGTCGCTGATAGGCCACCAGAAATGAGGATCGCAAGGTCCTCACGAGTGCCGACAGCACGCCCACCATGCCCCAGCCTTTCGGCTAGGTCGCGGAAGGCTTGACCATTTCGCACAAGTTCGTCGAGATAGGGGTCCCCGAAGGCCTTTTCTATGGGTGAGAACTTGGACACTGCGTACACGTTGTTGTTTTTCATATGCAGTGAGTGTCCGGATCGTCAGCCAAAGCGGTCACACCGAAATCCTGACAATGACCGCACAGTTGAGTCAGTCAGGTGTGCACTGGTTCTGTAGCCATTGGTGGATGATCTGGGGGTCATAGCGAGTGACGCCGCCGCAGAGCGTGTAGTACTGGGGGCCGAGTCCGCTGGAGGCCCAGTTCGCCATTGTTTTTGCGGATACTCCGAGGTAGTCGGCTGCCTCCTGGCGAGTCAGCAGCTTCGGCAGGGCGGTTCGGTCTTCTGATGTTTGTTCGATAGTTGGTGTGCTCATAGGCCCGTAGTGTCCGGCTGTCTCATTAGGGGTCCATAGCCGCCCAAGCACCGACGCTGATGGGGCTGCTGCGACTTCATGTCCGTGTCTGGTTATACGGTGATCTGAGGAGACGGCGTCGGGGTTGAGGGGATGAGCGTCCATGGAAGACGAGAACTATCCGATCCGACTGCCTGTACCAGTGGAGTCTGTGCGTACTGAGCTTGAGCCTCCCAAACCACTAGATAACTCCGAGGCGACGGGGAACTATGTGGATGGGTTCGGCGAGGTTCCGGCCCCGCAACCAGGGCTCGCGTGGAGGAGCCCTCGCACTAGTCGTGTATGGCAGCTTGATCAGAACCTCGTTCTGCGCCCGGTGGCAGGCTCAGGCTGGCGCGAGTCACTGAAGTAGTGCCCCATAGAGTGGTGTAGCACCTGGTGACCATGACGGTCCTGAACGTGAGCGCGGTCA
>NZ_VAVZ01000042.1 GCF_005771525.1 Nesterenkonia salmonea | reverse complement strand
TCGCTCTGCCAGTTCTCGCAGCATGCCAACCCCGGCATGAGACACGACCCCCTGCCCGTCGGCGGAGACTTTCATGCGGCCAGTGCCCGGGATACGCTTCACTTTGAGAGTGCCCTCTCGACTCGGATGGTTTGGACTGTGGTAAGCCCATCATCCCTTGTCGGAGCGGCACTCTCGTCTATCTACGGCCTCTCAGGCCCTCGTGTCATGAAAGACCGAGGTTAATTGGCAGGAGAAAACTGCAATGTTCAACGCAGAAATTAATCGTGCCCTCACCGCAGCCGCGGATCTCATCAACACCTCCGAGGGACTGAAAAGCGCAAGACCCACCCCGGATACGCTCGACAGCGCTGAAGGACTCAAAGCCTATCTGTCCGAGCGTGAACCCGAGTTGGAATGGCCGACCAGTACGGCCAACCGCAAGCAGCTGGAGCGTGTCCGCGCCCTCCGGGAGAACCTGCTCACCGTGTGGACCTCCGCCCCGGTCACAGAACCGAATGAGGTAGAGGCCATTAACGGCCTACTGGAGGGTGTGGGGATCAAACTGGTCCACACCACTGGCGAGGATGCTGAGTCCTCGTTCCGTCAGGAGCCGATTCCGGTGTCTAACCAGATCAGCGACATCATGACCGCCACTATCGCCGCATCCCTGGCTCATCTGGTCACCGAGGAGGAGACCGGACGGCTGCGCATCTGCCGCGGGGATGACTGTGAGGCGGCCATTGTTGACCTCACCCGAAACCGTTCTAAGCTCTTCTGCGATTTCGGCAACTGCGCCAACCGTGCTCATGTGCGCGCCTACCGTGCCCGGCAGGCCGCCAAGCGCAACGGCACCACCGCTGTCACCGAGAGCTCCGAGGCCTCACCGAACTCCGGGGCCGGCAGTAAGCGGAAGTTGGAGAAACCCTCCTCCGCCGAGAAGGCCGAGGAGATCAACCGTCCGACCTCTGTCTCTGCGGTAGCGGCCAAAGAGTTCCGTGATCGGATGCGCGAGGAGCTCATGGATAAGCGCAAGAAGAAGTCGAAGACGAGCAAGAAAAGCTAGCTGTCTCGGCTCGGCATCCCGGTGGGGGTTCATTGCGGTGGACCCTGGTGAGCCCCCATCCGGGATGAAGGCAATCAACCTATTCGAAGTATCTGCGAGGATTCTCCACCAGGATGGTGTTGAGATCTGATTCGCTGACTCCGCGATCTTTCAGCGTGGGGATGACGTCCTCACTGATATGGCGGTAATTCCACTTCGGTGCCGCCTGAGCCCTGGCCTGTGGATCGAACCAGTCGATGAAGCAGGAGGCGTCATGGGAGATAGTGATCTTCTCGCTATAACCCCTCTCGACCAGC
This sequence comes from Nesterenkonia salmonea, assembly GCF_005771525.1. Taxonomy (GTDB): domain Bacteria; phylum Actinomycetota; class Actinomycetes; order Actinomycetales; family Micrococcaceae; genus Nesterenkonia; species Nesterenkonia salmonea. Next base: position 26,297 of record NZ_VAVZ01000042.1, on the reverse strand, counting down.
GCGACAATGGTGTCGATGCGCTGCTCAAAGGGCAGCAGCACATCCAAACCGAAGCGGTCCATACCCAAGAGTGAACCTGCATCGGCCAACTTGGTGAGATAGCCCAGGTCAGTGGAGTCTCCGCTGTGGCCGATGATCACCTTGCTGAGGTCCACACCCTCTTCTGCCAATACCCGCTGGGCCACCAGGCCTGATTCAGTGTGCGGATTAGTGTGCACGGTGATCGGTGCGCCAGTCTGGGCGCTGGCCTGACCGACAGCACGCATGGCACGCTCCACACCAGGAGTCAGCCCCGGTTCCTCGATAGCGCATTTCAAGAATGCGGCACGCACTCCAGTATCGGCAATCCCCTCAGTGAGATCCCTGATGAACAATTCGGTCAGCGGCTCCGGGACATCAAAGAGCAGCCCCGGGCCCTGGTGGTGGAACTGGAGGGGGATATCCCGGTAGGTGTACAGACCGGTGGCCAGCACGATATTGAGATCCAGACCTTCGGCGATCCGCTGGATCCTCGGAACATAGCGACCCAGACCCAGGACTGTGGGATCCAGAATGGTGTCGATCCCCAGCTGATGCAGCTCACTCAGCTGTCGACGCGCATCAGCGACTTTCTCTTCTTCATCCCAGTCCTGCTGGTAGTTCAGGCGGTACTCCTCGCCCAGCACGAAGACATGCTCATGAACCAGGGTTCGCCCCAGTTCGCGGGGCTCGATGAAACCTGTGGCAGTGGTGATGTATTCCATGTCACATAGCGTAGGTCAGAATCCATTGAATGTGAACACAGGTTCACTTCTCTCCAAAATGTGATTGACACCACACTCCCTGGCGGTTAGCTTAGGTCAAAGTTGATGTCATGTTCAGAATCACTCCTACCGAAAAGACACAGCCGTCATGTCACAGAAATCTCGTTCGACTCTTCGTCCCCTGATCGCCCTGAGTACTGTCAGCCTCCTAGCCCTGACCTCCTGCGGAAACGGAGGGGGCGACGGCGAGGGAGGCACGATCACCATCGGCGTTACCGGCCCCCAGTCCGGCGGTGGCGCCCTCTACGGCGAGAACGTCGAGGCAGGTATCCGCCTCGCCATTGATGAGCTCAACGAACAGGGGGTGACCATCGACGGAGAGGAATACACCGTCGAGATGCGCGCCCTGGATGATGAGTACCAGCCAAATGCCGCAGCCACCAATGCCCAACGGCTGGTGGAGCAGGACGATGCCAGCGTGGTCTTCGTCCCTCATGCCGGCGGTATCCACGCCGCTCAGGAGATCAACACCTCCCGCAGTGAGTTCCTCATCGGCGCCTATAGCTCCGATCGGCAGATTGTCGAACGCGACAATGAGCTGACCTTCATGATCCCGCCGACCTTCGCCAGCTACTCCGAGCCCTTCATCGAACTTTTCCAGGATCAGGGGGCCGAGCGTCTGGGTCTGCTGGCCACCGCCAGTGAATACGGCCAGCAGTGGACCACCATGATGACCCAGGACTGGGAGGGGGCTGGCGGCGAGGTCCTGAGCAATAACAACTTTGACTACGGTGCGGTCTCCGATTTCGCCAGTGCAGTGGCCAGCGCACTCTCCGAGGAGCCCGATGTCATCCTGGTCGGCGGCCCCTCCCAGACCACTGCCCTGGTCATCGAAGAGGCTCGTGATCAGGGTTATGAGGGCGGGTTCATGATTATGGACCAGGCCAAATTCGAGGAGATGGAGCTCTTCACCGACCCCGAGAACCTCAATAACTCCGCCGGCCCAAAGCCGGTGGCCGAATTCGATGACCCCGGAACTGATGAGCTTGTCGAACGCTTTGCCGAGGAGATCACTGAAGAACGACCGCTCACCGCCGAGACCTCACTGAACTTCCAGGCCGTGGCCCTGGTGGTCAAAGCCATGGAAGTTGCCGGAACCCATGAGGATCCCACCGCTATTCGCGAGGCCCTGCCTGAGGCGGCAACAGAGGTCGACGATGTCTTCCGGGTCTCCGGCTTCCCCGATGTGGTCACCGATGAGGGGCTGCTGATCTCCGACACCCTCGAAGGGGCCCACCGGGACTCCGAGGGGAACTATGAGTACTTCCCCGTTGAGATCGAATAGCCCGGCCTCGCAGAAGTCCAGCAAGTCCTGAACAGTCCCAAACTCTCTAGTGAGGACTCCGCATGACCCTGTTTATCCAACAGTTCTTCAACGGGCTGTCACTCGGAGGAGTGTACTGCTTGGCCGCCATTGGCCTGACCCTGGTCTTCGGGGTGCTGCGCATTCCCAACCTGGCCCACGGCGCTCTCTATATGGTCGGTGCCTACCTCACCTATTTCTTCCTCACCTCAGCCGGGGTGCCCTATATTCTGGCCATCGCATTGGCCGCCCTGGTGCTGGCCGGAATCGGCATCGGCATGGAGCGAGTGGTCTTCCACCCGCTGCGCAATGCACCGCATACCCACCATATGATCGCCGCCGCAGGTGCAATGTTCTTCCTGCACTCTCTGGTCCAGGCAATCTGGGGAGCTGACTTCCGGCGGATGGAATCACCGATCACCGGCCGCGTAGAGATTCTGGGCACCCAGGTCTCCTGGCAGCGGGTGACTATTGTGATCACCGCCGTCGTCGTTCTCATTGCTCTGACCTGGTTCATCAAGAAAACCGTGCACGGGCAGAGCATCGAGGCAGTGGAGCAGGACCGTGTCGGAGCCTCCCTGGTAGGGATCAATCCGAACCGGGTCTCCATGCTGACCTTCGGCCTGGCTGCCGCCCTGGTGGCCGTGGCCGCAGGGCTGGTGGCACCGATCAACCTGATCTACCCCACGATGGGTGATGTCATCATGGTCAAAGTCTTCGCCATCATCATCCTCGGCGGCCTGGGATCGATTCCCGGCGCAATTGTCGGCGGCTTCACCCTCGGCCTGGCCGAGGCGATGGCCACCACCTATGTCTCGGCGGTAGCCGGTGAGGTCATCGCCTTCGTGGTGCTGATCTTGGTGCTTGCCATCAGACCCACAGGACTTCTGACGAAGGCGGTGCAACGATGAAGCTGACATTCTCCATCCGCGGAGTTGGCGCCCTGCTGGTGGCAGCGGCCCTGCTCTTCGCACCACTGATTCTGGCCGAGCAGAACTATCTGCTTCGGGTGCTGATCACCGGTATCACCTACGCCATCGCGGTCTACGGGCTCAACATCATCCTGGGCTTCACCGGCCAGCTCTCCCTTGCCCACGGTGGATTCTTCGGCATCGGCGTCTACACCATGGGACTGCTGACCACCGATTACGACTGGTCCTTCTGGTCTGCACTGCTGGCCGCCATCGTGCTCACCACTGTGGTGGGATTCCTGGCCGGACTGCTGGCGCTGCGGACCAGGGAGGCTTATTTCGCCATCTTCACCATGGCTCTGGGACTGATCATCTACATGGTCATCAGCCGTTGGGAGGATGTCACCCATGCCTACTCCGGTGTGCTGGGTGTCAAGCTTCCGGAGGACATCGGCCCGCTGGACTTCAGCGAACCGGCCACCTACTACTACCTCCTGCTGGTCTTCCTCGCCGCTGCCGCCTATGTCACCTATACCCTGCGGGTCTCCAATGTTGGACGCCGGCTGCTGGCCATCCGCACATCCGAGGACCTCGCCAGTTCCATCGGCATCAATGTGGGGCTGAACAAACAGCTGGCCTTCACGGCATCGGCGGGCTTCGCCGGACTCGGCGGGGCACTGTTCGCCTCCGCAGAAGGATTCATCGGTCCCAACTCCTCCTCCATCGACCTCACCTTCGAACTGCTGATGTTCTTGCTTGTCGGCGGTGTGGCCACCGTGATGGGACCGATTGTGGGCACCCTGCTGGTCCTGATGCTCTTTGAGGCTTTTCAGGACTTCCAGGCCTACCGGTTCATTCTGCTGGGGCCGGTGATCATCGCCCTGGTGATCTACGCACCGCAGGGGCTCATTGGGCGGCTCAATCAACTCACCTTCTACTGGAAACGCCGCAGAGCGGCAGCCCAGAAGACCGCAGCCGGTGCGCCTGAGCAGAATTCCCCGGCCGATCCCCACGATGAGAAGACAGAGGTGCGCTGATGCTGATGCAGGTACGCGGACTGTCCAAGACCTTCGGCGGTCTCCATGCTGTCGAAGACGTCAGCTTCGATATCGCCGAGGGGGAGATCACCGCGATTATCGGCCCCAATGGTGCCGGGAAGTCTACCCTGTTCAACCTGATCACCGGGTTCTACCGTCCCACGGCGGGATCGGTGACCTTCAAGGCCAAAGACATCACCGGTCATCCGGCCCATCGGACAGCCCAGGCTGGGGTAGCCCGGACTTTCCAGACCACCAAGCTCTTCGAGCACAGCTCGATTGCCGAGAATGTTCTGGCAGGCTGCGCGGCCGGATCCCGTTCCACACTCATCGACGCCGTTTTCCGCACCCCCCGGCATCGCCGGGAGGAGAAGGCGAGTATGGATAAGACCCTGGAGCTGCTGGAGTTCACCGGCATCCTGGAGTTCAAAGACGAGATCGCAGCCAATGTGCCCCATGAGGTGCAGAAGCGGGCCGCCGTCGCCCTTGCCCTGGCCACCGAACCCGAACTGCTGCTGCTGGATGAACCGGCAGCCGGTATCACCGAGGATGAGACCGCCCGATTCGGGCAGTTGATCCGGCAGATCGTGGCTCGCGGGGTCACTGTGGGGCTGGTGGAGCACAAGATGTCACTGATCATGAGCCTCGCGGACAGTATCTTGGTCCTTGACCAGGGCCGCAGAATTGCTTGGGGCACCCCCGAGGAGGTCCGCTCGGACCCCCGCGTGATCGAGGCCTATCTCGGTGCCGGCAGCCAGGGCTCCACGTCCCAAGAGGACGGCATTCAGGAACGGACCCCGGGACAAGGAGCCTAGCCATGCTTGAAGTACGAGACCTCTGCGCCGGTTATGACACTGTCGATGTCCTCCACAATGTGAACATCACCGCCGAGGCCGGACGCCTGACCCTGGTTCTGGGCGCAAATGGTTCGGGGAAGTCCACCCTGTTCCGCACGATCAGCGGCCTGGTCCGCGGCCGAAGCGGCAGCATCACCTTTGAGGACAAGTCGATCAGCAAGCTGTCCTCAAACCGGATTGTTCGCGCGGGAATTGCCCATGCTCCTGAGGGCCGGCATCTGTTCCCTCAGTTGAGCGTGGAGAAGAACCTCACCCTGGGCAACTACGCCAGGCGCAGTTCAAAATCCGAGCTCAAGGAACTGCTGACCCGGGTCTTCGATCTTTTCCCCATATTGCAGGAGAAACGTTCCCAGGCCGCAGGCTCACTCTCGGGTGGGCAGCAGCAGATGGTCGCTATCGGTCGGGCGCTGATGTCCGATCCCAAACTGTTGATCCTCGATGAGCCTTCCATGGGTCTTGCCCCGATGGTCACCGAACAGGTGCTGCAGGCGGTGGCCGAGGTCAATTCTGAGGGCACCGGGGTGCTGCTTGCCGAGCAGAATGCACAGGCCGCACTGGGCTTTGCCCACTACGGATATGTCCTGGCTGAGGGCCGAGTGGTGCTCTCCGGGGCGGCCTCAGACCTTCAGAACGATCCCGAGGTGCAGAAGGCCTATCTAGGGGTCTGACAGAACTTGAACTTGACCTCAAGTTCTAGATAGGCTCTGTGGTACAGATCTCATTCAGAGGGAGACCCAATTATGCCGACCACCACCACGTCTGTTCATCTGGCTCAACGGCCCACCGGTCTGCCGGTGGAGGAGACCTGGGAGATCCGTCGTACCGAGCTGCCCGATGAGCTGGAGGAGGGGCAGTTCCTCGTCGCCGTGGACTACATCTCTCTGGACCCGGCGATGCGCGGCTGGCTCAACGATGTCCGCTCCTATATCCGGCCGGTGCAGGTGGGCGAGCTGATGCGCGCCAACGCCACTGGCACAGTCACCGCCTCCCGCCACCCCGACTTCTCCGAGGGTCAGGCTGTTGCCGGCCCCTTCGGCGTGACCGAACACGCCATCAGCGATGGCACCGGGGTCACCGCCATCGATACCCAGTTGGCTGCTCCGCCCACCTGGCTGGGTGCCCTGGGCATGCCGGGCCATACCGCCTATTTCGGCCTGCAGGATGTCGGCGAGCTGAAATCCGGTGACACGGTGCTGATCTCCGGTGCCGCTGGCGCGGTGGGCAGTGTTGCCGGCCAGCTGGCCAAGGCTCAGGGCTGCACGGTCATCGGTATCGCCGGTGGACCTGAGAAATGCCAATGGCTCAAAGAGATCGGCTTCGACGCCGCAGTGGACTATAAGAACGATAATGTGCTCAAGAAGCTGCGCGAAGTCGCACCCGATGGCATTGATGTGTTCTTTGACAATGTCGGCGGCGAGACACTGGATGCTGGACTGGCTAATCTGCGCCGGGGCGCCAGGGTCGTCATCTGCGGTGCGATCTCCTCCTATAACGAGACCTCCCTGCCGCCGGGCCCCAGTCGTTATCTCTCGCTGCTGGTCTTCCGGGCCAAGATGCAGGGCTTTGTGGTCTTCGACTATGCCGAGCGCTACCCGGAGGCGGTAGAGAAGGTTGGTGAGCATATTTCCAACGGCACCCTGACTGCCCGTGAGACAGTTCTCGAGGGTGGTGTCACCGCCTTCAACGAGGCACTGCAGGGACTTTTCAAAGGGGTCAACACCGGAAAATTGGTCCTGAAGGTCTGAAGCTCCAGCGGCTTGAGACCAGGCCCTGACCCCGCAGCATCACCCACATTCGATTCGTTCTACCCAGGAGAGGAGCCTCACCGTGAGAGAGGCAGTCATCGTATCCACCGCTCGGACCCCCATCGGCAAAGCGTACCGGGGGGCGTTCAACGACACCCAGGCCCAGGAGCTGGCCGGACATGCGATCTCCCATGCAGTCTCCCGCGCCGGGATTGACGGTGCAGAGGTCGACGACGTGGTGCTGGGTGCGGCCCTTCAGCAGGGCTCCACCGGATCGAATATCGCACGTCAGGCAGCACTGCGAGCAGGCCTGCCGGATTCAGTTGCCGGTATGTCGGTGGACCGGCAGTGTGCCTCAGGGCTGATGGCAATTGCGACCGCTGCTAAGCAGATCATCCACGATGGGATGGAGGTCGCCATCGGCGGTGGTGTGGAGTCCATCTCCCTGGTGCAGAACGAGAAGATGAACACTCACCGGCTGAAGGATCCGTGGCTGGTGGAGAACGTGCCGGATCTCTATATGCCCATGCTGCACACCGCCGAGGTGGTGGCCGAGCGCTATGGGGTCAGCCGTGATCAGCAGGATGAGTACGCGCTCTCCTCCCAGCAGCGCACTGCCGAAGCTCAGCAGCAGGGCAAGTTCGACGACGAGATCGTCCCACTGCCCAGCACCAAATTGGTTCTGGACAAGGAGACCGGCAATACCCACCAGGAGGAGATCACCCTCAGCAAGGATGAGGGCAACCGACCCTCCACCACCTTGGAGTCCCTGACCGGGCTCAATCCTGTACTGCCCGATGGTGATGTCACCGCGAAGTCCACCATCACCGCCGGTAATGCCTCCCAGCTCTCCGACGGCGCCTCGGCTTCGGTGCTGATGAGCGCTGAGGCTGCTGCCGAACGTGGTCTGACCCCCTTGGGCACCTACCGCGGTATGGCCGTGGCCGGCTGTAAACCCGATGAGATGGGTATCGGCCCGGTCTTCGCCATCCCGAAGCTGCTCAAACAGCACAATCTCGAGATCGGCGATATCGGCCTCTGGGAGCTCAACGAGGCTTTCGCCTCTCAGGCGGTCTACTGCCGGGACAAGCTCGGTATCGACCCCGAACGCTACAACGTCAACGGCGGCGGCATCTCCGTAGGCCACCCCTATGGCATGACCGGTGCCCGACTGACCGGCCACGCCCTGATCGAAGGTCGCCGCCGGGGTGTGCGCTATGTGGTGGTCACTATGTGCATCGGTGGAGGCATGGGTGCCGCCGCCCTGTTCGAGGTGAACTCATGAGCGACATCCTCACCAGCGTCAGCCAGGGTGTGGGCACTATTACCCTGAACCGCCCGGATCGCCGCAATGCCCTCTCCCCTGCCATGGTCGACGGGCTCAGCCAGGCCCTGACCGATATGGAGGCTGACTCCGCTGTCGGCGCCGTGCTGCTCACTGGGGCCGGCGGGGCCTTCTGCTCCGGCGGGGATGTCCAGGAGTTCGAGGCCCGCGGTGGTGAAGGCGGCAGTGGTGACACTGTGGACAAGGAGACCGAACAGCAGCAGCTTCAGCGGCAGTTGGCCACTGTGGGACGTCTCTACCGCTTCCCCAAACCGGTTGTCGCTGCCCTTCCCGGGGCGGTGGCCGGTGCCGGTATGGGTTTCGCCCTGGCCGCGGATCTGCGGATCGGCAGTCCCCGCACACTGTTCGCCACCGCTTTTGCCGGGGTCGGACTCGGTGGGGACTTCGGGGTGGCCTGGCTTCTTCACCAGTTGGTGGGTCCGGCCAAGGCCCGCGAGCTGATGTTCCTCTCCCCGCGGGTGCGCGGCGAGGAGTGCCTGCAGCTGGGTCTGGTCAACACTCTGGTTGAGGAGGATCAGCTCAACGACCGGGCAGTGGAGATCGCCACCCAGCTGGCCCATGGACCCTCGGCCGCCCTTGCGGCGATGAAGCAGAACCTCCTGCAGGCTCCGCATTCCACATTGGAGGATGCCATGGGCCCGGAGGTCGCCCGCCATAAGGAGACGGGTCTCACCCAGGACCATAAGAACGCGGTCAGCGCCTTTGTCCAGAAACAGACCCCAACCTTCAGCCCAGGGTGGCATGAGGGAGCCTCGTCATGAATTTTGAGGGCGCGGTCGCAGTCGTCACCGGTGCAGCCGGTGGAATCGGTGCAGCATTGGCTAAGGCCCTGCATGCCCGCGGCAGCAGTGTGGTGCTCACGGACCTCACTGAGGAGGCTGTGCAGCAGCGAGCCGAGGAACTCAATGCCATCCGCCCGGACAGCGCTGTGGCCCTGGCTGGGGATGCTGCGGAGTCAGAGCATATCCAGGCCTGTGTGGACCTAGCCGAGCAGCGTTTCGGTCCGGTGGATCTCTATGCCGCCAATGCCGGCATCGGCGGCGGTCTGGGCCTTGAGGCAACCGATCAGCAATGGCAGCAGGCCCTGGATGTGAATGTGTTGGCCCATGTTCGTGCCGCCAAGCTGCTGGTCCCGCAGTGGTTGGAGCGCGGTTCGGGGCATTTCCTCTCCACTGCCTCGGCCGCTGGCCTTCTGACCCAGATCGGCTCGGCCACCTATGCGGTCTCTAAGCATGCGGCGGTGGCGTTCTCCGAGTGGCTTTCGGTCACCTACGGTTCCCGGGGTATTGGGGTCAGCTGCCTGTGTCCCATGGGGGTCAATACGAATATGCTGCGCGGCCCCTCCACTGCTACCCGGGCGGTCACTGACGCCGGGGGGGTTTTGGAGCCCGACGACGTCGCCGCCTCGGCTCTTGAGGCCGTGGCCAAGAATGAGTTCCTGGTCCTACCCCATCGGGAGGTCCATGAGTTCTGGCGGCGTAAGAGCTCCGATTACGAACGCTGGTTGGCCGGTATGCGCCGCTACCAGGACTCATTGGTCTGATCGAAGTCGAGCCAGCCCATGGGATTACGACTTAGGCACCCTCAATCTATAAGGAACCGTCATGGATTTTGAGCTTTCTGATCGCTGCAAGGACTACCAGGAGAAGCTGCTGTCCTTTATGGACGAGCATGTGTATCCGGCTGAGGCGACCTACACCGCCCAGATGGCTGAGGCCGACTCCCCGAATGTGCAGCCGCCGGTTCTGGAGGAGCTGAAGGTCGAGGCCCGCAGCCGGGGCCTGTGGAACCTCTTCCACCCCCATGAGAACGCCGAATGGGGCAGCCCGGGGCTGAGCAATCTGGACTATGCTCCGCTGGCTGAGATTATGGGCCGCAGCCCACATCTGGCCCCGGAGGCCACTAACTGTAATGCCCCGGATACCGGGAATATGGAGGTCCTGGAGCTCTTCGGAACCCAGGAGCATAAGGAGCGCTGGCTCAAGCCTCTCCTGAATGGTGAGATCGCCTCTGCCTTCTGTATGACCGAACCGGCAGTGGCCAGCTCGGATGCCACGAACGTGCAGCTGCAGATGGTCAAAGGCGGCGATGAGTATGTGCTCAACGGTCGCAAATGGTTCGCCTCCAATGCCCTGCACCCCCATGCCAAGGTTCTGATTGTGATGGGCAAGACGGACCCCGAGGCCTCGACGCATCGTCAGCAGTCGATGATGGTGGTTCCGATTGATGCGCCGGGTGTCACGATTGTCCGTGGTCTGCCGGTCTTCGGCTATATGGACCGTGAGGGTCATGCCGACATCATCTTTGAGGATGTCCGGGTTCCCGCCAAGGATCTGCTCGCTGGTGAGGGTGAAGGGTTCATGATCAGCCAGGCTCGTCTGGGCCCTGGTCGGATCCACCACTGCATGCGCTCGATCGGTATGGCGGAGCGTTCTCTGGATCTGATGATTCGCCGGGCCCAGGAACGGGAGACTTTCGGCGCTCCGGTGGCCGACCGGGCTAATATTCAGGACTGGATTGCCGAGGCCCGGATCGAAATCGAGACGACCCGGCTCCTGGTGCTGAAGACTGCCTGGCTGATGGACACTGTCGGCAACCGCGAGGCCCGTACCGAGATCGCGGCCATTAAGGTTGCTGCCCCACAGATGGCACTGAAGATCATCGACCGAGCCATTCAGGTCCATGGTGGCGGCGGCGTCACCGATGACTTCCCGCTGGCCAGTTTCTATGCTCACCAGCGCACTCTGCGCCTGGCTGATGGGCCCGATGAGGTTCATAAGCGCAGTATCGCCAAGATGGAGCTAAAGCGGATGCGCAACCTCGTAGCCGCGGCCTGAAACAACCAACGACGACGAGGGCGGGGCGGTCCATCTCAAGTCGCCTCGCCCTCGAATCACCTTTCACGGGCTTCACAGCGGGGTCACTATTTAATTATCAAGCAACAGTGGCCAGTCCGTGTCCGGGGCCAGGTAGTGGAGTTGTTATGAAGCTCCTGCGGTCCTTGCTGCCGGCAATTCCTCGGCAGCGGTGATGCCGGTTCGGCTCTGAGAACCTTGGGGATGTCGGCCAAGAACCTGGCTCGCCCGAGGAGGTGGGCAGATGGGGATTAGGCAGCATCCTCTACTGCCCAATCCGGTGGTGGGCCTAGCTCCCATTCCGTAGCCACTCCGTCGGGTGGGTGGTGTTTATGGCTTTTGATGTCATGGCAGGCCTTACACAAAGCCTGGAGGTTCTCCCCGGTAGTGGTTCCACCGGTCTCGTATGACTGTTTGTGGTCGATTTCTGCTGACCATCCGGGTTCGGTGCACCCTGCGGTCTGGCACTGCCCATCTCGGATCAGTACCGCGTTGCGCTGATGCGACCGAGCAGTACGGGATTCATAGGTCTTAGTCAGCAGGTTCTGGGCTCCGGGGTCGGTCTTGCTGATCCACTGGTCAATATCCTCAGCGCTGATAGATGCCGGTGCGGTACGGGTCTTGGTGACGGTAAGGACCTCACCGACCCCGGTGGAGGTTTCATCACCAGTGCCAGCGGCGGTGTTGGCATCTTTGGCCACGCCGACGGCGTACCACTCATGCTTCACACTTGCATCAGCGGCGATAGCCCGTGCCTCGCTGGCTGGGAGCATCCAGGTTTGATCCCAGCTAATTGCCGGATCATCAGACTCCCCGGTGAGAGTCTTCACCGGAATAAGAACCCCGATATTGGCCGCACCAACCCCAATGGGTCCAGGGAGGGAGCCAACCGGAGTTTCACCGGTAAAAGTGGTGCTCTCGGTTGCACTGGCGGTCTCGCCCAGGGAGCCAGGTTCGAGCAGGGGTAGCTGAACACCCTCAGATGAGGCGACTTGACCCTGGGAGTCGGTGGCGCCAGTGGATCCACCCTGTAGCCCGTTGGTAAGGGCAGAAGTGAAGATATCGGCCATCCGCTGGGTGTGGGTCCGCTCCTCGGCAGGCTCCCCATCGCCTGTGGTGGCTGCTTTGCCGGGTTTGTTGCGGGCCATTGAGTACAGCATCTGTTCTATCCGCGCAGCTGCCACGGTTGAAATGAGCCCATGGAACTTGGTGGTGCCATCACCTTGGGGTTCGAAGGACACATAGTGCTTATGCTTAGCCCGCTCATAGCGGTCTTCATAAGCCTTAACGTCTAATTCAGGCACGCGCTGGTTCAGCCAGTGACCCAACTCAGCGGAGTTCAACTCACGAGCCTTGGCGCTCAGTTCCCCGTCGAGTTTTTCCATGAGTTCAGGCCGGTGAGAAATCCCCTCAATGGCCCGGTTGATCTTCTGAACCGAGATCAGATCAGCCTCACCCCGCTGATACAGAGCGTAAGTCTCAGGGAGTTTCTCAGACAGGGCTTCCACGGTCTCCATCTGACGCCGCACGTGCTTAACCGGCAGCCCCAATGCCTCAGCGCACTCCTGATAGATCTCCTTGATCAGAGCATTCCGCCGGAAAGCATGACTGCCATCAATCTCTTCAATGCGAAGCTTCTTATACCTCATCAGGTGGCAGAGTGCCTGCGCTTGTTCCTGTAGCCCCCGTGCGTGGTGCTTCTGGGCAGCTTCGAGCACTGAGTGTGCCTCAGCAGTCGATAGTCTCTTACCCATGTTCCAAGTGTAGTAGAACACATATTCGAATACAATAGTTCAGTGAAAAAAACTGCGAAATTTTACTGTCAAGAGATGCCTGAATTGAGCCAGCGGAACGCCTTCCGTGTTGCCACCTAATCTCCCTCTTCAATGTTCCGGCAGAAGAAGTGGACAGACAGATTCGGAATCCCGAATCGCGGTCAATGCATGTCCGTTAACCCCCACCAACCCATGGAAAGGAAGCCCACCGTCGCGAGAATTCAGCAGAATCAGGCGCGAAATCCGGGCCGCAGGCTAGAACCGCCCATACGAAAGAGGAGCCGGCCTATTCCAGGCCAGCCCCTCTTCACATCACAGGCTTTGTGCTTCAGTCCTTGCGGCTGAGCTGGTGGTCGATGCGTAGACCGTTGCACCAGATGCTGGTCAGCGTATAGAGCAGCTCCTCGAAGGAGTACTCCTTCTCATCCCCCAGGGCAAAGGCACCGAAAGCTAGCCGGCTGATCATCCCGGACAGCGCCCGGGAGGCCATCATGGGATCCAGCTCTGGATCGGCCAGGCCTCGCTGCTGTAGGTCGGCAATGCTCTGGGCATTGCGTTCTACGAAAGTACGGGCCCGCTGTTGGCGCAGCACCATGAATTTGGGGTCGATATTGGCGACCTCCTCCATCAGCCGCATGAGCTTCGCGTTGCGACGGTAGGCCTCCAGATAGGCCCGATTGCTAGCCTCGATGACCGCAGCGGGGTCATCGCCTTCGACGTGATCAAGTCCCGGATGGAGCATCTCATTCTTCGTTGCTTCCATCAGGGCAGCAAAGATCTCTTCCTTGCTGGTGAAATAGGTGTAGAAGGTCCCAGTGGAGCAGCCGGCCTCGGCGGTGATATCGGTCAGCCGGGCATCCAAATAGCCATCGCGTTCAAAGACCACGCGTGCGGCAGCGACCAGTGATCCCCGGGTGCGCTCACCGCGCGGGGTCAGCGGTTTCCGGGGCCCCTCCTCGACGGTTTTCTCGTTCATTCCAGTCACGGTAGCAAATGTCACATTATCCGCAGAGCCACTTGAGGCTCAGCGGGCATATGCCACTCCCCCGTCGACGATCAGCGTTGACCCCAGCACGTAGTCCCCAGCGGCCGAAGCGAGGTAGATCGCCGCGCCCGCCATATCCTCGTCCCGACCGATGCGACCCGCCGGAATGTTGTCTTTGATCTCATCTGCGTGGTCCCGGGCCTCGAAGTTCATCTCACTGGCAAAGGCTCCGGGAGCGATGGCGCTCATCACGATGCCGTCCTGGGCCAAGCGCACCGCCAGTTTCTTGGTCAGGTGGATCAGTCCGGCCTTAGAGGCGTGGTACGAGTAGGTCTCCAGGGGATTCAGGGAGATGCCGTCGATGGAGGCGATGTTGATGACCTTCGCCGGGTGTTCCCCACTTGCCGCAGTGAGGTCCTTATGCAGCGCCTGGGTGAGGAAGAAGGGGGATTTCAGGTTGATGTTCATGACCTTGTCCCAACCTCCCTCGGGGAACTCCTCGAAGGGTGCTCCCCAGGCGGCACCTGCGTTGTTCACCAGGATGTCGAGTTTCTCCTCACGCTCCCGGAATGCGCCGACCAGGCTGGTCACACCCTCCGCAGTGGAGAGATCCGCGGGCAGGGAGATACATTCACCCCACTGAGACAGCTCCTCGGCAGTCTGATCGCAGACCTCAGCCTTCCGAGAGCTGATGTAGGTGCGCACGCCGCTGCGGACATACCCCTCAGCGATCATTCGCCCGATTCCCCGGGACCCGCCGGTGACCAGTGCTGTCCGGCCTTCCAAAGAAAAGAGTGCCTTGATATCCATCGTTGTCTCCTTGATCGTCATCCTTCAGCTGCGACAGGGGCCGAGCCCCGCGGGGCGGCTCAGGTGGTGATGTTCACCAGCGGGCCGAGGTCCTGCCGGTGTTTCTCGGGGGTGCCCAGGGCCAGCTGACTGGATTTGGCGCGTTTGAGGTAGAGGTGGACGGGGTACTCCCAGGTCATACCATTACCGCCGTGAAGCTGCACGGCCTCCTCAGCGGCGTGGACGGCGACGTCGGAGCAGTAGGCCTGTGCCACGGAGATGGCCACGGCCTTATCGGGGTCGTCATCGGCCAGGGCCGCTGCAGCGTATCGCGCAGCCGCGCCAGCCTGGGTGACTTCGAGGTAAAGATCGGCCAGGCGGTGTTTGATGGCCTGGAAGGAGCCGATCGGCCGAGCGAACTGGATCCGGTTCTTCACGTAGTCCACTGTGGTCTCCAGGCAGGAGCGGGCCAGGCCGTACTGTTCGGAGGCCAGCAGTGCCGCCCCGGCCTGCAGTCCGGCCTCAACTGCCCGCTGGGCCTCCTCACCAGTTGCCAGCACCTCCCCGCTCGCCAGGGTCACTGCGGCCAGGGGCCGGGTCATATCAAAGGAGACCAGGGGGTCCACGGTGGTATCGGCTGCCTTGACCAGCTGCAGCTGGAATCCACCGGCATCTGCCACCGGGATCAGCAGGAGGTCAGCACCCACTGCGCCGGCCACCGGTTTGACGGGGTCAGTTCCCTGAGCCGGGGACCAGTGCCCGGGCCGGGCTGCCCAGGGCAGCACCAGGGCGGCGGTGGTCTCACCGGCGGCCAGTGAAGCAATATGTTCACTCTCACCAAGCTGGAGCAATACCTGAGTCGCGATGACCGAACTGGTCAGATACGGCACAGGTGCCACCGCGCGGCCGATCTCCTCGAGTACGACGGCGGCTTCCCGGGGTCCTGCCCCAACTCCCCCACTGTCTTCGGGAACCAGAAGCCCGGCAACGCCGAGTTCCTCGGTCAGCGACTGCCAGGCCTTGGACTCCCAGGGTTTGGGCTCATCGTAGATACCGGTGGTGGAGTGCGGATCGAGATGGCGCTCCATAGCCCCCCGGACGCTTTCACGCAGGGCGTCTTCGATATCGGTGTAGAGAAGATTGGTCATCGCGGCACATCCTTGAAGGGAATTCCCTTATCGAGTCGTTGTTCGGCCGGCAGCCCGAGCACACGTTCGGCCACCACATTGCGCAGGATCTCGCTGGATCCGCCCTCCAGGGAGTTACCTTTGGCCCGCAGGTATCGGAAGCCGACGTCGCGGCCCAGGAAGTCGGTGGAGTCCGGGCGGTGCATGGTCCAGTCGTCGTAGAGCAGGCCGTGGTCGGGATCGAGTTCGATGGCCAGTCCGGTGATGGCTTGGGCCTGGGTGGCGAAGGCCAGTTTCATCGCTGATCCTTCGGGGCCGGGCTGGCCGACCTCCAGCTGTTGGCGCAGCCGTTCACCTGTCAATCGGGTGACCTCGGCTTCGATCCACCAGTGCATCAGCTCGTGGTAGGCAGCCTCACTGCGGATCGCGGGGTTCTTCCGCCATTTCTCGGCGAGGACTCCGATGTGTCCGGCCTCCCGGTCGGCACCGGAGCCGATGGCCACGCGCTCATTGTTCAGGGTGGTGGTGGCTACCCGCCAGCCCTCGCCGGTCTCACCGACCCGGTCGGCGTCGGGGATTGTGACCCCGTTGAGGAAGACCTCGTTGAACTCGGCCTCACCGGTGATCTGGCGCAGTGGCCTGACCTCGATGCCGGGGTCCTCCATATCGACCAGGAAGTAGGTAAGCCCTGCGTGTTTGGGGACTTCGATATCGGTACGGGCCACCAGGATCGCTCGCTTTGCGTGGTGGGCCCCGGAGGTCCATACCTTCTGGCCATCCACCGTCCAGGTATCGCCGGAGAGCACAGCTTTGGTGGCCACCGCAGCGAGGTCGGAGCCGGCTCCGGGCTCGCTGAAGAGCTGGCACCAGATCTCCTCGCAGGTATACAGGGGACGGAGGTATTTCTCTTGTTGCTCTTTGGTGCCGATGGCCATGATGGTCGGTGCGACCATGCCGAGGCCGATACCGTTTCGGCTGCGTTCGGGCCCTGGCGCCCCGGCTTCATCCATCCAGGTCTCCACGAGATCGTTGTACTCCTGGGGCAGCCCGAGTCCGCCGTGGCCTTCGGGGAAGTGCACCCAGGCCAGGCCGGCGTCGAAGCGGGCGCCGAGGAACTCGGTGGTGGAGACGGTGGCTGGGTCATGGGTGGCGAGCAGCTCGTCCACCCGTTGTCTCAACATGGTCTTGGGATCAGACACTGGCGTTATCCCCTTTTTCCTGGTGTCGGTTCTCGGTAGCTGTTGCTTCGGTCTCGCGGCTGGGCCGGATGCCGTGGGAGGCCAGATCGTCACGGTTGATGGCGCGTTTGAGGATCTTGCCGGTGGCTCCCTTGGGCAGTGCTTCGACGAAGCGGTAGATCCTGGGGACCTTATAGGCGGAGAGTTCCTTGCCCAGCCAGCTCTTCAGGGCTGCGGCGTCCTCTTCGGCTCCGGGGCGAAGGGCGACGACGGCGGCCACCTCCTCGCCGAGCCGTTCGTCGGGGACTCCGGCCACCGCGGCCTCCTGTACATCGGGGTGGGTGTAGAGGACCTCTTCAACTTCTCGCGGATAGACGTTGTAGCCGCCGCGGATGATGAGGTCCTTCTTCCGGTCGACGATGAAGACGAAGCCGTCCTCGTCGATCCTTCCGAGGTCTCCGGTGAGGAACCAGCGGCCGTGCCGGGAGCCTGCGGTGGCCTCGGGACGGTTCCAGTACTCCTTCATCACCACGGGACCGTCGATGACGATCTCACCGACCTCCCCGGTGGGCAGTTCGGTGCCATCAGGCCCGATGACGGCGATATCCACCTCGGGCAGGGCTCGGCCGACGCTGCCTTCTCTGCGCTCGCCGCCGGGGACGTTGAAGGTGGCCGCACCGGTGGTCTCAGTCAGCCCGTAGCCTTCGAGGACTTCACCGCCGAAGCGCTGCTGGAAGGCGCGGGCGACCTCCAGTGGCAGGGCGGCACCGCCGGAGGAGGCCAGTCGCATATGCGTGAAATCCTCCGGAGTGTAGGGGGATTCTGTGTAGAGCATGGCGTTCCACATGGTCGGGACTCCTGCCAGACCGGTGAGTTTGTGCTCGACGGCGACTTTGAGCGTCAGCTGGGGGTCGAAGGGCCGGATGACGCTGAAGGATGAACCGGCCGTGTAGACCGAGGACATCACTGAGGCCTGGCCGAAGACGTGGAAGAGCGGCAGGGGTGTGCCCATATGCTCTTCGTCCAGGAGGTCCATAGTGCTGGAGAGGAGCCGGCCGGTGGCCCGGAAGTTCTCGTGGGTCAGCACCGCGCCCTTGGGTTTGCCTGTAGTCCCGGAGGTGTAGAGCAGTGCCGCGGCGTCGTCGGGCTGAACTTCTGCCAGGGTGGCGGGGGCTTCGGCGGTGATCTCATCGAGATCTCCGGGTTGGAGGTTCCACCCCGGGGTGGAGGTTTTGGCTGCTGCCTCATCTAGGGCTTCGGTGGCGAAGGGACCTTCTCGCCAGCCCAGGGCGAGGCTGCAGCCTGCATCCTCGATGAAGTACTCCAGCTCGCGCGGCGCGCAGAGAGGGTTGGCGGTGACCACGGTTGCGCCAAGACCGAGGATGGCGTGATAGGTCAGGACGAATTCTGCGCTGGTCGGCAGCACCAGCAGGACCCGGTCTCCGCGGCTGATGCCACGTTCGGTGAATTTATCCATGACCGAGCTGATACTCAGACGCAGCTGGTCATAGTTCCAGGAGCGCTCCTGGTCTCCGGTGCCCTCACGGAGGGCGGATTTTTCAGGTGTCTGGTCTGCGTGACGCCAAATATTCTCAACGAGGTTAGTCATCTGCTCTCCCCTGGGCTGAAAGTTGTGGGGCTCGATGTGGACTGTTGGTGACATTCAATAGATGTGACGTGGATCTCACCTTATACCTAACTTGACGTCAGTTTCAACTGATTTTGTTATTGAACTTGACGTCAGGTTCTCTTACGATGTGTGAGACATATCACCCATCAAGGAGGCCCCCGTGAGCCAGAAGCCCCGTCCCACATCCATTCAGGAACTCAAAGAGCTGCAGGGCGTGGAGCTAGGCCCCACCGCCTGGCACACCCTGACCCAGGAGGACATCAACACTTTCGCCGATGTCACCCATGATCATCAGTGGATCCATGTGGATCCGAAGCGGGCTGCCGAGGGTCCCTTCGGCGGCACTATCGGCCACGGACTGTTCATCCTGTCCCTGGGGCCAGCCTTCACCGAGGAACTGATGGCCTTCGACGGCTTCATGCACAGTCTGAACTACGGCTATAACAAGGTGCGCTTTCCCCATCCGAGCCCCGTGGGCGCCCGGGTGCGGATGCGTTCGACACTCTCCTCAGTGGAGGAGGTCGGCGAAGGGGCCGCCCAGGTGGTCTCGACTCAGGTCTTCGAGGCCGAGGGGATTGAGAAGCCGCTGTGCGTGGCCGAATCCCTGGGCCGGTTCACCGAGCACCCGGCTGGCTGAGCAGACCCTCCAATTCGGTGCGGGTGGCTGCTGCTTGGGTATGCAGCACCCCGGCCATGCCCAGGCGAGCTGCGGAGTCGAGATTATGCTGCAGGTCGTCGACCATCACGGTGTGGCCGGGGTCGGCGCCGAGTTTCTCGCAGGCCAGCTGGTAGGCCTTACGGGATGGTTTGCGGACTCCGATATCGGCGGAGATGGTCACCGCAGCAAACATGGAGTCCAGATCGTAGCCGGCGTAGCAGTTGTCCCCGAAGGAGTTCGAGAGCAGCCCGACCGGATAGCCCTGTTCGCGGAGGTCAGCGACCAGCTGCACTGATTCGGGGTCGGTATCCAGTCCGGCCTGGATACGGGTGATTAAACCCTCCGGTTCGACGACGACGCCGTATTCGGCCAGTTCGCGGGCATAGCCTGCTTCGAATTCTGCTGCGCTGATCCGGCCTTCCTCATGGGCGGCCAGCAGCTGGGCGGATTGGGACTGTTTATTGCCCAACAGCTTCAGCGGGAGCTTCTCGTCCCCGAGACCGGCGCCGAATGCCCGGAATGCTTTGAGCAGGCTGGTGGTGATGACCCCGCCGAAGTCGAACAGGACTGCCTGGTATGTCTTCTTCATGGGTTTCCGTTCTCCAGCTCAGTCCCTGGGGCCGCCGGCTGCGTAGATGACCTGTCCGGAGACGAAGCCTGCGCCCTCACTGACCAGGAAGGAGGCCAGGTGGGCGATATCTTCGGGTTTGCCGGAGCGGCCGACCGGAATCTGCGCGGTGGCCGCCTTTTTGAAGTCCTCGAAGTCCATCCCGACCCGGGCCGCAGTCTCTGCAGTCATCTCGGTTTCGATGAAGCCGGGTGCGATGGCATTGGCTGTGACTCCGAATTTGCCCAGTTCCAGGGCCAGAGTCTTGGTGAAGCCCTGCAGGCCGGCCTTGGCGGCGGAATAGTTGACCTGGCCCCGGTTGCCCAGTGCCGAGGTGCTGGAGAGATTGACGATGCGCCCGAAGCCTGCCTGGGTCATATAGGCCTGGCAGGCTCGGCTGACCAGGAAGGATCCGCGCAGGTGGACGTTCACCACCTGGTCCCAATCGGATGCCGACATCTTGAACAGCAGGTTGTCGCGGATGATCCCGGCGTTGTTGACCAGCACGGTGGGTTCGCCGAGCTTTTCGGCCACCTCACCGACAGCTTTGGCCACCGATTCCTCATCGGTGACATCGCAGCTGAATCCGAGGGCTTTACCGCCTGCCTCGGTGATCTGATCGGCGACTTTGCGGCATGCCTCTTCCTCCAAGTCCAGAATGGCAAGCTGGAGCCCGTCCTGGGCGAAACGACGGGCGACGGCGGCGCCGATGCCGCGCGCGGCTCCAGTCACGACTGCTGTTCGCGGGGTACTCATCTGTGGTTCTCCTTATACGTGGATGCGGTTCAAGCGCAGTATGGGTTCAGCGCAGACCCATGGAGCCGGAGACCGGAGCCTCCCAGCTCAGCTGCCGGTGTTTGACCATCCCGTCAACGATCTCGGCGAGATCCGGATGCCAAACGGCGGTGCGCCGGGTTTTGAGGTCGACATGGGCTTCGATGAATTCGATGACGCTGGCAACCTGGCCGGTCTCCCG
Organism: Nesterenkonia salmonea; assembly: GCF_005771525.1. GTDB lineage: Bacteria > Actinomycetota > Actinomycetes > Actinomycetales > Micrococcaceae > Nesterenkonia > Nesterenkonia salmonea. Next base: position 5,716 of record NZ_VAVZ01000042.1, on the reverse strand, counting down.
GTTGGCCATAAAGCAGATCCCATGCAGCAGTTTGGAATTGCGGTCCAACAGGCGGAAGTGGCCGCTGACCTCCTGTCCGATGAGCACTTCGCTGTAAAAACTCAGATGCTGCTCCACAGTGAAGGTGCTCAACCCGTGTTGGGAGATGTAGTCGCCGTCGATCCCTAGATTCTGAAAGCTCTTGTGCAGGATCTTGAAGTGGAAGCCGTAGTGGTGGGTGACGTTGACATGGCCATTGAGGTCTTCCCATTCCGGTGGTGCGGCCATGGTGACCACAGCGCCGAGTTCATCGAGCTGCGCCAGGGTCGGCAGGCTGGGCCGCTGCCTGCGGGCCGGTTTGACCTGGGTGGATTCGCTCATACCGTCAGCAGCACCTTTCCGGTTGCTGAGCGCTGCTCGAGGACCTGGATGGCCTCACTCGCCTTTTCCAGCGGGTATTGGGGGCCCAGCGGTGGGGCTAATGCGCCGGAGGCCAGATGTGGTTGGAGCTGCTCCCACTGGCCGGGGATGTACTGGGGCCGGGTGCGGGCATAGGCACCCCAGCCGACGCCGACGACGGAGATATTGTTCAGCAGCAGCCGGTTGACCTTGACCTCGGGGATCTCACCGGCAGTGAATCCAATAACCAGCAGCCGGCCCTGGGCGTCCAGGGCGCGCAGGGAGTCGGTGAACCGGTCGCCGCCGACGGGGTCCAGCACGATATCCACGGAACCGCGTCCGATGGTCTCGAGAAATCCCTCCGGGGAGATGACGCGGTCGGCTCCGGCATCGGTGGCGACTTTGGCCTTCTCCTCCGTGGAGGCCACACCGATGACCTCGCCGGCGCCGAAGGCTTTGGCCACCTGGATGGCTGCGGTGCCGATGCCGCCGGCTGCTCCGTGGACTAGGACCCTTTCGCCTTCGCGGAGGTTACCGCGGTCCAGGAGGGCGAAGTGGACGGTGCAGTAGTTGAACAGGAAGGCGGCACCCTGTTCGAAGCTGACGTTATCGGGCAGTTTGAAGGTCAGGTTGGGGTCAGCGGCGACCTCTTCGGCGAAGCCGCCGAGCAGGCAGAGGGCTGCCACCCGGTCTCCGGGGTTCAGATCAGAGCCTTGCGGGGCGTATTTGACCACTCCGGCGACCTCGGCTCCAGGGGTGAAGGGCAGCTCGGGTTTGACCTGGTAGAGCCCGCGGGTCTGCAGCAGTTCGGGGAAGGCCACGCCGGCGGCTTTGGTCTCGATGATGACCTGTTTGCCTTCTGGGAGGCCGGGGATATCGTTGAGCTCGACGGCTTCAGGACCATTGAGACTTGTGATCTGGATCGCACGCATAGCGTCAGATTATGTGAACTTGACGCCAGATTCAACCCTTGTTCAATTCTTGTCCCGGCCACAGCCCGGCAGCCCCTATCCGCTAGGCACCGGGGATCTTGCGGGCATAGCCCAGCGCACCTTCAAGCAGCCGGGGCACGCCCTGCTCCAGGGATTCGGCGAAGCTGTCACCGGGGCGCTCTCCGCGCAGCCAACGGGTGTACATCGCCTCGCAGAAGATGGCTGATTTCCACAGTGCCAGGGTTTGGTACCAGGGCAGCATGTTCAGATCCAGGGAGGAGTCCGCGGCGTATTCCTCCACGAGCTCGTCCCGGGTATGGAATCCGGGTTCGGCGGTGATGGGACTGGCTGCCAGCACATTTCCTTCACCGACCTGGGAGTAGGTGGCGGTGAGGTAGCCGAGGTCGGAGAGGGGGTCACCGAGGGTGGCCATCTCCCAGTCCAGCACCGCGGCGATGCGGGGCTGACCACCGGCAGGCACGGCGCCCTCGTACATCACATTGCCCAATCGGTAGTCACCGTGGATGACAGCGTGCTGCTGAGTGGCCGGGAGATTCTTATGCAAGGTCTCGGCGAGCTCCGCCACCAGCGGGATCTCGCGCTGGGTATTGATCGGCCAGAGTTTCGCGAAGCGTTCGACCTGCCGCTTCAGGTAACCCTCGGGTTTACCCAGGGCACCGATTTCTGGCTGGCTGACATCCACGGTGTGCAGTTTCTGCAGGACCTGGACCAGTTCTGCAGTGAGTCCGCGGCGGGTTTCGGCGTCGTCGAACTGGCTGGGCACGGAGTCGGTGATGACCTCTCCGCCGATGTAGTCCATCAGGTAGAAGGGGACACCGAGGAGGCCTTCCTCCGCGCAGACCGCCCGGATCTCCGGGACGGGGAAGCCCTGGCCGCGCAGGGCCTGTTGGACCCTGGCTTCGCGGACCATGTCATGGGTGGATTTCGGCAGCGGGGGCCGCGGGCCGCGGCGCAGCACGAGGTCCACCCCGCTGCGGCGGATGCGATAGGTGATATTGGATCGACCATCCCCGATGCGGTCCACGGTCAGCTCACCGCTGCCGAGTCCCTGCTGGTCGAGGTATTTCTCCACCTCGTCGAGGATCAGCAGCGGGGGCATGCTGAGGCTGCGGGCCTCTTCGGCAGTCTGGACGATTTCAGCGCTTGTCATAGTGCCTTGCCTTTCCGTCGGCTGACCGGAATCACCTTTAACTTGAATCTAGTTTCAGGTAATTCATATCACACAGGCAGCGATGCCAGCGCCTCCCCGGTCCACACCGGAACCTGCCGGGCAGCACGGTATTCGGCCACCAACCGCTCGACGACGGCGCTGACCGTGGTGACCTCCTTGATGGAACCGATACCCTGACCGGCGCCCCAGATGTCCTTCCATGCTTTGGTCCCGCCGCTGCCGAAGTTCATACTGCTGGGATCGGAGCCCTCAAGACTGTCGGGATCCAGGCCGGCGGCTTCGATGCTGGCCCGCAGATAGTTGCCGGGGACTCCGGTAAAGTGGCTGGAGTAGACGATATCGGCGGAGCTTCCCTCTACCAGCATCTGCTTATAGGCGGGTACGGCATTGGCCTCCTCGGTGGCTATGAAGGCTGAACCGACATAGGCCATATCTGCTCCGGCAATCTGGGCGGCCAGGATGGAGCGGCCGTCTGCGATGGCCCCGGAGAGCAGCAGCGGCCCGGTGAACCATTCGCGGATCTCGCGCAGCAGGGCGAAGGGTGAGGTGGTTCCGGCATGCCCACCCGCCCCAGCGGCTACGGCGATGAGCCCATCGGCGCCCTTTTCGATGGCCTTATGGGCGAAGCGGTTATTGATCACATCGTGGAGGACGATGCCCCCATAGGAGTGAACGGCCTCATTGACCTCCTCGCGGGCACCCAGGGAGGTGATGACGATGGGCACCTCATAGTCCACACAGGCCTGGAGGTCTTCTTCGAGCCGGTCATTGGAGCGGTGGACGATCTGGTTGACCGCAAAGGGCGCGGGGGTGTTTCCCTGTGCCCGGGATGCCTCCAGGCCCTCAGTGAGCTCAGCCAGCCACTCCCGCAGCAGGGAGGCTGGCCTGGCATTCAGGGCGGGGAATGACCCGATGACGCCGGCGGCACACTGGGCAGCGACAAGCTGGGGTCCGGAGACGATGAAAAGCGGCGAAGCCACCACGGGCAGGGCCAGCGGCCCGGAAAGCGCGGGGGGCAGTGACATTGTGATACTCCTCTTGAAGCCGAATCCGCGAACTCATCGAGAGACCATCTCGAGGAGCTCACCTTTCCGCACTTTTCCGGTCGCGGTCATTGGCAGTGACTCCACTACGTGCACTATTGGCACCTTATAGGTAGCCATGTTCTCCTTCGCCCATTGTTCAAGCTCGGTGGCAGTCACGGTGCCAGAACTGCGGAGTTGGACGAAGGCCACCGGCCTCTGTCCAGTCTCCAGGTCTTCAGCAGGAACCACTGCTACAGACTCCACCTCGGAGTGCTGGGCTAGGAGCATTTCGATCTCGGCAGGGAAAACACTCATTCCCTTTACCTTGATCATCTCTTTGCGGCGCCCCAGATAGTGCAGGAATCCCTCAGAGTCGATACGTCCGTTGTCACCGGTATGGACCCAGCCATCAACAAGTTGTTCCTTGGTTGCCTCTGGATTACGCCAATAACCGTCTGTGACAGAGGGGCTCCGAACGATGATCTCTCCCACCTCGTCTAAAGGGAGCGGCTTTTGAGTTCCGAACTCCACAACAGCAATATCCGTTCCTGGTACCGGAAGGCCACAGAAAACTGGTTCCGCACGCAGGTCTTTGTCATCCGTGGCGAATCCGTAGGGAACGCTGTCGATGGTGTGTGTTTCTGCCATCCCGTAAGCGGCCTCCCGCAAGGTGCCACTCGAAGGAGCTGCCGCGGCCCAGTCTGCCCGGACCTCCGGCGTCATCTTTCTCACGAAGGACACGGCTTGGGGATCGACCAGCGAAGCAAGGTCACGGTCACCAATGTCGGGACGTTCCATCAACTCAAGGTAGTTCTCCACTGTCCCAATCATGATTCGGACACCGTATGTCTCGATCGAATCAAGCACAGCCCCTGCATCCCATCTTCTAAGCAAGACGCTGGTGCCACCAAGCACTATGGGGAAGAGAATCCCCAGGTCTTCGCCAGCAATCCAGAAGATGGGGAGGTAACACAGGCTGGTGAAACCGGGAGTGGAATCCAATCCGGAAGCTGCGGCACCGCTGACTGCGGTGTAAAGCATATGACGCTGCGAATGCTGGCACCCTTTGGGCAGGCCCGTGGTGCCTCCGGTGTAGTTCAGGGCGGCCAGGCTCTCGAGGTCCCCGTCATCGGATGTGTACGGCTCGTGGCGGAGGGCTTTTTGCCACGCATCTGCCTCGGCGAGTACCGGAATCGGACTGTTCAGTTCGGGTTGAACCTGCTCTACAGCCGGGGCCAGGGCCTCCTGGGTGAGCACTAGTTTCGGGTCACTGTCCCGCAGTTCATGGGTGAGCTCTGCGGAGGCGAACATCGGATTCACTGGAACATGTACAGCTCCCAAGCGGAGGATCGCAAGGAAGGCAATGATGAACTCCGGACAGTTGCCCAGAAAGGCTGCTACCCGGTCCCCAGGAGATACGCCCTGATCGGATAGCCAACCGGCGAACCGACGGTGCAGCGAATCCAGTTCGGCGTAGGTGTAGTTTCGCCCCTCAAATGCGATGGCAATCTCATCTGGTCGCTCTAGCCTCCTTCTTTCATGGGGCAGCGGCAAGTGGGCCTGAGGGTGCGCAGGTGAGCTGATTCCGCTGAGGAAGGGTAAGAGGGCGCGGTTGTGGCCCGAGGGTTGCCGTCTCGGGTGGCCGGGTCTCCGAATTTTCCGCAAGTCGTTGGGTCAGGTGGACGGATCGTCATGTGAAGGCGTCGCGGATGGCGGTGTAGCCGTGGGCGACCTCGGTGGCCCATCTCCAGCCGGCATCAACCCGGAGCCTGAGTTGTCGTGCTCCGCGGGTGATCCTGGCGGCGGTGTGCAGGATCATGTACCGGAACGCAGCAACCTCAGCCCGGCCGATGCTGGGGTGGTGTTGGTAGGCGATGAGCTTGGTCCAGGTGATCAGGTCGTTGGCGATCATCACCACCTGCAGCCACGCTTGGTTCTCTGCGAACCCGGCGGCAGGGAACCTGGCGAGGCCGGCGGCTTTGGCCTGCCGGATCCGGTCCTCGACCCTCGCGTGCTGACGGTGGCGCAGCTCCAGGCCCTGGATTTTGTGGTCCACAGTCTCAGGGGCAGTGTCGGTGATAAACGCGGTGACTCGGTGGCCGTCGGCATCAGTGAAGGACAGCTGCGCACCAGGATGCGGGCGCTCCTTTCTGAGGATCAGCCGGGTCCCGGTTGGCCAGCTGCTGATG
>NZ_VAVZ01000041.1 GCF_005771525.1 Nesterenkonia salmonea | reverse complement strand
TCAACCGGGCAAAACTCAATGAGTCAACGACTCACACTTCCCGGGCATCTTGAGATGAGTCACCAGGGTCCGATTACCGTAAGCCTATCCTTTTAGAGGTACCGATAACGTTCTGACCGGCATATGCGTATGAACTCAGGACACTGGCGGCGCATCAAGCCACTCGTCACCCGTTGAATGGAGTTCAGCCTCGCCACCGCTCAGAGCAGCGATCAACGAGGTAAGCGTGTTGAGGGACTCTCCGTCATCCGTAACGGCGAGGCCCAGAACTGCCAGTCCGGGTCGGGACATGTAGTCGACGCCGTGGACTGTGATGAGTGAGGATCTGAGCTGATGCTCCCAACGGCCGGCCTCCCCGATGGGCGCAGCTAACTCAAATTTAAGCATCCGTTGCCGCGTTCGAAAGGCATCGAGTTCACGTGCTTGTTCCAAAGCTGCGACCACAGAGTCTGAGTAGGCACTTACTAGACCCCCAGCGCCCAGCAGAGTTCCACCGGACCACCGGATGACCACCACGCAAACGTCGCTGAAGTCCTGTTTACCGCCGGGGGTCCCCGCCTTCATGAGCGCTTCCAAGATGGGCGCTCCGGCGGTGCCATTAGGTTCCCCATCATCATTGCCCCGTTGGTAGCGCCGTTCGTCACCGATAACCCACGCGGAGCAATGGTGCCGAGCACCGTTGTGCTCCTTGCGGAGACTGTTCACGAGGTCTTGGGCTTCGCCTGGGGAGCCTGTTCGACGCATGACAGTCAGAAACCGAGACTTTTTTCGACTCAGCGCCGTGACAATCTCGACATCAGGGGCCAGAACTGTATAGACCGAATCTGCAGGCACGGTCCTTTACTCTATGCCCGTCTCGCCACCGTGGCAGTTTGTCTCCTGTGGATCAGCGAGCGTGTCTGATGGTGAGCGTCAGGACGTCGAGTAGTCGATAACCACTCGGCCATCGATCTTTCCGTGGTGCATCTCATCGAAGACGGCGTTAATGTCGCTCAATGGGCGCCTGGAAAAAGTCGGATGGATCAGCCCACGCGCGTAAAACTCTAGAGCTTCGACCATGTCCTGCCGGGTGCCCACGATAGACCCACGGATGGTGAGCCCCTTCAGTACGATGTCGAAAATTGGTGCGGGGAAGTCTCCAGGCGGTAGACCGTTGAAGACGATAGTGCCGCCACGTCGTGTCATGTTGATGGCCTGGCCGAACGCACTGGGGTGCACGGCAGTGACAAGAACGCCATGGGTACCGCCGACCTGCTGTTGAATTTCATGCGCGGGGTCTACCCCCAGGGCGTTGAGACCGATTTCGGCACCGTGCTTCTTGGCCAGGGCGAGTTTGTCATCAGCAATGTCCACTGCAATGACCCGCATTCCCATTGCGACCGCGTATTGGACCGCAATATGGCCCAGTCCACCGATCCCAGAGATCACGACCCATTGCCCCGGGCGTACATTGGTCAGTTTGAGCCCCTTGTAGACAGTCACACCAGCGCAGAGGACCGGAGCGATCTCATGGGGGTCAGACCCGGCGGGAACTAAAGCTGCGTATCGGGCGTCAACCAGCATGTATTCACCGAAGGAGCCATCTGTTGAGTAGCCTCCGTTGGTCTGCTCCTCGCAAAGCGTCTCCCAACCGGTCCGGCAGAACTCACAAGAGCCGCACGCGCTCCACAGCCAGGCGTTTCCCACAACATCACCCACGGCAATATTGCTCACCTCGGCGCCTAATTTTTCGACGATCCCCACTCCTTCATGTCCCGGGATGAAAGGCGGAGTGGGTTTCACCGGCCAGTCACCATCCCTGGCGTGCAGGTCGGTGTGGCAAACACCTGAGGCGATGAGTTTCACGAGTGCTTGGTGAGGTCCCGGTTCTGGAAGCGGATACTCGGTAATAGCTAGATCTTTGCCGAAGTCTTCAACGACGGCTGCGGTCATAGTGTTCATGGCGACTCCTTTGTCACAGGTGCGTGCAGCTGATGCCAGTCACGCTATGTGCAACAACGTTGCGTCAGGGTTGCACACTCGCCACCAATGCTGCCCGCTGTGGAGAGTCCGCAGGCAGCACTTGCAGAGCCGTGTACATCACGTGGTGATCTTCTGCGGCTTCGCGGAGCTGAAGATAGCGACAGAGCTCATCGGCACTGCCGTCAGCGAGCAGGGCCTCCCGGAGAACGGCGGAGACGTGTTGCCTCAGCGAGCGGATGCCGGGAGCTTCTGAGGCGGGTAGCAGCGGGCCGGCGTACATATCGAGGGCAGCCGATCGATCTCCTGCTGTCAGGGCGGTCATCGTGGTGAGGGCATCCAGGTCCAGCGGAGCCGACAGGCGGTATGGTCGTGATTGAAGATCCAGACCAGCTGACGCCGGCGTGGATCGCAAGAATCGACGAAGTCGGACGATCTCTGCTCGCAGCGCAACCTCGTGGCCCATTTCGCCGAAGAGCAGTTCCGCCAGTTCCCCGGCGCTCAACCCTCTTTGGTGCTTCGTGGAATGCCATGCCAAGAGCGTGAGGATCTCGGCGTGGCGAAGGCAGAGCGTCTCACGAGTGGTGCCAAGACCCAACTGCGGTCTCACCGAGCCCAGTGTGGTCAATTGGACGCCCCCGGTGTCCGTCGGCAGCGACTTCAGCTCGGCCTCTGCGGCGGAGACTGCGGCGTACACGAGAGCAAGTGAGTGCGTGGCTACAGCCTTCTCGTCACCCGTTAGGTCCACAACGCCCAGGATTCTTCCTGTCTTGGGATGCCTAATTGGTGCCGCTGAGCATGAAAACTGATGTGCCGAGGACGCGAAGTGCTCATCCTGGTGCACTTGCGCCCCACGACCAGTAGCTAGTGCGATACCGGGTGCTGAGGTGCCGATAGCTTCCTCCGACCAGGTGGCGCCCGGCTGAAAAGCCGCTGACTCCGCCCGCCGCACAGCGGTGCGGTCTCCATCTACCCACAGCAGCCGCCCGGAGGCATCTCCTATTGCAACGATCAGTCCCGCCTCGGCGGCTGGCTGTATGAGGAGTTTGTCGAATACTGGCAAGACGTGACGCAGAGGGTGAGACATCCTATAGGAACCCAGATCAGCGTCACTGATGTTGACGGGGGCTAAGGCACGGCTAGGATCCGCGAGAAACTGTGCTGATCGCTGCCACGAATCCCGCAGCAGAGGTTTCAACGCTTCCCACGTTTGGGGCTCGTCGGGGACGGCCTTCATCATCCACTCCTTCCCAGGCGAAGAGTGTGCGGCACGTCACAGCCTACGCTAGATTTTCATGGCTTCCCGTGATGCAACGTAGATGCAACTCCACGCACCATATGATGGAGGACAATAGTGATCTAAGTCACTATATGCACAACCCGACGAAGGAGTCGCCATGACGGTCTACGCACAACCCGGCGCTGAAGGCAGCGTTGTTAGCTTCAAGTCACGGTACGAAAACTACATCGGTGGCGAGTGGGTCGCCCCGGTCAAAGGCCAGTACTTCGAAAATCCATCGCCAGTGACAGGTAAGCCATTCACAGAGGTGGCCCGATCCACGGCAGAAGACATTGAACTTGCCCTCGATGCTGCTCACCAGGCTGCGCCAGCGTGGGGTAAGACCTCAGTGGCCGAACGCGCGGTGATCCTCAATAAGATTGCTGACCGGATCGAAGAAAACCTTGAAATGCTCGCAGTAGTGGAGACATGGGACAACGGCAAGCCCGTCAGAGAGTGCCTCGCGGCGGATCTGCCGCTGGCCGTCGACCACTTCCGCTACTTCGCTGGTGCGATCCGGGCCCAGGAAGGCGGCAACAGCGAGATCGACGCCACAACGGTGGCCTACCACTTTCAGGAGCCGCTGGGAGTAGTCGGACAGATCATCCCGTGGAACTTCCCCATTCTAATGGCGGTGTGGAAAATCGCCCCCGCGCTAGCGGCTGGAAACGCCGTAGTCTTGAAACCTGCAGAGCAGACGCCGACTTCGATCCTGGTTCTGATGGAACTCGTTGGAGACCTGCTTCCTGCCGGTGTGCTCAACGTGGTCAACGGATTCGGCACCGAGGCCGGAGCTCCATTGGCTTCCAGCCCCCGCATCAGGAAGATTGCCTTCACCGGAGAGACCACCACGGGCCGCCTGATCATGCAGTACGCGAGCCAAAACCTGATCCCTGTCACCCTTGAGCTCGGCGGCAAGTCACCCAATATTTTCTTCGAAGACGTCGCTTCCCGCGATGATGCATTCTACGACAAGGCATTGGAAGGCTTCACCATGTTCGCCCTGAACCAGGGTGAAGTATGCACCTGTCCCTCCCGGGCGCTCATCCAATCGACCATCATCGATGACTTCCTTGACGCTGCCGTCGAGCGAACTCGGGCAGTCGTCCAAGGAAACCCGCTGGACACAGACACCCAGGTAGGTGCGCAGGCATCGAACGACCAGCTGGAGAAGATTCTCAGCTACCTGGATATCGGCAAGAAGGAGGGGGCAGAGGTCCTCATCGGCGGTCATCAGGCCAACCTCGGCGGAGACCTCGCGGAGGGGTACTACGTGGAGCCGACGATCTTCCGAGGCCAGAATTCAATGCGCATCTTCCAAGAGGAGATTTTCGGACCGGTCGTGTCCGTGACTGAGTTCTCTGATTACGACGACGCCATCTCACTGGCCAACGACACGCTATACGGCCTGGGTGCCGGGGTGTGGTCCAGAGAGCAGAATATCGCCTACCGGGCTGGTCGAGACATTCAAGCGGGTCGTGTCTGGACTAACTGTTATCACCAATACCCGGCCCATGCGGCCTTTGGCGGATATAAGCAGTCAGGAATCGGCCGGGAGAACCACCTGATGATGTTGGCCCACTACCAACAGACGAAGAACCTTCTGGTGAGCTACTCGGAAGATAAGCTCGGATTCTTCTAAACCGTCCATAACACCTACTCAAGAAGGAAGTGAGACTGCCATGGGTGCTGAGCGTATCGCAATAACAGATGAAGCTGCCGCTCTGCTACGTCAACTTCGTGACGAGCACGGCCAGCCGCTGATGTTCCACCAATCCGGCGGATGCTGCGATGGCTCAGCACCCATGTGCTACACCCAGGGGACATTCATGACCGGGCCTCAAGACGTCCTGCTGGGGGAGCTGGAGCCAGGTACGCCTGAACCAGTGCCGGTCTGGATTTCCAAACCCCAGTTCGAGTACTGGTCCCACACTCACATCACGATCGACGTCACGAAGGGACGGGGATCAGGCTTCAGCATTGAGGGGCCCACCGGAAACAGATTCATCGTCCGCTCCCGGCTCTTCACCGAAGAAGAGACTGAGGAATTGGAACCGGTGACCTTCGGCACATTGCACTGACCCTGACAACGGCCTAGATGACTCCCTGGGCGAGCATGGCATCAGCGACTTGAATGAAACCAGCAATGTTGGCGCCCGCCACATAGTCACCGGGGGCCCCGTACTCATCGGCGGTCTCAGCACAGCGCGTATGGATGTTCTCCATGATGTCCGAAAGCCGTTGTTCGGTGTACTCACTTGACCAGGTGTCCCGGCTGGCGTTCTGCTGCATCTCCAAAGCTGATGTCGCCACACCCCCGGCATTGGCAGCCTTAGCAGGGCCGAAGAGGACACCGGCGGCTTGCAGCGCGTCAATAGCCTTCGGCGTGGTGGGCATATTCGCGCCCTCAGCCACAGCCTTGACGCCTCCGGAGATCAGAGTGGCGGCGTCGTTCTCATCCAGCTCATTCTGGGTCGCACACGGCAGAGCAACATCGACCGGTACCCTCTCGGCGATGGACCAGACGTTCTTGCCCTCTAAGTACTCCGCGCTGGAGCGTTGGTCCACGTATTCACTGATCCGGCCGCGGCGCTCCAACTTGATCTCTTGAAGCAGCGCCAAGTTGATGCCATCGGCGTCGTAGATGCTGCCGCCGGAATCCGATGCGCCCACCACAGTCCCGCCGAGCTCATGCACTTTCTCAATGGCGTAGATCGCCACATTTCCCGAGCCCGAAACTATGACCGTTCTGCCGTCGAATCCGCGGCCGTCAACCCTGAGCATATGTTCAGTGAAGAACACTGTGCCGTAGCCTGTTGCCTCTGTGCGGAGCCTCGAGCCGCCCCAGGTGACACCCTTTCCGGTGATGACACCGGCCTCGTACCGGTTGGCGATGCGCTTGTACTGACCAAATAAGTAGCCGATCTCACGGCGCCCCACACCGATGTCTCCTGCCGGGACATCAAGTCGATCTCCCAGGTGCCGGTAGGCCTCCGTCATGAAGGACTGGCAGAAACGCATGATCTCAGCATCGCTGCGGCCCTTAGGGTCGAAGTCGCTGCCGCCTTTTCCTCCGCCAATGGGCAGGCCAGTCAGCGCGTTCTTGAACACCTGCTCGAACCCTAGGAACTTCACGGTACCCAGCAACACATCTGGGTGGAAGCGCAATCCGCCCTTATAGGGGCCCAATGCCGAGTTGTACTGCACACGGAAGCCGCGATTGATCCGCACAGTGCCGTTGTCCTCGGTCCAAGGGACCCTGAAAATGATTTGGCGCTCAGGTTCGCAGAGGCGCTCCAGGATGGAAGCCTCAACATACTCGGGATGCCGAGTCAACAGCTGCGGAAGAGAGTCGAAGACTTCCCGCACGGCCTGATGAAACTCCCGTTCCCCCGGGTTACGGCTGGTGACCTGCTCAAAAACTTCTTCAATCCGCTGGCGGCTGGGACTCACGGGTGGCCTCTCTGGTGGACGTTTCCACAATGCGAAAGCCATGCTATCCGCTTCAGCCTTCGTCACAACAACTGTGACACTGAAGGGGGCATTGCGCAGCTACTGACCAGGTACGACGACGCCCGGAACGCTCCAGAGACTGCAGCTTGGACCACTGGCTTGGATCCCTAGCCCATCTTCGGTGAAGGCGAGTTCCGCAGTGCCCCACAGGCGCTCGTGTGACTGCGTCTCTGATAAGACCCCGTGTGGCAGAACGACGGTGTGATCCTGACTGCCTGGACCGGAAGCGAAGATGAGAACTGATTCCTCGCTGGACTCCCGAATGAAAGCGATGCTGTTCTCATCCCTGTGCAGCCAGCGCATGGAGCCGCTCTGCAGCGCCTGATGGTTTTGACGCAGCGCTATGAGCTCCCGGTAGAGCCTGATGCGCTCTCTGACCTCCGGGTCGTCCAGACGCTGCCACGGCAGGGGAGTGCGGCTCAGCTCACCGTCTGCGCCGGTAAGTGCGAATTCATCACCAGCGAAAAGAGTCGGCAGTCCGGGAAGTGTCATCTGGAGAGCCACCGCGACCGGGACTGTCCCTGGGGCGGCATTCTGTGCGAATCGCGCAGTGTCATGGGTATTCAGAGCATGCATATCGCCCAATCGCACCCGCCAGGGGATAGGCGCGCTGAATCGATCGACAGCGGCAGCGAAGTCTTGAGCTGTGCCCGCGGGAATCCCCCCGGAAGGCTGACCGAAAAACCAGGGGATAGTCTCTTCGGCGCCCTCTGCCGTGCAGTAGGGGATGTGGGATGGGGCAGACAACCAACTCCACAGCGGCCGAGTGAAGCAGGGATAGGTCATAGCCCCGTGCCACGCATCACCGGTGAGGTCTGCGGTGGCATCATTGGTCGACTCTGCCAGGAGGACCGAATCCGGTTTCACCTCCTGCATAGTACGGCGAAGAATCGTCCGTACCTCGGTGTTGAGGTCGATATCGCGGAGGCGCCCGGTCATGTTCGCCACATCGATACGCCATCCATCAAGGTTGAACGGCGGTTTCAACCACTTCGCGACCACGCAGTGTGGGCCTTCAATGAAGGCCTCACGGAGTGCCTGTGAGGCCCAATTGAACTTCGGAAGAGTAGAAGTGCCCAGCCAGGACTCGTAGTCCGGTTCAGAGCTAGTCTCTGAAAAGTAGTAGAAGCTGCGTTCCGGCGAGTCCGGATCCTCGAGAGCTCGTTGGAACCATTCGTGACGGTCTCCGGAGTGATTGGTGGTCAGGTCCCCAATGACCTTCATTCCCAAGTGGTGAGCGGATTCGACCAGACGGACTAAAGACTCCTCCCCGCCCAGGTGCGGATCCACTGTGGTGAAGCTGGAGGCGTCGTAACGGTGATTGGAGGCACCCGGAAAGAACGGAGTCAGGTAGATGGTGCTGATGCCGAGGTCCTGGAGGTGCTCCAGACGGTCGGTGATGCCGTCGAGATCCCCTCCATAGAACTGCTGGACCCGTGCCGGCATCACTGGATCGACTGGGTCATCCCACTGGGCAGGCTGAGCCCAGGCGGGAGCTGCTCGCTCGGGCTGCGCCGAGGATGGAGAGAAGCGGTCCGGAAAGATTTGGTACATCACCGAAGTGGTGAGCCATTCTGGAGGCGGGGCCTGAGTGATGAGGCTGAAGTCAGCGGTGTCGAGCACCTCTCCGGCGTGCAGCCCAGCCTGGTTGACCCACGCGATGTGTGGGGATGTTCCAGAGTTGGCGTCGTCGTGCACCAGCATCCACCGGTATCGGTGCCGCGGGTTTACCACGGTAATCTCAGCCTGCCACCAATCCCAGCCCTGGGCTGAGCCGACCCTCCAAGCTGTATCCCAGTGTGGTTCGTGATCTGGGTTGGATCGTACTATCACCTTGTTCAGCTTCGGATAGCTGCCCGGCACCCGGAGTCGGACGGTGACCCTCTCACCGAGTTTTGGAGTCTGTGTGGAGACGTACAGACCAGAACCGTCGTGGTGGGGGAGGGCGCTGTGCCTCATTTGACGCTTCCGGCAGTGAGGCCAGACACGATGTAGCGCTGCAGCAGCAGGAAGAGTGCCACCGGGATGACGGCGGCGAGTACCGCACCGGCGGCGAAGACTGACCAGTTCTGCGAGGTCTCCTGGGAGATGAACTGGTAAAGCCCCACTGCCAATGTTTGGCGCTCTGGGTCACGCAGCAGTACCGAGGCGATGACGAACTCGCTCAGTGTGGCGACCAGTGACAGGAGAGCGACCACCGCCAATATCGGGGAGACCAGGGGAAGGATGATGGTGAAGAAGATTCTCGCGTGTCCCGCACCGTCAATGTGTGCTGCTTCATCGATCGAGGTGGGCACGGTGTTGAAGAATCCGTACATGAGGTAGGTGTTCACTCCGAGCGCGCCGCCGAGATAGACCATGATCAGACCGATTTGGCTGTTGAGCCCGAGCGCAGGGAAGACTTCGCTGATTCCCATCATCAGCAAGAAGATCGCGACCATGGCCAGAAGCTGGGGGAACATTTGGACGAGTACAAGCGTGATGAGCCCCACTCGGCGCCCGGTGAACCGCATCCGGGAGAAGGCATAGGCTGCGAGCGCACCCAGCAGAACGGAGCCAGCTGAAGCAGTCAGACCAATGACGAGAGTATTGAGGAACCATGCTGCATAGGGTTGCTGGGGGCGGTTGAAGAGCTCTACATAGCTGCCGAGGCTGATGTTGCTGAACAGGCTATTGGCCGAGATAAGTGTGCCGCCGGGATTCAGCGATGCCGACAGGACATACACCAGAGGGAAGACGGAGAAGATGACGATGGCTGCGCCGACGAGGTGCCGCCATCCAGTTTCTCTCCACCATTTCTTGAAATGACGCCGAGTCAGTGGGGAGTTCTCAGTCCGGCCAAACTTCCACCACTGCAAACGAACTGGACCGACCTTTTGCTCCGTGGGAGCTATCGGAGCCGCAGGCCCGGGGGCTGTCATTGCCATATCAGTTCAGCTCCTCTAGTGCTTTGGTCTTGCGGAATGCCAGCACAGAGATGGTGCCGACAATGATGAAGATCAGGATGGAGAATGCGCTGGCAAGTCCGTAGTCCGCCTGCGCTCCGACGAACGCCACTTTGTACACCATGGAGATCAGAATGTCGGTGGAACCGACGCTGACTCCTGCCGAGACGTCCCTGGGGCCGCCGCCGGTGAGCATGTAGACGAGGTTGAAGTTATTGAAGTTGAACGCGAATGAGCTGATCAGCAACGGTGCCAGAGCTGTGAGCAGAAGGGGAAGTTTGATGCTCTTGAACGCTTGGAATGCTTTGGCGCCGTCGACCTGGGCAGCTTCGGTGAGCTCCTCCGGAATGGATTGAAGCGCACCTGTGCACACTAAGAACATGTAGGGGAAGCCCAGCCAGAGGTTGACAATCAGAATACTGACCTTGGCCAGCCACGGGTCTGTGAGCCAGGGGATGGAGGCCCCTCCGAAGAGAACATTGTTGATGAACCCGAATTCCTGGTTCATCATCCCCGCCCAGACCAGAGCCGAGAGGAAACCGGGGAAGGCGTAGGGCAGAATCATCACCAACCGGTAGTACTTCCGGGACTTCATCTGTTTGTCGTTGAACACCATGGCCAAGAACAGTCCCAGTGCGAATGTTGTAGCTACCGAGAGGAAAGCAAAGGCGAAGGTCCAGAGGGTGACGTAGATGAGTGGACCGCGGATAGATTCTTCTGTCACTGCTCGAACAAAGTTGTCCATCCCCACATTGATCTGCCAGCCCGGCATAAGTTGCTCACCGTCATCTGCGATGAATGCGCCCTCCCCGGTATCGCGGTAGACCACTCCAGTCTCTGTGCTGGTCATAGTGTCTGCGGCGTCGTCGTAAATGTACCGCGAGGTGTAGACGTACGCTCTTTGGCCGTCCTGGGTGCGGAGGTACCCGTCATTGGGATCCTCGCTCATGGGAACCGAGAGGTCCGTGATGCTGGTCTGGCGCTCCAGGAGGTCCCTGAACTCCAGAACCTCATAGCCCTCCACTGCGGTGACGCGACCTTCCTCGATCTGCGCCTCTGTGGTGAGTTCCAACGGCTCCTCTTCGCTGCCGATGAAGACTTCCTCATCATTGGACACGATCGCGAAGTAGAGCTCATCGGAGGCCAGCAGATCTCCGGACTCCTCCAGAACTGCGACTGCATAGGTGGGGGAGTCCGGGACCCGGTCCTGAGACTGCAACATGATGGCCTGGATCGCATGGTCCTTGGTGGAGTTATGGCCAGTGCCGTAGTTGGTGAAGGCCACATATCCCGAGTAGAGGACCACGAAAATTTGGAAGATCAGCAGGAAGACAAGTCCTGGTGCAAGGTATTTGGCGGGAAGGACGCCGCGCTTGAGGTAAATCCACGTCAGCGCGGCCGCCCCTACCAGAACCAAGGATCCCACTAGCCAACGGTCGTTCATGAACAACACCAGTGCGGCATAAACGGCTGTGGCGCACAGCAAGCCAAGGACAATGATCTTGAACAGCATCATCTTCCACCCAGTGGTGGTGGCGTCAATGAAGGCCGAAGCCTGCTTCTGCCGGCGAGTCAGCTTTCGTGATGTGCTGCGTGATCCCGGCTTTCCGGTAGTGGTCTCCTCCGCCATGGACTACTCCGTGGCCTCGGCGATGTCTTCAGCCATCTGCTCCCAGAGACCAGCTGGATCGCCTTCACCGTTGATGATGGCTGCTTGGCTTGCGCCCCAGTAGTCCCACACAGCACCCATTTCTGGAATTGCGGGCATAGGCACTGCCTCAGCGCCCACTTCTCCGAAACCGGCCACGATGTCATCGTCAGCCATTGCCGCCTCAAAGGCTTCAGTGAGTGCAGGTGCGCGGCCACCGACTTCGTAAAGCGACTGCTGGAGTTCCGGGGAGCCGACGTAGTCGACAAGGAACGTTGTGGCAGCCAGAGTGTTCTCGCTCTGAGCCGACAGGAAGAACCCCTGGACACCCGCAAAGGGTTGCGCGTCTTCGTCACCAGCGGCTGGGATGGCATCTACCTCAACATTGATGCCTGCCTCCTCAGCAGCTGGAACGTTCCAAGGACCAGTCAGTAAGAATGGCGACTCACCGTCGATGAAGTTCTCGCGCGCCAGGTCACCGTCAATATTGGTGTTGAGCACCCCGGCATCGCCCTGTTCGGACAGCCATTCGGCGAATTCGGTACCTCCTTCATTGCCGATCATCAGTTCCTCGGCGTTGTAGGAGCCGTCATCGTTCTGCCCGAACACCGGCGCTCCAAAGGACATTTGGAAGGGGTACAGATGATACGGGTCGGCGGTCTGGGCATCGAGACCGACCAAGAACGGGTACGAGGCGCCGGATTCCTCGCCCAACTCAATCATGTCGTCGAATGATTCAGGAGCTTGGTCCACCAGATCAGCGTTGCGCAGCAGCGCGATGTTCTCGATGGAAATGGGAACCCCGTAGACCTGTCCTTCGTAGGTCCATGCTTCAATTGCGACGTCTTCGAAGTCCTCCGCGGCATCGCCCAGCTCTACCGGCGCTACGACCCCGTTGGTGACCAGGACTCCCAGCCAGTCATGTGCGCCGACTGCGATGTCCGGGCCTTCTCCTGTAGGTACCTGGGAGACGAACTGGTCACGGACTTCTTCAAAGTCCTGCTGTACCAATGTCACGGCGATCCCGGTGTCGGACTCAAAGTCACTTGCGGCATCTGCGAGGTCATCGGCGCGTTCGGCGTCGACCCATACCGTCAATTCGCCGGTGGCGTCATCGGCTGGGCTGTCCGCAGCGTTTTCATTTGTGGTGTCGGTATCCTCAGCCTCGTCGCCTTCGTCGGCGCCGTTGCCGCCGCAGGCTGTGAGTGCGAGTGCGGAGATTCCGAGCACTGCAGTGAGCCGGAAAATGTCTGGGGCGTGTGTCCTCATGGTGTGCCTCTCTAGGTGAAGTCTTCAGGCTTGATGAAGAGTGATGAACTGCAAGCGCTTCCAGTATGCAGGCATAGTGTGACGTGCGCAACTCATGCGCGAAAGGAGTATTTCCAGAGATTTCTTTAGCTTAGTCAGGGAGATAACGGGAAGCGACGAGGTGAGTGGTGAATGGAATCGCTTCCATATAGGGTATGACTATGACCTCACAGCCTGACGAGCATCACCTCAGCGATTCCTCAGTTGGCCACGAATGGTGGCGCAGCGCCGTCATCTATCAGATCTATCCTCGGTCGTTCGCTGATGCCAGCGGTGATGGTGTGGGTGATCTCCGCGGAGTCGCGTCTCGCCTTACCGAGTTGCAGGATCTGGGAATCGACGCCATTTGGCTGAGTCCTTTCATGACCTCTCCTCAGAAGGATGCCGGATACGACGTCGCAGACTACTGTGACGTCGACCCGATCTTCGGTACCTTGGAGGACTTCGATGCCCTTCTGGGGCAGGCGCATGCACGCGGTATCCGGGTGATAGTGGATCTGGTGCCGAATCACTCATCTGATCAGCACCCATGGTTCCAGGAAGCGCTTGCATCGGCGCCGGGAAGTTCTGAGCGAAACCGGTACATTTTCCGCGACGGCAGCGGAGAGAACGGTGAGCTTCCGCCCAATAACTGGGAATCTATCTTCGGCGGCCGAGCGTGGACCCGAATCAACGAACCAGACGGTTCGCCTGGACAGTGGTACCTGCACCTGTTCGACGCCAGCCAGCCCGACTTTGACTGGTCTAATGAGGAAGTCAAGGCGGAGTTCCGCAGAATCCTAAGGTTTTGGCTTGACAGAGGTGTTGACGGCTTCCGGGTGGATGTCGCTCATGGGCTCGTCAAAGATCAGGATTTTCCGGACTACACGCCCGATCCCGACTCCGCTTCTATGGGCGGCGAGCAGACGCCGGCTCCGTACTTCGAACAACCCGGTGTCCACGAGATCTACCGTGACTGGAGGCGTGTCCTCGAGGAGTATGACGGGGACCGGGCGCTATGCGGCGAGGCCTGGGTCTCGTCGGTGGACAACATGGCTCTCTGGGTCCGACCCGATGAGATGCACCAGACCTTTAATTTCGAGTACCTCCTCGCCCCGTGGGACGCCAGCGAGTTGAGGTCCATCATTGACCGGTCCATAGCGGCATTCACGGATGTAGGGGCACCAGGCACGTGGGTGCTCTCCAATCACGATGTGGTCCGGCACGCCACCAGGCTCTCGCTCATCGATGAGAGCCCTCAGGGAAGCGGGATTGGGCCAGATTTCCCCAATATTCCCTCCCATCGCGATGCGCTGCCGCGGGCGCACGCGGCCACGGCACTGATGTTGGCGCTACCGGGATCCGCCTATTTGTATCAGGGGGAGGAGCTGGGCCTTGACGAGGTCCACGACTTGCCGCCTCACGTCCGTCAGGACCCCACCTGGTTCCGGACCAAGGGGCAAAAGTACGGTCGTGATGGGTGCCGCGTACCGATTCCCTGGGAGGCTGATCAGCCTGCTTTCGGCTTCAATGCCACAGGGCGCTCATGGTTGCCCCAGCCAGACCGCTGGCAGCCACTTGCTCGTGATATTCAGCAGAGCGATGAAGGGTCCACCCTCAGCTTGTACAGGCGGCTGCTCAACCTGCGGCAGCAGTTCGGGTTGGGACGTGGAGAGCTCGAATGGGTCTGCGACTACCCTGATGGGGTGGTGGCGTTCCGCAACGGCAACGTTTTGGTGGTTGCCAATGTCAGTGCCGCAGAGGTGCCACTCCCTGCCGATGCGCAAGTGCTCGCTTCCAGCATGCCGTTGTCCGATCACCAGCTCGGCGCTGACACCACAGTATGGTTGAAGCTCTAAAGCGATATCTGAAGGGAAGCAGCGACGTGGTCAGTCTGGATGAAGTCGCCCACGCGGCAGGAGTCTCGGCGGCCACTGCGTCACGGGCGCTCAGTGGGCGTGGTCACGTCTCGGCAGCTGCGCGTCAGCGGGTGACTGAAGCGGCCGAACAGCTGGGGTATGTGGTGTCATCAGCAGCCTCGACTCTGGCTTCAGGGCGAAGCAGGAGTATCGGGGTGATGATCCCCGATCTGCACCGATGGTTCTTCAACTCTGTTCTGACCGGCATCTCAGACACCCTTACCCGTGCCGGATATGACCTGACGCTCTATAACGTCACGCGTGATGTGCAGCTGCGCCGGGAGATCTTCCGCGCGTTCCTCCACCGGCGTCGAGTCGACGGAGTCATCGTGGTTGCTTTGGAACTTGACGACTGGGAGACCAGCCAGCTGCAGGAACTCGGTCTGCCAGTGATCGTTCTGGGCGGCGCACTCCACGATCTGCCGAGTATGGCCATTAACGACCAAGCAGTCACCCAGCTTGCGACAGACCACCTTCTTTCCTTGGGCCACCACGGCATTGGTTACATCGGGGGAGATCAGGCATTCGACGTGGACTATCACGTACCAAGCCGGCGTCGACAAGGATTCATATCCGCGCTCCGAAGCCACGGTATCGCGGCGGATGAGTCACTAGTGCAGTCTGCAGACTTCACTATTGCCGGAGGATACGCGGCTGCTAAGCAGCTCTACGGTGCGCCAGGAAACCATATGACCGGACTGGTCGCCGCTTCCGATGAAATGGCCATTGGTGCGCTATTGGCAGCTCGGGATATGGGCGTCCGCGTCCCTCAGCAGATGTCAGTGATCGGTATCGACGGTCACGAGCTGGGAATCCTTTTTCAACTCACAACGGTGGATCAGCAGCCCGTGAGCCAAGGCCGCACTGCCGCTGAGCACATGCTCCGGAGAGTCGAAAGTGATGACAAAGTGACCATCGAACTTCCCTACTCCCTGGTGGTCCGGGGGAGCACTGCTTTCGCAGCCCCGGATGCGTTGGAAGATACCGTCTAGTCGATAAGGCCCGCACGACGTCGAGTGGTCCGGTTCGCGTGATCGGAGTAGCGCGGAAGCCAGCGCTGCATGCCCATAGCAGCCAGGGGGCCCACCGCTGAGGCCACCCAGATGCCAGCCGCCAACGAACCTGCCGCAGCGCCAGCTGCCAAGATCAACGGTCCGGATCCCAAGCCACTATCGGTCAGGAGCCGCCACGCTCCGAGGAACTGGGGGCGAGCCTCCGGTGGCGAGATATCCGAAGAGATGGTCATCATGATGCCCGAGCCAAGCCCATTGGCGAAACCCAGCAGCATCGAAACCAGGGCAAGCCCCGTGGCGGTAGAGGTGAGGGGAAACAATGCCATGGCGACCCCAAGTATGGTCATGGCAGGGACTCCCACCCAGAGGCGTCCCAATTTATCCATCACCCTGCCCGCCGGGTAGAACAGCAACATGTCGATCCCTCCGGCCAGGCCGAACAGCAGTGAGATCGTCGTGGGATCAAGTTCGATGTACTCTCCCCAAAGTGGGATGATCTGCTGCCGAGCCCCTCGAATGGCTCCGACCATCATGCCTACCGATCCCAACGTGACGAGCATGCGCCGATGATCGCTGAGAACTCTCCAGAACCGGGGTTTGGTGAGTTCCTCTCCGATGCTCACCGGCGCGGCGTCCGCGGTGGCGCGCTTGGTCGGCCGTGCGAGCCACACCGTGACTGTGGCCGCTAAAGCAGTGGCTACCGCCAAGAAGAACACCGCCCCCATGTCGAAGAAATAGATCACTCCAGCACCCAGGAACGGCCCAACAAACTGGCCTATGCGGTGAACACCGCCGAGAGTTGACAGCACCGTTGCCCGATTCCTCGCGGGAGTGACGTCGGTGAGATACGAGTGCCGTGCCAAGTGAAAAACGGCGTTGGAGGCACCGACCAGCAACACTGCACCAGCCAAGGTGATGACCGAGGGCGCGACGGCTGCTAGAAGAAACCCAAGCGCGGCGACAAGACCAGCCGCGAGCATGGCCGCTCGGTCACCGATCTTGGCCGCCAGCTGTCCTGCCGGCAGATCCGCAAGGATCTGGCCGACCGGAAGCATCGCGGCCACCACTCCGGCCGTTGCCAGGGTCGCACCGCGCTCGACGCTGTATGGAGCAATGATGGGCAGCAGCGCGCCAATGCCGGTACTGAATATGAAAGCTGGAATGAGCGCGCCCAGCACTACGTCTCGGAAGGGCAAGGTGGGGCCGGCGGAGGTACTCTTCACGCTTATCCACCCTACTTCGTCGAAACGCAGGTAGTTGCTCTGGGCAACATAGGCCGTGAGTGCCTAGTCGGCCTTGTCAGCTGGGAATGAATATCCAAGTATCGTCCTCCACGTGCCGTTAGGCTGTTCGGGAGAGAGTCGGCACCCCGGCTCGGACAATGCCGAAGGAGGGACCGAGCGAGCCATGAGTTCACCGGCCCAGCGCTACGCAGAATCCCGACGCCGCGCGGCCGAGGCCAAGACTGAGCTCGGCGTTTTCAAAGCACGGCAGACCTTTGAGTTGGATGAGTTCCAGCTTCAGGCGTGCCGACATCTGGAGGCGGGCAAGGCCGTCTTGGTGGCAGCTCCCACAGGTGCCGGTAAGACCATTGTTGGCGAATTCGCGGTTCATTTGTCGTTGTCGCAGAAGAAGAAGACCTTTTACACCACCCCCATCAAAGCCCTGAGCAATCAGAAGTTCCATGAGTTGCGCCAGATCCACGGAACCGATCGGGTGGGGCTGCTCACAGGAGATACTTCCATCAACTCCGAGGCAGATGTTGTGGTCATGACGACCGAGGTCCTCCGCAATATGCTCTACCAGGAGTCCACGACCTTGGATGACCTTGGATTCGTGGTGATGGATGAAGTCCACTACTTGGCCGACCGTTTCCGTGGGGCGGTCTGGGAAGAAGTCATTATACACCTACCGGAGTCGGTCCAGGTGGCAGCTCTCTCCGCCACAGTGTCCAACGCCGAAGAGTTCGGCGCGTGGTTGGACACCGTCCGCGGTGAGACTGCCGTAGTCGTCTCCGAGCACCGACCTGTGCCGCTATGGCAGCACATGATGGTCGACTACCAGCTGCACGATTTGTTCGTTCTGGATTATGACACCGGCAGCGACTCATCAGGGACAGAACTGCCCCATGACGCCGTGCAGCTAACTGCGCAGACGCAGCTGGTCAACCCAGAGCTCCAAAGGTTGGCTCACTACTCCCAGGCTCCCGCCTCACGCCGTTCAGGAGGGCATCGAGGAAGGGGGAGAGGGCGTCGTGACTATCGGCGTGACTCAGGGCGTTCGAATCATCTCGCTGGGGGAGAGGTGTCACGGCTATCGGGCTCCCCGAAGGGAGCACCGAGGCTCAGTCGCCCACGGATGATCAGAGCTCTCGACCGCGAGGGACTCCTGCCTTGCATCACTTTCATCTTCTCCCGGGCCGGGTGCGAGGCCGCCGTTGAACAGTGTCTGCATCACGGCATTCAATTGACCTCTTCGCAGGAGGCCAAGCAGATTGCGTCCCGGGTCGAGGAGATGGGCTGGGAGCTGCCGGCCGAAGACCTCTCTGTCCTCGGGTTCGACAGCTTCCGGGAGGCGCTCATCAACGGGGTGGCCGCCCACCACGCGGGCATGTTGCCCCCATTCAAAGAGCTTGTGGAGAACCTCTACGCTGAAGGCCTGCTGAAGGCGGTATTCGCCACTGAGACTCTAGCTTTGGGCATCAACATGCCTGCCCGCACTGTGGTGCTGGAGAAACTGGACAAGTTCAACGGAGAAAGTCACCAGGACATTACCCCTGGTGAGTACACTCAGCTCACCGGCCGGGCTGGCCGTCGGGGTATCGACGTGGAGGGACATGCAGTTGTCATCTGGCAGCCGGGTATGGATCCGCGCCAAGTGGCGGGCTTGGCCTCGAAACGTACCTATCCGCTGAATTCCAGCTTTAGTCCCAGCTACAACATGGCGGTGAACCTCACCGCTCAGTTTGGCCGCCGGCGGGCCCGAACAATTCTGGAGTCCTCCTTTGCTCAGTTCCAGGCTGATCGTGGTGTGGTGGGATTGGCTCGCGACGTGGCGAAACGCGAGTCTTCGCTCGCAGGCTATGAGGAATCTATGGCCTGCCACCTAGGATCCTTCTTGGAATACTCAGAGCTCCGCCGCCGCCTTAGCGAGCAGCAGAAGGATCAGGCCAAAGCCCGCACCCGGCAACGCAAGCGCGAAGTCATCCGAGTCTTGAGCGCCTTGGAACCAGGAGACGTGATCGAGGTCGGGGGCCGCCGTCATCTTGGCACCTGTCTGGTGGTGCACTCGGCGCCAGAGCACGATCCTCGGCCGGGTGTGATCACCGAGGATGGGAAACTGCGCAATGTCACGGTGGAGGATTTTGCTCAGCCTCCAGAGGTCCTGACCAGCATTCGGCTACCTCGCAAGCCTCAGGTCAAGGTGCCTAAGATTCGGCGGGACCTTGCCTCAGCAATGCGCACCGCATTGCGGGACCGCACTCCGCCGCGCAAGAACGCTCCTCAGCCAGGATTCGGGTTCGTGGGGGATCAGGATGCTGACTTAGGCCTAGGCGTCGAGGAATTGCAGGCCGAGCTGCGTCGTCATCCCTGCCATGCCTGCCCAGACCGAGAAGAGCACGCACGATGGGCTGATCGTTGGTGGACCCTGCGCCGTGAGACTGACCAGCTGAAGACTAAGATCGACCGGCGGACCGGCACTATCGCAAAAACGTTCGACCGAGTCTGCGGTGTTCTCTTCGAACTGGGGCACCTCCAGCCAGCCACCGAGGAGTCGATCCCTACAGCAGATCCTCTGCCGGATGAGTTCCAGTCGGAGGAATTCTTGGTCACCGAACGAGGCCAGCGTCTGCGGAGGATCTACGGCGAGCGGGATCTCTTCACTGAGCTTTTGATGGATAGGGGAGTACTCGGTCAACTCAGCGCTGAGGAACTCGCCTCCTTCTCTACACTCCTGGTTTATCAGGCCAAACGGGATGATGAAGGCGCCATGCCGCAACTCCCCACCAAGAAGCTCTCGCAGGCGGTCCGTTCAGGCCTTGAAGTTCACGCTGAACTTGAGGCTCTGGAGAAGCGGCATCACGTGGAGCCCACCGCCGGACCAGAACTCGGACTTGCCGGTCCTATGTACCACTGGGCCACTGGTGCCAGCCTACGGGCGGCTTTGGCGGAATCGCCACTTGCCGCCGGAGACTTTGTGCGCTGGACCAAGCAGTGCATTGACGTTCTCGACCAACTTTCTGCGGTCCCGACGGCCACTGCTAAATTCGCCAACCGCTGCCGAGATGCCGTGGATCTCATTGCCAGAGGAGTGGTGTCCTACTCCTCAGTTTCCTACCAACCATTAGAGGAAGATCTTGACGACGATGTCTTCGACGGTTTCTGACCCCGCCCCGCACGCTCCGAGACTGCTGCACAACGGCACTATCCACTCCACCGCTGAGCCCTATGCGGAGGCGATGATCGTTGAAGACGGTCAGGTGGCATGGTTGGGCTCTGATGAGACTGCTGAGCAGATGCGCGGTGAGCATCTCGAGGTCCAAGATCTCGACCGCGGTCTGGTGGCTCCCGGGTTCGTGGGCATGGTGGGGCTGGAGTTAGACCAGCTCGCAGCTGGCGCAGTTGCTCAGGTGCTTGACGTTGCAGTGCACCGGCTCGGGTATTCGGGTCTCCGCTTGCGGGTTGATCTCTCCACTCATGACATCAACGCACAGAATCTCGCCACTACCGTGCAGCGACTGACTGAGACCTTTAACGCAGCTGCTGGGCACGCCATTGATGTATGGCCCATCGTTCACCTCAATGGGGTGGAAGCTGACGGGGGTGCGCCGTCCATCACCCCGGTGAATCAACTGTTGGACATGCTGGAACCTCTTGATGCGGTGGGTCGGGCACCAGCGGTACAACTCACCATGGGAGCGATCCTGCCAAACCTGCTGGGAGTACGCTCCTGGTGTGCTGAGGCAGGACGACAATTGCTCCTTGACTGCTCAGCAACTGAACCTGGCGTCGTCGTGGACTCCATGGTGGCGTCTCAGAGGCACCTCCGGGAGCTGAAACAGGGCCCTTCTCCTAGCACCCCAACGGTGCTCGTCGGCTTCGACACAGCTGAGCGGAGTCATTGGGAGCAGCTCCTCAACACTGGTGTGCACGTGCTCTTGATCGCGCCGGGACACCTCGCTACGGCGCTGAGTGTGGGAGTGCCGACGTCCGCTGCGCCACCTGAAGGTGAGAATCCGTGGCAGTTGATCTCCGATCACGTTCACCACAGTTCTGACCCAGTCTCAGTGAGAGCTGGATTCAACGCTCAGACCCGTGGAGCGTTCCGTTCACTTCCTGATGCGCGGCCCATGGCGGGTCAGCTGAACCCCGGAACCGAGGCGACGTACGCGGTGTGGGCGGTCGAACAGTTGTCTGTTCAAACTCCGCATTCGACGGTCTCGGCCTGGAGCACCGACCAACGAGCGCGAACTCCGCTGCTGCCGTATCTGGACGGGGAAACGCTTCCTCAACTGGTCAGCACCGTCATTGCGGGGCGGTAAATTGGAGATCATGAAGTCCTTGACCATCATCCCCACCTATAACGAGATCGATTCACTTCCTACTATCGTTGACCGGCTGCGTGCTGCAGTACCGGAGACAGATGTGCTGATCGTTGACGACAACAGTCCGGACGGGACTGGCGAATTGGCCGAGCAGATGAGTTCAGCCGATGAGAAGATCCATGTTCTGCACAGAGTGAAGAAAGACGGACTCGGTGGAGCTTATATCGCCGGCTTCACTTGGGGCTTGGGGCGGGAGTACGACACGTTCGTTGAGCTCGACGCAGACGGCTCGCACCAGCCAGAGCAGCTTCCTGATCTGCTAGCTGCCATCAATGAGGCTGACTTGGTCATAGGTTCACGGTGGGTGCCAGGAGGATCCGTGGTGAATTGGCCCCTCCACCGAGAGCTGATCTCCCGTGCCGGAAGTTTGTACTCCCGCACTCTCTTGGGACTCCGGGTTCGTGACATCACAGCTGGCTTCCGTGTATTCCGTCGCAGCACTTTGGAAGAGATTGACCTGACTTCCATTGAGTCAGTCGGCTATGGGTTTCAAGTCGATATGACGTTCCGAGTAGCTCGACTCGGAAAGACCATCAAGGAAGTCCCCATAACGTTCGTAGAACGCACGGTGGGGGAGTCCAAGATGAGTGGAAATATCGTTGTTGAGGCGGTTCTCAACGTCACAAAATGGGGACTCTCAGCACGCGCAAAGGCCCTGGCTACCCGAGCCAGGGCCTTCAGACGATAGGGAAGTTCTAGACCTTTTCGCCGCGCTTGCTGCGCAGAATCTTCAGACGATCCTTGAGGATGTCTTCCAGTTCATCTTCACTGCGCCGCTCAAGCAGCATGTCCCAATGTGTGCGAACAGGCTTATCTGGTTCAGCTGCGGGAGCTTCGCCCTCTGCGAGGACTCCGACCTTGCCCGCCGAGGATGACCATGTGGCCGGGATGTCAGCATCCGCGGCGAAGGTGACGGTGATCTTCTCGCCATCTTCGCAGACGTAGTCAACATTCTGTCTGGGGGCCGGCTCCACGCCGGACTCAGTCTCCATAGACTGAGCACCCAGGCGCATACCGCGCAGGCTGCGATCGCTCATCGCTGCTCCTTACTCACTTCATCGGACAGGTATTGTCGTTTCGCAGAGTCAACGGCTCAGCGTGCTCAGTTATTCCGGTCCTGCTCAGTGATGTCTTCGACAGGCTGATCCGCTGGGGCATCCAGGTCGACTTCAGGCTCAGTCTCTGGGGGAGCGGTCTCAGCCACACGCCGCAGGGCCGCGGTGCTGTCCTCTTCGAGGCCAGGCACGCTAGAGCCCTTTTTCGCCTTCGTGTTGCCGTGTTCGGCCTTCCGAGCTTCTTCTTCCAGTTCCTTGGAGCTCACGTAGCTTGCGTGGTCGTCAGTGACAGAAGTCGAACGCGCTGACTCTGCCAAATCAGCAATGGCTGAGGAAATGCCTGGCTTGCCCGTGCGCGCTTCATCGGCGCGGCGTTTGCGCAGCCGCTCGGCCCGAGATTCCAGTGCCTTTTCCCGCTCTTCGAAGGAAAGGTTGCCGCTTTCATCTTTGCCGCCGAATGCTCCTGAGAGAGATTTCAGCGCTTCGCCGAACTCGCCTGGGATGACGAACATGGTGTTGGACTCGGACTTGGCCATTTCCGGCAGAGTCTGCAGGTACTGATAGGACAGCAGTTCAGGGCTGGGCTCTGAGGCATGGACAGCGTTGAAGACGGTCTCGATGGCCTGCGCTTCAGCGTTGGCTGAAAGGATACGTGACTGAGCGTCACCTTCGGCTTGGAGAATAGCCGCCTGGCGTTCACCTTCGGCGTTCAGAATGGAGGACTGCTTGTTACCTTCGGCTGTGAGAATTGCTGCGCGGCGGCTGCGCTCAGCGCGCATCTGCTGCTCCATGGAGTCCTGGATGCTGTGCGGCGGATCAATGGCTTTCAGCTCTACCCGGGCTACTCGGATACCCCAGCGCCCTGTGACCTTGTCCAGCTCACCGCGGAGCATGGAGTTGATCTGATCACGTGAGGTGAGTGCCTCTTCAAGGTTCATGCCGCCAACGACGTTGCGCAATGTGGTAGTTGTCAGCTGCTCGACGGCCACAATGTAGTTCTGGATCTCGTAAGTGGCAGCTTTCGGGTCAGTGATCTGGAAGTAGACCACAGTGTCGATTGAGACCACGAGGTTGTCTTCAGTGATGACCGGCTGTGGGGGGAAGGACACCACCTGCTCGCGCATATCCAGCATGGGGAGGAGCCGGTCAATGAAGGGGACAAGCAGGGTAAGGCCTGGGCCTTGAGTCCGTTGGTACTTTCCGAGTCGTTCAATAATGCCGGCGCGGGCTTGGGGGACGATGCGCACGCTTTGCGCGAGCACCACCACCACGAAGGCCACAAGCGCCAGGAGTACGACGATCACGACTATTTCAGGCATGTCGGCTATCCGTCCTGTTGAGTTGCGGTATACATGTCAGGCTTCTCGTGTCTGTGGATCATTCCACTCAATACTAGGGGCAGGCCTGAGATAGACAGTAGCGCCATCCACAGACTCCACGACTGCGGCCGCCCCTGGCTCAATCTCGAAGTCGCCGGCCGCACGTGCGGTCCAGGTGTCGCCATCAACTTCGGCCAGGCCTGCCGTTTCAGTGACGGCTTCGATGGCCTGGGCTTCCATGCCCTCCATCCGATCAATGTTGGTCAGCTGATCGCCTGAGCCCTTCTTGAGGTGTTTCAGGGCAATGGGCCGCACGGCACCTAGCATCAGCAAGGCGGTGACGGATCCGACGACGACCTGCATCCAGGGTTCACCGCCGGCGAGGGAGACGGTCATGGCAGCTAAAGCGCCGACAGCCAGCATGAGGAACATCAGGTCAAGGAGGAAAGACTCGACAACCGCCAGAACAAAAGTAAGGGCAAGCCAGACGGCCCAGAGGTTTTCACCGAACCACTCGATCATTCCGAACCTCCTGATTCTGTGACCTGAGTCCCTCTTGGGACCCTGTGACCTGGATCTACGTTACCTGTCAACTCTATCGAGCGCTCCTGGGACGTCGAGGCTGCTGCGGCGTCGATCACACTGTCCTGTGCGCTTCACACTACGCGCTAATGCCGTGAGGCCCGGCATTAGAGGACGAAAGATGTCGCCAGCTGACGCGTCCGTTCGGGGCTTGGTGGCGGGCTTGGCGCTATGGGAGGGCGAAGGTCTAAGACCTCACTACTGTAGTCCGATAATCTACANAGAGCCGCGGGCCGCCACATCCCTTAAGGAGTCAGACCAACCGGTCCACACATCAATAGTGAAGAGCCATTAATGCTTCCTCGAGGTCTCGTTCTGCCACCTTGCCGGAGAGGCCCAGGAACTCGAATGCGTAGGGGTCCTTGGCGACCTGCTGTGCCAGTTCTGAATCTGGGGCAGAGAGTTGCCGCGCGAAGTTCGAAGGCGCCGCGCCGGTGCGTTCCATCGACTGGTTCATGATCATGTTCAGGAGCACGTTGCGGGACCAGCCGTGTTCTATGGCCGATGCGGCGTACCAGGAGCGGGTGTGATTGTCCTCGAGCTTGTCCAATAGCGTGGTGATGTGGCCCCAGGGCAGTTGTCCAACAGCCTGTTGGACAACTGCTTCGTCTCTCCAAGCTGCGGCGAAAGCTCGCATGTAATGCAGGTTGCTTCGCGACAGGCCGGTCATCTCCGGAAATTCGGCTCTGAGGTCGGAAGCGAGTTGGCTGATGACCTTGCTTCCCCAGCCCCGACGCTCTTGCTGAGACAAGATCTCGTTGCCGATGTGCCAGTACAACTCGATGAGCTGCGTGTTGACCACGCGCTGTGCCTGAACCCGGGCCTCGCGCACTCGATGTTTGAGCGCGGCGAGTGTCAGGTTATATCCATCGGGAGCGACAAGATCAGGGTTCATGGGCCTACTCTCTCGGTGAGTAATCCGCCTGCAGAATCAGGCCTTTCGAATGGTGTCCTCGCTCGGATCCACTGCGGCAATAAACGCACGCGCGGCTGCAAGCACAGCAGGACCTGTCTGTTCGAGTGGTCCGTCACGAAGAAGTACCGCGGGTATCGAGTCATCGAGCTCCGGGTTCAGGCCGGAAAACCAAGTTTGCACGACTGAGGAGGAGTAGTGCTCATGTAGTATCGCCGCGACGAGGTAGGCGCTGCGGAGGCGGGCCATTGTCGCCGCGGAGGGCTTGCGATCCCCGTCGGCCCACTGGCGAACAGCCCGGGTTTCTTTCACCGGCCCGATGTCCGCGACCAGCTGGAAACCCAAAAGCTCGCGCAGCTCGTAGACGAGCTGCGCGTCGCTCAACTGAACAGATTTCCGGTGAACCCGCCGATCGGCCGGCTCGTCCTCTGTTGATGTCATCAGTTCAGCGTCCCATGTGGGACAAGCAATATCAAGGGTTATAACACATACTAAATCACACCCAATATGCCGATAACCTACCTTATGTCAGGTTAAAGTGATCCGATTGCAGGATCTGCAGAATAGGCCCCCATTGATAGGCCTTCCCGGACTCCCTCGGCGTGACATAGAGTTCCCCGCCACTGCAGGGATCTAAGCCCAACCGACCATAAATCTTACAGCGCCTCGGACGGTCAGAGCATGATGATCTCGAGCCCTCTGTACAGCCTGATTCTCCGCGGATCCACACGGCTCCCTTGACACCGATTCGCAATTTATGCACTCTGAGTGCATTATCTGCAGACGCATCGGAGGTGTGATGGACCACTCGGGAGGCAGGGTGATCCGGCTTCCGCTGCGTCAGGAGGCATTCTCAGCCGACGCCGTGTTTGAGGAGATGCTCACCGGCTGGAAACAGCAGCAGCTGGCCCGGAACTTTACCGCCGAAACGATCCGTGGACGTGAGCGTCTGGTCCGACGGTTCGTCGATCACACCGGACACTTCCCCTGGGAATGGACGATCGGTGACGCTGATGAGTTCTTCGCCCATGAACGCTCCATCGTGAACCTGGCCTACGCCACCGTTCGGGCTTATCAGACCCATCTGAAGGTGTTCTGCGACTTCCTCACCGACCCAGGCTATGAGTGGGATCAGCTCTGTCAGCAGAGGTTCGGCCGATCCCCTGCTCAGATCATCACTGAGTTCAACCGGGCTCGGCACGCCCAGAATAATGAACAGGCGCCGGCGAAACGGCCCTTCACCAGGGTGGAGCTGCAGGGATTTTTCGACTTAGCGGACCTCGAGGTTGAACGGGTCCTCGCCTCCGGACGCAAAGGTGCGGTTGCTGCCTACCGAGACGCCACGGTGTTCAAGACCGCCTACGCCTGGGGGTTGCGCGCCAACGAAGTCACACATTTACAAACCGTGGACTTCTCTCGGAATCGCCGGGCGCCACAGTTCGGTGAGTTCGGTGTCCTGCAGGTCAGATACGGCAAGGCCCAGCGCGGCTCCCCACCGAAGCGACGCTCCGTGCTCACCGTCTTTGACTGGTCTCCCGATGTGATCGAGGCCTGGATCCGGACTGGGCTGCCCTGGTTGGCTCCGACGGTCTCAGAACTCTTCCCCACTGCCAACGGGCTGCCCGTTCCTAAGTCCAACCTGCGCCGCCGGTTCCGGGACTACGTCGATGAACTCGGCTATCCACCGGGACTGGACCTGCATTCGTTACGCCGGTCCTACATCACCCATCTCTTCGAGCACTTCGGCTTCGACCACACCTTCGTCCAGCGCCAGGTCGGGCATGAACACGCCTCGACCACCTCGCTCTACACCGCAGTCTCCAGTGATTACCAGACCAGCGAGCTCAACCGGGTGCTGGAGAACATGATCGACAAGGCCATCGCAGCGAAGGAGCAAAGACCATGAAACGCGAGATCGAGTACCAGTGGCGGGCCCGGGAACTCATGGCACGCCACGGGTTCCGCAATACCCGTGAACTGGTCGAGCCGCTGCGCGAGCGGGGCATCACCCTCTCCGAGTCCCAGATCTACCGGATGGTCAGCCAGAATCCAGAACGGATCTCTTTCCAGCTCTTGGCCGCCCTGTGTGACCTTTTCGGAGTCGAAGTCAACGAGTTGTTCACCTTCACCGCGACGGACGCCAGATCTGTCCGCCAGAAACACGTCGTGGGCTCTGGGGAGAACACCGCGCGCTTCGTCGATACATATCAGCCCGTCAGGGCTCGGATCCTGGACGAAGACTAAGACCATGGCCCGCGGTCGGCCCCGCTCCGACGGTGAACACCGATGCGCCCGGTGCGCCCGGATGGTCGCCAGGATCCGAGTTACCTGGCCCGACGGTCCTGTGTGCGGGATCTGTTTCACCACCGCTCTGCGCAGGCGTGGATCCTGCCCGGAGTGTGGGCAGGATCGGTTGCTGCCGGGAAGAAGCACCACCGGCTCTGATATCTGCCGGGACTGCGCGGGCATCACCACCGAGATGACCTGCCAGGGCTGTGGCGCCGAAGCTGAGAGATTCCGTGCCGGTCACTGCATCCGGTGCGTGTTGCGTGCTGATCTGGAGACGTTGCTGCGCCCCCTTGATCCTCCGGACCTGCGCCTGAAGCGCCTGATCGGCATCCTTGCCAACGCCGAGAGGCCTGAGAGCATCTACACCTGGATGCGCGGGGCTAAGGCCAAAGAGCTCCTTACTGGACTCGGCACCGGTGACATCGAACTGACCCACGAGAGCTTCGATGCGCTGCCCGAATCCCGGGCGGTGGAGCACTTGCGGGAAATGCTCATCCACCACGGCATGCTCCCCGATCGAGACCGCGAACTGGCGGCCTTTCAACGATGGCTGGAGACTCGCATCCAGGTCCTGGCGGACACGCCACACATCCAGTCCCCCATCGAACAGTTCGCCCGCTGGCACCACCTCAAACGCCTGCGCACCCTCTCTGAAGCAGGCAAGACCCCGAACACCGCAGTGCGCTCCGCGAAGCAGGAGATCACCGAATCTGGGAAATTCCTCGCCTGGCTCGACGCCGAGCACGGACTCACCGCCACCAGCATCGGACAGGCCCACATCAACGAGTACCTCGCTGCGGGGCCATCGACCCGATACACCATCCGTACCTTCATCATCTGGCTGATCAAGAACAAAGAGATCGTCAGGGTTGAGGTTCCCCACCGCTACGCAGCCACAAAGCCCGGAATCACCCAGCAACAACGAACTGACCTCATTGCTCACCTCGTCGAGTCAGGCGAGGCGCCGCTGAGATTGCGGGTTGCCGCACTGATCCTGTTGCTCTTCGGTCAGCCGGTCGGCAAGATCGCCGCCCTGAAATGCTCGGATCTTCACGCATCACCAGAAGGGCTCTACCTGAGTCTGGGCACCGTGCCCGCGTTGATTCCTGCTCAGATCGCACCCATGGTCTGGGACTATCTTCATCACCGGCCCAACCAGCGGACCGCAAACGGGACCAGCGAGTGGCTCTTCCCCGGCAGCCTTTCGGGGCAACATATTCACGCTGACGCGATGATGAGCCAGCTCCGCGCTCTCGGGATCGATCTTGGTGGGGCCAGGAACACCACGCTGCGCAGCCTGGTCCAGGAACTACCACCGACCGTAGTCGCGAATACCCTGGGCTACAGCTATCAAGTCATTCATAGACACAACGCTGACGCCGGTACCCCGATGGCCGGCTATGCCGACAAGGGGGTTAAGCCCCGCCGCCGCTGAGCCAAGCATGGACCTCAGTACCGCCGGCGGAACAAGAATAGGACTCGAAGCGATAAGTCTCAGTCCCGCTC
>NZ_VAVZ01000040.1 GCF_005771525.1 Nesterenkonia salmonea | reverse complement strand
GTGTCCTAGCGCTCGGTTGGAGCCACCTCTCAGCACGTCGCGTCGACGCTCCTGCGTCGCCCCTGGACGACCCACTCGACACGCCTGCAGCACAGCCCATGTGACGTGCCCCGGTTTCCCGGACGGTCGGGGTTGGGTGGCTGTGATGTCGCTGCGTTCTCGTCGAGAGGGTCAGCAGACCCGATCAGGGTCGATTGGGATGAGCCGCGAAGGCGGTCAGGTCAGGGCGGCCGAAGCCGGCCGGCGGGGTAGCGTCGGACACGTCGAGGTCTCTCGGATGGATGGCGTAGGAACCTCCATCGTCGGGAGACCTCGACGTCTATCTGCGGACCGACGCGCCCGGCCGACCTACACCCTCATCTGGGAAGAGCCGAATTAATGACACCGCCAGCCACTTCCATGCACTTCGCGATCTCGCCGTCACAGTATTCCTCCTTGTTGTTCTTCCTCAGTGCAGTGATCCAGTGCACAAAGTAACCAGGCAGGGGTGATGCATCGCTCAAAGCTGAACATAGGTGCCTCGGAAGCTCAGAGGCAGCTACAGAGGCGCCGAATCAGCCTTCGAGGGATGCTATGGAGTGAACGTATGTGCACGTAGGAGAGGCGCAGAGATCATCGCCCCTGGGTCAGAGCGTTGGCTGAGGCCTGGTCCAGCACGAGGTCCGTCACAAGCCCTGCTTCAAGCGCTCCTCGGAGTGCTGTCACTTTATGCGGCCCATTGACCACACAGACACGGCGCGGAATTCGTCCCAGGACATCCGGTGGCATCACTGAGCAGCGACTGTTCAGTTCGATATCTCGCCATGAACCGTCGGCGCGGAGGAACACCGTGCAGACGTCTCCGACAGCTTCCTCAGCGTTGAGCTGGTCTAGATCCTCGCGGCTGAGATACCCCTCGGAGTAGACCTGCGATGGGGTCCCTCCCGAAAAGGTGCCCACACCGAACACGGCAACAGAGGCTCGCCTCTGCATGTTGAGTATGCGATGGGTGGATCGCTCCCGCCACAAGACCTGCTTCGTCTGCTCGTAGTCAAAGAATGCAGGAACCGCGAAGAGGTGGGCACGCCCGCCATATGCTTGGGCGAAGTGTTCCACCACCCCCATGCCGAAATTTATTCCAGACGGTGAGTCCATGAACTCTGGTTGAGAGTTGACCGCGCCGTTGAGCTGAACCGTTTGAATGCCCTGCACCTCACGGACCGGGAGTCGGCGCACCACAGAAGTCATGGTCGCGCCCCATGCGAGCCCGACTATGGTGTTCGGCTGCATCAGCTGATCGACCACTCCTGCCGCGAGCACCGCGGTAGCGTCAGCCCGCGCGACGGCAGAATCTCTGACACCACTCTGGGCTACATGGGCACTGACACCGTAGAGCTGGCGGATTCTGTGCTCCAAGGCGCTGACCCGATCGGTGGGCGGATGCACGGAGATGCGCACGATCCCCTGGTCACGCGCCTCGCGCAGCAGCCGGGAAACAGTGGAGCGCGATATGCCCAATTCCTGGGCAATATGCTCCATGGTCCTGTTCTGTATGTAATACATCTGTGCAGCGGTGAACTCCGCGTTGTCTCGAAATGAGGCGCTCATAGCGGCAATCATCCCCCGATGTGCACGTTTGTGCACACTCATTGAGAAGAAGTGCGAAAGCGGTATTAGATGAGGGGCACACCGTCCCCGGCCGAGACCGATGGAGGACTCATGCAACCACGGCCCCTCAACCCCACAACTCGCACCGCTGCGCTGAACGCTCTCGAGGCCACCACTCCTGAGAAGCCCCTAGACCTGTTGGTGATCGGCGGAGGAGTTGTTGGCGCTGCTGCCGCATTCGATGCCGCCACCCGCGGCCTGACGGTCGGACTGGTTGAGGCCCGCGATCTGGCACAGGGCACGTCCTCTCGGTCTTCTAAACTCGTTCACGGCGGTCTGCGATACCTCCAGATGCTGGACTTCAAGCTCGTCGCCGAGGCTCTGCGAGAGCGGAACCTGCTCATGTCCCACACCGCGCCGCACCTGGTCCGGCCTCTTCCTTTTATCTTCCCTTTCGAAAAGCGTGTGGTGGACCGGGCATTCATTGGATCCGGCGTAGGCCTCTATGACGGTCTGTCCGTTGGAGCCACGGCCAGGGGCAAAGGCCTGCGCTCGATCTTCAACCGGGCCACGCGCGCGCCTTTGCACCGCCACATGTCTCGTAAAGGCCTGGCCCAGAGGTTCCCCGGCCTGAACCAGAAGAAGTTCGTCGGCGCTCTGGAGTATTTCGATGCGCAAGTCGACGACGCCCGACTGGTCCTCACTCTGGCTCGGTCGGCACACAGCCTGGGTGCGGCAGTTGCCACCCGTACCGAGGTCCTCGACTATGTTCGCCAAACTGCAGGCCCGGAAGCCTCCACCGACCCTCGGGTCACGGGCGTCGTCGTCCGCGACCGGGAAACCAGCCGCGAGTTCACGATTCATGCCTCAGAAACGTTGCTGGCTGCTGGCGCCTGGACTGGAGAGCAGCAAGAACGCGCGCATGCCGCGGCCCCGGAGGCCGAGGCACCCGGCCTCAAAGTATTGGCGTCCAAGGGAGTCCACATCACCGTGGCGGCTGACAAGATACCTGCGCAGGAGAACGTCGGTGTCATCAGTCAGACAGAGAAATCGGTGCTGTTCATCATTCCCATGGGCAGATACTGGTCGATTGGCACCACCGATACCTCGTGGCGCGAGCCAGTCGATGTGCCTGCCCCGAACGCGAAGGACATCGACTACGTGCTCGAACACGCCAATGCGGTCCTGCAGACCAGACTGACCCGGGAGGACATCATCGGCACGTGGGCCGGGTTACGGCCCCTGCTCCAGCCGGTGGACGCCAATGAAGCTTCCTCAGCCAAGATTTCACGCGAACACACAGTCATGCGCCTCGCCCCTGGGTTGACCTCCGTGGCCGGCGGGAAACTGACCACGTACCGCTCCATGGCGGAGGATGCTGTGGACTTTGCCATCGCACAGCGATTCCGGAACCGACTGTCCCTCACCAAGCAGCTTCCCCTGCTCGGCGGACAGGGTTACGGAGAATGGGAGGACGGTGCCCAGCAGCTCTCCGAACGCTTCGGGTTCTCGGCGGAGACCGTGGACAGGCTGCTGCACCGCTACGGCAGCCTGCTGGGGGAACTCATCGAACTGATTGACACGGAGCCCTCATTGGCAGAGGAAGTTTCCGGGGCTGCCGGGTATCTCCGCGCCGAATTCATCTACGCTGCTCGGCACGAGGGAGCCCTGCATCTGGAGGATCTCATGGAGCGGCGGACTCGGTTGTTCCACGAAGTTTCCGACCGGGGACTGGCGGCAGCTGATGAGGTCATCGCCCTCGTAGCTCCGGAGCTCGGGTGGGATGCGAACCGTCGGGCTCATGAGAAGCAGTCGTACTCCAGTTATGTCGACGCCCACCTGCAGGCAGAGCGCACGGCGTCTGACACAGAGGCGGCCCAGGCCATGCGTCAAGCCCTACCGGTGCATCAGCAGCTACTGAGCACCTGACCCACCCTGCGACTGGCGGGGTCATCCTGGCCGGTTCCACGTCGAGCGGAAAGATGTCAAGGATGACAAACACACCACATACTGAGACGTTCCCTGAGTCGGAGAAGAAGTACGTGCTCTCCGTAGATCAGGGCACCACCTCAACCCGTGCGATGGTTTTCGATCATGCCGGAGACATCGTGGCGTCAGGGCAGCGGGAACACCAGCAGATTTTCCCCCGGGCGGGATGGGTCGAACACGACCCTATGGAGATCCTGCGCAATACCCGTGAAGTCATCGGGCTGGCCCTGGCCGACGCTGACGTGAATCGACACTCCCTCGCCGCGGCAGGAATCACCAACCAACGCGAAACGACTGTGGTCTGGGATAAAAACACAGGAACACCGGTTTACAACGCCATTGTCTGGCAGGACACCCGTACCCAACGAATCTGCGACGAGCTCGCCCGAGGAGGTCACGACGCTCGGTACAAGGAACGCACAGGCCTGCCCTTGGCAACCTACTTCGCTGGTCCGAAGATCCGCTGGATCTTGGACCACGTCGAGGGAGCGCGCAAGCGCGCCGAAGCCGGTGATCTGCTCTTCGGCACGACCGACTCCTGGCTAATCTGGCACCTCACAGGGGGAGTGCATGTCACAGATGTGACCAACGCGTCCCGCACCTTGTTGATGAACATCGACACCCTCGACTGGAACGAGGAGCTCGCCGCACAGATGGGGGTCCCCCTCAGTATGCTTCCCGAGATCCGCTCATCCTCGGAGATCTACGGCTACGGACAACGCGACTCCCTCCTCATCGACACTCCTATCTCTGGAATCCTCGGCGACCAACAGGCCGCCTCTTTCGGTCAGGCGTGCTTCACCCCAGGACAGGGGAAGAACACCTACGGCACCGGGAACTTCATGTTAATGAACACCGGGGAGAATATTGTTTCTTCGGACAATGGACTGCTGACCACGGTGGCCTACCAACTGGGGAAACAGAAACCTGTCTACGCGTTGGAGGGATCGATTGCCGTCACCGGTTCCCTAGTGCAATGGCTTCGGGACTCTCTGCAGCTCATCTCCTCAGCCCCGGAGGTTGAGGCCAAAGCCAAACGCGTGGAGGACAACGGTGGGGTCTACATCGTCCCGGCCTTCTCCGGGCTTTTCGCTCCGCACTGGCGTCCGGATGCGCGCGGGGTCATCGCCGGTCTTACCCGGTTCGCGACTCAGGACCACATATGCCGGGCGGCCTTGGAAGCAGTGGCCTATCAGTCTGCTGAAGTCGTGGAGGCCATGACTGCTGACTCCTCTGATGACTTGACTGAACTCAAAGTCGACGGAGGCATGGTGGTCAATGAGACACTCATGCAGTTTCAGGCCGATGTCCTCGGTGTCGACGTGGTCCGGCCCGCCGTCATTGAAACCACAGCCC
Organism: Nesterenkonia salmonea; assembly: GCF_005771525.1. GTDB lineage: Bacteria > Actinomycetota > Actinomycetes > Actinomycetales > Micrococcaceae > Nesterenkonia > Nesterenkonia salmonea. The sequence continues at coordinate 25,155 of NZ_VAVZ01000040.1, read as the reverse complement.
TGGGTGCCGCGTATGCCGCCGGATTGGCTGTGAACTTCTGGCAATCTGTCGATGAAGTGAGCGCCAATTGGGTCGAGGACAGACGTTGGCAGCCGCGGATCGACCAGTCTGAACGGGCACGGCTGCTGCGTCGCTGGAAAAAGGCTGTCACGCGCACCTTCAATTGGCTGGACGAGGACGACGACTGAACCTACCGGTGGGGAGGCGAGGATTGAAGACCTGGTGATGATCCCACGTAGACTGGTAGGCATGTCTTCACCGACGCAGGGCCGGAAGGTGACCGTTCGTACCGCCCCCAAACTCCTGCCATTCCTCATCGGCTCAGTGATGGTGGCGTTCACGGCAGCTGTGATCGTCGTGTTCAACACTCCAGAGGACCCGGACTATTCACGCGCCGCCTCATTGGGGTACATCACACTCGTTCTCTGCTTGCCTGCCCTGGCACTGTCGGGCACCGCCTGGCTCGTACTGGACAAGGTGCTCCGACGGCGCAGCACCACATATGACATCAAACCGGCAGGAGAGCGCTGAGTATGCCCCGTGCAGACGGACGCCTCAATCACAACCTTCTCGATGAAGATCCACTCCCCCAGGACGAATGTGGGGTTTTCGGCGTGTGGGCGCCGGGCGAGGAAGTCGCCAAGCTCACCTTCTATGGGCTTTTCGCTCTGCAGCACCGTGGCCAGGAGTCGGCAGGGATCGCCACCTCAGACGGGAACAACATCCACGTGTACAAGGATGTTGGTCTGGTGTCCCAGGTATTCGACGAAGCCACCCTGAATGCTCTGCGGGGTCATATCTCCATCGGGCACTGCCGCTACTCCACCACCGGCGGAAACCAGTGGTCCAACGCCCAGCCCACCCTGGGCGCGACGCCCCACGGGACAGTCGCCCTGGGGCATAACGGCAACCTGACCAACTCTGCTGATCTCTACGACCAGGTGGTCTCCCGCCACGGCGCCACCAAGTTCGGTGAGCTCGCCCAGGGCAACACCACGGACACTGCCCTGGTGACGGCTCTGCTGAAAAACCAGCCGGGGGATTCCATGGAGGAGCAGGCTCTGGCCCTGCTACCCACCCTGAAGGGCGCCTTCTGCCTGGTGTTCATGGATGAGAACACGCTCTACGCCGCCCGCGACCCGCAGGGTGTCCGCCCGCTGGTGCTGGGCAGGCTCAACAACGGCTGGGTGGTGGCCTCTGAGCAGTCCGCTCTGGCCACCGTGGGCGCCTCCATCATCCGGGAGATCGAGCCCGGTGAGCTGATCGCTATCGACGCGGACGGGGTGCGCTCGCACCAGTTCGCCGAGTCCGCACCCGCAAGGTGCGTGTTTGAGTACGTCTACCTGGCCCGGCCGGATGCCAATATCAATGGCCGCAGCGTCTATGAGTCACGGGTGGAGATGGGCCGCCAGCTTGCTCGTGAGGACTCCAACGACGCCGACATCGTCATTCCGGTGCCCGAATCCGGCACACCTGCCGCAGTGGGTTACGCGGAGGCCTCCGGGTTGCCGTTCGCCCAGGGATTCATCAAGAACGCCTACGTGGGCCGTACGTTCATCCAGCCGAGCCAGACATTGCGCCAGCTGGGCATCCGGCTGAAGCTCAACGTGCAGGACCATGTGGTGCGCGGCAAGAAGGTGGTGGTAGTGGATGATTCGATCGTCCGCGGCAACACCCAGCGCGCTATCGTCCGGATGCTGCGTGAGGCCGGTGCAGCTGAGATCCATGTGAAGATCTCCTCCCCACCGATCAAATGGCCCTGCTTCTACGGCATTGACTTCGCCACCCGGGCGGAGCTCATCGCCAATGGCGCCACCTTGGAGGAGATCACCAACGCTGTCGGGGCTGATTCCCTGGCCTATATCTCTGAGGAAGGCATGGTCTCTGCAACCGGCCAGCCGCGCAGCACGCTGTGCACGGCGTGCTTCTCCGGGGTGTACCCCATTGAGTTACCACCGGAGGAACGCCGCGGCAAGATGCTGCTGGAGCAGCCGGTACTCCCAGGCATGCCGCACCGGCGGGCGCAGGTCGGCTGCGAACCGGGCCCAGACGCTGAGTTCGAACTCGACGAGACCGAAACCCCGCTGAAGCAGGACGTTGAGCTCAACGGGGCAGACAACGGAATGTATGAGCCAACACTGTCAGGAAGGGCAAGCGGTGACTGAGACTTCACCCATCACCTACGCGTCTGCGGGCGTGGATGTGGAAGCCGGCGACCGCGCCGTGGAACTGATGAAGGCCCATATTGAGGCCACCCACACCCCGCAAGTGGTAGGCGGTTTCGGCGGGTTCGCGGGCCTCTATGACGCCTCCGAGTTGAAGCGCCTCCCTAAGCCTTTGCTGGCCACCTCCACTGATGGTGTCGGCACCAAAGTGGCGATCGCCCAAGCCATGGACATCCACGACACCATCGGGTTCGACCTCGTCGGCATGGTGGTCGATGACATTGTGGTCGCAGGCGCTAAGCCGCTTTTCATGACGGACTACATTGCCTGCGGCAAAGTGGAACCGTCCCGCATCGCAGCTATTGTCTCTGGGATCGCTAAGGCTTCCGCTGAGGCGGGTACTGCCCTGGTCGGCGGGGAGACCGCTGAGCACCCGGGCCTGCTGGGCGAGTATGAGTACGACGTCGCCGGCGCGGCTACCGGTGTCGTGGACGCCTCCGCAGTTCTGGGACCGGAGCGGGTGCAGTCCGGTGATGTGATCATCGGCATGGCCTCGTCCGGTATTCACTCCAATGGTTATTCGCTCATCCGGCGCATCGTCCGCGATGCGGGGTGGGAGTTCGACCGCCATGTGCCGGAGTTCGGCCGGACCCTTGGGGAAGAGCTGTTGGAACCCACCAAGCTGTACACGGCTCCCTGTTTGGACCTGGTCACCACGTTCAATGGTGACCCAGCTGAGCAGGAGATCGCACCTGATGCTCCCGTGCGCGGCTTCAGCCATGTCACCGGCGGGGGCATGGCCGCGAACCTAGCCCGAGTTCTGCCCACTGGGCTGATGGCTACGGTGAATCGCGCGACGTGGTCCTGGCCGGATGTTTTCACTGTGATGGCGGATCTGGGCAGGGTGCCGCAAGCTGATCTGGAGCGGACGTTGAACTTAGGCGTGGGAATGATCGCAGTAGTGGCGGCTGATCAGGCCGATCGCGTCGTCGCCCATCTGAAGGCTGCGGGACAGTCAGCGTGGTTGATGGGTGAGGTCAATGCCTACAACCCTGAGGATGTCGCCGACGCCGGCGAGGACTTCGTCCAGGGCGCTAAAGGTGTGGACGGTGGCGGAGTGCTGCTCACCGGCCGCTACACCCGCTGACACCTGCGGAGGAATCGGGACCAGGGCGCCTTAGGGGCTGCCCTCTGTGACGGGGATATCCTCGAATCGCCAAGGATTGACTCCGATCTGGCGGAGTATCCAATCGGTGCCCTCATGCTCGCCGGGTGACTCCAGAGTCAGCTCTTCGCCGCCGATATCCGGGTACACCAGGTAGGCGACCGCTGAATCACCTTCGTTGTAGTCACCGTACGAGCCGAACAGCACATCAGTGAGTCGATGGAAGTCCCGGCCGGAAACCTCCGACTCCTCTGGGTCTTCGTCATCAACCTCAACGTCGGTGACGAAGTACCGCAGTGGTTCCACCCAATGGTCCCCTGCCACTAGGTAGGGCAGATCCACCGAGCCGACCTGGCTGACACCGGCTCGGTGAACTCCACCGGCTCCAAGGGCGAAGGGCCAATTGAGATCCGCCACTTCCCCTGTGGACTCGGCCCGGATACCCGCCACTACGAGGCCGGCATGCCGCTCTAGGGACTCCACGCTGAGGATCACGTCTTCGTTGGCGTAGGGGCCGCTGTCACCGGCGTTGACGGTGATTTCCTCATCGGCTCCACCTACTGGCCCTTGGGGTTCGGGGAGTTCTCCCTCCACCACCTGCTCCCCGGGGTCTGTGACCGTGGTGAAGTGCAGCTCCACCCGCCGATTCATGGCTCGGCCCTCCTCGGAGCTGTTGTCGGCGATGGGTTGGCGGAAGGACTCTCCGGAGACGGATACCTCGTCGAATGCCTCGAGGTCAGCCACCTCCTGCAACCGCTGGTGCACCGCTTCGGCTCGTTCCTCTGACAGTGTTTGGTTGTAGGCCTCATCCAGCACGTCGTCGGTATGACCCACAATGCGCAGCTCTCCACCCTCGGTGCCGACCATCTCTTCTGCCGCGGACTCCAGCGCCTCCTCAGCCTCGTTGGAGAGATCAGACGAGTCGACGTCGAAGAGCACATCCGAGGGCAAGTTGACCGTGGTCTCATCTCCCTCGACCTCGATGGAGTATTCGGGGGTGTCGCGCCAGGTGACCAGCTCGTGGCTTTCCCCGGTGATGTCGGAGTAGTCAAAGCTCTCCTCCGTAGTGTTGGTCTCGTCGAGGTCTCCATCCACCACCGGCACCTCGGAGACAAGACCGAAGTGTGGAAGCAGAATGCTGACCGTCTCGTTCTCAGGTGCGTCGAAGAGGCCAAACCAGTGCAGAGATTCCCCGGCTTCGGCGCTGTCTCCGAAACTGTCACCCGAGGAGGACGACGCCGCGGCGATGCTCCCTTCGCCTCCCTCAAGCCTAGCCAGCTCAGCCACCATCATGGCTTCCGGGTCGATCAACCGCACCTGTCCACCGGCTAGGGTGCCGTCAGTAATGCCGACTAGGCCGAAGAGAAAGTCCATAGTGCTCAGGTCTCCCTCGCCCTCCTGGTAGTCGAACTCCATGGCTAAAGAAGCGAGATCACCGTCGCGGACGACCGGACCTATGGTGGCTTCCAGCGTCACTTCACCTGACTGTCCGCCCGATCCGTAGTGTGGGAGGAAGGTGGCTGTGGTGGTGACTCCCTCAGCCCCTGAAGAATCCACGTCTGCAGATTCTGTGTCTTGCTGCGTGTCCTCAGCCTCCGTCTCGTCCGGCTCGGCAGCCTCATGAGTCTCCTCCGCAGCTTCAGCGCTAGCGGTGGGATCTCCTTCTTCGAATTCTGCCTGTTCCTCTGAACCGCAGGCAACGAGGGCTAGGACTGCTGTCAGTGCGGCAGCGCGGATGGCGATGGTGTGGTTGCGTAGTCTCATCTGTCCTCTTCTCATGGCGTGTTCCGCGGCGGTCCCTGCGGTGTTACTACCCATGAGTCGCCCTCTGGGGCGAAAAAGTTGCATCGGGTCCCTGATCAATATAGCGGGATATAGAAAACTGAGCCGTTCCTTCGCCGCCGGAATGCCATAAGTCCTGGGAATCGAAATGCCAGCCAAGGCCCTCAGGAGGGGAGAATGGGACCATGATTCCTCTGTTGCTCGACTGTGATCCCGGTATCGACGACGCCGTGGCCTTGGGTTACCTGCTGTGTCAGGAAGACGTGGACGTGGTGGGTATCGCCGCCTCTGGTGGCAACGTTCCTACTGCTCAGACTGTGCTCAATGCCCTGGGGTGGTTGGATCTTGCCGAGCGCGGGGACGTACCCGTCCACCCTGGAGCGGAACTGCCCCTGGCCCAGTCGGGAGCCAGTTCGGACACTCTGATGGCTCCCACTCTCTATGCCGATGACACGCATGGGCGCACCGGTGCCGGTCACGCCACCCTGCCCACACCGAGTACTGCGCCGTCACACACCTCGGCGGCCGAAGCGTGGGTGAACGCCGCCCGCGCCCACCCTGGGGAGCTCGTCGGTGTGGTCACCGGTCCTTGCACTAACCTGGCGCTTGCTCTGGAGCAGGAGCCGGGGTTGCCACAGCTGATCAAGCGGATCTTCATCATGGGTGGGGCGTTCAATTACCGGGGGAACACCAAGCCGACCACGGAGTGGAACATTGACCATGATCCGGAGGCTGCCGCTAAGGTCTTCGCTGGTTTCGCAGCTGCGGAGAACCTACCAGTGGTGGGCCCCATTGAGGCCACAGAGTCCATTGTGATCACCCCGGACCGGCTGGCGCGGATCCTGGCAGGAGCGTCACACCCAGGGTGGCAGAGCTGGTTGGAGCACCTGGCCGAGGCCCTGCGCTTTTACTTCGAATTCCACGCCGCAGATGGCCATGGCTACCTGGCTCAGGTCCATGACCCGTATGTGTTGGCAGCCGCCCTCCAATGGGCCCGCAACCCCACCGGAAAGGACGGGATCCCGTGGGCGGAGACCGCAACGGTCGCTGTTGATGTGGAGCTACAGGGTTCCTTAACGCGCGGTGAGACTGTGGCAGACTGGCTTGGGCGTTGGGGCGCTGCCCCAAATGCTGAACTCATCCGCCGTATCCAGGCGGAGGACTTCCTTCATCACCTTGAAACCACCCTAACGAGAGGCCCAACCTATGACCACGCCCGATAACGGATCTGGGCAGGGGTCCGCACCCGCTGCGGCCCCCGGAGAAACCCGAAATGTCCGCTTCGCTCACCCAGGCAGCCAGTACTTTGCTGTTCTGGTGTCACTTCTCGCCGCGTTCTACCTGATCTCCAATATTGCCGCCACCAAACAGATGGATTTCGGCGGCTGGGTGGTGGACGGCGGCGTCTTCCTTTTCCCGCTGACGTATCTGCTCGGCGGCATTATTTCTGAGGTGTACGGCTTCAGGGCCGCTATGCGCGCCGTGTTCGTGGGCTTTACCGTCATGGTCGTCGGCGCCGTGGTCTTTGGTCTGGTGACTGTCTCCCCCGCGTTGGGTGATTCCCACAATCAGGAAGCCTTTGAGATCCTCTTCGGCTGGGATGGCGTGTATATCCGCATCCTGGTCGCCTCCCTGATCGGCTTCGTGCTCGGTCAGGTGATGAACTCCGTGGTGATCGTGAAGGTCAAGGAGCGCTTTGGGGAGTCAAACCTGTGGGCGCGCATCATGTCCTCCACCGTGTTCGGCCAGGTGGCCGACACCTTCATCTTTGGTCTGATCGCCTTCACCGCGTTCCCACTGTTCCTCAATGTGCTGCCCGGTGTGGACCTGTTCGTCATGATGAGCTGGACCGAGTTCGGCAGCTACTTTGTGTTCGGCGTGATCTATAAGTGCCTGGTGGAATTCCTGCTGTTCCCGGTCACCTACGGGGTGGTTCGGATGTTGAAGAACCGGGAGCCTAGCTACGGGATCGTGTCCTGACCTAGGGCGATAATTTCCTCCACCAGCCGGTCGCGCACCTCTGGACGCAGCTCCCCGGGGGCGATTGATTCGTAGAACCAGAGTCCGTCGGCGGCCAGCCGGGCGATGAAACGGCGCACTGCCTGATCATCCTCGGCGGCCGTTGGCTCCTCTGCGGCCCAGCGGTTGTAGACCCCGTTCCACACTTCGCTGGCTGCCGTGTTCTGGGTGGCGGCTTCCAGCGTCAACAGCAGTTCTGCCCGGTCCGGGTTCTGTGAGGCCCGCACATAGGCGGCCGCTTTGGTGTCGTCATCCAGCTGCGGGCCGGCCTCTTGGCCGACCTCGCGGATCATGCACTGTTCCCATTGGTCTGCCACGTATTTGTGCAGCGCCAGCAGCAGGTCTTCCCGTGAGGGGAAGTGGTAGAGAATGCCGCCCTTGGTGAGTTCTGCCTCGGCGGCGACTGCCTCATAGGACAGTGCGGTGACACCGTCACGTTGGACAATGCGTTTGGCTGCTTCCAGCGCTGCTTCCCTTTTGGACTCCCTCATCGGTCCCCCAGCCTAGTGGTTGTCTGGATAGGCTTGGGATTCTGTTCCGGGGGTGTAGCGCCGCAGCAGCCACGCACAGCCCAAGGCGCCCAGGGTGACGACGACGCATGTGGCCACCAGAACTGCCAAGTAGGCCGAGTCAAAAGCCGAGGCGGCAGCTGAGACCACCCCGGCGTCGTCGCTGGAAAGTGCGACGGCTGGGGAGCTGCTGATCATGTTCTCGCTATCGGCCGGCAGGGTCAGTGCGCGGGAGTAGACGAAGGTCAGCAGTGAGCCCATGGTGGCGACCGCCACGAGTCCGCCGAATTCGTAGGAGACTTCTTCCAGTGAGGCGGCCATGCCTGCTCGGCGGGGAGGCACGTTGCCCATAATGGCGCTGGAGGCCACGGACATGGACGCCCCTACTCCCACGCCGGCGACGATCAGCCCGGTGATAAGCACTGGGAGGGAGTCTTGGACTGCCGCGGCAATGACGATCCCGGTGCCGAGTGCGGCGGTGCCGATGCCGCCGGCCACAAGCAGTAGCAGCCCGACCCGGTGCAGCACGGCCCCACCGAAGATCGCGAATGGCATGGAGGCTACCGCCATGGCGGTGACCAGCAGGCCTGCTTCGAGGGGGCTGAACCCTTCGACCAGCTGGTAGCGCTGGGTGATGACCAGTTGGAGGCCCATGATGGTGAAGATGGAGGCTCCGGCGGCGACGACGCCTCCGCTGAACCCGCGGTTGCGGAAGATGGCGAAGTCCACCAGGGGTTCTGTGGCGGAGCGCATCAGGCGCATCTGGCGGCGGACGAACAGGGTAAGGGCCACCCCGCCGATGACTGTGGAGATCAGCGCTAGCGGCAGGTTCAGGGGCGCCTCGGCCCAGGTTTTGAGGGCGAGCACGGAGGCTGCCATGCCGACTAGCGCCTGGGTGGAGGACACGGCGTCCCACCGGCGGGCGGGGTTGTTGAGATTCCGGGGGCCGATGGCGATCATCAGGATGCTGGCGGCGATGACAATGGGCACGTTGATGAGGAAGACCGAGCCCCACCAGAACCATTCCAGCAGTGTCCCGGAGACCAGGGGTCCTGCGGCCATGCCGACGCTCGCGGTGGCCGCCCAGATGGCGATGGCCAGGTTGCGTTCGCGTTCGGCGGCGAAGCTGATGCGGATCAGGGCGAGGGTGGCGGGCATCATGGCTGCCGCGCCGACCCCTTTGAGCAGGCGGGCGGCGATCAGCGCCTCGGGGTTGGTGGCGAAGGCTGCGGCCAGGGAGGCGGAGCCGAAGATGACCAGCCCGACCTGGAAGACGCGTTTGTGTCCAAACCTGTCGCCAAGTGCGCCGGAGCCTAGCAGGAGTCCCGCCATGGTGAGGGGGTAGCCGTTGATGATCCACAACTGCTGGGAGTTGGTGGCACCAAGGTCATTGGAGAGGATCGGCAGCGCGGTGTAAAGGATGGTGTTATCCAGGGCGATCAGCAGTAGCGCGGAGGACACAATGCCCAGCACAGTCCAGCGCTGCCAGCGCGCCAGGGATCGGTCAGGTGCCGCTGTAGTCTCGGCAACGCCGGCAAGCCGCAATGCCCCGGTATCAGTGTTCGCCGGGTCCCCATGAAGTCTTCTGTTCACAACCACACCCCAAACTGTACCGTACGTTTGGTACAGTTTGAAAGGCAAAGTCCTACTCGTTGAGACGAACGCCCATCCATCCGCCTCCTCGCACAGTCCCGTTTGCGACGGTGCGGCGTGGAGATCCTCGATGAGCTGCTCGGGAACTAATCCGCGAGCGCGGCGCATCGAGACCGTACTCAAGTGTTCAGGAAATGATCATGTTCCGTCGGCGGCGGAATCAGGGTATTATCTGAACATGAGCGTCATCACGGAACGCCCCCTGCCGCCGAAGGCCGAGGGTAAGCTAATCGAGAGCGGCCTTGCCTCGATCCGCGAACGGCTTCCCTCCGGCTGGAGCCTGGATGACGCGATGTCAGAACAGGGAAAATCCGGCGTGGATGCGATGAGCATTCTGCGGTCGCCAGCGGGTGAAGAAGCCCAGATGTGCATCGAAACCAAACAGCTGCTCGAGGTACGGGACGTTTCTCGAATCGCGGAACAACTAGGCCGCTCGCGTGACGACAAGTCATCGGGCATCGGACTGGTCGTCTCTCGCTACCTGACGAAGTCCACGCGCGATCGCCTCGCCGAGGCGGGGCTCTCGTATGTGGACGCCACCGGTAACCTCCTGTTGCGGGCGGATTCTCCCGCCGTGTTTCTCTCCGACCGAGGCGCTGACAAGGACCCATGGCGCGGGCCCGGACGCCCGCGAGGCACGCTCAAGGGTGAGCCGGCAGCGAAGGTTGTCCGTGCGCTGCTCGACATGCCCGGTCCGTGGAAGATTCGGGATCTCGTGAGCCGCTCCGAAGCTGCCACAGGTTCCGTGTATCGCGTCGTGGAGTTCCTCGCATCGGAGGCCCTCGCCTCTCGCGATGAGAACGGACTGATTACAATCCCCGACTGGGCCGCCCTGTTGCGTCGCTGGAGCATTGATTACGGATTCCTGCAGACCAACTCCGTGACACAGTGGATAGCGCCTCGCGGACTCGAAGCGGTGCTGGGAAGCATCCGTAAGAGCTCCGTAGGCGATTATGCGGTGACGGGTTCGGTGGCCGCCGCCACCTGGGCCGCATATGCGCCCGCACGTTCAGCGATGATATATGCCCTGAACCCGGAGCAGGTCGCCGACGAGTGGGGGCTTCGCGCTACCGATACGGGGGCGAACGTGTTGCTTGCGCGGCCTGCCTACGGCGTTGCGTTGGAGCGGAGCATCGACCGTGAAGATGGACTGCGCATCGCCGCACCAACACAGGTCGCCGCGGACCTCATGACCGGCCCTGGACGGGCGCCCGCCGAAGCAGAAGAACTCATAGATTGGATGGGGCGCAATGAACAGCACTGGCGATAGCTCGGCCGACCTCCTGGTTCGCGCGCGTTCGGTTCTCCTCGATGCGCTCGATGCACTCCAGGATCACAGCGAGGCCGTCATCGTAATCGGCGCACAGGCCGTGTATCTGCGAACCGGAGGAATCGACGTCGCGCTGGCGGAGGCCACAAAAGACAGCGACGTCGCCGTCGACCCTCGGCTGCTCGCCGACGCTCCCCTCATCGAAGCGGCGATGGGAAGTGCTGGATTCCTCCCAGACACCAACGGGCAACCTGGCGCCTGGGTGAGCACTGACGGAATCCCCGTCGATCTCATGGTGCCCGAGGCTTTGGCTGGTCCCGGGCGTCGTGGTGCCCGCATTCCTCCACACGATGCGCGGGCGACCCGGCGAGCGAAAGGCTTGGAAGCTGCGCTCGTCGACTTCTCTGAGATGGAGGTCTCAGCACTTGATCCGGACGATCATCGGGTGTGGAGAGTCAAGGCTGCCGGTCCTGCCGCGCTCGGCTCGATGATGGCAGGACGCGCCGAAGAAGGCGTCGGGGATCCTGAACAGGTCTCCACTGCGACCTCGATCCTTGCCTGTGATCTCGTCGACGTGCTTTCGGGAGACGAGACGCTTTACCCTTGAGCCCAGCGAGCCCCTTGCCGATTGCCGTCATCGGCACCGTTGCTCAGACCGTTGCACAACCGCTCTGAGACACTGTTCATCAGTTGGTTCGGCCCATCGGGATCTCCACGCTGCCCTACGCTTTGGTGGCCCAGAAGCATTTGGGTGTCTATGCCTCCCCAATGACGCATGCAGTCAGTCAGCCCAGATGAGGCGCGGGAGGGCGTTGGCGAAGGCTTCGACGGAGCCGTCGAGGGCGTTGAGCTGGTCGGCGTCGAGCAATACCGCGTAGCGGCCGGCAGAGTCTAGGCCGAGCACGCAGGGCAGACTGACTGCCTTGAGAGCCTCGGTTTCGGCAGGGCTGGTTTCATTGCGGTGCACGATCCGGATCGGGACCTGCGCCCTGCTGACCATGGCGTCCCATTCTTGCTTGCGCCGGATGGGTGAGTGCGTGATGTCGCACAGTCCGCAATGGGCACGCCCCAGGATGTTGCCCACTATGTAGGAGACTTCACCGCGCAGTCCCCCGTCGGCGTTGTAGACCCCGAGTACTTCAATAAGTTCCGCGTTGCCTGAGGTGTGTGGGGTCTCCATTACCTCAGTGTGACTCAACTGGTTGTGAGGACTCTCCATTGAGCTCCACCGCCAAGGACTGCAAAGCGGGAGTGATGGGGGTTCGCCAGCGCCATGTGGCCTTGGCATCAGCACGCGACGGTCCGCCATTGATGACCGCCACCTGTTTTCCTGCTCGGCTCATGCGCAGGGCAATGGAATAGCCACTCATCACGGCCATGGAGGAACCGATCACCAGCAGGGAGGATGATTCAGCCACGAGCTCGTCCACCGCGGTTTTGCGTTCAACTGGCACACTCTCACCGAAGTAGACGACGTCGGGTTTGAGAGTATCGGCCCGGCACACCAGACAGGTGACCAGGATGAAGCGTTGGACCCATTCATCGTCCAGGGTGACATCACCATCAGGGTTGACGTTCTCTGCGGCGACGGCGGCAGCCTCGGCGTAGCCGGGGTTGGCTTCCTCGAGCCGCTCATCGAGGGCTGTCCGTGTCTCATAGTTCCCACAGGTCAGGCACACCACGCGGGAGAGGTCCCCGTGCAGGGGTACCAGGGTGGCGTCGGCAGGTGAGGCCTCAGCGTGGAGTCCGTCCACGTTTTGGGTGACTAATCCGGTGAGCAGCCCTGACTGCAGCCAGCGGGCGAGGATGTCATGACCGGGGTTCGGCTGAGCCTGTCCAAGGTGCCGCCAGCCCACAAAGGAACGTGCCCAGTACCGGTGGCGGGAGGCGGCGTCGTACTTGAATTCTTGATATGTCATGGGTCGGTGTTTCTTCAACGACCCACCGGGCCCCCGATAGTCAGGGATGCCCGAATCGGTGGAAATCCCCGCACCGGTGACACACAGGACTGATCCGCTGCGCAGCTGGGAGAGGATCCCGGACTTGGCGGCCTCGGGATCATGCGGTGGTGCGGACTCCTCAACAGTACGCGCAATGGACCTCAGCGCGGCACGGTGGGCCCGCTCAGCCTGCTGGTTGAACACCTGACCGCTCAGCGGCCGTAGTCATCGTCCCAGTCCTCGGAGGGATCTTCTTCAGCGTCGTCGCTGCTTGGGCTAGGGATTTCTCCCCGCGCCTGGGCAAGCTCGCGCTCTAAGGCGGACAGATCGGTGTTCGGGGTGTAGTACTTGATCTCCCGCGCCTGCTTCGTAGCTTTCGCCTTCTGACGGCCACGCCCCATGAGCGGGACCCCCTTAACGTCGTCTCGATATGGCCTCACGATGAACTTTCATCGCCGGCTTGACTCTTTGGATGAAGTGGTTGGTGATCTCTAGGTTAACATGAGTGCCACCATGGCGTCGCACTGAAGGGAAGGGCCGCACACCGATGAGCGAGTCACCGCAGGCCAAAGAGGCCCCTCAGCAGCCCTTGTCACGGCGGGATCGCCGCGCCGCTGCTGGCGACACAGGCTTCCGGCTCAACGCGGTTCCGTTCGTAATTGCCGGAATTGTGGTGGTCATTCTCACAATAGGCCTGTTGTGGTGGTTCTTGGCCCGCGAGGATGCGGAAGAGGCCGCACAGTGGACCTGGACTGAGGAGCCCGCAGACGGCGTCCACGCCCGCGATGTTCCTCCAGAGGATTGGGAGGCTGGCTGGTGCCTGACTGGGTTCTCTGATGAGGACTCCCCAGCGAACGTGATCAGCTGTGAGCGCAACTACGATGTCCAAGTTTTGCTTCAGCGTGAGATGGAAGATGACGTCACAGACGGCGAATATCCCGGTGATGACATTGTGGCCGGCAATGCGAACCAGTGGTGTCACGATGAGATTGAGCTCAGCGCCGATGCCGTGGAGGCCGTGGACGCTGAGCTGCAGATTGAGCTGTGGCACCCCTCGGAGTCCACGTGGAACAACGACGACGATCGCCTGGTCACCTGCTTCCTCTCCCGCACGGACGGAGAAAGGCTCACCGGCGATTTCCTCCTCGACAGCGATGCTGACGCAGACAGTGAGGGTACAGATCTTGACGTGGTTGAAGGGGACCGCGAGGACGCTGAATCTGATGAGGACACCGAGTCTGATGAGGATGAAGAGGAAGACGACGACGGCGAATCCGACGAGGACTGACCCCCGCCCGGGGCTTACTCAGGTGCTGGGGCTTACTTGATCCCGGAGCGCATGAAGCTCTGCACAAACTGACGCTGCATCACTATGAAGAAGATCAGCAGTGGCACCACAATGATCAGCGTTCCCGCCGTCAGTGAGGCGTAGTCGATTCCTGATTCTGGTGCCATGAACCGCACCACCCCCACTGTCACTGGGCGTGAGTCGTTGGTGCGCGTAGCAATCAGCGGCCAGAGGAAATTGTTCCAGTGGAATGACACCGACACCATGGCAAAGGCCGCCACCGTGGAACGGCACAGCGGAAGGTAGACCCGCCACAGCACTCGCAGACGCCCCATACCCTCCATTACGGCGGCCTCGACAAGTTCCTTGGGCACGGTCTTGAAGGACTGCCTCAGCAGGAAGATGGCGAACGCGCTGGCAGCGTAGGGGATGCCAACCCCGAGGAGGGTGTCGTCCAGGCCGAGCCGGGTAATCATGAAGTAGTTTTCCGACAGCATGATCTCCGGGTAGATCACCAACTGGGCCAGAACAATGAAGAACAAGACGTCGCGTCCGGGGAATTCGAAGCGCGCGAACACATAAGCCGCCAAGACTCCCAACACAATCTGGGTGACGGTGAGTCCGACCACCAGAATGAAGCTGTTGCGCAGGAAAGTCTCGAAGGCTGCGGCGCCCCATACGCGAGTGATGTTGTCCAGGGTCCAGCCGTCGAGCGGCGAGAGGTTTGTGGGTGAATCACGGAAAGCCATGATCAGCACCAGCAGCAGCGGGAAGACCCAGAGCAGAGCCATCCCCCAGGCGAGGGTGACCATGAGCCGGTCCGCCACTGAGGTGCGCGGTGCCATTGTGGTGATCGTCATGACGCTCCTACCGGTAGTGGATCCGCTTGTCGAGCAGTCGGATCTGGGCGATGGCGATCAGCAGCAGAATGATGACCAGCATGACGGTGATCGCCGCTGAGTACTCTTGGCGGAACTGGCCGAACGCGGTCTGCCAGACGTAGTAGAGCATCAGGTTGGTTGAATCCGATGGTCCTCCCTGGGTCATGACGAACACCAGATCCACCTGTTTGAAGGAGTTGGCCGTGGCGATCACCCCAATGAACAGGGTGGTGGGCATCAGCAGCGGCCAAGTCACCCGGCGGAAGAACGTCCACGCCCGAGTGCCCTCGACCCGTGCGGCTTCGCGAAGCTGAGGATCCTGCGTGAGCAGCGCCGCCAGGTAGAAGATGACGAACAGCCCGGCCTGCTGCCAGACGGCGACCACCATCATCGCCCCTAAAGCAGTGTCCGAGGTGCCCAACCAATTGACTCCTGAGAGGCCGATGGCCCGGGCGATACCGTTGAGCACTCCGAAGTTGGGCTGGTAGAAGTACACCCAGATGGTTCCGGCGGCCACGATCGGAAGCACCGCAGGCGCCAGGAATGAGACTCTGGCCAAGGACCGACCCCGCACCACCTTGGTCCCCAGCACAGCGAGGAAGAGGGAGATCGCGATCGTGGCCGGCACCGTCACCGCGGTGTACACCAGCTGATTGCTGATGACTTGGTGAAAGACGCCGTCATTGAGCATGCGCTCATAGTTGGCTGAGGTGAACTCCCCCGCTGGGTTGCGCACGCTGCGCCAGGCGGAGAGCAGGAACGGCAGCACTGTGAACCCTAGGAGGATGATGAAGGCTGGGGTCAGCGCCGCGTAGGAGAACAGCGCATCAGCACGACGACGCCGCCGCAGCGCTTGTGCCCCCGGCCCACCCATCGCTTTGGTGGCCTCTGTGCCAGGAGGGTTTCTGGACTGGCGCTCCTGTGAGGTGGTGACGGCTGGTTCAGTAGTGGTGGTCATGATGTCAGCGGTACTCGTCGAGAGCGTCGTCGGCCTGTTGCTGTGCCCGCTCGAGGAGTTCCTGGGGCTCGCCTTCTCCGGTGAGCGCTGACTGGACGGCGCTGGAGGCGAACTGTCCCACTTCTTGGCGGTGGTAGGTGGAGAATTCCCTTTCTGCGTCCGGCAGCTGGTCCCGCGCCACTGCGGCTTCTGGGAAGTCCTCCACGTAGCTGGCCAGCGGTTCGGTCTCCCAGGCTTCCTGCAGGGGTGCGATGTAACCGGATTCGACGGTCCAGTCGGCCTGGATTTCAGGGCTGGAGAGGAAGCGGATGAGCTCCACTGCCGCCTCCTGTTCCTCCTCCGGTAAGCCTGAGGTGACGTAGAGGTTGCCGCCGCCGGTGGGGGACCCTGGTTGTTCGAGCGCAGGAAGCGGGGCGACTCCGAAGTCGAAGTCCGCGCTGTTGCTGATGTTGGTCAGCTGGCCTGTGGTGGTCCAGACCATGCCGACGGTTCCTGAGGTGAACTCATCCGGCACCGTTCCCCAGTCCACAATGCCCTGTGGTTCGAGCCCTTCATCCTGGAGGGAGACCCAGTTCTCAAGAGCCTCCACAGCCCGGGGGTCGTCAAGGTAGGTCTCAGTGCCGTCCTCGCTGTCCAGTTGGAGACCCATCTGGATGGCGACTGCCTCAAACTGCCAGATCGCGGTCCCAGAGGAAGGGATCATCACGCCCCAGTCGGCGCCACTGTCCATCACCTGATGGCCGTAGTCCTTCATCTCATCCCAGGTCTCGGGTGGGGTTTCAGGGTCCAGGCCTGCGGCCTCGAACAGTTCCTTGTTCCAGTAGAGCACCAGGGTTGACCGCTGGAAGGGGATGGCGCCTACGGTGCCGTCTTCCAGAACGGAGTTGGCCATGAAGGGTTCGTCGAAGCTGTTGAACCAGTCTTCGTCATCGACGATTTCGCCGATGGGGGTGATGATGTCCTGCTCGTTCAGGGTGCGCAGGTCGGTGCTGAGCAGCACCGTGGCTGCCGGCGCGTTTCCGGCTTGGGCTGCTGATTGAACGGAGGCCAGTGTCTGCTCGTAGTCCCCTGAGTAGACCGGGGTCACCTCGTATTCCTCGTGCTCCTCATTGAACTGCTCGATGTAGCCGTCCATGGCGGACTCCAGCGGGCCGCCCACGGCGATCGGATAGTAGAAGTCGATCGAGACGACGTCGTCATCACCGTTGTCTCCCCCACAGGCGGTGAGTGTGAGAGCGATGGCGGCGAAACTGGCGGTGAGGCTCAGGCGCGAGTGTTTCAAGGGTTTCCCTTTCGCGAAAGCGGAACTGTGGGCAGGTGCGGACGTTGGGGCATTCGGGCGTTTAGGCTCAGGTCAGCGGTATTCGTCGAGGATGCTGTCGGCCTGTTGTTGGGCTTGTTCGAGCTCACTGTCGACGTCGGCACCACCCATGACCGCCTCGATCGAGTTGGCCATCACGTCGAAAACTTCTTGGCGGCGGTAGACGCCGAATTCGGGTTCGGCCACGGCGAGCTGTTCGCGGGCTACGGCTGCCTGGGGGAACTCTTCGGCGTAGCTGGCCAGCGGCTCGGTTTCCCAGGCGGCATCCAGTGGGGCCACATACCCGGATTCGACGCCCCAGTCCGATTGGATCTCCGGGCTAGAAAGGAAGCGGGCCAATGCGACGGCTGCCTCCTGCTGCTCGTCGGCGATGCCGTCCATCACGTAGAGGTTGCCGCCACCAGTGGGGGAACCGGCCTGTTCCTGGGCGGGCAGTGGTGCAACGCCGAAGTCGAACTGGGCGTTTTCGCTGATGTTGGTCAGCTGACCCGTGGTGGTCCAAATCATGGCGGTGGCCCCATTGGAGAACTCGGTGGGGAGGGTTCCCCAGTCCACGGTTCCTGAGGGTTCCAGACCATCGGCTTGCAGATCGGCCCAGTTCTGCAGCGCGGTGACTGTTGCGGGGTCATCGAAGGCCACATCCGTGCCAGTCTCCGGATCCCACAGCATGGAGCCGTTCTGGATGGTCATGGCCTCCAACATCCACACTCCCCATGAGGTGGAGGGGATTTGTACGCCCCAGTCGGCGCCGGCGTCTTGGGCTTGTTCACCGAACTCAACCATCTCTTCCCAGGTTTCCGGTGGTACTTCCGGGTCCAGGCCTGCGGCGTCGAAGAGTTCCTTGTTCCAGTACATGACCACGGTGGAGCGTTGGAACGGGATGGAGGCGACTGTGCCGTCGGGCAGGGTGGAGTCCCCCATGAAGGGTTCGTAGAAGCTGTCGAACCATTCTTGGTCTTCGACGATCTCCCCGATGGGGGTGATGATGCCAGCTTCGTGGACGCTGAGCAGTTCGTTGGCGCCCAGCACGGTGAGCCCTGGGCTGTTGCCAGCCTGCGCTGCGGATTGGACGGAGGCGCGGGTTTGCTCGTAGTCGCCGGAGTAGACGGCGGTGACCTCGTAGTCTTCGTGTTCGTCGTTGAATTGCTCGATATATCCGTCAATCACCGATTCCAGCGGGCCACCCACGGCAATGGGGTAGTAGAAGTCGATTGAGACGACGTCGTCCTCACCTCCGGCGTCTTCACCGCAGGCAGTCAGGGCGAGGGCGGCTGTAGTGATGGCGGCGGTCATGGTCAGTGAGCGGCGGTGCAGCATGGAGTCTGGGCTCTCCTCAGGTGGGTTGTGCGAGTGATCTGGGGCAGTTCAGGCAGCTTGGAGTGCTGCGAGGTTCATCCGGGTGCCGTCGTTGCGGCTGTACCAGTGCAGGTCTGCGGGGCTGGCGCTGAGGCTGACGGGCTCTTCGACGGCGATCTTCCGCCCGGGTTCGAGCCGTGCTGTGATGCGGCGGCCCGTGGTGGGTGCGGCGTCGTCGGCGAGGGTGGTGCTGATGATCCGGTCGGCGCCGAGTAGCTCGTTGACCAGCACGGTGGCTTCAGCCAGGTACACCCGGTGGCCGGGGACGGGCTGACCTGCGCTGTGGAGCTCCACGGACTCGGGTCGCACGCCCAGTGTGGCACCGGTGTCGCGAAATTCCCCGGGAAGCAGGTATGCGAGGTCTGAGTCGGCCGGGATGTCCACAATGTTCATCGGTGGTGAGCCGATGAACCGGCCCACGGTGGTGGTTGCCGGTGTGGAGTAGATCTCCTCAGGTGCGGCGAGCTGTTCCACCCGACCTTCAGACATCATCAGGACCCGGTCGGCCATGGTCATGGCTTCGACCTGGTCGTGAGTGACGTAGATGATGGTCAGGCCGATGCGGCGTTGGATGCGTTTGAGTTCCACGCGCATTTCGGCGCGGAGTTTAGCGTCAAGGTTTGAGAGTGGCTCATCCATCAGCACCAGGCGCTGACCGCTGACCAGGGCGCGTCCGAGGGCTACACGCTGACGTTGGCCTCCGGAGAGTTCTGAGGGTTTGCGCTCCAGGAGTTCGTCCAGACCTAGAAGCCCGGCTGCTTCGGTGAGGCGTTCGCTGCGCAATTGCTTGTCAGCGCCGCGGGATTTCAGGCCGAACAGAATGTTCTCTTGGACGTTGAGGTGCGGGAAGAGGGCGTAGTTCTGGAACACCATGGCCAGCTGGCGCTTCTCTGGTGCTGTGCCGGTGACGTCAGTGCCATCGATGCTCACCGAGCCGCCTGTAGCCAGCTCGAGACCGGAGATCAGGCGCAGCAGAGTCGATTTTCCACAACCTGAGGGGCCGAGGATCGCGAGGAATTCTCCGTCCTCCACAGTGACATCAATGCCTTTGAGAACCTCCACCTCCCCTGATCGGGACGGGAAGCTCTTACGCATTCCGCGCAGCTGGACTGTGCTCACGTACCTCTCCTAACCTGGTGTGACCGGGGCCGCCGGGCTCGTAGGTGCAGCAGCGACCTGGACAAGGGTGGCCAATGAAGGTGAAGCCGAAGTGACGTGGTGGTGTATGCCGAGTGAGGGTTGAGCAAACGACGCAGATCAGCCGCACGGAATGTGATGTTCCGCACGGCTGATCTGGTGAAGGGATGTCCGCGGTTCACACCGCGGGTGGGTTTAGTTGAGTTTCTTGACTGTCAGCCCCTGAATGGTGTCGCCCTCTACGGTGAGGTCCTCACGATCAACCACCACGGTGGAGCCGTCCTCGATCTCTCCGGCAAGCAGTGCCTTGGCGAGCTTGTCGCCGATCTCCCGCTGAACCAGACGGCGCAGTGGCCGGGCACCGTAGGCCGGGTCGTAACCGGTGAACGCCAACCATTCTTTGGCAGGGTCGGTGACTTCCAGGGTCAGCCGCCGGGTGGCGAGCCGTTCGGCCAGGTCGTGGATCTGCAGGTTCACGATCGAGGTCAGCTGCTCCATGGACAGCGCGTCAAACATGACGATGTCATCGAGCCGGTTGAGGAACTCGGGCTTGAAGCTGGCGTTAACCACGCTCATCACTGATTCGCGTTTGGTCCGCTCGTCAGTGGACTGGTCCACCAGGAACTGGGAGCCCAGGTTGGAGGTGAGGATCAGCACCACGTTGCGGAAGTCCACGGTGCGGCCTTGGCCGTCGGTGAGCCGGCCGTCGTCGAGGACTTGGAGCAGGATGTCGAAGACATCGTGGTGGGCTTTCTCCACTTCATCCATGAGCACCACGGAGTAGGGGCGACGCCGCACCGCTTCGGTGAGCTGACCGCCTTCGTCGAAGCCCACGTAGCCGGGAGGGGCACCGACCAGCCGGGCCACGGAGTGCTTCTCCGAGTATTCGGACATGTCGATGCGGATCATGGAGCGTTCGTCTTCAAACAGGAACTCCGCGAGCGCCTTGGCCAGCTCGGTCTTGCCCACACCGGTGGGGCCTAGGAACAGGAAGCTGCCGGTGGGCCGGTTGGGATCTGAGATCCCGGTCCGCGCCCGGCGGACAGCGTCGGAGACTGCGGTGACGGCTTTGGTCTGGCCTATCAGCCGCGAGCCGATGAGGTCTTCCATCTGCAGGAGCTTTTCGGTTTCGCCCTGCATGAGCCGGCCGGTGGGGATGCCGGTCCAGGCGGAGATGACCTCGGCGATGGCGTCGGTGTCGACCTTCTCGGAGACCATGCGGTCTTGGGTGTCGGGTTCGGCCTCTTGGGCCTCTGCTTCTTCGAGTTCCTTTTCTGCCTGGGGGATGGCGCCGTATCGGAGGCGGCCGACTTCACCGAAGTCGCCGTCGCGTTCGGCACGTTCGGCGGCTGATTTCAGTTCGTCGAGCTTGCGGTGGAGTTCTGCGGCACGGTTGTGTGCGCCTTGTTCTCGTTCCCATCGGGCATTGAGGGCGTCGAGCTCTTCGCGCTTGTTGGCGAGTTCTTCCTCCAGGGCGGTGAGCCGGTCTTTGGAGGCGGCGTCGGTCTCTTGGCTCAGCCAGTGGCGTTCGGCTTCTAGCCGGTCCACGGCACGGCGGAGTTCGTCGATCTCGACCGGGTCGGAGTCGATCTCCATCTTCAGCCGGGAGGCCGCCTCGTCGACGAGGTCGATGGCCTTATCGGGCAGCTGCCGGCCGGTGATGTACCGGTCGGAGAGCTCGGCGGCGGCGACCAGGGCGGCGTCGGAAATTTCCACACCGTGGTGGGCCTGGTACTTCTCTTTGATGCCGCGCAGGATGGCGACCGTGTCATCGACTGAGGGTTCGCCGACGTAGACCTGTTGGAAGCGGCGTTCCAGGGCGGCGTCGGATTCGATGTTTTCGCGGTACTCGTCCAGGGTGGTGGCACCGATCATGCGTAGCTCACCGCGGGCGAGCATGGGCTTGAGCATGTTGCCGGCGTCCATGGAGCCATCGGAGGTGCCGCCTGCGCCGACGACTGTGTGGACCTCGTCGATGAAGCTGATGATCTCGCCTTCGGCGGCTTTGATCTCGTCCAGGACGGCTTTGAGGCGCTCTTCGAATTCGCCGCGGTATTTGGATCCGGCGACCATGGCGCCCAGGTCCAGGGAGATCAGGCGCTTGTTCTTCAGGGCGTTAGGGACGTCGCCGGCTTCGATGCGCTGGGCGAGGCCTTCCACCACGGCGGTCTTACCCACACCGGGCTCACCGATGAGTACGGGGTTGTTTTTGGTGCGGCGGGAGAGGACTTGGACCACGCGGCGAATTTCGGCGTCGCGTCCGATGACGGGGTCGAGTTTGCCTTCTTTGGCGAGCTCGGTGAGGTCGGTGCCGAACTTGGAGAGCGCCTCGAAGGTGCCTTCTGGGTCGGCGGTGGTGACTTTGCGGCCCTGGCGGACGGAGTCCACGGCGGCGCGCAGGGCTTTAACCTCGGCACCGTTGTCTTTCAGGGCGTTGCCTGCGGGGTCGTTGACTCCGGCGATGCCGAGCAGGAGGTGTTCGGTGGAGACGTAGTCATCCCCCATGCGTTCGGCCTCTGCTTGGGCGTTGCGCATGACGCTGAGCCCGTTGCGGGAGAACTGGGCGTTGGCCACAGAGGCGCCAGATGAGGCGGGGAGGTCTTTGATGGCCGCTGATGCGCGGGAGGAGACGGAATCTGGGTCGGCGCCTGCTGCTTTGAGGGCGGCGACGGCCACGGATTCTCGGCTGTCCATGAGGGCTTTGAGGATATGGGCGGGTTCGATCTGTGGATTGCCGGCAGTGTTGGCGTTCATGGCTGCCGTGCTGACAGCCTCCTGCGACTTGGTGGTGAGCTTTACATCCATGGCCTCGCGGCCCCCTTTCAATCAACGCTAAGAAAAACTTGAGTCACTCATACTCAACTTTACTCGCGCCCCCGTTATTCCGACACCCCCTACGTGAATCTGGGCCAACACTTCGTCCGACACGGTCCAGCACTGGTCTTTCTGTGTTGTAGGCGCGAACCTGGATAATGGCCTGATGGGGACGCAGGAGATCACGCTAGGGCACCTACTCGAGACGTATTACCGGGAGTCCAATGACTACCGGGACCGGGGTGATAAGTTCGAACGACTGGTGCGGTCCTATCTGACGACTGACCCAGCCTGGGCGTTCCAGTTTTCCGATGTGTGGCTGTGGCAGGACTACCCAGACCGCGGGACCCGCACCGACACCGGCATAGATCTCGTCGCGAAGGATAGGTTTACCGGAGAGCTGACCGCGGTCCAGTGCAAGTTCCTAGACCCCGAGAACACGGTATCCAAGGGCGACATCGACTCGTTCATCTCCGCATCCCCCAAACCGGAGTTTTCCACCCGCCTCTTAGCCCACACCGCCGGCATCGGCCCCACAGCTCAAAAGACCCTGGAAGCTCAAGATCCCCCTGTGCGGGTATTGGATCCGCATCAAATGGACCGGGCCGATATTCAGTGGGCGGAGTTCCAGGTCGAATACCCGGACCGGATGGTGCAGAAAGACGGAAAGAAGACCCCCTTCCCGTACCAGCGCCAAGCCATGGCAGATGTAGCCGAGGGCTTCCAAAGCTCGGATCGTGGCAAGCTGATCATGGCCTGCGGGACGGGCAAGACCTTCACTTCGCTGCAGATCATGCAGGACCAGACCCCACCCAACGCCACGGTGCTATTCCTTGTGCCTTCAATTGCGTTGTTGGATCAGACGTTGCGGGAATGGAAGCGCGACGCCGCCACCGACTTCCGCGCCTTAGCGGTCTGTTCAGATGTGAAGGTCGGCAAAAACACCGCCCAGGAGGACATCTCAACCACAGATCTACTAGTGCCCGCTACGACTGATGCGACACGACTGGTCGATCAGCAGCAGGCCGCGGAAGATTACGACGGACGGACTGTGGTGTTTTCCACCTACCAGTCCATTGATGTGCTCCACCAGGCCCAACAGTCAGGCTTCGCTCAGTTCGACCTGATCATCTGCGATGAAGCCCACCGCACCACCGGTGCCACCGCAGCCGGCCAGGACGCGTCAGCGTTCACCAAAATCCACAGCGCGTCATTCATCGCAGGCGTTAAGCGCCTCTACATGACGGCCACTCCGAAGGTCTTCGACGAAGGCGCGAAAAAGAAAGCTGATGAGAACTCCGTGGTAGTGGCATCCATGGATGATCAGCAGCTCTACGGACCTGAGTTCCACCGTCTCGGGTTCGGCACCGCTGTCGCCCAGGGACTGCTCACTGATTACAAAGTCCTTGTTCTCGCAGTCGATGAAACCTCAGTGAATAAACACTTGCAGCGGCTCCTCACCGATGAGGAAGGCGAGCTGAGAATCGATGACGTCGCCAAGATCGTCGGCTGCTGGAACGGACTGTCCCAGCGCGGCAAACAGGCCGGCGACGAGCCTGTCCGAGCAATGCAGCGGGCTGTCGCGTTCGCCTCCAACATCAAAGAATCCCAACGTGTGGCGTCGATGTTCGAGAAGATCACCGAAGAACTCGCCACCACCAGCGAGGATGGCGGGCTGGTCTGCCGGGCTGCGCATGTGGACGGCACTATGAACGTTGCCGAGCGCTCATCCAAACTGAACTGGTTGGAGGCCACTCCGGAGGATAATGAAGCCCGGATCCTCACCAACGCTCGGTGCCTCTCAGAAGGCGTAGACGTGCCGAGCCTGGATGCGGTGCTGTTCTTGAATCCTCGGAACTCCCAAGTCGACGTCGTCCAGTCGGTAGGCCGAGTGATGCGCCGAGCCCAGGGCAAGGACTACGGGTACATCATCCTCCCCGTCGGGGTGCCCGTGGGCCAGACACCAGAACAGGCGCTGAAGGACAACACCAAGTACAAAGTCATCTGGAGCGTGCTCAACGCCCTACGCTCCCACGATGACCGGTTCGAAGCAACGGTCAACAAGATCGACCTCAACCAAGACCGGTCAGAGAAGATCGACATCATCGGCGTCGGCCTCAGCACCGAGGACAACGACGACGCCAGCCTCACCTCCCCTCAGCAGCTGACACTGGACTTGGAGTTCCCCGGGTTGGATGAGTGGAAGGACGCGATCTACGCCAAGATCGTCCAAAAAGTCGGCGACCGCAAATACTGGGAAGACTGGGCCTCCGACATCGCCGCTGTAGCCACCCGCCACACCCAACGCATCACCACCCTGGTCACCACAGGACCACACGGCACCGGACCAGAAGCCCACGTGGCGGAGAAATTCCAACAGTTCGTCACCGCGCTAAAGCACAACCTCAACGAGGGCATCACAGACACGGACGCGATCAGCATGCTCTCTCAGCACCTGATCACCAAACCGGTCTTCGACGCCCTGTTCTCCGGCTACGACTTCGCCGCGAACAACCCTGTCTCCGTAGTCATGCAAAACATGATCGACACCCTAGAGGGCAACAACCTCCAAGCCGAGACCGCCTCACTCGAAGGGTTCTACAAGTCCGTGGCCGAACGGGCCTCAGGGATCGACAACGCCGAAGGCAAGCAGCGAATCATCACCGAGCTGTATGAGAACTTCTTCAAACAAGCCTTCCCCGCCCAAGCCGACGCCCTCGGAGTCGTCTACACACCGGTCGAGATCGTCGACTTCATCATCCGCGCCGTCGATGACCTCTCCAAAGAACACTTCGGCGCCGGCATCACCGACGAAGGCGTCCACGTCCTCGACCCGGCTTTTATGCGCAACAAGCATGTCTCACGAAACACCCAAAGGACTCTCCATAGACTCGTAT
>NZ_VAVZ01000004.1 GCF_005771525.1 Nesterenkonia salmonea | reverse complement strand
TTCGGGAGGCGGCCCAGGGAAACAGACCAGCCGAAACGCTGATACTGCGCCCTGGGCCGACCTCACCCTTGTCCACATAGGCGTTCCCCACCCGCGCTGCCAGAGCCGGTGAAGCCAAGTGAAAGTCAATCCGCATGCCCTGACGCTTCTGGAAACGAAGGCTGGTGTAGTCCCAAAAGGTGTACACCCCAGGACCAGGTGCATGCGGGCGCACTACGTCAGCGTAGCCAGCGTCCAGAAACTCCTGGAATACGTCACGCTCTGGCTGTGTCACATGGGTCAGTTCGTTCTTTTCAAAAAAGTCCATATCCCAGACGTCGTCATCCTCCGGGGCGATGTTCCAGTCCCCAGCGAGCACGATCTGGGCCTCAGGGTTCTCAGCCAGCCACGCCTGAGCTTGCTGCCGGAGTTGGCGCAGCCAGTCCAACTTGTAGACCATATGCTCATCATCTCGGGCTCTGCCGTTGGGGACGTAGAGGCTCCACAGCCGGACTCCGCTGCACGTGGCGCCAATGGCTCGTGCCTCCTGAATCGGATCTTTGCCGTTCTTACCGAATGCTGGCTGGTCAGGAAACGTGCGTTGGACGTCTTTGAGGCCCACGCGTGAAGCGATGGCCACTCCGTTCCACTGGCTGAACCCGAAGTGAGCGACGTCGTAGCCGTTGTGCTCAAAGAGCTCCCACGGGAAGTTGTCATTCTTGCACTTGGTTTCTTGGATGGCCAAGACGTCCACATCAGACTTCTCCAACCAGGCTTCCAACCGGTCGGCACGGGCCCGCATCGAATTCACATTCCACGTCGCGATTTTCACGCTCACCACGTTATCAGCGCGATCTCACGTGCGTCGGCCTGCTTGGACGACAAATAGCCGACTTGACGGCCGAAAAAGTCGGCACAAACGGCCGCCGTCGGCAGGTCAGTCCTTCCACCAACCGTCCAGCAGCGTGACAGGAACGGTGCGTTTGTGGCGAGTGGCAAGGTAACGGCCCTCCAGGAGTGCGGCGGCGTCGTCGTCAATGCTCTTGCCCTCCAAATAGTCATCAATCTGGTCATAGGTGATGCCCAGTTCGATCTCGTCCAGCTGCCCTGGGCTGTCATCCAAAAGGTCGGCCGTCGGCGCCTTAGACCAGATGTGCTCATCGACGCCCAGGTGCTGCAGAATGTGGCGGATCTGCCGCTTGTTCAACGTGAAGTTCGGCAGAATGTCTGCCCCACCATCGCCGAACTTGGTGAAGAACCCGGTGATGGACTCAGCCGCGTGATCTGTCCCGATGACCAGAGCATTGTTCTCTCCGGCAACTGCGTACTGGGCCGTCATGCGCAGGCGGGCCTTCACATTTCCCCGGTGGTAGTCGGCCAGCCTGCTCCCGAAGGCTTCTCTGTAGGCGACGTCCACGCCTGTGACGGACTTCTCGATGTTGAACGTGTGAACATGGTCAGCGCCTATGAAATCCAGGGCCAATTGGGCGTCATCCTCGTCATGCTGGACCCCATGTGGCAGCCGCATGGCGTGGAACCGCGCGTCTGTACCCTGGGAACGCAGCTTTTCGGCAGCCTTTTGGGCCAGGTAACCGGCCAGTGTGGAATCGACTCCTCCGGAGATCCCGAGCACGAATCCCTCGGCCCCGGCAGCGGTGGCGTAATCGGCCAAGAAATCGACGCGTCGGTCTATTTCCTCAGCAGGATCAATATGGGGCTTGACGCCCATTTCCTCAACGATGGTTTTCTGGAGCTCGCGCATACTGTTCAGTGTAGTCAGCGGCATGTCACTGTGAGGTGAACTCAGGCTGAAGGGCAGCTTGGAGTTTCAATCTGTCCCGGGTGCGTGGGCGGACATAGGATGGGCCACATGACGTCCTATGCATCTGCCGCGCCGGGCGCTGACTCTGAGGTCAGCCGACTGCGCGAACTCATTGACCATCACGCCATTGTCCGGGGGAAAGTCACGCTCTCCTCCGGTAAAGAAGCCGACTACTACGTAGACCTGCGCCGGGTCACGCTGCACCATGAGGCTGCACCGTTGGTGGGTCGTGTCATGCTCAAAATGCTCGACGCCGCCGGTATCGGCTATTCCGCAGTAGGCGGGCTCACAATGGGCGCAGACCCCGTGGGCACCGCGATGCTCCATGCGGCCTGCCATCAGGGTCGGCAGCTGGACGCCTTCGTGGTGCGCAAAGCAGCCAAGTCCTACGGGATGGGCCGTCAGGTGGAGGGCCCCAGCATCGAAGGGCGCAAAGTCGTGGTCTTGGAAGACACCTCCACTACGGGAGGGTCCGCACTGCAAGCGGTTGAGGGCGTTCGGGCTGCCGGCGGAGACGTGCAGGCTGTGGCCGTGATCGTTGACCGCGACACCGGTGCCAAAGAGAAGATTGAGGCCGAGTCCGGAGTGCCCTGCTTCTACGCGTACTCCAAAGGCGACCTGGGGCTGGAGTGACTTCTCTGAGCGAGAGCTGAACCACCGGTGAACCGGGACCGTCCGGCACTGCCGGTGATCCTCACTGGGCTGTGCACCACGCAGATCATCGCTTGGGGCATCCTCTACTACGCGTTCCCCGTGCTTTCTGCGCGCATCGCCGAAGACACCGGATGGACCACGACCTCAGTGACGGTCGCCTACTCGGCTGGCCTGGTGGTCTCTGCGCTGCTGGGCATCCCCGTAGGTAAGATCCTGGACCGGCGTGGTCCGCGGCTGGTGATGACCGCAGGTTCCATTCTTGGTGTGCTGGGTCTGGTCACTGTCGCTTCGGCTGCGAACTACTGGATTTTCCTCACTGGATGGCTGATCGCCGGGGTAGCCATGGCGGGTAACCTCTATCCGCCGGCCTTCGCCGCCGTGATGCGCTGGTACGGGCATCGGCGAGTGTTCGCTCTGACCGTCATCACTCTCATCGGAGGGCTAGCCTCCACCGTGTTCGCGCCTGTCACCGAGGCCCTCACCGGGGCCTTCGACTGGCGCGGTGTCTACCTGGTGCTCGCTGTTGTGCTCGGCGTGGTGGCGATCCCCGTTCATGGGCTCGTGCTGAGCCGTCCCTGGCCCGCCGAAGACCGAGGGCCGCGAGATCACGACGACGCCGAGACCAGCCTGACTGACCAGAAACACAGTGATACTGCCTATGCTCGCCGTGTCATGCGGTCGCCGGCATACCTGCTGATGACGGTAGGGCTCACCCTGGGCGGGGTATCAATGTTCGCCGCCATGATCAACCTGGTGCCTATGCTCATAGACCGCGGTGTCTCATCCTCGTTGGCCGCGTGGATCTTGGGACTTGGGGGTCTGGGCCAGGTAGTGGGGAGACTGTTCTACTGGGCTATGGAACGGCACCTCAGTGTGGTGGCCCGGCATATGTGGATCTACGGTCTGCTCGCTGTGAGCACGGCCGCGCTCGCGGTGGACGCCACCAACCCCGTGTGGCTGATCTTCATCGCCATGGTCGCCGGTGTGGGGCGCGGCATCTCCACCCTGCTGAAGGCCACTGCCATTACTGACCGCTGGGGGCCTCGTGCCTACGGCAGGCTGTCGGGAGTGTTCAACGCCCCTGTGATGCTGAGCATCGCCCTGGCTCCAGCGTTGGGCGCATGGTTGGCTGAGCTGCTGGGCAGTTGGGAGCTGATGTATCTGGTGCTGGCGGGCATTGGGGCTCTCGCCATGGTGGCGCTGATTTTCAGCGTTCCAGGGCGGAGCCCATCCGCTGAACAGCCTCAGTGAGCACTGCTTGACTGGTCGCAAAGTTCAACCGCGCGTGATGCTCACCACCTGTGCCGAAGGCATGGCCAGGGGTCAGGGCGAGCTTCCCCTGGGACAGCAGGTGCTTTGCTGGGCCCAGGATTGGGGTTTCAGCCCCACCATTGGGCTCATCATCAAACCCGTAGGCGGAGAAGTCCAGCCACGCCAGGTAGGTGGACTCGGGGGAGGAGATCTTGACCTGTGGGGCTGACTCGGCGAGAAGGTCAACGAGCAGGGTGCGGTTGGCTTCCAAACCCGCGATCGCCGCGTCGAGCCATTCGTGGCTCTCAGCATAGGCGGCAGTTTGTGCCACGACACCGGCATGACTCGGCCCGTGTGAGGTTTCTGGAGCTAGTCCTGCCAGCTCGGCGGTGGCTTCTTCGCCAGCGATCAGCAGCCCAGCCTTCAGACCGGCCAGGTTCCACGCTTTGGAGGCTGACATGACCGAATACCCTCGCGGATCCACGGTGAGGTACGGCGTAAATTTGGCATCCGAGTAGACCAGGGGGGCGTGGATCTCGTCTGCCACCACGCGGACCCCGTAGTCGGCGGAGAGCTGGGCGAGCTTCTCCAGCTCCTTCTTGGTGTGTGCCACGCCAGTGGGGTTATGCGGGTTGGACAGCAAGTAGGCTGCCTGCCCGCCGGTGGTGCGCAGATTGAAGGATTCCTCCAGCATGTCGAAGTCCAAACGGCCGTCGGCGCCGAGCGGGGCCTCCACCACACGCCTTCCGGCGCTGACCGGATGCATAAAAAACGGGGGGTAAACCGGGGAAGACACAATGACGGTGTCCCACAGCTCGCCGATCAGCTTCAGCGCCTCTACAGCGCCGGTCATGACATCCCGCACGGGACGGATCTGCTCTGGCAGTGGAGTCCAGTCCCAGCGCTGCTGTGCAAAGTGCAGGAACGCATCCACATAGGGTCCGGTGTGCGGGTATCCGGTGTCCCCGAGCTCAATCATCTCCTGCAGTGAGCGAGCGATCGGGTCAGCAAGCGGAGTGTCCATTTCAGCCACCCACAGTGGCAGGACCTCGTCGCCGAAGGCTCGCCACTTGATGGACTGCCGGCGTCGCAGCTGGTCGAGCCCAAGAATTTCCAAAGGATTCTGCACATCACCCATGCCATGAGCTTATCGAATCGGGGCTAATCGAGCAGATCGGTCACCGCGAGTAGGGTAATGACGTGGATCAGCCCAAAAGAGAGAACGACGACGCCGCGGGCCCCGATGCCCACCACTCCCAGGGTTTGGGCGAGCCCGAGAGGGAAGTGGGAGTCGGCCCCTGGGTGGGGCCCTGGCCCGATGATGCGCACCTCGACCCGACATTTCTGCGCGAGGGTGACCGGCGCAATGTGATCGACTCCTACCGGTACTGGCGTCATGAGGCGATCGTCGCAGACCTGGACTCCAAGCGGCATCGCTTCCACGTCGCCATTGAAAACTGGCAGCACGATTTCAATATTGGAACAGTGGTCAGGACCGCGAATGCTTTTCTGGCGAAGGAAGTCCACATCATCGGAAAGAAGCGGTGGAATCGGCGTGGTGCGATGGTGACCGACAAGTACCAGCACATCAGGCACCACCCGACTGTTGAGGAGTTCGTGGGCTGGGCCGAGTCAGCAGGCGTCATCGTTCTTGGTGTGGATCTGTTTCCAGAATCGGTGCCTTTGGAGACATACCCGCTGCCCGAGCAGTGCGTGCTGGTGTTTGGGCAAGAGGGGCCCGGGCTCAGCGAGCCGATCAGGCAGGCGGCTCATGCGACCCTCTCCATCGCCCAGTTTGGGTCTACTCGGTCGATCAACGCCGGTGTGGCCGCCGGGATCGCGATGCACTCCTGGGTGCGTCAGCATGCCGCGCCCCAGTAATCGCCTAAGATTCGGAACGCAGCCAACAGGCTAGTCCTGAGGCGGATCCCACCGGTAGCGCTTCAGGTCTATTCGGTAGTTTTCAGCCAGCACTCCCTCTGTCCGCAGACGTTCTAGCTGCTCGGTGAGCAGGTGCGTCGCGGGGATGCCATTGGCGCGGATGATCCGGTGCCAGGGGAGGTCGAAGCCGTCCTCCCGCAGTACCCGTCCCACAAGTCGAGGAGTGGCAAGGCCAGCGATCGCAGCAATATCCCCATATGTCGCGACTTTGCCGGGCGGTACTGAAGCGATAATGTCGCGCACCATTTCATGCGTCTGCTCATCCACATCTGCACTCTAATGGCGTTCCTAGAATTTGCCGCTTCCGCAAACCGTTCTGCCGTGTGCTGGGCGTGGGGTCAGGATGGCAACCATGACTCATGAGTTTGATAAGCCCTACTGGGAAGCTCACTGGGCGGCTGGTCGTGAAGCCGAAGTGATCGTCTCGCCTGCGAATCCATACCTACAGCGTGAGACGCATTCCCTACCGCCGGGGACAGTCCTTGATGCCGGATGCGGCACAGGGGCGGAAGCCATTCACCTCGCGCGTCGCGGGTGGGACGTCACTGGCGTTGATATCTCCGCTCGTGCCCTCGAACATGCGGCACGGAGGGCTGCCGAGGCCGGGGTCACCGACCCCACACACTGGGTGGAAGCCGATGCGACAGCATGGACTCCCGAGGTCGAGTTCGATCTGGTGATGACGCACTACGCGCATCCGGCGTCCTCACAGTTGGACTTCTATGAGCGGATCGCTTCATGGGTCAAGCCCCGGGGGTCGCTGCTGATCGTGGGGCACCTCAAAGGGCTTCACAGTCATTCATCCGGCCAGCCTCCGCAAAAAGCCTCAGCCCAAGTGGCGGCCATCTCCGCACGGCTGAAGACTGAGCAGTGGCAGGTGATTACAGCAACTGAAGAGACCCGCAGGGCCCGCAACCCGGCCGGAGAAGAGGCGGTACTACACGACGTGGTGCTGAGAGCGCGCCGATCGTCGTGAGAGCTCATGGGCGCGAGGCAGCGGAGGTGGACCGAGCAGCCTCCGTAATGCGGCGGATTTGTGCGGCAATGGCGTCGGAGGGTTCCAACACTCTCACCTGCGGGCCAACGGCGAGCTCCACCTGAGCCTTGATCCAGTGGTAGTGGGTGCAGGCGAGAACGACCACATCGGCGGCTTGCTGCTCGACAGCGCTGACCACGGGCTCCAGATCGACCTCATCGGGGCGCCCGGACTCGATGGTGGTGGCCCAGACTGAGCAGTCCGGCTCGAGTACTGTGATCTCAGAAGCCCAGTCTGTCTTCAGCCGCTGGTACCGCTGACTGCGCAGTGTCGCCGGGGTTGCGCAGACCACGATCGTCTTGGACTCCGACATGGTGCTGGCTGGCTTGACCATCGGTTCCAGTCCGACGAACGCGGTGCTGGGATAGTCGCTGCGGAGCCTGTCGATGGCTGCCGCAGTGGCTGTATTGCAGGCTAGGACGATGGCCTCGCAGTGGCTTTGCAGAAGCGGCTGGATAGCCCGCTTGGTCAGCCGGTACACCTCATCTTCTGAGCGGCTGCCGTATGGGACGTTCCCGTGATCGTGAGCGGTGATGACTTGGGCCTGAGGCAGTAGTTCCCGAAGGCGGGCAGCCACGGCCTCCCCGCCGATTCCCGAGTCGAATACACCAATCTGCACAGACGTACGCTAGCGCATCAAGCTGTTGAACGTGGTCTCATCCTTTGAGCCGCCGCATTGTTTGGTGAGAGAGGATTCGGTTCACTGCAGGAAGTTGGGAGAGTGTCCTGATCGCCAGTCCCTCATAGGCCTCCCCGTCGGTCACCTCTACCCGGAGGTAGTAGTCGGGCTGGCCGAACATGCGCCTCACCTCCGTCACCTCGGGGACTTTCACGACGGCGCTTTCAAAGTCCTCAATCGTGACGCTGTTGTTGACGGCGATGTCGATCGCCACAATGACCTCGAAGCTGCGTCCAGCGGCTTTGGCGCTGACTGCGGCGTGGTACCCGGCAATGACTCCGGAGCGTTCGAGTCGCTGCACCCGGCGAAGGCAGGGAGCGGGGGTAAGCCCAACTCGGCGCGCCAACTCAGTATTGCTCAACCGTGCGTCTTCTATAAGTTCAGCAATAATCGCGCGGTCCAGATCATCTATGGTGCTTTTATTGCTCATTCCTCGCCTCAAGCCTCGTGATTTGGCAATATATTCATGACATTTTTTCACTAATATTGCGTTGTGAGCAACTATAATGAGGCGCTATTCCGGCTGACTCCGGCTGCGAAGACAGGACTGGCGATCGCCGCGGCCATTTCGCTCTACGGCGTATCCTTCGGAGCGCTCGCTGTGGCCTCTGGACTGACGCTATGGCAGGCCATCGCCCTGAGTGCGCTGATGTTCACCGGTGGGTCGCAGTTTGCGTTCATCGGTGTGGTGGCTTCAGGGGGAGCCCCCGCCTCAGCGTTCGGCGGGGCAACCCTACTGAGCCTTCGTAACACCATTTACGCCGTTCAGTTGAAGGCGCTGCTCGACCCTCGTGGGATGAGGAAGCTGGCGGCTGCTCAGCTGACCATCGATGAGACTATGGCGACTTCCACGGTCCAGGACACCGCTGCTGAACAACGGCGCGGATTCTGGATCACGGGTATCGCCTGCTATCTGGGGTGGAACCTCGCCACAGTCATCGGCGCCTTGCTGGGCGACTTCATTGCCGAACCTGAATCGCTGGGACTCGATGGAGCCGTCGTCGCTGCTTTCCTCGGCCTCTTGTGGCCGCGCCTGCGGTCAAGGGAGCCTTGGGCGCTGGCTGTGCTGGCGGCCCTGCTCACCGTNTTTCCTCGGCCTCTTGTGGCCGCGCCTGCGGTCAAGGGAGCCTTGGGCGCTGGCTGTGCTGGCGGCCCTGCTCACCGTGCTGATAATTCCCCTGGTGCCAGCGGGGGTGCCGATACTAGTAGCCGCTGCGGTGGCCGTGGCGTGGGGGCTTCTGTCCGCTCGAAGGGAGCGGGTCAGCCCCGGGCTGCGAAGGTCTCAATTCCGTGAAGGGGGTCAGCCGTGAGTCTATGGATGTGGGTGCTGCTGGCATGCGCTGCGGCCTATGCAACGAAGCTGATCGGCTACTTGGTCCCAGGGAGTTGGCTGGCCCATCCGCTGGTCACTCGAATTTCAGGCACAATGACCGTCGCCCTGCTGGCAGCTCTTGTCGCCATGAACACCTTCTCGGCGGGTAGCGGAATCATATTTGATGCGCGCATCGGCGCCCTAGCTGCTGCGGCCATCGCGTTGCTGCTGCGAGCTCCATTCATTGTGGTGGTCATCGCCGGTGCTGCCGCTGCGGCCGGACTGCGGCTTCTGGGCATTCCATAAACAGATGTGTCTCATAGGGCCTGGTCCCAGGAGTCGGCAAGGCAGAAGGCCATGATCGCTTGTTGGACAGGAAGAAGTGACGCCTTGAAGCGGTGTCCTACGAATGAATCGTGAGTCAGAGCATCGGCGCTGACCTCGCGCCCTCGTTTGAAAGGCGGGCACGGGGCGAACTGGGCCCCAGTTGGGGCAGCGTCAAGAAGTGAAGAAGTGATTTGGTACGGTGCCAAAGCTTCGCCGTTATCGCCCGGCCCGTCAGTGATGATCACGTCCGCGCTCTGGACTGCGCTGTGAAGATCCTCCACCCACTTCTGATTCGGCGTGGCGAGGCTTTCAGGACAGCACTGCACCACATCGAGTGACAGCACACGCGCTGCTTCCTGCCACGCTCTGGCAATGTTGCCGTCGGCACCAACAAAGAGGAAGCGAAGGGTGCGCAAGTCGCCACGCTGTCGGAGTGTATAGAGGTCCGAGAGCACCTCACAGGGGTGATTGGCATCAGACATAGCGTTGATGACGGGCAACGCATGGGAAACGGCCAGCTCATCCATCACACTGATCCGACCATGGCGCACCACCAGGAGATCTGCCCAAGTCTGTATATACCCGGCGGCATCCGAGAGGGCTTCATCCTTGTTCAAAGTCTCACTGGGCAGCACGATCGGCTGAAGCCCCATCAGCGCCGCGCCGCGTTCGAAAGTGACTCTAGTGCGCAGGCTGGTGCTCGGAAAGAACATGACAGCCGACCCAGCCACCGTGGGCCCCGCCCCAGAGCGGAACGCATCGGCTAACGCGAACACGTGCTCCACATCATTTTCTGACCAGCTGTCGAGCCGTATTAGGTTCCTCATAGGCTCACGATACTGGTGGGCTCTCACCAAGGTGGAGTCCAAGCTGACTGTTACCCCATACTAAAAACTAATGAGAAGTGTTAGCATTAGGCCTGAGTTGCCCACTACAACTGAGGCTTGAGGAGAGTATGCATGGTCGACCAGGAGGAGCTCCACCGCTTCGGAACCAGGCAGGGATTCGTTGCCGCACTAGATCAAAGCGGAGGAAGCACACCCAAGGCCCTGCGCCTCTACGGGATCGAAGACACGGAATACAGCTCCGAGGAGGAGATGTTCAGCCTCATCCACCACACGCGCACCCGAATCGTCACTAGTCCACCATTCAACGGTGACCGGATTCTCGCCGCAATTCTCTTCGAAGAAACGCTCAACGGAGAGGTGAGTGGCAAAGGGTTCGCACAGTACCTCCGGGAGGACAAAGACGTCATCCCCCTGCTGAAGATAGACAAAGGGCTTGAGGACGAGCAGCACGGCGTCCAGCTCATGCGTGAGATCCCTGGCCTTGACGACCTGCTCAAGCGTGCAAAAGATGTCGGCGTGTTCGGAACCAAGGAACGCTCCGTCATCCATGCGGCCAATGCCGAGGGTATTGCGGCCGTCGTCGCCCAACAGTTCGAGCTTGGGCAAAGAGTCCTTGACGCAGGACTCGTTCCTATTCTGGAACCTGAGGTCAGCATAGGGACGGCAGACAAAGAACAAGCCGAATCTGTTCTCAAAGATGAGATTTTCCGCCATCTGGAGCAGCTGGGCGAGCAGAAGATCGCAGTCAAAGTCACGATCCCCACTGTGGACAACTTCTACGCAGATCTCATCGAACACCCCAAGGTAGTGCGCGTGGTCGCACTTTCCGGCGGATACGCCCGCGACGACGCCAATGAACGGCTCAGGCGCAACAACGGACTGATTGCCAGCTTCAGCCGGGCCCTCTTGGCCGGACTGACAGCCCAGCAGAGCGACGAGGAGTTCAACAGCACTCTGGACTCTACGATCGAATCCATCTACCGGGCCTCGACGACTTAAGGAGCCACGCTGCCCAAGAGACTCTGACAAGCTTCGTGGCCTGCCATAGGATGGGGTCACAGCAGCGCTGTGACTTCGTTTCCCTATGCCCCGTGGTCCAAGTATCCCTGGGTGAGGGTCAAACGGCTCACTGCGCTGTGCCGTCAGATCCAACGTCAAAGGAGCTCAGCGTGGCCATCGCAACCCCTGACAAGTACAACCAGATGATCGACTCGGCTAAGGCCGGTGGTTACGCCTACCCAGCGGTCAACGTCACCAGCTCCCAAACGCTCAATGCCGCCATCAAGGGATTCGCAGACGCGGAATCAGACGGCATCATCCAGGTCTCCACTGGCGGAGCCGCATACTGGTCGGGCCCTTTCATGAAGGACATGGTCGCCGGTTCCCTGGGCTTCGCAGCTTTCGCCAAGCAGGTCGCGAAGAACTATGGCGTCAACATCGCGCTGCACACTGACCACTGCCCGCAGGACAAACTCGACGACTTCGTCCTGCCGCTGCTGGAAGCCTCAGAGGCTGAGGTCAAAGCAGGCCGTGACCCCATCTTCAACTCGCATATGTGGGATGGTTCCGCAGAGACTCTGGAGGAGAACCTGCGAATCGCTGCTGAGTTGCTGCCCCGCAGTGAAGCTGCCAAGCAGATCCTCGAAGTGGAGATCGGCACCGTTGGTGGGGAAGAGGACGGCGTCGAGAACGAGATCAACGAAAAGCTCTACACCACAGTCGATGACGCCATAGCCACCATCGAAGCACTCGGCCTTGGAGAGAAAGGGCGGTACATCACCGCGCTGACCTTCGGCAATGTGCACGGAGTCTACAAGCCCGGAAATGTGAAGCTGCGGCCAGAGATCCTCAAGGACATCCAAGAGCAGACCTCCGCCAAGTACGGCAAGGACAACCCCTTCGATCTGGTCTTTCATGGCGGCAGCGGCTCCACCGACCAAGAGATCTCGGACGCAGTGAGCTACGGTGTGATCAAAATGAACATCGACACCGACACCCAGTACGCCTTCACCCGCCCTGTGGCCGACCACATGCTGAAGAATTACGACGGGGTGCTCAAAGTGGACGGCGATGTCGGAAACAAAAAGACCTACGACCCCCGTGTCTGGGGCAAAGCCGCGGAGGACAACATGGCCAAGCGAATCGTCGAAGCAGCAGAGAAGCTCGGTTCAGCCGGAAAGTCCATTAAGTAAGACGCGCTCGTGGCAAGCCTGAGGAGGAACAACGGAGCGGATGAGACGTAAGTAAGTGATACGAAACAAGCTGCTCCTGTTGGATTTCGACGGCACCCTCTGCTTAGGGGATGATCCAGTCCTCGCCTACGCGGACCAGGTCGATGCCATGCTGGGCCAGCGGTCCCTGCCGGGACCCGGGGGACGGACTGTGCGGGAGGTCGTGACAACGGCCTTCGCGCAGAACGTCCTGCTGGCCGAGGAAATTGAGTACGACGACGCTGGAACTCCGGTTACTGCAGAGACCGAAGAACCTCCCAAGGAGGAAAAGGCTCACCCCGTTGCTTGGCCTCTCCAAGACGGGTACCAGCTGGTCCAGCTCCTCGCCAGCCAATCTGGGCTCACCCAGGAGGAGGCTGGCCAGGCATTCCGTCAAGCGCGCCGGCACCTGGTCGGTGCAGGTCTGGACGCGACCGACTTGCACACCCCACCAGAGGCCCCCGACCTATTGGATGAGCTGCGCGAGTCTGGGATCATCGCCGTACTCGCCACGAATGCCCCGGCGGAAGGTTTCGACACCTGGTTGCAGGCACTGGGCCTGCAGAACAGCTTCGATGCGGTCATCAACTCCGCTCAAAAACCCTTCGGGATGCCGCAGGCTCTGGAACGGGCTCGGCACATAGGCCAGCCGCCGATCCCAGAGAAAAACATACTCTCCATTGGTGATATCTGGGCCAACGACCTGGCACATGTGAAGGCTCTAGGCGGATACACCATCCTCATCGACCGGTTCCAGACAGCCCTCGGCGCGCCCCACCTACGGGTCAGTACGTTCGCCGATTCTGTGGAGGCCATTCGCCGCTGGGCAGGCTAAACGCTGTTTAGTTGGGCTCCTGAGCCGGTGAAAGTTAACACTAGATGACAGCTTGGAGAAATGGGCGCTTTCAGGTTGTCGCCAGGTTCAGCGCCACTTAGAGTGAGATGAGACTTGTGGGCCTTTCGCTCCCAAGACTGTTCGGGCGTGGCCAGAACGGCTTCGCTCCAGCAACCGCACCTGCACCTTGACTGGACTCGAAGGAAACTCCCATATGCGTATGAACACCAAGTCAGCTTTTGCGCTGGCCAGTGTCTTGACCCTTTCTCTTGCGGCCTGTGCCGGTGATCAGGACGATGTCACTGGCGATGACACTGACGACGACGATGTCGCCGATGTGGAGGACACTGACAACGGTGCCGACGGTGGCGAGGATGCCACCGGTGAGATCGAATCCGTCGATTCGATCACCATCGGCCTAGTCCCGGCCACTGACTCAGCCACCGAAGCTGAGGAAGAGAACGCACAGTCTTTGGCTGACCAGCTCTCTGAATCGCTGGGCGGATTCGACGTCGACATCTTCTTCGCCGACAGCTACCTCGGTGTGATCCAGGGTATGCAGTCAGGAGATGTGCAGCTGCTGATGTCAGGCCCTGTTGGCATGATCCAAGCCGAGGACGAGGCAGGCGGCACCCCGATTCTGCAGTCGCTGCGCTACGGAGCAGACACCTACGTCACCCAGTGGTTCACCAATGACCCCGACACCTACTGCCTGGACGACGAGCCGGTCGCCGATGAAGACGGATTCCTCTTCTGCAACGGCATCCTGGATGAGGAGACCGGAGAGCTCGCCGACTATGGCCCAATGGGTGAGGACGCTCTTGAACTGATCGACGAAGGCACCAGTGTTGCCTTCGTCGAAGAGGGCTCCGCTTCAGGTTTCTACTTCCCGCAGACTCAGCTCAATGAGCTCGGCGTAGAGGTGGACGCACAGTTCGCCGGCGGCCATGACCAGGCTGTGGAAGCTGTCTACAACGACGAATTCACCATCGGAACGTCCTTCGATGACGCCCGCGCCAACATCGTCGACGACAACCCTGATGTGGGAGAGGAACTGGTCGTGTTCGCATGGGCCGGCCCTATTCCCAATGACGGCATCGTCGCGTCCGATGAGTTCACCGATGAAGAGCTCGACATCCTAGTGGATGCATGGTTGAGCTTCGCCGAATCAGGTGACCTCGACGAGGGTGACCCGCTCTACGACGTGTACGAGATCAATGGATTGGTACCGGCTGACGAGGAAGCTCTAGACGTCGCACGCCAGGTCTACAACGACTTCGGCGACCAGTGACCAGGCCGCTCATCTGAACTGAGAGGAAACCCCTGATCTTCGGTGTGCGCACACAGGCGAATCGCTGAGTCCGCACACCGAAGATCAGGACCCCTTAACCATGATTAAGTTTGAGAACGTCGACGTCGTCTATCCCAACGGTTACAAGGGACTGAGCGACATCAGCCTGGAGATCAACCAAGGCGAGTTCGTGGCCATCATCGGACTCTCCGGGGCAGGGAAGTCGACACTGATCCGCGCGGTCAACGGACTCGTCCCCTACACCAACGGCACACTGACCGTGGGCGAGACCGTCGTGGACCCCAAGAACAAGTCCAAGCTGCGGAAGCTGCGCTCCAAAGTTGGCATGATCTTCCAGCAGTTCAACAACGTCGGGCGCATCAGCGTTCTCAACAACGTGCTGATCGGACGTTCAGCCTTTACCCCGACCTGGCGTTCACTCATTGGCTG
This sequence comes from Nesterenkonia salmonea, assembly GCF_005771525.1. Lineage (GTDB taxonomy): Bacteria > Actinomycetota > Actinomycetes > Actinomycetales > Micrococcaceae > Nesterenkonia > Nesterenkonia salmonea. The sequence goes on along the minus strand of NZ_VAVZ01000004.1, from coordinate 107,978 downwards.
GTACGGCAGCCAGGATAAAGAAGTCGCCTTCCAATCATTGGAACGCGTAGGGATCGTAGAGAAAGCCTACAACCGCGCCGCAGCACTCTCCGGCGGGCAACAGCAGCGCGTGGCCATCGCGCGAGTTCTGGCCCAAGATCCGGAGGTCATCCTGGCTGACGAGCCGGTCGCCTCCTTGGATCCGCCCACTGCGCGAAAGGTTCTCGGCGACCTCCGCACCATCCAGCGGGATCTGGGAATCACCTGCGTGGTGAACATGCACCACCTGGACCTCGCAAGGGACTACGCTGACCGGATCATCGGTATGCGTAACGGCGAGGTGGTCTTCGACGGCCCCACGCAGGACGCCACCGACAGCGTGATCGCCGATGTCTACCAGCGCCCGCTCTCAGCTGAAGAAATCAGCCAAGCGCAGGGGGACGGGCGTCTCGGTGCGGGTGTGGAGAACCCCACAGAATCTGACCTCACTGAGGCAGTGACGGCTGCCAGCAGCGACAGTGACCGCAAGGACACTGTGTGAGCAAAGCTGTCACCAAGCGCTCGGATGCCGCAGCACCCCCAGCGCAAGGGCAGAACCGCCCCAAGCCGCCCACCCCCAAAGTCCCGCCCTATCTGGGGCTGGTAGTCCTGGCGGTTGCGATCTTCGGTTTTTTCTTTTGGACGTGGGAAGGCACCGCCGTCCTGTTCTTCCCGCTAGGTGACACGGTCCTGTGGGCACCGCGAGATCCGCTCATCGGCCTCATCATCATGATCCTGGCGTTGCTCATCTGTTGGAAGCTGCGGGTGACGCCCATGGGCGCTTTCGGCGGGCTCGCTATCATCGCGATCACCTACTGGGCCGGATCCAATATCCACTTCATCGACCGCATCGCAGAGGTGCCTGGTCGGTTGACCGGTGGAAACACCCGGCAACAGCTGGTCGGGTACTTCAACCCCGACTGGAGCTACCTCTTCCTCCATAATGTGGCAGGAACGTCTCGGCCCATCTGGGGCGAGTGGCTGATCACGCTGTGCATGGCCGTGGTGGCCACGATCATCGGGTGCTTCATCGGGCTTCTGCTCGCCATGCTCGCCTCACCAGTGTCCAGCTTCAACAAGGGCACAAGCCAAACCATCAAAGCCATCAACTCAGTCGTCCGATCCATCCCCGACGTCGCCTGGGCGCTCTTGTTCGCCGCGTTCATCGGCGGCACCGCCTACGGGCTCGGAGCCCTAGCGGCCGTGTTGGCACTGATCATGTTCAATATTGGCATCGTGGCCAAGCTGCTCAGCGAATCCATAGACGCTATACAACCGGGTCCTCTTGAAGCGGCTGATGCCGCAGGCGCCAACCTCATCCAACGCGATCGAGTGGCGGTGCTGCCCGCCGTTATGCCCAGCTTCATCTCTTACAGCCTGTACGTGTTCGAACTGAACATCAGGGCTTCAGCTGCGCTGGGGGTTGTCGGAGTGGCAGGTATCGGCGGGGAGCTGAGCCGACAGATCGGCCGCATGTCCCAGGGGTACGAGAATGTTGGAGCCATCCTCTGGGCCCTGGTGTTCGTGGTTCTGCTGGTGGACCTGCTGTCCTTGTCTATCCGGAGGAAACTGCTGTGAGCCACGGGTACAAAGTCTCCGCCGCGATCGTCGGTGCAGTCCTGCTCGCCGCAGGTGGATTCCTGCTGACCTACGCACCGGCTGCGGAGTCCTCAGATGTCTTCTCACGGATGATGTGGGGGCTGGCAATAGGAGCCGGCGCCTTCGCGCTAGCGTTGACGATCTACGGCCTGGCCTACGTGGGCACCAGGAAACAGCGGACCCAAGCGCAGCAGCGCTCAGATGCCGGTCACCACCAAGGCGGCTACACACCCGACCGGCTCGACATGCGCCCTGTGAAGCCCGTGAAGTTCTGGTACAACATGGCACTGATCATGATCGGCGTGCTGTTCATCTCCTCAGCAGCAGGCACCGGGATGACCCTCAGCGCTCTTCTCGAAATGCCAGCAAGAATCTGGGACTTTGGCCTCCAAATGGTCGGGGGAGTTGCGCAGGTGCCAGATGAACAGGCGCGTGGCAACTGGTCCTCCGCATTCGACGCGATGTTGGAATCAGTGGCCATCGCCTGGATCGGCACCATCGTTGGCGCGATATTCTCGCTGCCCTGCGGCATCTTGGCGGCCCGGAATATGACCCCATTGGCCACCTACATTCCGATGCGTTTCATCCTCTCCGTGATCCGCGCGGTGCCAGAAATCGTCTTCGCCGTCGCCATCTTCATCCCACTCCTCGGTGTGGGCCCTGCCGATCGAGGGGGAGCGATGGCTGGAGCTTTTGCTCTGGGCATCAGCTCGATCGGAACACTGTCCAAGCTGATCTCCGAATCGATAGAGGGCGTGGACCGGGGGCCTCTGGAAGCGTCCCGTGCCGCCGGTGCGAGCCATATCCAAGTCATCCGCTGGGCGGTGCTTCCACAGGTCTTGCCCGAAGTCATTGCGATCTGGCTCTACCGGTTCGAGGTCAACATTAGAGCCTCCGCCATCCTGGGAGCTCTCGGCGCCGGAGGTATCGGTCGCCTGATCAGCCCACCCAATGGGCTCTTCGGCCAACGGCCGTATGACTGGGAAGCCATCGGCATCACATTGTTCGTCATTATCGCCATCACTATGCTCGTGGACCAGACATCAGGGTTTGTCAGGCACCGGGTCATCCACGGCAAGACGGTGAAGCAGAAGAAGCAGAAGCCCGGCGACTTAGCAGCCCAGGAACCAGATCCGCCGAAGTCCGTTGCGGTCTGATTTGGGTCTCGCGGAGACAAGCCCCTGACCCAGTTAGGATGAGCAGTATGAGCATCCTCGGTAAGAATCTAATGGAGCCCGAACCTACATTGTTGCCTCCCGAACCGGAGGTCGTTGAGTCCCTGGCCACGGGTGAGGAACCCGTAGACCTGGCAGCTCAACACCCGACCTCGTCCCTGGTGTGGGCCCTATTGGCAGAAGAAGCATTAGACGCCGGCTACACCGTTGAGGGGTACGCCTACGCCCGGGTCGGATATCACCGTGGGCTCGACACACTGCGCGCCAATGGGTGGCGTGGGCAGGGGCCGGTACCTTGGGAGCACGAGCCCAACCGGGGTTTCTTGAGATCGCTGGCCGCTCTGGGACAGGCCGCCGCCGCCATCGGAGAGGTCGGTGAGGTCGAGCGCATTGGTGACCTCCTCAATGACTGTGATGGCACCGCAGCTGAGCAGATCACCACGCTGCGGAGCTGATGGCCAAGCTTTACTTTCGCTACGGAGCGATGAACTCCGGCAAGTCCACTGGATTACTGCAGGCGGCGTTCAATTATGAGGAACGTAACCAGCGGGTACTCCTGGCCAAACCTGGCGTGGACACCAAAGGCGACGATCAGATCGTCTCCCGGCTGGGAGTGGCCCGCAGCGTCGACTTCCTTATCGCCCCAGAGGCTGGCCTCCGAGACCTCTACCACCGCCACGCCACCGCAGATCCCGCAGGCACCCTGCTGGAAGGACTCGCGGAAGGCGAACCGAACAGTTCTCCGGCCGAGGTCAAGCCCGTGGCATGTCTGTTGGTGGATGAGGCTCAGTTCCTGACCCCTACCCAAGTTGACGACCTTCTGCGCATCGCGGTCTTGGATGGGGTTCCTGTCCTAGCCTATGGAATACGCACAGATTTCCGTACCCACGCCTTTCCCGGCTCAGCCCGGCTGATGGACCTGGCCCATGCGCTCGAAGAGCTGAAGACCATCTGCAGTTGTGGCCAGAAAGCGGTTTTCAACACCCGCCGGCAAGGTGAGGCGGTGATTTTCGATGGAGATCAGATCGCCATTGACGGAACCGACGTCTGGTACGAGTCGCTCTGTGCTTCCTGCTACCTTGAGCTCTCCGGAGGACGGCTGGGCTAGGGGCAACTTACGCGCTGCGGCTTCCCTGCGACTGCTTTCGGCGCACCAGAGCCCGTAGAAGTCTGTAGCCCACCCAAAGCAGCAGTACCTTAGGGAGGGCCAGCTTGGTCAGAATTCGCGCCTTGAACAGGGTGATGAGGAGCTTCTTGATTGCAGCAAACATACCGAGAAGACTAGTCAGCCGGGCTTAGCGCATGCTGGGTGGACCGTTGGTAGACTCAGTGAGGCTCAACACCCGCCTCGGAAGGACTCCCGCTCATGCCAGCCATTGTTATCGTCGGTGCCCAGTGGGGCGATGAGGGAAAAGGCAAGGCGACTGATCTGCTTGGCTCCCGAGTCGACTATGTGGTCAAGCCCAACGGAGGCAACAACGCCGGTCACACCGTGGTGGTCGGCGGGGAAAAGTTCGAGCTGAAGCTCTTGCCGGCCGGGATTCTCTCGCCCAACGCCACTCCTGTCATTGGCAATGGTGTGGTCGTCAACCTCGAAGCGCTGTTCGAGGAGATCGACGGCTTGGAAGTTCGCGGAGCTGACACCTCCAAGCTGCGTATCAGCGCCAATGCGCACTTGGTGGCGCCATACCACCAGACGATGGACAAGGTCACCGAACGGTTCCTGGGCAAACGTGCGATCGGCACGACCGGGCGGGGAATCGGGCCGACGTACATGGATAAGGTCGGACGTCTGGGCATCAGGGTCCAGGACATTTTCGACGAGTCCATCCTCCGGCAGAAGATCGAGGGGGCTCTGCGTCAGAAGAACGAACTTTTGGTGAAGCTCTACAACCGCCGCGATATCACCGTAGATGAAATCGCCGAGTACTTCTTGTCCTTCGTGGAGCGACTGCGCCCCATGGTGATCGACAGCACGATTCTGCTTAATGACGCCTTAGACCGTGGTGAGGTGGTGCTCATGGAGGGCGGCCAGGCCACATATCTGGACGTCGACCACGGCACCTACCCCTTTGTGACGTCATCGAACCCAACGGCCGGTGGAGCCAGCGTCGGCTCAGGGATCGGCCCAACCCGGATCAATCGATCGGTGGGCATCATCAAGGCCTACACGACCCGCGTAGGTGCTGGCCCGTTCCCCACGGAACTGTTCGACAACTGGGGTGAGTTTCTGCAGAAGACTGGCGGTGAGTTTGGCGTGAATACCGGACGACCTCGCCGGTGCGGCTGGTACGACGCCGTGATGGCCAGGTACGCCGCGCGAATCAACGGGTTCACTGACTTCTTCCTGACCAAACTTGATGTGCTCACCGGAATCGAAGAGATTCCAGTGTGCGTGGCCTACGAGATCGACGGTGTGCGGCACGACCAGATGCCCATGACGCAGACTGAGTTCCATCACGCAAAGCCGATCTATGAGAACTTCCCCGGCTGGACTGAGGACATCACTGGGGCCCGCACGCTGGATGACCTTCCGGAGAACGCGCGGAACTACGTGCTGACCTTGGAAAAAATGTCGGGCGCGAAATTCTCTGCTATAGGAGTGGGTCCAGGCCGTGACCAGGTCGTCCAGGTCCACGACCTCATCAACTAGCCCCTGCAGCACACTCTGAAATGAAGGAACTGCGCACATGATGGAAGAATCCCCGACGCTGCTGGTCTTCGGATCCATCAACCAAGACATTGTGTTGCGCGTCCCCGAGTTTCCTGAGCCCGGACAAACCTTGAAAGCCCTCAGCGCCTCACGAGCGACCGGAGGCAAGGGTGCAAACCAGGCCGCCGCAGCGTCCCTGCAAGGAACCCCAACACGCATGATAGGAGCCGTGGGCAACGACTCCGGAGGAGCAGAAGCCCGAGCCGCTCTGGAGTCTGCAGGTGTGGATACATCCTCGTTGATGGTCTCCGATGACGCTGCGACAGGCACCGCGTACATCAACGTCCGTGGCGACGGTGAGAACACCATTGTGGTCGAGCCGGGAGCCAATGCTGCACTGAGCGGGCGCACAGCGGAAAATGTCTTCGCCGATGCTCGGTGGGCCCTGCTCAGCCTCGAGGTACCAGAATCTGCAGCTTTGGAGTTCGCAACCAGGGCTCAGAGACTCGGTGTGCGGGTGGCGCTGAACGCGTCGCCTAACCTCTCCGGACCTCTACCCGAAGGTCTAGTGGATCTGCTGATCGTCAATACCGTGGAAATCAGCAGCCTCGCAGGGTCCGCATGGCAACAGATCGAGGACCTGCCCGCGGCGGTCGGGGTGGAGTCGGTGGTGGTGACTCGCGGCGGAGCTGGCGCCGACCTCTTTCAGCGAGGGGAGCCAGTCCAGCATGTTCCGGCTGAGGCTGTGAAGGTGGTGGACACCACAGGATGCGGCGACGCATTCGCCGGCGTCATGATGGCAGCTCTTACTCAAGGTGCTCAGTATCAAGACGCGCTGCGCCAGGCAACGTCCTTCGCTGGCCGCGCAGCCGAGCACCCCGGCGCCATGTCCGCCTACTTCCGCATCCCCAAAGCCAAGGACTGAAGGCGATCAGCGGTCGACGATTTGCCGCTTGGCGCTGATCACCCCAGTGTCGAATCCCCCGAGGTGCAGGTTACCGTGGAAACGGCCGTGCTCAATCTTGATGCACCGGTTCTGAACCGCGTTAAGACCTAAATCGGTGGCCACCTGCATCGCCTCATCCGAGTGGATGCCCAGCTGAACCCACAGGGTCTTGGCTCCCACCTCGGCAGCCTCCTTAGCCAGGTCCGGAAGATCGGCAGGTTTACGGAAAGCGACCACCACATCAGGGGCCTCCGGAAGGTCAGCCAATGAGCCGTAACCTGGTTGGCCGAACACGGTCTTGCCCACCAGCCGTGGATTGACGAAGTACAACTGGTAGCTGGAGTCCGAAGCCAGGTACGTCGCCACGAAGTAGCTGGCCCGGGACGGCTTGTCGCTCATACCAATGATCGCCACTGATTTCGCGCTGCGCAGCAACTGCAGCCGGCGTGCCGGCCCAGGCTCTTCCCACACCCCGTGTGGGTGTTCTGCCGTGGTGTTGTCAGTGACTGTTGGCGTCGTCGTCATCTCTTCACTCTCCCTTGGTGGCTGTCTCTAGGGCCTGGTCCAGGTCCCAGATGATGTCTTCAACGTCCTCAAGCCCCACAGAAATCCTGATCATGTCCGCAGGAATCCCTCCGGCCTCTAACTGAGCCTCACTGAGCTGCTGGTGAGTCGTGGAGGCGGGGTGCAGGATGAGTGTGCGGGCATCGCCGACGTTGGCCAGGTGGCTGGCCAGCTGCAGAGATTCGATGAAGCGGATGCCGTTCTCCCTTCCGCCGGCGATCCCAAAGCTGAAGACGGAGCTCACGCCATCAGGCAGCAGTTCTTTGGCGCGCTCATGATGAGGGTGGCTGGGGAGCCCAGAGAACCTCACATAGTCCACCCTCGGATCGGCCTCCAACCACTCTGCGACCTGCTGAGCATTCTTGGTGTGCTCGGTCATACGCTGCGGAAGGGTCTCAATTCCCTGAATGAGTTGGAAGGCCGCCTGCGGGGTGAGGCTGGGCCCGAAGTCGCGCAGCTGTTCGGCACGAAGCTTGGTGAGGAAGCCGTACTCGGCAAAGTTCCCCCACCAGGAGAGGCCGCCGTAGGACTCCACCGGTTCCGTCATCTGAGGGAACTTCCCGTTGTCCCAGGGGAACCGGCCAGATTCGATGACGACGCCGCCCAGTGTGGTGCCGTGCCCACCGAGGAACTTGGTCACCGAGTGGGTCACAATATCCGCCCCATGGTCCAGCGGACGGAAGAGATACGGAGTGGTCAGGGTCGAATCAACCACCAGGGGAATCCCATGCTCATGGGCCACCTCAGCGAGGCCGGGAAGGTCCACCACATCCGAGGACGGGTTGGACACCACCTCGGTGAAGACCAGTTTGGTGTTCTCCTGCAGTGCGGCCTTGAAGTCTTCGGCCTCGTCCGAGTTCACGAAAGTGGTCTCAATGCCGAACCGGCGCAGTGAGACGTCCAGCTGTGTGATGGTTCCGCCGTACAGCTTGGAGCTGGCCACAATGTGGTCGCCCTGCTGGCACAGCGCTGCGAAGACCAGGAACTCCGCACTCATCCCGGAGGCGGTCGCCACTGCCCCAATCCCACCCTCCAGGGACGCCAGGCGTTCCTCCATAGCTGCGACAGTCGGGTTGCCGATCCGCGAGTAGATATTCCCGAACTTCTGCAGCGCAAAGAGATTGGCGGCGTCGTCAGTGTCCTTGAACACGAAGGATGTGGACTGGTGGATGGGCACTGCCCTTGTGCCATAAGTGGCGTCTGGGACTGCCCCGGCGTGCAGGGCGCGGGTGCGGAAACCAAACTTGTGGTCGCTGGTCATACTGGTGTGTTCTCCTTCGCGGGTGCTGTTCTGCGAGTCTCGCAGATCTTTTGGATCTGCGGCACACATGGCTCGTTCTGCAGGCTTGTGGTGTCGCCGAGTGGTTCGCCGTCGTGCAGCTGTGTCAGCAGCCGACGCATGATTTTTCCCGACCGGGTCTTGGGCACCTCAGGTACAGGGATCACCGTGCGGGGCTTCGCGACCGGTCCGATCACCTGTGCCACGTGATTCCGAAGTGCGTTCAGCAACGAGGGTTCGGCCGCGCGGTCCCGCTGGAGGCGGAGGCGAGCCGCCTCGGTGAGCACTACGAAGGCCACGGCGGCGTGCCCCGAGGTTGCGTCATAGGCCGGTGCCACGCCCGCCTCCACCACATCGGGGTGGCTGATTAGGGCGGACTCAATTTCAATGGTCGAAAGCAAGTGGCCGGAGACATTGATCGCGTCATCGGTGCGGCCAAGGATCCAAATATCACCGTCGTGATCCCGTTGGCCAGCATCCCCGGCGAGGAACCACCCCCGGTCGGCGTATTTCTCCCAGTAACTGGTGTAGTACCGCGACGGATTACCCCATACAGTCCGTGCCATGGAGGGCCCAGTATGGGTAAGTACCACGTGGCCCTGCACCCCTGGGGCTGTGGGGTGACCGTGATCGTCGACGACGTCTGCTCCCCACCCGGGCATCTCCTGGGCCACACTTCCCGGTTTCTGGTGAGCAGATTCAGGCCGCGGACTCAGCACCGTGGACCCGGATTCGGACTGCCACCAGGTGTCGACCAGCGGCAGAGCGGGCTCCCCATCCGATGTCACAGTGTCCCTGCCGACTTGCGCGCGCAACCAATTGGCTGCTTCCGGGTTGACGGCCTCACCCACAGTCCCTGCGATACGGATGGAGCTCAGGTCATAGTCCGCAGGGACCCCATCGGGGAACCAGCCCATTAATGAACGCACCAAAGTAGGGGCTGTGTAGTAGCTGGTCACTCGGTGCTGCTGAATGATGTCGAAGTGCCTCCCCGAGTGCGGAACATTGGGAACGCCTTCATAGATCACCTGCGTGGCTCCGGCCGCCAGCGGACCGTAGAGCTCATAGGTGTGAGCAGTCACCCAGGCCAGGTCCGCAGTGCACCAGTGCACATCATCTGCCCGCCGGTCCGGATCAGGGTTGGCGAAGAGCCGCAGGTAGCTGAACAGTGCCCCAGTGAGGTAGCCGCCGGTAGTGTGCACCAGCCCCTTGGGTTTACCGGTCGTTCCTGAGGTGTACATGATGAACAGCGGAGTCTCAGCCTCAAAGAATTGGGGTTGATGGTCCTCAGCCGCTGTCTCCACCACATCATGCCACCACAGGTCACGGCCCAAACCGTTCCCATTAATGTCCTCGTTGGTCCAGCTGACCTCCGAACCAGTCCTGCGCACCACCAGGACATGCTCGACCGTCCCGCCCGCGTCAACGGTGAGGCCCTTCACGGCAGCGTCTGCGTTCGCTTTCACTGGGACTGCTGAGCCGCGGCGGTACTGGCCGTCGGTGGTGACCAGCAGCTTGGCACCGGTGTCTTCGACCCGGAACCTGAGAGCTTCGGCGGAGAATCCTCCGAAAACGAGCTGGTGGACTGCGCCAATACGGGCGCATGCCAATGTGATCACAATCGTCTCGACCAACACCGGCAGGTAGATGACCACTCGGTCTCCGAGGCCGACACCTAGACGTTCCAAGGCATTGGCGGCCTGGTTCACACGGCGTTGAAGATCCGCATAAGTCACCGATTCAGCGTCCCCGGGCTCACCCTCAAAGTGCAGAGCCACCCTGTTGCCGCGGCCTGCCGTGACATGCCGGTCGACGCAGTTGACTGCGGCGTTGAGGCGCCCGCCGGCAAACCACTGAATATCGGGCCCGCGGCCAGTTTCAGGGTTCGGCGGAGTCCATGACTGAGTGGTGTGCCATGGCGTGTGCCACTCCAGAAGCTCCGCTGCCTTCGCCCAGAAGGCCAACCGGTCTGCCTCAGGATGTGAAGTCCCACTGACCGGTTCCTTCCAATGATGGACGTCGGCGGCACCAGCCTCGGCAGCCTGGCCGTGGGCAGACTCATGCTCTGTGGGGTAGGACGTGCTCACTGCCGCTCAGGCCTCGCTGGACGGTAGGGGAGTGAAAGCGCTCTGGTGGAAAACCAGGCCATTGCGCGTCGGATCCGCCGCGAGGTCAAGCACCTCCAGGACCACAATGTCGTGGTCACCCGCGGTGAACTGATTGTAGATGCGGGTTTTCAGCCACAGGGGCGTTTCGGTGAGGACTAGAGTTCCGTCGTCGTCGGTGGCGTACTCAACATCTGCAAAGCGCTGGGCCCTGTCTTTGGACGCGATCTTCCGGCACAGCCCCTGCTGATCAGAGCCGATAACCGATACGCCGAGGTGGGACGCTTCGTCACGCAGCAGCGGCCAGGTGCCCGATGTGTGTTGGACGGCGAAGGTCACCAGCGGAGGCTCAAGAGAAACCCCCACGGTGAAGGTGGAAGCCACCAGGCCCTGTGGGCTGCCGTTGATCTCAGCGCCCACCACCACAATGCCCTGTGGGAATTGTGCAAAGGCGGCACGGAGTTCCAACGGATCCAAGGCAGCGGCGCGCACAGCGGGCTTCGCGAGGGTTGCAGCAGACAAACTCATAGAGAATCTCCCATCGAACCTGGCGGTAGCACCCGGCAGGTTCCGGGTTGCTGCGGCGTCACAGAGCCAGATCTCTCGGCCGCTCGGGATGGACACCATTACCGTACGCCTCTAGGCGCCGACCGAGCAAAAACGCGTGTCACATTTCGAGACTTTCTCTGGTGCCGGTCATGACGCTGCATGACGTGGACCGGGGGTCGATTTGGGAAACTTCGCCGTTTGAGCATTAGAGTAAATGCGCCTTGAACTTTTTAGGCGTCACGACCATCAAGAGCGATCGAGGGATCTGGCCCGCAGACATCGCAGCAACCCCCTGATAAGGGCCGGTGCTAATGCCAGAGACGATGGAGGAGAGAACCATGAATGCTCGTACACCCGTGTCCGATCTTCCCCTGCCTGAGGAGCTGCGTACCGCGATCGCTGCCGCCGGGGAGAACGCACTCAACCGCGAACTAGACCGCACCTTGGCCTACGACGAGGTCCGAAAGCTTGCTGATGCTGGCCTCGGCCGGCTCAGAACCCCGGTTGAAGCCGGTGGTCTCGGGCTGTCTTGGGTTGACACCACTGAGGTGATGGTGGAGCTCGCTGCTCAGGACAGCAATATTCCGCAGATATTCCGCGGGCACTTCGCCGTGCAGGAGGACGTGCTGTGGCGCGGGCCCCAGGATGAAGTGGCCCGCGGCTGGCTGAAGCGCATCAGTGCGGGAGATCTGGCCGGCAACGCCTGGACCGAACCCGGCAAAGGAGGGTTCCACGAGTCGGGGACCGTGGTCTCTCAGACCCAGAATGGTCCCGTGGTCACCGGTGTGAAGTACTACACCACTGGCTCCATTTTTGCCGACTGGCTCGACGTCACTGCCAGGGATGACGAAGGCAATGAGCTGGGCATTGTGGTCCAACGTGACCAGCCGGGAGTCACCATCAGCGATGATTGGAACGGCTTCGGGCAGCGGACCACTGGGTCAGGCTCCGCCACACTGAACAACGCCACCGTCACCGAGTCTGAGATCAGGCTGCTCACCGACCGGTTTCCCTATCAGACTGCCCTCTATCAACATATTCTGCTCATCGTGCTGGCTGGTATAGCCGAAGCAGCCGCCCGGGATATCGCCCAGGCGGTGGCGACGCGCACCAGAACCTACTCTCACGCTAATACGCGCACGGCGGCCACCGACCCACAAATCCTGCAGGCTGTGGGCGAGGTCGACGCCGTCGCAGCCCTTGCACGGGCACAGGTCCTCGAAACCGCGCGGGTACTCGACAAGGCATTCGCCAGCCGTAAGCTAGAGACCGCCGCACAAGAAGAAGCCGCCGATGAGGCGGAATTCGCCACCGGACGAGCGCAAGTCGCCCTGCACAGGCCGGTACTGGAAGCCACCGCACGGATACTCGACACCCTTGGAGCCTCAGGCACAGACCGCTCGAAAGCGCTCGACCGGCATTGGCGCAACGCTCGGACAGTGACCAGTCACAACCCCTGGATCTATAAAGCACGGATCGCTGGTGACCACCGAGTCAACGGCACCGCACCCGTGCGCCTGTGGAGCGTCGGCGAGCCACAGCGCACCACGACCGTCTAGACAACGTCCCCGTCGGGTACCCACACACCACGCGAGAGCATGAGCCTGGCTGCAGTCCGGCCTGCTCGCCAGATGAGAGAAAGACAACCACTGATGACCGAAACACCACGCTCACACTGGACCGGAAACGCGCCCACAGAGGAAGTGCTGCACTGGAGTCAGATCGCAGAAAACGTGGCTCAGACTCTGGCCCAAGACGCCGTGGCCCGTGACCGCGCCAACGAGACTCCCTACGCAGAGGCGAAGCTGCTGAAAGAATCTGGCCTAGTGACCCTCCTGATCCCTCAGCAGTTCGGAGGCGGTGGGGCGCACTGGTCAACCGCGTTCGAGGCAGTGCGAATACTTGCCCGTGCTGACGCGTCCATCGCCCAGTTGCTGGCCTACCACTACATCAATGAAGGCAATATCGTCTTCACCATCGCGGACCCTGCCAAAAGGGAACGCTGGTACCGCGACTCAGCAGCAGGCCAGTGGATCTGGGGCGACTCGGTCAACCCCACCGACCCTGATCTGACATTGGAACCAGCTGGCGACGGCTGGGTCCTGACAGGGAAGAAACGCTACTCCACCGGATCCGTGGTGGGGGACGCGCTGCTCGTCAATGCCCGCATCACCTCAGGCCATGAAGAAGGAAAGGTTCTCACCTTCGTTTTGGAAAACGGCCGAGAGGGCGTGACCTACGTCGACGACTGGGACTTCCTTGGCCAGCGGCTTTCCTCATCCAATACCGTCACCTATGACCACGTGAAAGTCCGCCCTCATGATGTGTTGGACGCCCTGAGCGATGAACCATACTCCACACTCGTCACCGCAGGGATCCAACTGGCTTTCGGGAACCTCTACCTGGGCATCGCCGAAGGGGCACTGGGCAAAGCTCGTGATCTCATCAACGCCCGGCCCAACGCCTGGTTCCTCTCACCGGCGGATAAGTACCGTCACGATCCGTTCGTGCAGCGCCTGGTGGGCGACTTCAAGGCCCGAGCGGCCGCAGTGGCAGCTCTGGCTGAGAAGGTGAATCGGCGCTTCGAAGATGTCGTGGCCCTCGGCGACGGCGTCACAGCACAGCTGCGCGGAGAACTCGCCATTGAGATCGCTGAACTGAAAGTCATCTCATCCGATGTGACCACACAGCTCACCCATCAAATCTTCGAAGCCACAGGTACCTCTTCCACTGCATCAAAGCATGGGTTCGACCTCTACTGGCGCAATATCCGCACCCATTCGCTGCACGATCCGGTGGACTACAAGAAACTCGAAGTGGGCGCCCACTACCTCAACGGCGAATTCCAGCCCTTGTCCCTCTATACCTGAGTGGCGACCGGCTCGGTACAGTAGCCCCAGGGAATCCACACCTAATGAAGGAGTAGCGGTGACACAGTCAGTCGATGTATCTGCTTGGGGTCAGGAGACCCACACCCCCTATACGGCAGCCGAGAGTCGGTACTCACAGTTCAACTACCGGAGGGTCGGACGCAGTGGGCTGTTATTGCCTCCGATCTCTTTGGGCCTGTGGTGGAACTTTGGCGACTCGACACCCTTCGCCGATCAACGCGAGATCATCCGACACGCCTTCGACTCCGGAATCACTCACTTTGATCTGGCCAATAACTACGGTCCGCCCTACGGAGCGGCGGAAGAAAACTTTGGACGCATCATGGCCAAAGATCTCAAGCCCTACCGCGATGAACTGATTATCTCTTCCAAATCCGGCTGGGACATGTGGCCGGGACCCTACGGCAATTTTGGATCTCGGAAGTACACCCTGGCCAGTTTGGACGAGGCCCTCGGCCGTATGGGCCTGGACTACGTGGACATCTTCTACTCTCACCGTGTTGATCCGGATACCCCACTTGAAGAGACCATTGAGGCGTTGGATGCTGCTGTGCGTTCCGGCAAAGCGCTCTACGTGGGGATCTCTTCCTACTCAGCGGAACGGACCAGGGAAGCTGCGCGCATCGCACGGGAGTTGGGCACCCCACTAGTGATTCACCAACCTGCCTACTCCATGCTCAACAGATGGGTCGAAGACGGCCTCTTGGACACTCTGGAGGAGACCGGACTAGGGTCGATTGCCTTCACCCCGCTGGCCCAGGGCCTTCTGACCGACAAGTACCTCAAGAACCCTGAGGCGAAGCCCTCTGGTGGGCGGTCTTCCCTGCTGGGTCACCACCTCAGTGACGACAACCTCAACAGGCTGCGGCAGCTCAACGACGTCGCAGCAGCGCGCGGACAAACTCTGGCTCAGTTGGCCATCGCCTGGCTGTTGCGTGACGGCGGTGCCACATCAGTCTTGCTGGGAGCATCATCAACTGCTCAGTTGGATGAGAACCTCGCAGCAGTGAGCAACACCAACTTCTCATCGGATGAGCTCGCCGCTATCGACACCATCACCCAAGGTGACACCGGTATCAACATCTGGTCGGTTTCCTCCGAACTCTGAGCGGTCTCAGCGCCGCCTGACGGCGCATGAGGGCTATTTCACTGCGCCTGTTGTCAGTCCTTCAATGAGGTATCGCTGCAGCAGCACAGCTACGGTGAAAATCGGAATAACGGCGATCAGCGAAGAGGCGGCAATCCGGCCGAAGTCTTGGACCCGCTCGCTGAGCATCCCCGCCAAGAGCACGGGGACCGTCTGGCTCTCCTGGCTCTGGGTGAGGAACGTCGCGAAGAGGAACTCGTTGTAGTTCAGAATGGCGGCGATCACTCCGACCGCTATGAGTGCCGGTGCCAACATGGGAGTGACCACGCGCAGCAGCAGCTGCCCCTCATTGGCACCATCGATGCGACCGGCTTCTTCGATTTCCACCGGTATCCGGCGGATGAACCCGTCCAGGAGCCAGATGGCAACAGGCACGTTGATGAGCGCGTACACCAGGGTGAGACCCTCCAGCGTGTTCGTCAGACCCAGGATCCGCAAAAGTGTGAGCAGCGGAATGATCGCCACAATCGGGGGAAGAAGCCAGGGGCTCAGAATCAGACCTGACAGGGCTTTGCCGCCCGTCCGGTGCCTGGCTATCGCCCACGCACCTGGGAGTGCGAGCAGCAGCGTGAGGATCGCGCCTCCGAAGGCCGCCATAAGCGAGTTGAGGACACCTCGGGGAATCGCTGAGTCCCACGCATTGGACCAGTTGCTGAAGGCAGGGTCGGTGGGAACAAGAATGCCGGAGGCGATCTGCCCTTGAGTCATGAAGGAGATGGATATCAGGTAGAGCAGCGGTACCAGAACCACGATCACGCTCAGCAGTACCCACGTATTGGCCAGCAGTGAGGGACGGGGTTTACCAGGGGTGGGCAGCCTTTTGCGGAACCGGCGTGAGTTGAAGGCCTGGGCAGCATTGGTGGTGTTGAGGGTGTCAGTCATCGCGGAGCCTCTTGGTGATCAGGAAAACGGGGATTGTGACAACAGTCACCACGATCGCCAGAAGAAGTGTGATGGTTGCGGCGATGCCCACATCAAAATTCTGCAGGGCAGACCTCCAGATCAGGAACGCTGGCACCTGGGTTGAAGACCCAGGGCCTCCAGAGGTCATCACGTAGACGAGGTCGAAGACTTTGAAAGCCAGGATGAGCCGAATCATGAATGCGGCGATGATCGTGCCGGCCACGGCGGGCAGTGTGATGTGCCGGAACATTTGGTACCCGCTGGCGCCGTCCAGTTGGGCTGCCTCAATGATCTCTGGCTGTTGGCCTAGCAGAGCGGTGAAAACGAGCAGCACCACCAACGGGGTCCACTCCCACACATCAGCCAGAGCGACCCCGAAGATTGCCCACGTCGTATCTGACAGCACCGCGAAGGTTCCCGAACCGGGAGTGAAACGGCGAATCAGTGTGTGCAGAAGTCCGCCGGAGGGACTGAAGATGAACCCAAACAGGATGCCTACAACCACTGGTGGCACGATCATCGGAAGCAGCAGAACGGTCCTGACGAACGCCCCAGCATGCAGTGACCGCCACAGCGCTACCGCGGTCACGGTACCCAATGCCGTGGAAGCGACTGCGACACCGAAGGCATAGCCGGTACCTAGTGCAAGGGAGTCACGAATTGCAGGGGAGCTCACCGCGGTCTGAAAATTGGCCGCGCCCACAAACTCTTGGAACGGGTTGCCCAGGCTGGAGCGGGTCAGCGCGGCTGATGCGATGAACACCAGCGGATAGGCCGCCAAGACCAGAAGGACCAACACGCTGGGGCTGATGAAAATCCGGTGGTAGAGGCGCGCTGTGAACCGGCCGCGACGTCTGGGTCCTCCGGAACCCCCGGGATGCCCAGACGGGACGGCCACACCGGGAACCTCCGCCACTGGTGTGTGTTGGGAGCGAGGTTCCGCAGAGATGTCAGTCGACAAGGAGCCTCTCCCATTCGGCTTGGACTGTATCCAGCGTCTCCTGAGCCGAGCTGCGCTGGCCTGAGAGGTACGCAGCCAGTTCATCGGTGAGGATCTGGGCCGCCTCAGTGGCGTTCTGGCCGGTGGGCCAGGCCAGTGCACCATGGAGCGTGGAGGCGTTGACCTCCTGAAGTTCAGGGAACTCCTCGCCGTAGGTTTCGTCCTCCAGGGAGGAGATGCGGTTGGGATCGATGCCAGTTGGTGGCAGGGCGGTGAGAAGTTCTGAGTTGACCTCAGTGGATGCCGCCCATTCGATGAACTGCTGGGCAAGATCGGCATTGTCCGTATTGCCTGCCACCACCCAGCTGAAACCTGCTACGAGCGAGGCGCGCGGGTCATCTTCGGCATTGGCGCGTGGCAAGTACGTCACACCCCAGTCGTCGATGACCTCAGAACCTGAATCAGGATCCTGAGACCGAACACCCAAATCAGTCCAGTTCTCTATGAAAGCCACATTTCCGGCGAACCAGGCGGAGTTACCCGCACCGAAGTCGGTTTCGGCTGGTGTCGGCAGGGCGTCGTCCCAGATATCTTCCAGGGCCTCCAGAGAGGCGACGGCTTCGGGGGAGTTGATGGCAGGGTTCCCGTCCTCATCGAGGAACTCGCCCCCGTAGCCTGCCAACCGGTTGGCGAAGCTGGCCCCAAGAATGAGCGGTGACTGCTCACCAAAGACGGCTGCACCGTAGACGCCGTCGTCGCTCTCATTCTCGGTAATAGTCGCTACCTGCTCGGCGTACTCATCCCAGGTCGCTGGCGGAGCGTCAAAACCATTGCGTTCCAGAATCTCCGTGTTGTAGAACAGCGCGTGGATATCGCCGTCGAAGGGGAGACCGTAGATTTCCTCATCAACGTAGGCGTAAGGCTCCCAAATGGTAGGAATGAAATCGTCCACATCAATGTCCGGGTGTTCTTCGACAAACTCTGTGATGGGCTGGATGCTGCCATCGGCTGCCAGGTCGCCCAATGAGACGTACCAGGGTGCCGAGACATCGTAGACATTGGCACCGGATTGTTGGTCCAAGGTCAATTGGGAAGCGATTTCGTCGTACGGGACGGTCGTGACGTTGACGACGACGCCGGTCTCCTCCTCGAAGCCCTCAGCGAGCCAGTCACCGGCTCCTTCATGGGAAGCGTTGATCAGGATATTGAGCTCTTGGCCCTCATGGTCGCCTGCAAACGCGTCTCCCTCAACTGCGCCGCTGGCACCGGAGCAGGCGGCCAATGTCAGGGCCAGAATTGAGGTGCCTGCCGTCACAGCCACGCCGCGTGTGCGTGTCTGCGAGTGATTCTTCTGTGTCATGGTGCTCCTTCATGGTGTGGGATGAGTCGGTTGTGTCACCGACTTCTGGGGCTCGTCGCGCTCAGAGGCGCAGCAGCTCCTCTTTGGGGGTCTCAGTGGCGGCCGCTGTGAGGTGTTCGAAAGCCCCTCTGTAAGCAGCTGCCGGATGGGAGTCGGGAAGCCTGTCCGAGCCGGTCACGCGCGCCCGAAGGCTGGTGGGGGCGTCGGATTCATCACCACTGCGGGCTAGGCCGCGGTCCCGCAAGACCGGCAGCACGTGGTCGATGAACTCCTCGTAGGAACCCGGAATTGTGGAATTCATGACGTTGATGCCGTCAATCCCGGCGTCCTGCCAGGCGGCTAGCTCATCGGCGATCTGTTCCGGAGTGCCCACCACGCGTGTGGATTGGGCGCGGAAATGCGCAAGGTCCCGCAGCGTCACCCGGCCGTTGGGTGCGATCTTCTTGATCTCGGACAGATGACCCTGTGCACCTTCGGTGTGTTCTAGGTCCTCCAGGGGAGTGTCAATGGGGAGGTGCCCGACGTCTACTCCGATGCTGCCAGCTGTATGGGCGATCAGCGCATGATCGTCAATCGCGTCGTCCAGGTTCCGGGCTTTCTCCTGCGCCTCGGCTTCGGTCGATCCAATGACAAAGGACAGGCCCTGAATGAACTTCACATCGTCTGGTCGACGGCCGAACCTGGCAGTGCGCTCGCGGACGTCCTGGGCGTGGGCGGCGGCAATATCTCGCCTTGGGGCCATTGAGAAGGTGGCCTCGGCATGAGCTGCGGCCACATCGCGGCCGCGATCGGAGGACCCCGCCTGGAAAAGGTAGGGGGTGCGCTGCGGTGACGGCGAGGAAAGGTGCGGACCTTCCACCGAGTAACGCTCACCGGTGTGGTTGATTTTGGCTACCTTTGCTGGATCCGCGTGCAGACCACGACCACGATCGTGGGTGACCGTTTTATCCTGCAGCAGGGCGCCCTCGGCCCAGGACCCCTCCCAGAGTTTGTAGCAGACCTCGAGGTACTCCTCAGCCCAGGCGTAGCGGTCGTCGTGCTTCGCGAGGCCGCTGGCACCGAAGTTTTTGTGTGCGTTCTCCTGAGAGTTAGTCACCACATTCCATCCGACGCGGCCACCGGAGAGGTGGTCCAGCGTGGAGAGCTGACGAGCGAAGGTGAACGGATGGGCCTGAATCACCGAGGAAGTCAGCGCAAGACCGATACGGTCAGTGACGGCAGCCAGCGCGGAGAGCAGAACCAAAGGATCATTGGACGGCACCTGAAGCCCCCTGCGCAGATGAGAGGCCCAGCCCCCTTCATGGTCACCGTACAGGCCGACCACATCAGCAAAGAACGCGACATCAAAACCAGCATCTTCAAGCTTCTTGACTAATGAAATCCAGTGCGGGAGCTCAGTGAATCGGTGCTGTTGGGCCTCCTGAAGCCGCCATGCCCCACCAATAATGTGACTGGTTGTGTTCATGAGAAATGCGCTGAGAATGAGTGGCTGAGGGGACAATCTGACCTCCGAAGTTACTGGACATGGGCAAAGAGAGCGGCACAATACTGCCGAGACTGAAAGGGCGTGCCGGGGCGCAGTACCACCGTGGAGTTGGGCTCCGCTCCCTGGCTTAGGACAAGGGGGAACAGCCAGGGGCCGTTCCCCACATGGCTGGAGAGACGTTCCAGGCGCGATCCGCTTGTGATGCTGAAATGTTCACGAAATATTTCTCCCATCGGTCCTGGCGGTAGCACCCGGCACGAACGCAGGTCTTCCATGTGGAAGCACGTCGAACCCCGGGTTGCTGCGGCGTCACTGAGCCAGATCTCTCAGCCGCTCGGGATGGTTACCCGCAAACAGTACGACCCCATCTGCCGAAAGATCAAACATTGCTTCACACTCTGAGATAAAAGTTCATGACAAGCCCTCCGGGTTGACTCATCGTGGGCACGGTTTGACTCAGGGATATGTTCAGCGCATAGAGTACGGTGTTGTACGCCATCCAGAGCGACCGAGGGATCTGGCCCGAAGACGTCGCAGCAACCGGCCCATAGGGCGAGGTGCTAACGCCAGAACGATGGAGATAGCTCATGATTTCGCTTCGCCGTGTGTCGACGACGTTCGCCTCCGGAGCCAAAGAACCGATTGTGGCAGTCGATGATGTTTCTTTGGAGATTCCAGACGGAAGTATCCAAGGGATCATAGGTTTCTCAGGGGCCGGAAAATCAACTCTCCTGCGGAATATCAATCTTCTGGAACGTCCCACTGCAGGACAGGTGTGGGTCGGCGATACGGAGCTGACAGGGCTAAACGCCGAAGGGCTTCGACGAGCCCGCCACCAGATAGGCATGATCTTTCAGGGCTTCAACCTGGTGAACAACCTCACCGTCCTGCAGAATGTGGAACTTTCGCTGAAGTTCGCTGGGGTGAAGGACAAGACACAACGACGCCGGCGGGCAGCTGAGGCGTTGGAGATCGTCGACATCACCGATAAGACCAAAAACTATCCCGCACAACTTTCGGGAGGCCAGAAGCAGCGGGTAGCGATCGCGCGCGCACTGGCTACCAAACCTCAAGTGCTGCTGTGTGATGAACCGACCTCAGCACTTGACCCATTCACCACAGCCACCGTGCTGCAGTACCTGGCGGATATCAACACTGAGTTCGGTATTACGGTGGTGATTGTCACCCATGAGATGGAAGTTATCAAAGCCCTGGCTGACAATGTCGCGGTGATGGAGCAGGGGCGTGTGGTGGAGAAGTTCGCCGCCGCGGAATTGTGCCGAGAGGGCTTCGCCCCCACCACTTCCATTGGCCGGTACCTGGTGTCCGATGGCATCAGTGTCCGGCGTGCCGGAGCGGAGGCATCACAAGGCGGGTTCGACCCGACCGCAGAAGGTGTCCAGCACTATGACCGACACGTGGATCCGGTGCGCAGGGATTCGGCTGCTCCTCGTGAGAACAAGATCTTCGCTGCGGTCGAGGGAGGGCTGCGCTGATGAGCTTCGATATCATTCTGGATCGTCTGCCTGAGATCAATCAGGCGATGTTGGAAACGTTCGCCATGATCGGTGTGGCGATCCCGCTGGCTGTTCTGCTGGGCACACCGCTTGGTATTTGGCTCTGGAGTCACGCCCCGGGTGGGCTGAAACCCACCCCTAAGTCGCATGCGGTAGTCTCCGCTCTGGTCAATATGGTGCGGTCATTTCCGTTCCTGATCCTGCTGATCGCGATCATCCCCTTTACCCGCCTCATTGTTGGGACTTCGGTGGGAACAGCAGCCGTGATCGTGCCCCTGACGATCAACGCCATTCCCTACTTCGCACGGCTGGTGGAGCAGAACATCACCCAACTCGGAACCGGCGCCGTAGAGGCCTCCCGGGCCATGGGCGCCACGCGAGGCCAGATCATTCGCAATGTGCTGCTCGTTGATGCCAAACCGGCGATCATCGGTTCGATCACCATCACCACAGTGAGCTTCATCTCCTACTCCGCCATGTCAGGTCTCGTAGGAGGTGGCGGGATCGGCGATCTCGCCATCCGCTACGGCTATTACCGGTATGAGACCGAAACCATGATTGTCGCCTGCGTGCTGATGGTCATTTTGGTGACCGTGGTTCAGTACAGCGGCACCCGCGCTGCCCGCTGGACTGACAAGCGGGTCTCCGCGTGAGACCAGTCTTCCCAATTCACATCGCATCAGAAAGAGAACCCATGAACGTACGACGCCGCCTGCTCACCTCCACCGCCGCGCTGCCAGCATTGGCCCTGGCCGCCACGGGCTGCGGCTTGGCGGGAGAGGGTGAAGAGACCATCAGCATTGTGGTCACTGAGTCCGCCCCCTTCCAGGAGCCCGCAGAGATTGCTGCAGAACTGCTCGAAGAGCAGGGCTATGAGCTCGACATCACCTACATGACTGACATCAATCAGCCCAACCAGGTGGTGCAGACCGGTGAGTACGAGGCCAACTATTTCCAACACTTGGCCTATTTGAACAACTTCAACGACTCCAACAACACTGAGGTTCAACCCCTGTTCTCGGTCTACTACGCGCCGTCGGGTCTGTTTTCACTGGAGTACGACGACATTGACGACATCCCCGATGGTGCCGAGGTGAACCTTCCGGTGGACCCATCCAATAACGGCCGTGCGCTGCAGCTGCTGGCGGACGCCGGACTCATTGAGATCGATCAAGATGTCTCCGTGATCGAACTGACCCAGAACCACATTACCGACAACCCTCGAGACCTCCAGTTTGTGGAGACTGATCAGCAGTCGGGGGCCCAGGTGTTGCCTGACGTTGACCTCGGATTCGCTTTCGTCCGTTTGGTGGCAGAGGCCGGATACGAGGTTGAAGACACCTTGGTCCATCTGGAGGACGGGCGCGATGAGGTGCGCACACCTTTCACCTGTGTGGTGGCAGTCGGGCCCGAGGGTGTGACAGATGAGCAGGCGCAGGCACTCCAAGATGCCTTCCAATCACCTGAGATTGAGCAGTGGTTCGACGAATATCAAGGTGGCGTCATCGACTACGCCGACTTCATCACTCTGGACAACGCAGAAGAGATCTGGGCCGACTTCACCGATGGCGACGCCTGAGGAGGCAGAGTCCGACTGTGACACGCACACGTTTTTCACGAAAGACTCTTGCTGCAGCGGTAGCCGGCACCTCGGTCTGGGCACTGACAAGTTGCGGGCTGATCCCAGGAGGCGGAGAGGATGAAACCATCACCATGGTGGTGACGGAGAATGCTCCGTTCCAAGAGCCAACGGAGATTGCCAAGGAGCTCTTGGAGGACGACGGCTGGACTCTGGAGACCACCTACGTCACGGACATCATCCAGCCCAATTTCTCTGTGGATAACGGTGAGTATGACGTCAACTTCTTCCAGAACCTCACGTACCTGTGGCAGTTCAACCAGGATCACGATCTGGACCTTGAGCCGCTGTTCTTTATGTTCGAACAGCCCTCCGGGATCTACTCCAGGGAGTATGACTCGGTTGCGGACCTCCCGCATTCAGCACAGATTGCGCTCCCAGTTGACACCGCGAATAACGGGCGCGGGATTCGACTCCTGGCCCGGGCCGGAGCTATTGAGGTAGACGAGTCCAAAAGCACACCCGAGCTGAGCGTGGATGACATCACCGAGAATCCCAAAGAGCTGGAGTTCGTGGAAGTTGATCAGCAATCAGTTGGCACTGTCTATGACGACGTCGACGCTGTCTTCGGCTTCGCCAGGCTCCTGGCAGAGGTCGACGTCATGCCAGAGGAGGCCCTGATAATCGAAACGCAGGACGAGGCACTGCCCTTCGCCATGACGATTGTCGCCCAGCCCGGATTCAAAGAGGATGAGCCAGAGAAGTATGAAGCGTTGAAGTCCGCCTACCACTCTGAAGAGGTCCGTCACTGGTACGGGGACTACCTCGGAGGACTGCTGACGCCGGCTTTCGACCGTGACATTGATGCCGCATGGGAGGAGGCGAACCAATGAGCATCGGCGCAGATCGGAAGACTGTCATTCCGAGCGAACTTCTGGAAGAGATCGCTGAAGGTGCTGTGGAGCGTGATCTCCACCGCATCTTGCCGTTCGACGAAGTCGCTCTCCTCGATGAACAGCGTTTTGGTGCCATGCGGGTCCCCGCCCACTTCGGCGGGCCCGGAGTGAGTGTCGAACACCTCATCACAGAGGTGATCGCACTTGCAGAAGCCGACTCCAATATTGCCCACCTCTACCGGGGGCACTTCGGATTCGTGGAATCCCTCCGGTTCCAACCACGCGAGGTTCAGGACCTCTGGTACTCGCGGGTCCTCCGGGGCCGAACCGTAGGCAATGCCTCCACTGAAAAAGGCGGCAACGCCTTGGGAACACTGAACACTCGACTCACAGTAGTCAACGGTCAGCTCACTCTCACGGGTGAGAAGTTCTACTCAACCGGGACCATCTTCGCTGATTTCACCCGGGTCTCAGCTGCCCCTCAAGAGGGAGAGCAGGGCAGGAGATTCGCAGTCGTCGCCTGTGACGCTGAAGGTGTGACGGTGGAAGACGATTGGGATGGCTTCGGTCAGAAGCTCACAGGCACCGGAACGACCACTTTCGATGAGGTCCTTGTACCTGAGCTGAGCCTCCTGAACCGGGCCTACGGCTCGCATGAGGCAGTCCATGAGGCCGCGTTCTTTCAGCTCTACCTACTCGCAGTCCAAGTGGGAATTGCCCACGCTGCTCTCAGAGATGCCACCGCAACCCTGCGCAGGCGCACCCGAACGTTCAATACCTCGGCAACGGGGGCAGCGTTCAAGCAGGATCCTTTGATTCAACAGATCATTGGGCGCATGTCCTCCAAAACTTTCGTGGCGCAGGCCGCTGTTCTCGACGTCGCTCGGGTTCACGACCGGGCGCTGCAGAGCGGCCTTGACGCAGGGACACATCACCCTGAATTCCGTGGGGAACTGCCTGAAAGCGTGTACGCAGCGGAAGTGGCGGTCGAAAAAGCGCAGATCACGGTCCCTGACCTGGTGCTGGAGATCACTCATGAGCTCTTTCAGACCCTGGGGGCTTCCGCCACATTGAGACCCAAAGCTCTGGACCGCCACTGGCGCAATGCCCAGACCATCGCCACGCATAACCCGATCGTCTTCCGCGCACGCGCGATCGGCGACTATGAAATCAATGGAACCCTCCCTGAGGGACTCAACGCGATCGGAGAATCCCAACCCGCCAGCTGAACCCATATTCTTACGACTTATGACGCATCGGCTCAGACGCTTTTGCGGATCGCAGGGCTGAACAATTACAGTTGCTCCAGTTGTACCAAACCATCCAGAGCGACTGAGGGATCTGGCCCGAAGACGTCGCAGCAACCGGCCTACGGGCAAGGTGCTAACGCCAGAGCCGATGGGAGTGATTATTTTCCATGACGTCTGCACCTGCTCTTGACCAGAGGCACTCTGCTGCTGCGTCCACCCAACCAGTGGTGCCCAGCGAGACAGTAGCGTCGGAATCCCTCTCCGTCAGCTTCAACGACGTCGGCCGTGCTTTCGATGGCCGCACCGTTCTGCGAAACGTGTCCCTGACCGTGACGCCGGGAGAGGTCCTCGCGATCCTCGGATCCTCTGGATGCGGCAAATCAACACTGCTCCGCGCCGTCGGAGGGCTGGATGAGGGCTTTACCGGTGACATCGTCATAGGTGACAGCGCTGTGACCCGCTACGACGAGCGCACAGCCGTCGGTTTTCAGGAACCACGCCTGCTTCCGTGGCGCAGCATCCGCAGGAACGTAGAGCTCGGCCTGCCTCGCAACCTCAGCAAAGCTGAAGGTCAAGCCCGTGTTGTGGAGCTACTGGAGCTGGTGGGCCTCTCCGACCGTGCCGCCCTGCGTCCCCGAGAAATCTCCGGCGGCATGGCCCAGAGAGCGTCACTGGCACGTGCTTTGGCGCGGCAGCCGGGAGTGCTGCTCCTGGATGAGCCGTTCGGTGCTCTCGATGCTCTGACCCGCCTCAAAATGCAGGACCTCCTCCTGGACATCCACGCCCAGACCGGCACCACTGTGCTGCTGGTGACCCACGATGTCAACGAGGCATTGCAACTGGCCGACCGCATCCTTCTGTTGGGTGGACGCCGCTCAGATACGGCTGAGGGAGCCACGGTGAAGTCACTCGTCCCCGTGCCTGGGAAACGGCCCCGAGACCGGGCCGCGACCGATCTTGCCCAACTTCGCAGCGAACTCTACGCCGGCCTCGGCGTGGACTCTCGCTGACCCCCGGGACCACGCCAAGTTCGCCTGGTCCCACACATCTCACTCGCATTCAATGATCACCATGAAAGGCCCCGACGTGCCCACTTCCCTCCAGACCAGGCTCAAGCCCGCCATCGCCACCTCAGCAGCTGCGGCACTGCTAGCGACCACTGCCTGCGGGGGAGATGACGAGTTGGACACCCTCAACATCGATTTCGCCACCTACAATCCGCTCTCATTGGTGATCCTTGAGCATGGATGGCTCGAAGAGGAACTCGAAGATCACGACGTGGACGTGGAATGGACCCAGTCGCACGGCTCCAATCGCGCCAATGAAAACCTGCGAGCAGGGAACATCCACATCGGTTCCACCGCAGGTTCAGCCGCGCTGCTGAACCGGGCGGTCGGGGCAGACACTCACACCATCCTCATTGAATCCCAACCTGAGTGGTCCGCCCTGGTCACCCGCGAAGGTTCAGGAATCGAAAGCGCAGAGGACCTGGAAGGTGCCACGGTTGCCGCGACTCTGGCGACAGATCCCTTCTTCTTCCTCGCCCGCACCCTCGACGAACACGGGCTCTCACTTGACGATGTGGAAGTTCAGTCCCTCCAACACGCTGACGGTCGGCAGGCACTCGACAACGGAGACGTCGACGCCTGGGCCGGACTGGACCCGATTATGGCGAGCGCTGAGGTAGACGGAGCTGAGCTGGTCTACCGGAATATCGATTTCAACACCTACAGCGTCATCAACGCGACCGGTGATTTCATCGAGAACCACCCTGAGATCGCCCAAGTCGTCGTCAACGTCTACGAACAGGCCCGCCAGTGGGCACTGGAGAACCCTGATGAAACGGCCGACATCCTCGCCGAATATGCCGGCATCGACGGAGACGTCGCAGAACTGGTGCTCAACGAGCGGGTGAACTTCGACATCGACCCCGTTCCAGGCGATGACCTCTACGCCGCTTTGGAACCAGTGGGCCCATTCTTCGTAGAGAACGGCGACGTCGACAGCCAGGACGCCGTAGACGACGCCTTGGAAGACCTTTTCTGGTCTGATTTCGCTCAGGACCGCGAGGCAACTGAGGCTGAAGGCACCGAAGACGCCGCCGACGAGGCGAGCATCACTGAGGATGAGGACCAATGACGACCACTCTCGCAACACCAGCGGCCGCGCCCGGACGCGCGAAGTCTGTACCTGGTGGTCGAATACTTCTGGGCGCCGCAGTCCCACTTCTCATCCTGGGACTGTGGTGGCTGGTGACAGGTCCCTTAGACCTTTTCACCCCGACGCAGCTGCCGGCACCCCAACGGGTGCTCGACGCAGGGGTAGGGCTGCTGGAGGATGGCGCGCTGTTCGCCCACGTAGGGATCTCCGTCCAACGTGTGCTGTTCGGCTTCTTCTTCGGGGCAGTCGCGGGCCTGCTTCTGGGCTCCCTACTGGGACTGTCTCGTCTAGCCGATGGTCTGCTCCACCCCACTGTGGGCGCTTTCCGGGCGGTGCCCTCCCTTGCCTGGGTGCCTCTGATCCTGCTGTGGGTGGGTATCGGTGAGGACGGCAAAGTCCTGCTCATCGCCATCGGAGCGTTCTTCCCCGTCTTCACCTCAGTCCACTCTGCGCTGCGGCACGTTGACCCGCATCTGGTCGAGGCTGGCCGCGCCTTCGGTTACCACGGCACCAGACTGCTGACAACGGTGCAGCTTCCTGCCGTAGTGCCACCGGTGTTCTCAGGTCTCCGGCTCGCATTGGCGCAGTCCTGGCTCTTCCTGGTCGCAGCAGAACTCCTTGCCTCATCCGAAGGACTGGGCTTCCTGCTGATCGAATCCCAAAACAACGGACGAGTAGACCGGCTGCTGTTGGCCATCGTGCTACTCGCCATACTCGGCAAAACCACCGACGCTCTGCTAGGCATCATCGAACGCAAAGCCCTGAAGACCTGGGCGTAGAGGAGAACACCATGAGCTACCCCACCACCGCCGCTGGCCACCGGGAAATCCTGTTCAACGCCTTCGACATGAACTGCGTAGTTCACCAGTCACCCGGACTCTGGCGTCATCCAGAAGACCGGGCCCGCGACTACAACACCATCGGGTACTGGACTCATATTGCGAAAACATTGGAAGCAGGGCTCTTCGACGGGCTCTTCATCGCCGATGTGCTCGGGCCCTACGACGTGTTTGGCGAGAACCCTGAGGCGGCTCTGCGCGCCGGAGCCCAAATTCCGCTGCAGGATCCCTTCCTCTTGGTCTCGGCCATGGCCGCCGTGACAGAGAACCTCGGATTCGGAATTACCGCCGGGACTGCCTACGAGCATCCCTACCCATTCTCTCGCCGACTCGGCACCCTGGATCACCTCACAGGAGGTCGCGTCGGTTGGAACGTGGTCACCGGCTACCTGCCCTCGGCGGCTCAGAACATGGGCCAGGATGACCAAATGGAGCACGATCAGCGCTATGACCATGCTGATGAGTACATGGATGTGGTCTACAAACTGCTAGAGGGCTCCTGGGAAGACGACGCCGTCCTCGCCGACAAAGAGTCGGGGGTCTTCACCGACCCCACGAAAGTCCACCGGATCGAACACCAGGGTGAGTTCTTCAAGACTCCTGGTATCGGGGTCGTCGAACCCTCACCACAACGCACCCCGGTGATCTACCAGGCGGGGGCCTCCACCAGGGGGCGCGCTTTCGCCGGCAAACATGCCGAGGCCGTGTTCATCAACCCACCCACCAAGGAGCTCGCCAAAGCCTCTGTGCAGAGGATCCGCCAGGCAGTGGCTGATGCCGGCCGGGACCCCTACGATGTCCGCATCTTCGCAATGCAGACCGTCGTCACTGGGGCGGATAACGACGCCGCACAGGCGAAATACGACGACCTGACACAGTACGTCGACGCTGAGGGTGGCCTGGTGCTGATGTCCGGGTGGATGGGCATCGACCTGTCCCAGTTTGACCTTGACCAGCCCATCGGCGACGTCGAATCCAATGCCATCCAATCCACGGTGGAGACCTTCCAGAAAGCCTCAGGACGCGAGGATGAGGTCTGGACTGTGCGCCAGCTGGCTGAGTGGGTCGGCGTGGGAGGTTTTGGCCCGGTGATCATCGGAGACGGTCCAACCGCCGCCCAGCAGCTAATCGAATGGCAGGAAGAAACCGATATTGACGGTTTCAATCTCGCTTACCACATCACTCCGGGCACGTTCGAAGACATCGTTGAGCACGTGGTGCCTGAGCTGCAGAAGCTGGGCCGCTACAAAACCGAGTACGCACCCGGGACTCTCAGAAACAAGCTCTTCGGCCAAGGCAATCATCTTGCTGACAACCACCATGGCGCGCAGTTCCAGCTCAGGCGCACCCGCTAGAGCAGGGGTGTTTACTCCCGGTTGCGAATCGTCGCCCGCACGGCCAGGTGGTCTGAGGGGAAGGCGTTTTCGCGCTGGTGAGGAATGTGCTGGGCAGTCCCGCCGTACTCGGTGAATCCGGGATCCGCCGGAGCATCCGCGTCGTCAGCTGCTCCACCTAGGTGATCTGCGCTGATGACCTCCATCCCCAGCACAAAGATGAAATCGATACGGTCCCTGGGTTCGTTCTCCAGCGTTTCGATCTGCGACCAGCTCAGCCCTGGGGCCTGCACGGGGTCCGGATGGGCGCTGCGGAAGGCATCGGTGTACCCGGCGTCGAGGAACTTCTGGGTAGCCGGCCACTGCAGTGCTGGCCTGTGCTCACCTGCCCAGTCGAGTCCGGACGGCACGTTGAAGTCTCCTGCGACGATCACCTGGATATCGCCCAATTCGGTCCGGAGCCTCTGGGTCTCGGCGAGAACTTGTTCGGCTTCAGCGGTGCGCTTCTGCTCACCCGGTTGGGCGAAGACTTCCCTGGCGTTCTGGGGAAGCTCATCGCTGCGGTAGGGGCCGTAATCCCATGCAGCAAGGTGGACCGACCAGGCCAGCACGTCCCCGCTGCGAGTCTGGACCAGAGCCGCGGTCGCGTAGGAAGTGGTATCGGTCTTCAGCAGCCGAATCGGTGACGCGCTGAGCACGGCACAGTCATAGTCCTGCTGAGCCACCGTCATGCCGGTGCTCCGCCCCAACTGCTGACCGGCAGTCCCGAAGCATTCCTGTAGGAAGACGATATCGGCTTCCTCTGCGTTGAGCACGGCAGTCTGCTTGGCATGCGCATCAGTGATCTCCCGCCCGCCGAACCATATGTTCCAGCTGAAGAGCTTGAGAGTGCGCAGTTCACGCAATTTCTCGGTAAACGCCTCTTCAACGGGAACCGTCATGTGATTGATGGACTGCGAGTCACTGGATCCGGTGTCTAGGATCGTGTCTTGAGGGCGGCGCATAGTCTGGGATGTTCCTTCGGTAGGGATATCAGGGTAGGGCATGTCAGGTGCGGATTAGGACTCGATGGCTATTGCGTCCAGGCTCGCCAGCCGCCAGCGGCACTGCAGCTCCACTGAGGGGTCTGCGTTCACGCCGATGACGAGCAGCCCGGCAGCCGAGGCGGCTTGTGCACCGGCCGGCGAATCTTCGAGTGCCACCGTGTGCTCGGGCGCTACGGCCAAGCGTTCACAGGCGTGGAGATACAAGTCAGGTGCTGGCTTCCCAGCGCTGACATCCTCCACGGTGCACACTGTGTGGGCCGCAGAGAGCAGAGCTGCGTCGGCAAGCATGGCGGTGACATCATGGCGCAGGCCATTGCTGGCCACCGCCACCGGCACCCTTGATGCCAGAGAGGTAAAGAGGGTCACAGCTCCGGGCATCGGATCGACTCCGGAGCCCAGGAGAGCCGAGTATCGGTGGGTGAGTTCAGCGGCCAGGCAGGGCGCTTGCGCAGCGGCTTCTCCTCGGGAGCCATTTGTGCCGGAGAAGCTTGGGGCAGTCCTGACATGGGAGAGTCGAGCGGCCGCGTCATGCACAGAGAGTCCTAAGAGCCGTTCTGCGGGGAAGTCTTGGACGCCGTGTTCTGCCAACCAGGTCTCGATCATCTGCAACCAGAGCGATTCGGAGTCTATGAGGAGCCCATCGCAGTCGAACACAGCGGCCCGGGCCTGGATCCTTAGCTCCCCTTCGGCTGTGGCCAGACGCAGGGTCGTGGCGCTCTGTTCAGTCATACGGTGACCTGCTCAGCCGGGTTCTGCTTATTGGCTGACACGCGCAGAGCAGGAGTGGACATCACCTGCGGGGTGACTCGTGTGCCGGGGACCAGATCAGAGGCTTCTACCGCTGAGACGGAGGATGTCACCTCAAGATCGTTGGCCGGGTTGGTGGCGCGAACAATGGTCCGTTCACCCGTGTAGATCTGGGAGATCACAGTGCAGGAGCCGTCTTCGTCGGGTACCAGAGTGATGTCCTCTGGCCTGACGAACAATGTATCCAGGCCAGCTTCCGGGTGCTGCACTGGCAGGGCTCCGCCGCGGTAATCACGGGTCGCTCCCACTTCTGTCACGCTTCCCACGAACCGGGCGACGAACTCTGTCGAGGGTTTTTGGTAGATCGTCCGCGGTTCGTCAAGCTGTTCGATCACACCGTCCTTCAGGACTGCCACTCGGTCTGCGATAGACAGAGCCTCCTCCTGATCGTGGGTGACGAACATCGTGGTGATTCCCAATTGCTGTTGCAAGCGCCGAATCTCTTCCCGGATCTGGGAACGAACAATCGCGTCCAGGGCAGAAAGCGGTTCGTCAAGCAGCAGCACACCCGGTTGAATCGCAAGCGCGCGGGCCAGGGCGACTCGTTGCTGCTGTCCCCCGGAAAGCTGATGCGGATAGCGGCTGGCGAACTCTGCCAACCCGCACATCTCCAAGAGCTCTTTGGCGCGGGCTGCGCGTTTACCGCGATCTACCCGGCGCACTCGCAACCCGTATTCCACGTTTTCTTGGACCGAGAGGTTCGGGAAGAGGCTGTAGGCCTGAAAGACCATGCCGATCCCGCGCCTATTTGCTGGCACGGACGTGATGTCCTGACCATTGACCAGGACTCTGCCGGAGCTGGGCTTCTCGAACCCAGCCAGAATGCGCAGCGCCGTCGTCTTTCCGCAGCCGGATGGTCCCAATACGGTGACCAACTCACCGGAGGAGATATGCAGATCAATGCTCTGCAGCACCTGGGTGGAGCCGAAACTCTTGGTGATCCCGTCGAAGACGACGTCGTTCCCGGCTTCTTGGCGAACAGCAGTGGTGGACTCAGTCATCAGTGTGCTTCCTTCTCTAGAGTCGTTGCCTCATCCAGTGCGGCGGCTTTCCTCTTGGCTTTGCCCAGTGCGGAGAAACGCCCTGCCGAGAGAGTCGCCACAAGCAGCAGAATCCAGGTGCTCAGATTCAGCAGCACAGCAATAGCAATCGAGGCACGGAAATTTGAATTGGACACGGTGAACAGCCACACCGGAATGGTTTCGCGGTTCAGCGTCGCGGCGATGGCGAATTCGCCCAGACAGACAGCGGTGGCGAAAAACACCGAGAAGAGGACTGGACCGCGAATATTGGGGATCACAACCCGCCAGACTGTGCCCCAGACGCTCGATCCCAGTGAGGAGGATCCCTCGACCATCGCTTTCAGGGGGATGGTGCGCAGGCCGGCGTCGATGGATCGGAAGGTGAAGGGCAGACAGAGCACCACATAGGTGCCGACCAGAATCAGCGGAAGATCAGGGTGCTGGATAAACTGACTGACCTCGCTGGCCAAGGAACCCCTGCCCTGTTGTGCACCCCAGCGCAGCAGCGCGACGACACCGGCTGCCAAGGCGATGGGCGGCACGACCAGTGGCAGGGTGCAGAGAATCTCCAGCACCGGGCGCAACCGAGGCGCCCACAGGTGGACCGCCAGCACAGCGGGCACCAGGGTCGCCACCAGTGTGACGATCGTCAGTGCCGCGATGAGCAGGGTGCGCGTTGCTGCAGCGGCCAGGCTGGCGTCATCGGTGATGACTGAATAGGCCGAGAGTGAGAAGCGTCCACCCGGGAAGACCGCGTAGTAGATGCTGCAGAGCACTGGCACGGTCACATAGAGCGCAACTGCGACGATAGGCAGCCAATTGGAGTACCGCCAGTTTACTGAAGCCATCTTGCGCTCCTCCTCTGCAGGCGGTTGAAGAAGAACAGCACGACGACGGCGATGACCACCATGGTGACGCCAAGCGCCATTGCAGTGGACTGACCGCCAGCTCCCAGACCGGAGCCCAAGAGAGAATCGATGCTCAAGGGAATCAGCGGGAACCCGCCGGACCCAATGAGAACCGCAGCCGAGGCGTAAGTGGCGAAGGCGGAGCCGAATAGAAGAATCCATCCGCCGAGCAGAGCGGGTGTGGCAATGGGGATGCCCACGCGCCGCCAGAATGTCAGGCGGGACCCGCCAAGGGAGGTGTTGGCCTCAGTCCACTCCTTCCGCAGTCCCACGAATGTCGGCAGGGTCACCATGATCATGGTGGGTATGAGGAAGTACTGGTACATGGCGACCAGGCCCTGCCAGGAGTAGAGGGTGAAACCGATTGCCTCCAGGCCCAGCAGTCCGAAGATGATTCCGGTGTTGCCCAGGGTCACGATGAAGGAGAACGCCAGTGGTGCACCACCGTCATTGGCCAGCACGGAGGAGAACACTGCCACGACGGAATCGAGACGCTCTGATTTGATCTGGGCAATGCAGAATGCGGTGATCGATCCGGCGACTGCGGCGATCAGAGAACCCACCACCGAGATCAGTACTGAGTTGCGCATAGCCCGGGAGTGCGAGCTCAGATCGAGGAAGTTGTCCAGCCCGATTCGGGTGCCGCCGTCGTCGGTCTGGACGGCGAAGGCAATAGTGGTCATCCCGAAGATCGGCACCAGGAAGAAGACCGCAATAATGAGAGTCAGGGGCGCCAGAGCGAGGACTGCTGGGGAGCGCAGGGCAGTGGTGACACCATCCCAGCGTCCACGGCTGAGTAGTGGGGGGCGAGCACCCGGGGGCGCCCCCGGCGCTCCGCCGCCCGGTGCCGCAGCACCAGGGGGAGCGCCGGGCGCAGACCCGGGGGTGGGAGCGACAGGAACGCTCACTGGATAGCCTCAGTCCAGAGCGACTCGACGACCTCCTGGTTTGCTTCGCGCTGATCAAGGGTGGGTTGTGGTGCCTCAATACCGTCCTGGCCGGGAAGCGCGACCAGTGCTTCCTGGTTCACCGAATCTGCCTCGATCATGGCGTCGAGCCGGACTGGAGTGACGTAGCCCTCCAGCAGCAGGTTCTGGCCTTCATCGGAGAAGAGGAACTCGTAGAAAAGGCGCGCGACGGCTGGGTGGGGGGCGTCGTCGTTGATGGATGCGGCGTAGAAGGATGAGACCTGGCCGTCCTCAGGGAGGTGGATGTCTAGGACTGCACCGGTGTCGGCTTCGAGGTCGTCAGCGATGGGCTGCAGCAGGTAGTCCCAGTTGATGACAATTGGGGTTTCACCGGTTTCGATGGTGCCGGCGTTGGCTTCTACGGGAACGAAGTTGCCCATTGCGGAGAGCTCGTTGAAAAATTCAATGCCTGGTTCGACGTCATCGAAGCTGCCGCCACTGGCTTCTGCTGCGGCGTGGACCACCATGAACCCTGATTCACCGGTGGTGGGGTCACCGGGGATGGCAACCATACCGGAGTACTGCTCATCCAGCAGGTCGGAGAAGTTCTCGGGGCAGTCATCGACGCGAGAGGTGTCACAGCCGATGGCCATGGTGCCACCCAGGTGGTTGATCCACGTTCCGGTCTCGGAGCGGAACTCTTCAGGGATGTCGTCGTAGGTTTCCGGGTAGTACTCAGCCAGCAGTCCGTCCTCATCGGCTTCGTCAGCGAAACTGATTCCGGTATCCAAGTAGTCCAGAGAGTCGCCTTGCCCCTCCCGGTTGACTACCGCGTTGATGAGATCTTGGCTGGAACCGGTCGACTGGTCGTTATTGATTTCTATGTCGTAGGTTTCGGAGAAGGCCTCCAAAAGCCCCCCGTAGTTGGCCCAGTCGTCGTAGAGCCCCATCGCGTTGAAGGTCCCCTCGGCCTGTGCGTCATCGATGAGTTGGTCCATACCGCCGCCGTCTTCGACGCTTGTTGCTTCACGCCAATTGGCGGAGCTTTCGGACTCTTCACCATCGCCGCAGGCAGTGAGGCCTAGCGTGATGACTAAGGCGGATCCGAACATGATGCGAGTGCGTGTCACGTGAATTCAGTCCTTCAATTATGATTTGGCGCGGAATCCGCGACCCTTGCACTCCCATCCTCACTAGTGAAGTCAAAGAGGTCAAGTGAGAGTTCACTAGTGAAAACGAAGTTTGGGTGAACTCTCTGTGACATGACGTGACACTTCCGCGGCGTAGACTTTTGGCTCAGTAGCCGAGACACGCAGGAGGTTTGTCGGGTGGGAACGTTCGCTTTTGCGGAGATTGCGCAGGCCGTGGAGCAGGAGATACAGGAGGGAAAGTACCCTCCTGGCAGCTCCTTGCCTTCCGAGCGGGAGCTCAGCGAACGGTTTGGGGTTTCACCTGGAACAGTCCGCATGGCGCTGCGCGAACTCGTAGCCGATGGCACAGTCGACGGCACCCGCGGGCGGCCCAAACGGGTGGTGCGAGTTCCCCGCAGGCCCGCCTCGTTCAACGAATTCCGCAGCTTCGCCCAGTGGGCGCGCAGACAGGGGTACGAGCCTGGGGGAGAGGTGTTGTTCGCAGAATGGAAGATCGCTGATGCCCAGGATGAGCAGATGCTCGATGTCCCGCGGGGGCGGCGAGTATTGGATGTGTTGCGCTTACGAACCCTGGATGGCGAGAGCGTCATGCTGGAGCACACCCACTACCCGGAGTGGCTCGGCGAAATTGTTGAGGCCATCGATGACTGTGCACCGTCGGTGACATCGCTCCTTGCTGAGAACCACGCAGTGCACTTTTCGCACGCTGAGCATGCCTTTGGTGCTGAGCGGGCCAAAGTTCGCCACGCCGATAGCCTGGGGATTCCGCGAGGTTCTGCGTTGCTGATGCATCAGCGGGTCTCCCGTGACTCCACGGGCCGCCCCTTGGAATGGTCTACTGACCGCTACATCGCGGGAAAAATCATGCTCTCCGTGGGCAATTCTTGGCATTCGAACCCGCTGCAATGGATCACCCCCGATGCTTTTGGGGGAATAGGACCTTAGCTGGCGCTATTCTTGAGTGGCTATGCTCCAGCTGCTCAGTCTCCTCGAATCCTTACGTGCCCGGCAGGCGCAAATTGACGCCGCGCGCCCGACCCCCCTTCCCAGCGACTCCCAGCTCCTGGCGGACGCGCTCGCCAACCGGCACATCACCGCCAAGCGCATCACGGAGGGCCGGTGGATCTTCGAGTTCCGGGGGAACGTGATCGGCGGATTCGCCAACAGGGTCACGACCTTGGTCAGTGCCCATTCGCGCCGTCTCCTCCGTGACCCCGCGCAGTTGCGCGCCCATTTGGACCTGATGGAGGTGCCTCACGCAATCGAGCACGACGACGCTTCAGAGCAGCTCCAGCCCATGCTCCCCCTTGAATTCGATGAGACGGATGATAATGATGATCATCCCGCTCTTCTGCAGGCCTACTGCGTGGGTAAGGAAGCGGTGAGCGTAATTGCCGTTGTGCCCGATTCTGGAGAGGGGAAAAAGTCCCTCACCGTTGATGTGACCGACCGTGTTGATGAAGGAATTGCTCAGCTTGCGGTGAGCGGAATGAGCAGCGTTCCAGGGCTTCTGGCGGGTGCCGTGAATCTGAAGGTGAGGTCCCTCGATACTGGTGACGGCGGCGTCGTCATCGGAATCGATGAGACTGCTAGCACTGTTCCGCACCATTACCCGAACTTGGGACGCGGGCGGGCGGTGGCCGACGCGGTTGCTGAGCATATTCTCTTCACGGCGGCTCTGTGACGCTATGGTGAATCCCATGTCAGAGACTTACTTTCCTCCTCCTGCCGGTGGGAGTTCCGGGCGCGAGCCGGGGCCTCCGCCGCCGCCTGGAACGGCTCCAGAGGCTGCGCGCCCCACGGTGGACTTAGGGGAGGATCCTTCTGCGACCTCACGGTTTATCGCAGAACATGTGGAACCGCGGTACGGACAGTTGCGGAGGTGGAACTCCACCCTGACTCATGATGAGCTGCTGCAGCGCGCAGCTCGCCGGAAGCGCATGACGATCAAGAAGATCACGGAATCGAATCAGCTGTTCTTCCTTTCAGGCGTCCTTGTCGGCGGCATGGATGGTGTCATTACGTCACTGGTGAGTCATCAAGCCCGGCGGGTCTCCCGGTCGAAGGCCATGACAAAGCGCTATCTGAGTTCTGCTGAGGTGCCGACCCCCAAGGGTAAGGCGATCAACCCCACGGACTTTGCCCGTGCGGTGAAGTACATGAAGGCTCTGGGTAAGCGCGTGGCGGTGAAGCCTTCGGCTGGCCGGGCGGCCCGGGGTATCAGCGTCAATGTCACCAAAGAATCGGAGCTGCGCAATGCTTGGCAGGCTGCGATGGCAGCTCGTTCGGCCACGTCCGAATCGCGGTACTTGATTGTGATCGAGGAGTACGCTCCAGGTCTGGACATTCGTTGTTATGTGGTGGGTGGCCAGGTAGTGGGCGCAGTGGCCCGGTTGCCGTTTTATGTCATTGGTGATGGCGTCTCCTCGGTGGGTAAGTTGGCGGAAGATGAGATCGCGCGCCGCCGACCCAACGAGTACCTGAGGAGTCGTCAGCCAGAGGTCAGCGATGCCTTCTTAGCAGGGATGGGGGTGACTCGGCGGACCGTGCTGCCCATGGGCAAGTTGCAGTATCTGACATCGATCGCTGACACCGGTCGCGGTGGCGGGATCGCTGTAGACGTGCTGGACCTGCTCGGCGTGGAGCTGAAGGACCTAGCCGTTGACGGGCTCGCCGCAATTCCGGGCCTTGGAGCTGCTGCCGTCGATCTTCTGGCACCGGATATGGCCAGCGCTGAAGGTGCCGTCGTGTTGGAAGTGAACCCCTATGCCAACATCATGCAGTTCCACTACCCCAGTTACGGGGAGCCCCGAAAGGTCAACGATGCCATCGTGGAAGAGATTCTCGAGCGCGCGTCGAGGTAGACCCGGCGAAGTTTTCCACAGATTCTCATTGGACCTGGTGCCACGAGTTCAGTCTGGTTAGGCTATGTCACGCAGCTCTTACTTCTTAGTAGGGGCTGTGGACGTTGAAAGATTCGTGGTGGCGTTGGAGGGTCTCCGGCGTGCCGCGCAAAGCTGTGGACGGGTGACCGGCTGTGACACATTTGGGCGTGTGGAGGATTACTGGGGCTGCCGTAGTGATGGTGGGACTGGCTGGCTGTGCCGCAGGTGCGGATGCCGATGAGCCCGCGCCGACAGTCTTGGAGACTCCGCCTGAAGCCTCAGCGGATACTGGTAATTCCGAATCCGTGGATTTTGGTGGGGAAGATCCCGAGGCTGATTCTCCGGATGAATCGGAACCGACGCCGGTTCCTGCGTCGTCTGAAGGTCCTGCTCAAAATTGGCCTGCCCCCGATCCGCCAGACGAGATCTATGAACCCACTGAAGAAGGCGCCGAAGCTCTCCTTCAGTACTTCTACGAAGCCAGACATTATGCGCGAGTGACTGGAGATACTGAGCCATTCGAGGGTGTTTCAGTCCCTGGGTGCGCAATTTGCGACTACGAACTGGACGTAGTTGAGGAGGTATATTCCAACGACGGGTGGTATGTGAGTGAACCTGATGAAGTGAGTGATTTTTACTTGAGACTCGATTCTGACGACGCCGCGTCGGGAATGTTCGCTCTGAAGGAGTCGGATTTCGAGACCTACTGGCAGGGGGAATTCTACGGAGAAACGGAGGCTGACAGCGTTGAAGGCTTCGGTTTTGCGATGGTTTTCGAGGATGGTAGCTGGCAGATGCTTGAAACGACTCACCTTGGCGAGTTTGATGCTGATTTGCTCGGCTTTCAGTCGAAGTCGGAGTCTTCGATCTCTTCTTTGGCATCAACGCCAGAATTCGGAATCCACGCGAGGCCAGGGGACTCGTTATGAGTCTGCCATCTGTGTTGGCTAGCGGTCTTGCGATGTCGCTCCACTTGGGGACGACAACTGGTGTCGAGGCGGACCAAGTGAAGCCAGAACTGGACATTGAAGGCCGATATGACGGACATCACGTCGAAGTTGAGTTGCGAATCGAAGGTCCGGAGCGGGACGCGCGTCAGTGGCGGGAGGTGCCGCGCCAAGGAGGCAGCCCCGGTGAGAGTTCACGGTCTGGCTTGGGACCGCCCGCTCAAGGAGGCGGACGGGGATCCAACGGAGGCGGTTCCGCTCGCAGCGCGCACTACTGTGTCGACGACGCAGGCGAAGCAGATCCCGCCTGCACAAGATTTATGGCCGCAATGCCGACTTTCATCACGAACTTCACATGCTCGATGGGGCAACGGCTAGCCGACACTCAAGAGCAGCGAGGGTTCGCTCCGAGAGAAGTGTGCCCCGAGGATGAGCCAGCTGCCGAGATTGAGCAGGTCTTCGCAGAAGACGTGCCAGATCAGACCGAGTCGCAATGGGAATTGATCCTTACCCAGATACCCGGCGAGGTGGAGCAGGCCTTCGCAAGCCTGCCCATACAAGGTGGGACCGTAGCCTTTGAAGAAGAGCTCTTAGGATTTGGCTACGTCAACCAGCACACCAATGTTTTCGCCGAAGTTTCGACCCAGACGTTCACTGAGTCCCTACTCGGGATAGAGGTCGAAATCCGAGCAATCCCGGTCGAATACAGATTCAATTACGGAGACGGAACTACCAGGAGCACATCCGACCCAGGCGGCCCAGCCACTCGGCAGACCAGCACAGGCGCACTCGATATCGAGACGCCCACCTCGCATGTCTACCAAGACACAGGAACTTACCCCGTGAGCGTCACCACCACATTCATCGGTGAATACCGGCTCCCGGGTGGGGCCTGGACACCAATCAGCGGTTCCACATCCGTGGAAGCCAGCCCTGGTGTAGCAGACATATGGCGCCTCAGTCACCGGCACGTCTCCGGCGCCTGTCAGGATGCAAACCACTGGGGTTGCTCAGGACCAGTCGAGCTGGCACCAGGTGACAAGCCACCGAAGATCTTCGTCGACGAATACGACAGCAATGGACGCTACATAGGTCCCACAAGGCCCTAATGAATCACACCTCAGCTAAGTCAGCCAGCTCGCAGGGCGAGACTCAGTTCTTGGTGTCCCCTTGTTCGGTGCCCGAAGAGCCGGCACCGCCACTGGAGTCGTCCCCACTGAACTCTTGGGCTTTAGCCTCCACGATGTCCTCAGCCTCATCGACGATATCGGTCATCATCTCTTGAGCCTCGTCGGCTTTGTCCGCGGCCTTCCGCAGAGCCCCCGACGCAGACTTAGCTGCCTTCTTAGCACCTTCAGCAACTTCGTGCGACACCCTAGTGGCAGTGTCAGAGGCCATCGAGACAAAGTCCTGGACTTCCTCGCGCTCCCACGCCTCTTGAGCGGACTTCTTAGCGTTCTCAATCCCGACGTCGACTCGGTCCTGACCCTTCTTGGTGCCGATCAGATAACCGATGGCAACTCCAGCTCCCAGTGAAAGCAATCCCATGATGTGCTCCTTCTTCCGAATACGTCCTGCGTTGGATAGTTCCAACTTAGCCGTGCCGACCCGGCGCTGTCACGGGGGTTATGCCCTTACTTTGCCCTGAGAGGGCCCTGATTTTCGGCGAGTGAACCTCAGGCTCGGGTCGCAAGACGAGGGTCGAGCTGGTCATGTGACCCAGGAACAGGCTCAGCTGGGTCCCCGCCGAGACGCACCATGGCGTTGTCGGTGTCTACATGGACCACCCTCGGCTCGTACAGGGTGAGCTCGGCGTCGTCGAGCTGAAGGTAAGACATGATGATGACCAAATCACCAGGGTGAACCAAATGCGCCGCGGCGCCGTTGATTCCCAGGACGCCAGAGCCCGGATCCCCGGCGATGGCATAGGTCGACAGACGCGCGCCATTGGTGATGTCGACAATGTCGACCTTCTCTCCCTCAAGAATCCCGGCGGCGCGCAGAAGGTCGGCGTCGACAGTGACGGACCCTACGTAGTGTAAATCGGCATGTGTCACTGTGGCGCGGTGTATTTTCCCGCCCAGCATCGTCCTCAGCATAAGTGCTCACTTTCGTGAAGATTCAGGCAATTCAGCCTAAATTATCCAGCGTTCGCCGCGCTGCGCCTATTCCCGTCCCACAGAGACTGAACCATCACTCCACATGAACGTTGCGGCCAGCGAAATGACCGAAGACCCCCTGGGCCAACGCCAGGGCAAAAGCACACCACAACACCGGTGTCCACGAATCGACCACCTGGTAGAGCGCCCCAGCCAGCACAGGTCCGGCCGCAGCAAGAAGGTATCCGACTCCCTGGGCCATCCCAGAGAGCTTGCCAACCTGGCGTGGACTGCCTGCGCGCAACGAGATGAACGTCAGGGCCAGAAGCAGGGAACAGCCAGTCGAGGTGCCAGCACACAGGGCCCACAGCGGCATGAGCCCAGGCGCGACAATGATCCCCAGCAGGGCCACCAGCATGAAAGCAACCACCACCGCTGAGATTCCCCGTTGATCCCTGGTGCGCTGCATGATCTGGCCGACGATAAGACTGGCGACGACGCCCACAGCCTGGAACAGCCCGAGCCACAGTCCCGCAGAAGCCTCGTTGATTCCA
Source organism: Nesterenkonia salmonea (assembly GCF_005771525.1). Classification (GTDB taxonomy): domain Bacteria; phylum Actinomycetota; class Actinomycetes; order Actinomycetales; family Micrococcaceae; genus Nesterenkonia; species Nesterenkonia salmonea. The sequence continues at coordinate 66,461 of NZ_VAVZ01000004.1, read as the reverse complement.
TGAGAGGTTTGGATCGCCGGAAACCACGTGAGCAGGGTGTAGAACAATGTGGACTGCAGCCCGAAATAGAGAGTCACCTGCCAGGCCAGAGGCTGCCGCCAGAGCGTCGTCGGCAGCCCGGCTCCGACCAGCCGAGTGGAGGAAGTATCACGCTGATCAGGCGCCGGCTTCTTTCGCAGTGCCCACCCGACAGCCGCCAATAGAGCAAAGATCGCCGGAACTGCAAATGCGAGTTCCCACCCAAGAGCATCAGCCAGGGGGACGGCCCCACCTGAAAATATGGCTGCAGCTCCCACAAGAGCTGCGGTGTACACCCCCGTCATGAACGGAACCCGGTCCGGAAAGTCACGCTTGACCACCGCGGGCACCAACACATTGCCCACACCAATGGCTGCAGAAAGGATCGAGGTTCCGGCATAGAGTGTCAACGCTTGGGGAACCAGGTCTGAGCCGGGGACCGACCTCAGGAGTGTCCCTGCGGCCAGCAGCAGCAGAGAGACGAATATCGTCCGTTCCAGCCCGAAACGTCTGCCCAGGACGTGGACGAACGGAGAGATGATCCCGAAAGCCACAATCGGCACAGAACCTAAGGCGCCAAGCGCCAACGGGCTCAGCCCCGTGTCAGAACCGATTCGTTCGATCAGAGGCCCCACCACGGTGATCGCTGGACGCAGGTTCGCCGACACCAGCAGCACGGTCGCCAACAGCATGAGGTTGCCAGAGGCTCGGTTAGACATACGAGCCACTCTAGGACACCACCATCGTGGGGGAACGGGAGGGGCTGCTCACTGCTGGGCAGCCGGGATCACTGAAGTCCCCCTTGACGGGCTGGGCTTTTCCACCCAGGCTACGTAGCCACGGTGTCCGAGTTCAACAAGTCCGCATCCGGCCAGTGAGGCAACAAACGTGGCGGCCAGCAGCTCAGCTGTCGGCAGGGCGAACAGGTGATACTGCTGGGAGATCGGCACGAGCAGAACCAGTCCGAGCAGGACGTACATGGAGCTGATCAGGGTCACCCTGGGAATGGTCAGCGGACGAAGGGCCGTATTGAGAACCCATAGGCCGACTAGCGTCAACGCAATGAAGCTTGCAGTTTGGATCTCAGAGGCGGAGTCGCCGAATCGACGTCCGAAGGCCGACACCGCAATCAAACTCATCACGATCGCCACAGACGTAGGAATGGCGAACATAGCCGAGCGTTTGAGGAACCCGCGCCGATACCGCTGAACGCTGGGCATGACCGCCAGCACGAAGGCAGGAAGACCCAATATGATGAAGTCTGCCGTGGAGAACTGACGGGGAATGAACGGGAAGTGCCAAAACGCGAGAGCAAAAAACAGCCCCAGAACGATCGCGTAGGCGGTCTTAGCCAGGAAGAGATTGGCCAGCCGCTCAGTATTGGCGATCACCTTCCGCCCCTCCTCCAATACGGAAGGAAGCCGTGAGAACTTTCCGTCGAGCAACACCATCCGGCTCACGGCCTTCGTTGCTGGCGCGCCGGAGCCCATGGCGATGCCCAGGTCTGCCTTCTTCACGGCTAAAGCGTCGTTGATGCCGTCACCAGTCATTGCGACCACATGTCCATTGGCCTGGAGCGCCTCCACCATGGCAGCTTTCTGCTCCGGGGTGACCCGGCCGAAAACGTTGTGTGTGGCCACCGCGGATCTCAGCACGTCAGGGTCAGCGGACAAGCTGGAGGCATCAATACCTTCGCCCTCGAACTCTAGACCCACCTCACGGGCCACCGCGGCAACTGTCTTGGGGTTGTCCCCAGAGATCACTTTGAGGCTGACTTCCTGCTCCCGGAAATATTCCAAGGTGGTGGCGGCGTCGCGCCGGACGTTTTCTTTGAACGTCACCAGAGCCACAGGCTTCAACTGAGGTGGCAGCGTCTGGCCCTTCCGGAGCGGAACCGTGTTTGCCTCGTCCAGTGGGCCGACCACCGGGGCGTGCGCCAGAAGAAGGGTGCGCAGGCCCTGAGCGGCGATCCCATCGGTATGGCGGAGAAGTTGATCAACGTCCACTTCTGAGGCGACTCGGGCATCCTTGAGGATCTCTGGGGCTCCAAGGACCCAGTGCCCGGCCAAGCGGCCTGCATCCTCGCCGAAGGTCACAGCGGACCAGCGGCGCATTGAAGAAAACTGCACGGCATAAGCGGGCCGGTGTGCGGGTATGGCGGTAAAGGGCACGGTGAGGGCCGCAGCCGTGGGATTGGCAGCCTCGTCATGTCCGAAATGCGCCAGGACCTGCTGCCACGGTTCCGCTCCATCCGCCGAATGCACCGCATGCGCTCTGGTGCTGCGTTCCCAGCCCACTGGCAGTCCGGCCGGGTCCAGGGACGTTGAACCGTGGAACACGATGGTCCCATCAGTAAGAGTTCCCGTCTTGTCCAAACACACGACGCCCACACGCGCCAGGATCTCCACGGCCGGCTGTTCTTGTATCAGCACCTGGTGGCGGGCCAGTTTCACCGCCGCAACCGCGAACGCAATTGTCGTCATCAGTGCCAGACCCTGGGGGACCATAGCGGTGATAGACGCCACGGCGGTGACGAGCGCCTCACGCCACTCCCCGGTGGCCCAAGCAGTCCGCCATCCACCATTGGCCAGCATCTGACCGTTGAACACCACCGCCGTGATCGGAATGAGGACGATCGACAGCCAGAATGCGATGCGCTCCAGCGCGCGGCGGATCTCAGAATTGATCTTGAGGTACTTCTTAGCCGCAGTAGTGAGCTTCACCGCATGAGCCCTCTCCCCGACCGCCGTGACCACGAACCTGCCGGAGCCGGCGATCACGGCCGTGCCGGAAAGTATGCCGTCCCCACGGCGTTTTGCGACAGGAACAGACTCACCGGTGAGCATGGACTCATCGATGTCCAGGTCATTACTGGAGAGAACGACCCCGTCCGCTGGGACTTGGTCACCGCGGCGGAGCTCCAGCACGTCGTCGAGAACCACCTGCTCACGGTGGATCTGGATGATCATTCCGTCACGTAGCACCCGGATGCGGTCCTGATGAAGCAGGGCAATACCATCGAGTTTCCGTTTGGCGCTGTATTCCTGGACGAGCCCGATCACTACATTGCCGACCGCGGCAATGGCGAAGAGTAGATCCAGCCAACGTCCCAGGAGGATGATGATGACGGCACAGACCGCAATGATGAGGTTGAACAGGGTCATCAAGTGGGTTCGAAGGATCTCAGCGATTGACCGGGACGTGGTGTGTGGCTGGACGTTGGCCAGTTGAAGTTGGAGTCGTTCGGAAACTTGAACAGAGTTCAGCCCCTTGGATTCGAGGACCTCGGGGTCGGGCGCTGACCTCAGCTCCGCAGGATCGCGTTCTTCGATCTTTGCTCTAGCCACGGGGCCTAAGTCTAAGGCGTGGTTCCGTTGATGGAGACCACCAGGTCATCACCGCTGGCACCGATCTGGATGTCGAGGTCGAACGGCACCTGTTCTGTCTCGTTCAGCTGCTCGCCAGTGTGGTGATGGATGGCGTCAAAGCTGGCTTCTGCCACCAGTTCGTTGTGTGTGATTTCCCACCCTTCGGCGTCGAAAGTGAGGGAGAACTCTTCGGCTTCGGGGAAATTCCAGCTGATGGTGTCCGGGTCAACCCGATGTGGTGTGGTGGTGCCCACTGGGCAGCCGGCGGGCATCAGCACCTGCTGGTCGCAGTCGTCGAAATAGGCGGCGAGTTCTTCCTCTAGGCGCTGGGCAGCCTCCTCAGAGGCCTCAAGTTCCATGGTCACGCGCTCAGCTGAGGCGGCGTCACCGCCATCGGCAGCCGTGACAACATGGGTGGTGGCCCCGGTCAGCCATTGGGTGTCGATGCTGATCTCGGCGACCGTCGGAACGTAGGCAGAGAGCTGAGCCGTCTCCTCGTCCAAATTAACCGGTTCACCGTTGACCTGGACCTGCCCGATTCCGCCCTGGCGTGCGCCGGGGACGTCCACCTCAAACCAGGTGATCCCGGCGGAAGCGATTTCCCAGTCGTCAAAGAAACCCCAAGAGGTTCCGGTATGCGTCACCGGCAGCTCGGTGGTGTAGGTGTCCTCCCCGGCAGTGAAGCTGAACTCGGCGCCGTCGCCGGTTTCGGCAACTTCAGCGGATTCGATCAGTTCAGCGGAACGGCTCAGCGGCGCACCGGTCAGAAGCAGGTTGTCGACCTCGCCGTTCTGGGCGAACTCAGGCACTGATTCGAACAGGCTCAGCGCCTCCGCGCCTTCACCAGCGCTGAGAGCATCCCAGTAGGTTTCGGCTGTCGCATCGGGCGCGTAGAAATGCTCGTTGACCTGCCATACCGCGACAACGGTTGCCACAGCCGCTACCACGAGGCCCACCGCCCACCCTGCCACAGCGACGATGCCGGGACGGGAGGTTTGGTCGTCCTCGGGGGCAGAGCGTTCATGGACAAAATCAGGGTGCTCATCAGCATCCGCTGAAAGGTTCGGCACCGGCCCATGGCCGGTGTGACGAGGTGAGGAGTGCTGAGGGATATCGCTCATGACGTGATGATCGTCCGGTGGAAGTTTTCGTGGCTGCGCGAAGCAGTGGGCCCACGCTGGCCTTGGTAGCGCGACTGATGGGCTGTTGAACCATAGCCGGTGGATGCGGGCGAAGAGAGCTTGAAGAAGCACAGCTGCCCGATCTTCGACCCAGGCCACAGTTTAATGGGCAGTGTGGCCATATTGGAGAGCTCCAGCGTCACCTGTCCGGTGAAACCGGGATCAATGAAACCTGCTGTGGAGTGCGTCAGGAGCCCCAAACGGCCCAGTGAAGACTTGCCTTCTAAACGGGCTGCGACGTCGTCGGGCAGTGTCACAACCTCATAGGTGGACCCCAGGACGAACTCACCAGGGTGCAGCACGAACGGTTCATCCGGGTCGACCTCCACCAAGCGGGTGAGGTCACTCTGCTCAACGGAAGGGTCAATATGAGCGTACTTGTGGTTGTCGAAAAGTCGGAACATGCGCTCTAGGCGCACATCGACACTGGAGGGTTGGATCATCTCCGCATCGAACGGATCAAGACGAATGCGGCCGACGTCGATCGCGGCACGAATATCATTATCGGAAAGCAGCACGGACCCAAATTACCAGCAGTGACCGCATCCAGGCAGGCGTAGGGTGGTGCGGGGGTGCCTGCAAAAGGCTCTCCCAACCCCTGAAGCCCCTGACCGGAGGAGATGTGCATGGCGGCAGTATTGTCCGGATTTGCTGTGGTCTGGATGATCATCGCGGTCGGCTATGTGCTGGGCCGCATCAAAGTCCTTGGACCGGAGGCGCGGGTAGTTCTCTCCAGGGTGGCTTTCTTCGTCGCCTCACCCTGCTTGCTGTTCCTCACCATCTCTGAGTCGCCCATTCGCGAAGTCCTGGGACCGCAATTCGCAGTCGCTGCCCTGAGCGCCTTCACGATGCTCGGACTGTTCTTTCTCTTCGGAAGATTCTTCCTGCGCGGCCGCTCAGGGGCCGATCTGGTCATTGGCGGGATGAGCGCTTCACTGGTCAACGCCGCCAACCTGGGGTTCCCCATTGCCGCCTATGTGCTGGGAGACATCAGCCTCGCTGCGCCCATCGTGATGTTTCAGTTGGCTCTCTACGCCCCCATCTACGTTGGTCTGCTTGACCAGCTCACTGCGGGAAAACGCTCGACGTCGCGGGTTCGCCCCCGCGCCAGTGTTGAGGTTCTCCGCCGGCTCGGCCAAACACTGGGGAACCCGATGATCATCGGATGCGCACTGGGGCTGATCTTCTCATGGCAGAACTGGAGGCTCCCGGAGCAGATTCACGAATCTGTAGAGCTCCTGGCAGGGGCGTCCATTCCACTGATGCTGCTTGCCTTCGGTTTATCGCTCGTCGGCTCGCACCCGCTGGACAAAGCGTCCGGCCGCCGCCGTGATGTGCTTATTGCCGTGTCCATCAAATTGGTGCTGCACCCACTGCTCGCCTACGTCATTGCAGCCTTCGTTTTCCGCATGGACGGTCTCATGCTGCTGGCCGCTGTTGTGATGGCTTCGCTGCCTACGGCGCAGAACGTTCTGGTAGCCGCAGTACGCTACGGCACCGGGGAAACCATTGCCCGCGACACGGTGCTGGTGACCACGATCCTTGGGATCCCCTCCATGGTCGCCGTCGCTCTGTTCCTGGCCTAGCGGGCTGCGGAGTGGTCGTACATCTTCGCCGGACCTGATGGGTCCCGAACCTTGACCAGCAGGAGTAGCAGACCCACTGAAAGCACAATGGTGATGCCAACGATGGCCATCACCTGACCGCCGAAGATAAAAATCAGCAGACCGATCAACGCTGGGGTCAAGAACGAGAATCCGCGACCAGCCGTGGCATAGAGGCCGAACAGTTCCCCTGCCCGGGCCGGCGGAGCGAGGCGTCCCAGGAACGCTCGGGAAGAGGCCTGCGCGGGTCCGACGAACACGCACAGCAGAAGCCCGAACAGCCAGAATGCGCCCACCGGGGACAGCGATACGGGCCCCATGTCTCGGGGTTCGACGAAAATCCACAGGAGCACAGCGATGCCCAGCAAGCTCCCCAGGCTGATCGCGATGACCCTACGGGGCCCGAGCCGGTCGTCAAACCACCCGCCAATGAATGCCCCCAGGGCGGCCACCACATTGCCGGCAACACCAAAAAGCAAGACGCTTCCAGCCATTTCGGTGAACGGAATGTTCGCATCCTCAATCCGGTACACATGCACGCCGAGAACTGCTCCCCACACGAAGACAGCGGAGAGTCCATCGCGGTATATCGCGGAGGAGAGAAGGAACCACAAAGTGTTGCGGTCCTCACGCCACAGGCCACCGATGACTCGGAAGAGCCTGCGGTAGGACTCGGCCACGGACACCTTGTCCTGAACATCATGCTTGTCGGCAGTCTTCAGCTTTGTCAGCAGCAACGGCAGGGCAAACAGAAGGTGCCAGGCGGCTGCGACCAGAGCGACAGCTCGGATGTTGACCGCATCGTCGCTGCCGATTCCTAGCCAGTCTCCTTCGATCATGCCGACATAGACCAGCAACAGCAGCACGATGCCGCCCATATAGCCTGCACCCCAACCGATCCCAGATACCCGACCCATACGATCGTGGTCGGAGATATCAGTGATCATCGCGTTGTAGTTCAAGTTGGCGAATTCATCGAAGATGCCCATAAGTGCCATCAGCGTCACGCCTAGCAGGAGGTAGCCCTCCTCTGGCCGTACGAAGAAGCACAGCGCCACCATAGTGATCACCATGACGGTGTTCAGCGTCAGCCACAGGCGCCGGCGTCCCGCTTTATCCGTGCGTTGGCCAATCACCGGCGCGGTCAGCGCCACCACGGCACCGGCCACTGCGGTCGCCACCGCCAGGTACTGCGCGCCGCGGTCTCCAGGGCTGGCGCCCTCTGGCAGCCCGGCTGGATCGAACACGGGTGAGGTGAGGTATGTGCCGAACACGAACGTGGTCATCACCGCAGAAACTGTGGCGTTTCCCCACGACCACAAGCTCCATTTGGCAATGAGGGACTTGTTCAGCGGCTCTTCGGGAGAGGCGGGGGCGTCCCCGGCACGCACAGCGTGCTTGACGGGCTCTGTGGTGCGGCTCATGGGGCGAATCGTACTCCCTCTCTGTTAAGATAAGGAGAATTCGGTACTGGGGATTGGAAGGGTTAATCTGTGATCATCGCTCTTGCTGTGCTCTTCGCAGTGAGTGTCCTTACCCCAGTGTTCTTCTCCTGGTGGGGACGTAAGACCTTCTACCTCCTCGCCGGGGTCCTCACAGCCGCCTTCTTGTGGACTTTCGTCTACCTGCCTGACATCCTCCCAGCAGACCAGGGTGCTCTCATCGGAGCGCCCGATGCGCCACCGGCCGAGGTCTTCTCGTGGATCCCCCAACTCGGGGTGGAACTCGCCTTCCGTATGGACGCACTCAGCCTGGTGATGTCCATGCTCATCACAGGTGTGGGCGCTGCCGTGATGCTCTACTGTGCACGTTACTTCCCGGCCACTGAGCGAGGCGCGGGCCCATTCGCTGCTCAGCTGTTCGCCTTCGCAGCCTCCATGCTGGGTCTGGTCCTTTCTGATGACCTGGTGATGCTGTTCATTTTCTGGGAACTCACCACCGTCCTGTCCTTCCTGCTCATCGGCTACTCCGCCCACCGCATTTTCGCCCGTCGGTCCGCCATCCAAGCGCTGGTGGTGACAACCCTCGGAGGGCTCGTGATGTTGGTAGGGCTGCTGTGGATCGGTGAGCTCGCTGGCTCGTACAGGCTCTCCGACATCCTCGCCTCATCCGATGAGCTGACCGGCACAGCAGTGGACATCGCGATGGTGCTCATCCTGATCGGCGCTGTGTCCAAGTCGGCCCTGGTCCCGTTCCACTTCTGGCTCCCAGCCGCTATGGCCGCACCCACCCCAGTGTCTGCCTACCTCCACGCGGCTGCCATGGTGAAGGCCGGGGTGTATCTGGTCGCCCGATTCGCACCAGGGTTCCACGACACCGCATTCTGGCTCCCGCTGGTACTCGGCCTGGGACTGATCACCATGCTGGTCGGCGCCTATCGCGCCCTGCGTCAGACAGACATCAAACTTATCCTCGCCTACGGCACAGTGTCCCAGCTGGGCTTCCTCATCATGGTCAATGGGCTCGGCACACAGGACGCTGCCCTGGCTGGTATCGCCATGCTGCTCGCTCATGGGCTGTTCAAAGCTGCACTGTTCATGGTGGTCGGAATCGTCGACCACAAGACGGGGACTCGTGATCTGCGCGCGCTCTCCGGGATCGGGGCAGCACAGAAGCCGCTGTTCATCGTTTCAGTGATCGTCACCGCCTCCATGGCGGGGCTGCCGCCGCTGTTCGGCTTCGTGGCCAAGGAAGTGGTCTTCGAATCGTTCTACGGATACGCGGAGATCAACGGAGTATGGGGTTGGTTGGTGCTCGGCGGCATTGTGGTCGCCTCGGCGCTCACCGTGGCTTACTCCGCTCGATTCTTGTGGGGCACTTTCGCGACCAAGCGCCACCCTGCGGGCCACGCCGAAGCCGGTAAAGTCCTGCGGCCCACCACATTCCATGGCAAGCCAGACGCAGTTTTTCTCGCAGCCCCGGCGATACTGGCAGCAGCTACGGTGGTGTTCGCGGTGGCCCCGCAGCCCCTGCAGCACCTGATCGAGCCGTTCGCCGCCATGTTCGATCCAGCCGACCCCGCCGTGGAGCCGACTTACCTCGCCCTGTGGCACGGCCTCACCCCAGTGCTAGCCCTGTCAGTGCTGACTTGGGGGTTAGGTCTGGGGCTATTCTGGCTGCGCGGCCGGAGTGAGGGCGTGATGCGGTCACTTCCGTCAGCGTTGGATGCTGAACGGCTCTACCGTGCGAACATCCGCGGCCTCGACAACTTAGCCGCATGGGTTACATCCAAGACCCAACGTGGATCCCTCGGCTGGTACCTCTTCATTATCGTTGCCGTAGCCACTGGGGTCCCGGCCGGAGTGGTGGCCTTCACTGGCCACACCATCCCGAATCACATCATTCTCGCCGAAGGCCCGATGCAGGTTGTGCTCGGGGCGCTGATCATCGCCGGCGGTCTCGGTGCGGTGTGGGCTCCAAAACGTTTCATGGCAGTGCTCATGGTCAGTCTCTGTGGGTGGGGGATCGCTGGCCAGTTTGCGCTCCAAGGCGCACCAGACCTGGCACTGACCCTCCTCCTCGTAGAGTCGATCATCCTTGTGGTGTTCGTCTTGGCGTTGCGCACACTACCTGCAGGAATTTGGACTCAGAACCCCACCCGATTCCGGGCAGGCAGGGCGCTGCTCGGTGCAGGATTTGGGCTGATCGTCATGATCGCAACGGCAATTGCGATGGACCGTCGCGTAGCGAATCCCGTCAGCGTGGAGTACCCGTGGATGAGCTACGACGTCGGCCACGGCGCCAATATCGTCAACGTCACCCTGGTCGATATTCGCGTCTGGGACACCTTTGGTGAGATCACTGTCATTGCCGCGGCTGCCACTGGCGTGGCGAGCCTTATTTTCGTCAAACGCCGTGATGTGCAGCGCCGAGAGCTGCATGAGGTGCCAACTGGCTCAGTCGGGCGCGTGCTCTCAGATAGGGCTCTGTCTCCGCAACAAGCCAAAGAGGTTCAGGTCGCACGCAGCTTCGCCACCGTGGCCCGGGAGGCCTGGCTGGTGGCTGGGCGGACCCTGGCGCCCGAGCACCGGTCGATTATTTTCGAAGTCGTCACCAGGCTCATGTTCCACGCGATCATCCTGCTTTCGGTCTACCTTCTCTTGGCTGGCCACAACACACCGGGCGGCGGCTTTGCCGGAGGTTTGCTGGCAGGACTAGCCTTCGTGTTGCGATACCTGGCAGGTGGCCGCTACGAGCTGGAAGCCGCTATTCCCTTCTCGGCCGGAGCGCTGATGGGGTGGGGCTTGGCGGTGGCCTGCTTCACCGGTGTGATGCCGCTGATCTTCGGTGGTCAGGCCTTCCAGAGTTTTATCATCGATCTTTACCTCCCCGTGTTGGGCGAGCATCATTTGGTGTCCTCTGTGCTGTTCGACGTCGGCGTCTATCTTGTGGTGATCGGTCTCATCGTTGACGTACTGCGCAGTCTCGGTTCCGAAATCGATGTCCGCAGCGAGCAGGACCACCGCAGGGACACCTCGCTGGGCCACGGTATCCACTCCCAGACTTCACTGGGGGTGGCACGGTGACCATCAACCTCACTCTGCTGATCGTGATGGGCGCGATGCTGGCCATCGGCATCTACCTGATGTTGGAACGATCGCTGACACGTGTCCTACTCGGCATCATTCTGATCTCCAACGGCGTGAACCTGCTGATCCTCCAGACTGCCGGGCGCGCCGGTGAAAGTCCCATCGTCAGGGACGGATTGGGTGCAGAAGAATACCTGGACCCGTTGCCGCAGGCGCTGCTGCTGACGGCGATCGTCATCGCCTTCGCCATGGTCGCCATACTTCTGGCGCTCATCTACCGCTCCTGGGTGATCGCCCGCCAGGATGAGGTGACCGATGACGAGGAGGATCGCCGGGTGGCCACCACAATCGGTGCTCATGACCCCGAAGAGGACGACGACGTCGGCACCGAAACCTCAGAGTTCATTGACTCCGTTGACCCAGTCACCGGATCCGTGCGCGCAGTCAACCCCGCTGAGCGGAATCGTGAGGCGTCCGAGGAGCCGACCTCCAGCAGTGATGCGCATCAGGCGGGTGAGAGCTGATGCAGTTTGATGTAGTCAACTTCGTCCCGCTGGCGGTGCTCATTCCGTTCTTCGGTGCGGCTTTCGCCTTTGCGTTCTATCGCAACCAGGCGACTCAGAAGGCCATCACTATCGGCGCCCTCATCATCACCGTTGTTTTGGAGATCGTCCTACTGTCTGAGGTGTGGCACGGAGGCACCCACGCCGTGCAGCTGGCGGGCTGGCCCGCCCCGTTTGGCATTTCCATGGTGATCGACCGGTTCGCCGCACTGATGCTCGTCGTCTCCTCGATCATCACCCTGGCAGTGCTGCTCTACGCCGTGGGACAAGGCGCCGCCGAGGAGAAGAACGACTCGGGCCCCGTCTCGATCTTCTACCCGACCTTCCTGATCCTGGTAGCTGGGGTCTCCAATGCGTTCCTCGCTGGTGACCTTTTCAACCTGTATGTGGGCTTCGAAATCTTCCTCACGGCGTCGTATGTTCTGCTGACCCTCGGTGGCGGTGAGGCGCGTATCCGGGCCGGGGTGACCTACGTGGTGGTCTCGATCCTGTCCTCGATGCTGTTCCTCATCACCATCGGGCTCATGTACGCCGCGACGGGCACAGTGAACTTGGCCGACCTGGCGTTGAAGATCACCGAACTCGATCACGGCACGCAACTGATGCTCCACGTCATGCTCCTGGTGGCCTTCGGCATCAAGGCGGCTGTTTTCCCACTGGCTTTCTGGCTGCCGGACTCCTACCCCACCGCGCCAGCGCCGGTCACCGCAGTGTTCGCCGGTCTGCTCACCAAGGTGGGCATCTACGCCATGATCCGCACCGAGACGCTGCTGTTCCCGGGGGAGCGGATCAATACCGTGCTCATGGTGGTGGCCGCGCTGACCATGATCGTCGGCATTCTCGGTGCCTTGGCGCAGTCGGACATCAAACGTATGCTCTCCTTCACCCTGATCAGCCATATCGGTTATCTGGTGTTCGGACTGGCGTTGAGCAGTGTGATCGGGATGGCCGCCACCATTTACTACGTGGCCCACCACATCACCATCCAGACCACGCTGTTCCTGGTCACCGGGCTGATTGAGCGGCGCGCCGGGACCTCCAATGTGGATAAGCTCGGCGGGCTGGCGCGCATCTCCCCGGTGTTGGCCATCCTGTTCTTCCTACCTGCTATGAACCTGGCCGGGATACCGCCGTTCTCAGGATTCGTAGGCAAACTGGGGATGATGCAGGGCGGTATTGCGGAGAACACGTGGATCACCTGGACCCTGGTGTTCGCCTCCGTACTGACGTCTCTGCTGACGCTCCTCGCGGTGGCCCGCATCTGGGCCCGTGGGTTCTGGCGCAAGGCAGAAGATGTGGAGAAGCCCGAACGCATCCTGATCCAAAAGTCACTCGCCCACGCCCGTGCGGCGAATAAGCGCCTTCTACCCGCCGCGATGGTCGCCCCCACCGCTCTGCTGGTGGCGATGAGCTTGGCATTCACAGTGTTCGCCGGACCGTTGATGAACTTCTCCCGCGCCGCCGCCCAGGACATGTACGAACGGACTCCCTACCTGGAGGCGGTTCTGGGGGAGGACCGTGTCGATGGTGTGCGTGACGAGCTCGTAGAATTCACCACCGGCTATGTGATCGACCTAGACACCGACGACGACGGTGCAGCTGAATTCGCCCCGGTGCGGACCTCCCTGCAGCCGGATATGGAGACCGATGATCGAGGTTTCACCAGGGTTGAGATCGACGAGCAGGCCGACCCCGCCGAAGGAGGGGATCAGTAGTGCGCCGGCCCAAGACCCCGCTCATGTTGGACCTTCCTCTCATCCTGTTCCTCGGGGTGTTCTGGATGGCAGTCTGGCAGAGCTTTGAGATCGGCACCTTTCTGATCGGCCTGGTCTACGCCACAATTCTTGTGCGGGTCTTCTACCTGCCGCCCCTGCGCGGGACCGGCCGAGTGAACCTTTTCTGGGGCGCGGTGTTCCTAGTGCGGTTCCTCTCCAAAATGGTGCTCGCAAGCTTCCAGGTCTCATGGTTAGCGGTGGTGAAGGGCCCACGAATCCGCAACTCCATCATCGCCATCCAGCTGCGCAGCCATGACGATCTCATGATCACCCTGACTGGTCACGCGCTGGCTTTGGTTCCCGGTTCGCTGGTGATCGACGTGGACCGCACCACAGCCACGCTGTACCTCCATGCCCTCAACGTCACCGACGACCATGCAGCAGAGCGAATCAGGCAGGATGCCTTGCGGACTGAGGCGCTGCTTATCCGGACGGCCGGCAGCCGCTCGGATCTGGCCGTGGTGAAGGCTGAAACACGATTGGGCCGAGTAGCGGGACTCTCGAAGACTCAGCGAGACACTCCCTTCGCGGCTCCGACGAGCGAGCCGCGAGGAGAGGAAACACAGTGACGCTACTGGACTATTCGTACTGGATCACCCAGTTTCTGCTGGCGCTTGGCGTGCTCTGCGCGGTCTACAGGGTCTATAAGGGACCCTCAGTCCTGGACCGGGTCATCAGCGTTGACGTCATCCTCATTATCGTTGGATCCGTGATGTTGGTAGAGATGGCTTACAGCGGCTCAACGGACTACATCCTGTTTGTGGTGGTCACCGCTGTGATCGGCTTCCTCGGTGCGGTGGCAATTGCCCGCTACGTGGCAGTCCGCCAACCGGACTCCGAAGACCTGATCCGCCGCACGGAGGAACAAGCCAGAGCCCTCACCGATGAACCTGCCTCGGAACCCGAAACCCCCAAGTCTCCATGGGGATCCGGCGCGCTGCCCCATGGAGGAACCCTGCTGGAGGACGAATCAACCTCCTGGTTCGCTGCCCTGGCACGCTCCGGCTTTGTCCCCAAACGCAAACAGGACGACGACGCCACCGAACCTCCACCTGGCAGCAGCCCCGACGGCCCGGATGACGGTACGGACAACAAGCCAGGACCAGGAGGTGCTCAATGACTCTCGACACCGTGCTCGACGGAACAGCGGCAGTGTTCATGCTCGTCGGCGGTCTGATGTCCTTGGCCGCCGGAATCGGCCTCGTGCGTTTCCCCGACTTGCATTCGCGCATGCACGCCGCCACGAAACCTCAGGTGCTCGGCCTGCTGATGCTGGTGTTGTCTGCGGCGATTATGTGGCGCTCCTGGTCGTGGGTCGCCATCGCCTTGCTGGCCTGGGGTTTGATGATCCTCACCGCTCCAGTCAGCGCCCACGTCGTAGGCCGGGCAGGTTACCGGACTAAGCACATGCGGGCTGACCTGCTTGCAGATGACGAACTGGCCAGCGCAGTGGACCGGCTGTCTCGACAACGTGGGGTGCGCCGGGAAGTCAAAGACGACTAAGGTAGAGACATGATACTGAAACTCGCCTTTGGAGCAATTGCCATTCTGGCAACCGTGGCCGGAATCGTTGCGATCACTGGTGAACCAGCGGTCGCCTCGGCGTTCGCTTTCGGCAGCGCTGTGCTGTCCGGTATCAGCCTGGCCTATCTGTTAGGCCGTGACGGCAAAAAGGCTCTCTAGCCTCAGACCTCGGACTTAGCTCCGAAAGAGCTGCTCATCTTGCGCACACTCGCCTTGGCTCCACGCTGGGACAGCACCTGAACTGCAGCACTGACTGCCGCAGAGGTGACGCCGAAGACCAGGGCGCGCTTGATGTCGACTGCATCCACCTCATCATTCTTCGGGGGCGCCTCGCCGGTGACCTGCTCCCATGCGAAGTCGAAGACTTTGGACGCCACGAAGCCGGCTCCCAAAGAAATGCCAAGGGTGAGGCCCTTCTCGATCAGTTTGTCCACGGTGCGGCTCCTATAGCTCAAAAACTTTCAAAGATGGCTCAACACTATCGGAGTCCGCTGAACAGAGCCTAGACCCCCGTAGAGTTGAGATATGAGAATTGCTGTCGCACAGATCGTCACAGGTGAGGACACCCAAGAGAATCTGCGCCTGGTAGAGACCTGGACTGCTCGAGCAGCCGAGGTCGGCGCCGAACTCGTGATCTTCCCGGAGGCCACCCAGCGCGCCTTCGGCTACTCCCTGTCTCCCATTGCGGAGGATGTCTCAGGGCCTTGGGGGGATGAGGTGCACAAGATCGGTCAGCGGTACGGCGTCGTGGTTGTGGTGGGAATGTTCACTCCGGGCCAGCCGACGCAGGACGAGAACCGTCAGCGGGTGAAGAACACTCTCCTGGCCGCCGGGCCCTCCGTGTTCGTCAGTTATGACAAGCTCCACCTCTACGATGCGTTCGGATTCCAAGAATCCAGGACGGTAGAACCTGGTCAGCGGCAGGTCCGATTCAGCACTGGGGGCCTGCACTTCGGTTTGGCCACCTGCTACGACATCCGGTTCCCCGAACTCTTCCGGTCCCATGCGCTCAACGGCGCCCACGCCACGATCCTGCCTGCCTCCTGGGCTGCAGGTCCGGGGAAAGTCGAGCAGTGGAAGACTCTCGCAGTGGCCCGAGCGCTGGACTCCACGCAGTATGTGATTGCCTGCGGACAGGGTCTTCCCGCCGCTGCCGGCGTTGACGCTCCAGAGGGTGCGCCGACCGGGGTAGGTCACTCCCTGATTGTGTCTCCCACGGGCGACATCCTGGCAGCTGCCGGTGAAGCGCCTGAGTTGTTAGTCGCCGATATCGACGCCGAGACAGTTCAGGAAGCCCGCAAAGTACTACCGGTGCTCGCCAACGCGCGTCAGGACCTCAGACTCTGAGGGAGGCTACATCCACACAAGGTTCCACGTTCCAGCCCAAATTGCCAAAGCGGTGGCCGATACGGCGATCACTAGCCCGCCGAGGACGACGACGCCGTCGGCCCGGGTGAAGTCCGCTGAGCGAGACCAGGTGCGTTGCCCTGCCCCGAAGCCGCGTGACTCCATGGTCACCGCCAACCGTGTGGCGATCCGGATCGCTTGAACGAGCAGGCCGAAAGCCTGAGAGAAGAACCGGGTGCCCAGGCCCCGAGCGCGCCGCGCGTGTCCCAGAGTTGTCCAGTGCGCCGCCATCAGACCCAGCAGGCGCATGGCCGCCAGAGCGCCCAGGACGAACCGGGCCGGGAGCTTCAATTGCTGTGCCAGGGCGTCCGCTAGGTCGGTCGGATCAGTCGTAGAGAAGATGAGTACGCTCGGTAAGACGATCGCGAACGCGCGGGCGCCGAGCGAGAGCCCCATTTCAAGGGAACCGGTGGAGACAGTGGTGAGTCCCAGATCGAGCAGTACCCGGCCTGATTCTTCGGCGGCGACGGCTGCCCCCCACACTGCCATGACAGCGGCAGCTGCGAAGATCCATATCCGTTTCAGAAAGGTGCCCAAGCGAATGTTCGCCACTGGCAGGAGCGCGAAACTCGCAGCGGCAACGACGGCAGCCGAGACAGGATCGATCGTTGAGATCAGCGCCAGGGTGATGAAGCTCAGTGCGATCAGCTTCGCCAGGGGACCACGTTGGCCGAGCCAGGATGCGTCCCGAACTGCAGAGAGCAGCGGGGTGCTGCGCGACCCGGGTGGCGCTGGATCGTCCCCCGGGGTCTGCCGCACCTCAGGAGAGGAGAGTGCGAAAAGATCCACATTCAGTCCCCGTAGGAAGTCTTGATCGTGGGTGACAGCCACCACAGTCCCCCCTGCGTCCACATGTTCCCTCAGCAGCCCGATAAGCTCCGCGAAGGTATGCGCGTCCTGGCCGAAGGTCGGTTCATCGAGCATCAGGACTTCAGGACCGGCCGCGAGAGCGGTTCCCACGGAGAGTCGGCGCTTCTCTCCACCGGAGAGCGTAAAGGGATTTGCGTCGGCCAGATGGGTCAGCCGCAGCCGATCCAGGAGTGAAGCAACCCGTGTTGCCACCTCCTGCTCAGTGAAGAGGGACTCTTTGGTTCCTGGGACCTTTGCCTGCTCCGCCGAGAGTCGGAGCTCGCTATTGACCGTGTGACGCACGAACTGGTGCTCCGGTTCCTGAAAAACGGTGCCGATGCGCGAGGTCAGATCCGCTGAACGCCACTGGTGCGGGGACTCGTGAAGCTGGGCACCGTGTTTTCCTTTGAGCACGGAGCTTGCGGTGATGACGCCGTCGTGGGGTTCCAGCAGCCCGCCCAAAGTCAGCAGGAGTGTCGATTTCCCTGCTCCGTTGCGCCCAGTAATACCTGTTGCGACTCCGCTGTGGAGAGTGATGTCGACTCCGCTGAGCACAGGCTGTGACGGGGGCGTTTTTCGCCACGATCGGTGAGGACTCTCACGGCTGACCGCCAGTCCGGTTCCGGTGAGCAAAGTGTGATCAGCAGGTGCCCCGGGCTCCCTTTCGCGGGAGAACCACATTGGCAATGTCTCCAACACATCGTGACCGGGTACCCACAACCCAGCCGCGATCAATTCCGCACGCAGCGCCTTGTCATGATGGAGGGTGCTGGCAGAGACACGGTGCCGAACGCCGCCACCGGGCTCGAGCACGATCAGCGTATCGACCTGGTCCAGCCACCTGCCCAGATGATGCTCGACGACGATCAGGGTGGCGCCGGTGGACTGCGCTGCCGTGATTACTGAATTGCGCACCTGCTCAGCGCCATCTGGATCAAGGTTTGCCGTCGGTTCATCAAGCAGGAGCAGCCCCGGTTGCATCGCTAGGATGCCGGCCAGGGCCAGCCGCTGTTTCTGCCCCCCTGAGAGTGCAGCTGTGGGGTGCTCAAGGGGGAGGTAGTCCAACCCCACCGCTTGGAGCGCCTGCTGGCACCGACCCGGTATCTCAGCTGGGGGCACCGCGAGGTTTTCGCAGGCGAAGGCCACATCATCGCCGATGCGGGAGAGCACCACTTGGGATTCGGGGTCCTGCTGCATCAGACCGGCGCGTCCGCGGGCATGCTCCGGAGGGAGCCCGTTCAGGAGCAGGTCTCCGGTGGAGCTGGCGTCGTCGTTTTGAAGTACTCCTGCGATGGAGTGCAGCAGAGTGGACTTGCCCGCACCTGAGGCGCCCGCGAGCAGAACCTTCTCACCGGCGGCGATATCAAGGTCTATGCCTGCGAAGGCGGGCCGCTCACGATCAGCGTGGTGGTAGGTGAAGCCGCTTGCAGTGACATGAACGCCGACATATGCGGTGCTGGTGGTCGTTGAAGGCTGACCAGGCGTCGTCGTGCCCATTTCAGGATGAGGGCGCCGCAGGAGCCTCGCGGGACCCCGTGCCGAACGCAGACTCGCGGTGGGCCTTGCGGGAGCGAAGTGGCGCAAGTGCGCCGGTCGCGGCCAGACCTCGGGTGGCAAGCCAGGGGATGAAGCCAGCTATGACCGCACCAGAAATGGCGAAACCGGCAATATGTGTCAAGGTTCCGATGGCGTCGTACTGGTAGTAGCTGGCGATCCAGTTCTCGTTGATGCCTCCCGCCAGGCCCGCGGCAGCCCCGGCAAGCACAGCGACATCCACTGTGAACCTCCGGTAGAGGAAGACCAGGAGAATCAATTCTGCTCCCACGCCTTGGACGAACCCTGAGAGCAGCACGCCGAGCCCCCACTGAGAGCCGAGAAGCGCAGACACCGCGGCGGCCACCATTTCGCAATAGATGGCTGCACCCGGTTTGCGGATGATCAGTGCCCCCAGCACTGCGGGGAACAGCCACATCCCTGCCACGAGTGAGGCAGCGGGGGGATAAGCGATGAAGAGGGTGCTGACCGCGTGATAGGACAGGTTCCATCCCCAGAAGATCACTCCCGAGGCGACTGCCAGCGTGGATGCGACAACAATATCGCTCACCGTCCAGCGTTGACGGATGGGCGCAGGTGCAGATGATTTCATGACGACTTCCTTCGCAGGTTCTAGCCTGTGCAGGTTCAAGGGTCTGGGCCGTTAGCCCACTCTCAGCGCCTGGGAGCCAGTAACGGCTCAGCTGCGGACGCTCCCCTGTCGGACGGGTTACCGTATTCAGTTGTTCGGCGTCATCCTAGCACCGCTGAGGAGGGGCGCCCTCTGTTCAGCCGGCCTCGTTGAGAAAACTCAGCAGGGCCGCTGTCAGCTCATCGTCAACGGCGACACTGTGATCGTCGATTCGGCCGATGGGCGAGACGAGTTTCACTGATCCCGTGAGCCACAAGAACTGGGCACTGTGGAGATCCTCAGTCGTGACGGGCCCCGCAGAAGTTTCCCAACCAGCCTGTTCGGCGGCGCGAAAGATCGTAGCCTGAGTCGTGCCGGGCAGGATGCCCGCGTCCGGACTCGGCGTCCTCAGATGCACCCGGCCGTCGCTTGAGCGACGCCCGAGCAGAATCGAAGAGACCGGTCCTTCCAAAACGTTGCCGTCTGAGGAGGTGAAAATGACATCATCGTGCCCGTGCTTGGCAGCCCACCTCAGTGCGGCCATATTCACCGCATAGCTGAGGGTCTTGGCTCCCAGAAGAAGCCAGGGCGCGCGTTCAGAAGCTCCGGAGTCATATCCGCGGTCAAGAAGAGTGACGCTTATGGTGCGGCCCCGCGATGTCTTCACCTTTTCGGTGACGGGAGTCAGCAGCACCCAATACGTTCCGGAGAACGCGGGGTCATCGCTGGCAGGCTCACCCTCAACCCCGCGTGAGGCAGTGATGCGAACGGCCACCTCATCCGGCAGCCCTCCGCGGCTGCGGAATTCATCCAAGCCCAGCTCAACGGCAGCACGCCATGCATCCTGAGGCGGAATGCCGATGTCTGTGATGGCGGCCGAGCTCTGCAGCCGGTCCAGGTGGGCGGCGAACTTCCGGACGTGTCCACGCTCAGCAAGCATGGTCTCGAAGATTCCGTCGCCGCGCACCGCACTGAGATCGGTGACCCTCAGCTGCGGCTGATGGGGGTCAAAGACGATCCCTTCCGGGTGTTCAGCGTCGATCCGCACTCCTACGGCACGCAGGGCCTCTTCATCAAAACGCTCAGCCATACGCTTAGCTTATACCCAGCATAGGATTGGAAAGGTGGACAGGAAGGGAGGTGCAATATGCTGTGGCCGCTGAGTGGGCTGGGCATTGATGCACTCCCGATCTGGATAGTGATCATTGTTGTGGTCATAGAGATCGGTATCCGGGTAGCTGTCATTGGCATCATTCCCGATAAACGCCGGCCCAACACGGCTATGGCGTGGCTCCTGGCCATCTTCTTTATGCCGCTTATTGCGTTGCCGCTGTTCCTCCTCATTGGACGGAACAAACTCTCGGCTCGGCGGCAGCAGCGGCAGGGTGCCATCAATAAGGCATTGTTGGAAGCGACCAGCCATATGGACCTCTCGGACCAACTGCGCGACTACGACGAGCAACTCGGTGCGACCGCGGCGCTTAATCGCAACCTCGGAGCCTTCCCCATTCAAGAGGGAAACCACATCACGCTGATCTCCGGTTACCAGGAGTTCTTCATCCGTTTGGCCGCTGAAATCGACAGCGCCCAGGAATACGTACACGTCATGTTCTACATCGTGGGGGAGGACCCCGAGTACGCAGGGCCAGTCCTGGACGCGATGGAGCGCGCGGCCGCACGGGGCGTGACAGTGAGGTTCCTGTTCGACCACCTGGGCACGATGCGCGTGCGCGGCTATGGCAGACTGCGCCGGCGGCTGAAGGAGGCAAGCCAGACATGGCCGCAGTTCCAATGGCGTCGGATGCTCCCCATCCGTCCGTTGCGAAGACGATTCTCACGTTTGGATCTGCGCAATCATCGCAAGATTGTCGTGGTGGATTCTCGTCTGGCCTTCACCGGCTCGGCGAACCTGATTGAACCGCACTACCAGCGTCCGGCGGCCCAACGCATGGGACGGCGTTGGGTCGAGATCAACGCCAAGGTCACCGGGCCTGTTGTCACCGGCTTGGACATCGTCTTCGCCTCAGATTGGTACGCCGAGACCGGTGAGAACCTGGGGGAGAAGCTCTTGGTCGACTTGAAAGCTGACGAGGAGTCCGGTGGTGGTTCGTTGGTGCAGATTGTGCCTTCCGGGCCCGGCTTTCCTGAGGAGAACAACCTTCGGCTGTTCAATGACCTCATCTACCAAGCCACACATCGGCTCATCATCTGCACCCCGTACCTCGTCCCGGACGATTCGCTGCTCTACGCAGTCACCAACGCTGCTCACCGTGATGTCGACGTTGTAGTGCTGGTGACCCGCAAGGCTGACCAGTTCACCGTTCAGCACGCTCAGCAGTCCTACTACCAAGCACTGTTAGAGGCGGGGGTAAGGATCTTCCGCTACCCGGAACCATATGTCCTGCACTCGAAGTTCATGATTGTGGACTATGACGTGGCAGTTCTCGGCTCCTCAAACATGGATATGCGATCGTTCTCCCTGAATCTGGAAGTCACAATGATGCTCGTTGACGACGCAAAAGTTGCTGAGTTGAACGAGATCTTCGAGCAGTATCGCAGCATCTCGCATGAGCTTGAACTGGAAGAATGGGCCTCCAGGCCGTGGCGAACCCGGTACCTGGACAATGTGTTCCGGCTTACCTCTGCACTTCAATGAGTGTCAACTCACTGCCGAGTTCTGAAAATTTCAACTATCCTTGTTCGCGTGCACTCCCCCTGGCGGTGGTCCCCAACCCGGAACAGCTCCCGGGCAGTGGTATCAGTTTTTGCCGTCACCGTGCTGGGTTTGCTGACGGGATGCGGTGATTCTGGCAGAGGTGCAGCCAACCTCACGCCGAGAGAAACTGAGGCTCCCGAGACTGGGACGGCGGCACCCGAAGGGCCTGCCGATGCCCCGGAAGGCTCTGAGGAGGCCTCTGCTGAGGATGAGGCCGAGGAGATGGATCCCGGCGCGCTGTCTCATGATGAGAAGCTCGACGTTCTGCTCAGCTCCGCTGATTTGCCGGTTTCCCCGGAGGGACATGCCACCCACGATGGCCTCTCGTACTTTCAAGAGAGCATTGCGGTGGAGTACACCCACTACACGGAAACTTTCCAGGAGACTGAATGCGCTACAGCTATGGACCGCATCAACGTTGACTTGATCGGCGAAGATCCGCAGAGCGGCCTGGCGCATGCCTACACGCTGCCGCCTGAGGAAGAATCAGACGATGAGTACCGGCCCCAGGTCTATGTGTGGATGCTCAGCTATGACCGGGAAGTGGATACCTCCAGCGTGTGGAGCTACGTCCACGAACATTGCACAGCAGGACAACTGCAGTCCGGTGCCGAGCAGGTAGAGATCGAACCGTTCGCTCTTGGGGACAGTGCCGAGCTCAGCACCGACGGAGTATCCATGGTCATCCACCGCGATGGCGCTCCCATCGACTCCGCAGCCGCTGTGCGGCACTCTATGACGGTCGACTTTGGTGACAACCTTGTGATGCTCTCCGCCGTAGGCCTTAGTGAGAGCGAGTTCGCTGAGCTAGCCGCAGTCCAAGCTCAAAAGTTGGCTGACTACGCGGACTCCCAGGCCGGCGACACCTAGTTCCCTCGGGAAGCCGCGCTCGCGTACCGCACCTGCCTTCACACCTTAGAAAGCTCTGGTGCCGGTGCAGCGTCAGCCTGATCCATTTCTGGATCCGGTGTGCGTTCCAGTTTTGCACCTTCGACGTCAACATTCGGCAGGATCTTATCCAGCCACTTCGGCAGCCACCATGAAGCGGGCCCGCACAGGTGAAGCAACGCTGGGACGAGGAGCAGCCGCACGACGAAAGCGTCCAGCAGCACACCGACCGCGAGACCCATACCTATGGAAGCGACCATGGGGTCGGGGGTGAATATGAACCCTGCGAACACGCTCGTCATGATCAGCGCTGCAGCAATGACGACTGACCGCCCAGCGTGGAGGCCTTGGCGCACCGCCAGACGGGGCGCAGCACCGTGGACATAGGCCTCCCGCATTCCCGATGCGGTGAACAGCTGGTAATCCATTGCCAACCCAAACAGGATGCCGATGAGGATCACTGGCAAGAAGGTGAGGACAGGGCCCGGATTGGAAATGCCGAAGATATCGGAGAACCATCCCCATTGGAAGACGGCCACCACAGTACCCATGGCGGCGGATACTGAGCCGATGAACCCTAGGGTGGCAATAATTGGCAGCAGCAGCGAGCGGAACACCATCACCATCAGCACCAGTGAAAGCCCAACAACGAGTCCTAGGTAGAGCGGCATCGCGTCTGCGATATGGTCCGACACATCGATGTTGGCCGCAGTCAACCCGGCCACGGACAGTTCGGTCTGCTCCGCGAGGTCGCCAGTGAGAACTGCCCCATCGCGGAACTCATGCACCAGTTCCTCCACCGATTGAGAAGCTGGCCCCTCTAGTGGAATGACCTGATACACCGCGACGGTGTTGTCGTCATTCATCCCGGCAGGCACAGCAGTGTCGATGTGTTCGTGATCGGTCATTTCCTCGGCGACGTCGAGTTGGAAGTCCTCGGCCTCATCGGATGATAGGTCGCTAGCCAAATCTGCTACAACGATCAGGGGGCCGTTCATACCTTCTCCAAAGGCTTCTTCCGTCGCCACATAGGCCTGGTAGCTGGTGGAGTCCTCGGCTTCCGAGCTTGCATCCGGCAACCCTAAACGCATGGAGAAGGTTGGAATCGCCATCACGGCTAGGAGTACCAGGGCACCTGCGGCGATTAGCACGGCCTTGCCCGTGTGCATAGGTGTGGTGATGGGCTTGAGCTGCTGCATGCCGACGTACCGACGCTCACGGCGGCGCAAGATCCGGGTCCCCACCAGGCTCAGCAGGGCGGGGGTCATCGTGACAGCAATCAGGACGGCGATCGTCACGCAAAAAGCAGCGACGGTCCCCATCAACGCCAGGAATGGAAGCCCGGACACGTTGAGCGCCAGCAGAGCGATCACCACGGTCGCCCCAGCGAAGACCACGGCATTGCCCGCTGTGCCGTTGGCCATGGCAATGGATTCCCTCAGCGGGATGCCATCCTTCAGTTGACGACGGTGGCGGTGGATGATGAACAGTGTGTAGTCGATGCCCACAGCAAGACCAAGCATCAGTCCGAGGATCGGAGTGATGGACATCATTTCCACAACTGACGAAAGCGACATTGCTCCGGCCACGCCGATGCCCACTCCGACCACGGCGTTCAGAAGCGGCAAGCCGGCTCCGACAAGGGTGCCCAGCATGATGATCAGCACCGCGGCAGCGATCATCAGCCCGATAGCCTCGGCAACGGAGAATAAGTGTGGCAATTCCATGTTGAGATCGCCTGAGGGCAGGACTTCCACCCCGTCAATATCTGCAGCGGTGAGCTCACCGGCGACGTCCTCAAGGTCCTCAATGCCCACCTGCTCAAGCGGAACGCCGAAAGTGATCATGCCGATCGCAGTGCCCTCATCTTCGGACACCATGCTGGCGCCCGCTGCGAGGTCGAGTGCGCGTTCACCGCGTTCGACTGCCTGAAATGGGTCGTCGCCGTCTAGGCTGTTCTCGAGCTCGCTCAGTTCCTCATCGGCAGAGTCGAGTTCAGCGCGCCCCTCATCGAGTTCGGCCTCGGCGGCCTCAAGTTCTGCAACGCCCTGCTCCGCCTGCTCCACCTGAGCCAGAGCTGCCTGAAGCTGTTCGCGTTCTGCTACGACCTCTGCGCGAGCGCTGTTGAGTTCTTCCTCTACTGCGGGCCAGAAGCCCCCTGCCAGTGCTTCTTCAACTTGGGCGTCAATTTCAGCATCCGCATCGTCGAGTGCTGCCAGCCCGCCTTCGATTTCCTGGCGTGTTTCTGAGAGCTCGTCCACGCTCAGCCCGCCGGCTTCGAGCCCGCCCTCCAGCTCCGCCCATCCGGCGTCGAGTTCCTCCTGTGCCTGTTCCAGCTCGGCGCGGCCGTCATCAATGTCTTGGCGAGCCTCTTCGACGCTGAAGTCCTCGGGCAGCTCATCGAGTTGCTCCCGGGCCTCATTGAGCTCTTCGCGGCCTTCGGAGAGCTCGTCTTCCATTTCAAAAGGGCTCGTCGCTGAGTCAACGGCCCCGTGCTCTTCGACCTCGCCGAGTAGGTCCTCAACTGCGGTGATCTGCTCATCAGTGAACGGCTCGCCGTCAGTTGTGCGGAAGACGGTGTTGGCGGACCCGCCGGCCATGTCTGGCAGTTCTTCAGCCAGCCGATCGGCAACCCGAGTCGTCTCTAGGTCCGGCACGGTGATCTGATCTGTGAGCTGTCCGCCGAATCCTGCAAAGGCCGCTACGGCCGCCAGCAGTAGGACAAACCATGCGGCGATGACTGTCTTGGCGCGGCGAGCGGCGAGCGTACCGAGGCGGTAAAGCATCGTGGCCATGAATCAGTGGTCCTTCGGGAGTCAGGAGAGTGCAGGCGACACGGCCATCATATATGGAACGTTGCGTCTCGTTATTATGCCAGAGTTTTTTGAGAGGAAGATCACACTACCTGCGAAGGGTTCCCGTGAGGACAATGTCGATCTGCGCCTGCAGCCACTGCCGGTCAGGTTGACCCACGGTCAGCAGCCGGATGATGAAGGGATCCATAATGGCCGAGGCCACAGCTGCGGGGTCAACGCCATCGCGCAGGCCTCCCGCGGCGGCCTCTTGGCGGATGCGTTCGGTCAGTTCCATGTCATCCCACACCGAACGGTCTTGGAAGAGCTGCCGCGTCTGCTCACCCCCGGTGACAAGTGCCCCCATGAGGCTGCGCGCCATCACGACCGTGTCATCCATCTCGGACTTCTCAAGCTCGCAGTCCAGCCATGCAGTGAGGTCAGCCCGCAGGTCACCGGTGTTCGGCACGCGTTCGAAGCTGAGCTTCAAGCGCCCGGTCATGAGGGATTCGAGCACCACAGCTGCCTTGTTCTTCCACCAGCGGTAAATGGTCTGTTTGCCGACCCCCGCCTCGGCTGCGATGCGCTCCACGGTGAGCTCCTCGTAACTGTGGCCATAGTCATCGAGCAGTCGGGCCACAGCGTCGAGAACAGCCTGGTGAGCCTCTTCGCTGCGAGGCCGGCCCCTCCGTGACTCTGCATCATCTGCCATGGGCACTATGGTACGGCTCATAGGATGATCTCCATGCCGTCACGCCGCTGCTGGACTTCCGTTCCGTTCCCCGAAGAAGAGGACGCAGCCGCCCAGCTGTTCGCTGCTCTCTGGGGTCGGCTCGGCGCACACGTCGCTGCTGCGTTTCTGGATAGTAGCGACCATGCCCGGACGACGGCACCTCAACGCAGCCGGTACAGCATCCTTGCCTTCTCATCCGCTGAGGATCTCGGCACTAGTGTCGATGCTGCAGCTTTTGACTGGCTGGCGGAGCGTTGGCGGCACAAAGGCGCAGCACACCAGGGCGACGCCGCCATCTCGCCTTCTCCTTTCCAGCTGGGGTGGGTGGGATGGATCGGCTACGAGGGCCAGGCTCGCCTGTTCGCTGCCCACCGTGCGGTCGTGGTGGACCACCACCTCGGTACCGCCGAGATTCAGTCCACTCATCGCGACGCCTGGTGGCAGCAAGTGGTCCTTGAAGAGCTCGACGCGCTGCATCAGGAGCAGCCTGGTCCCATCGGTGGAGAACTCAGTGCACTTACAGCCCGAGACTCTCGGGCTCAGTACCTGGCTAAGATCCAGGCCGCGCAGGCCGAGATTCGCGAAGGCAACTCCTACGAGGTCTGTCTCACCACGGCGGTCAACGGCGAGTTTCGGGGATCGCCGTGGCAGGCCTACAGACGGCTGCGCGAACACAACCGCGCACCCTTCACACAGTATCTGCATTTCCCTCCTGGCTCCGCACAGGAAGCCATGGCGGTTCTGTCGACCTCACCGGAAAGGTTCGCGTCCATCACTTCCGACGGCACAATTCTCTCTGAGCCGATCAAGGGAACACGGCCCAGGGGAATGACCGCGGAGGATGATGCCTCGCAACTATTCGATCTTCAGACACATCCGAAGGACCGTGCCGAAAACGTGATGATTGCAGACCTGGTGAGGAATGATCTTTCAATTCATGCCGAACCGGGAAGTTTGCGCACCGAGAGACTGTGCGCGGTGGAAACCTACGCCACTGTGCACCAAATGGTGTCCACGATCAGTGCGCGGTTAGCAGCTCAAGCTGGGCGCGCCAGGGCGCTCAAAGATGCCTTCCCGCCGGGATCTATGACCGGGGCGCCCAAGGGCTCAACGATGAATATTCTTGCTCGTCTCGAGACGGGTGAGCGTGGGCCCTACTCAGGAGTGGCCGGGTGGTTCAGCTCCACCGGATCATGCGATCTCTCGGTGTTGATTCGCACTGCAGTGCTGCGTTCGGACCGCGGCGGGTCGGAGGCAACCGACACCTGGTCCTTCCACCTGGGCCTCGGTGGCGCCATCACGGCAGATTCGGTTCCCGATGCGGAGTGGGATGAGATCATCACCAAGTCCCGCGGAGTTCTGAACTCGCTCGGAGCGGAATTTCCGCAGGACTAAGCCTCCCGGTACAGTGCAAGTCACACCAGGATTGCAGATTGTTGACAATGTGGGAGGTCGTTCCAGGTGACTATCACGTCCGATTCCGCTGCGACCGCGCTCGGTGACTCCGGGGATCTGGTCGCCGCGCTGCGCCGGGCCGGGGTGTCCGGTGTGGACGGTTCTGAGCTCGCTCGTGGCATGTACTCCGCCGATGCCAGCCTGTACCGCGTCGTGCCGCAAGTTGTGGCTCGGCCCCAACACATTGACGAGCTCCACGCCGCCCACCAAGTCTCCCGAGAACTGGCCGTGCCCTTGACTATGCGAGGTGCAGGCACTTCGATCGCCGGAAACGCCGTGGGGGAGGGCATTGTCCTCGACACTCGTGACCTGAAGGCCATCCTCGACATTGATCCAGAGGCACAAACCGCACGCGTGGAGCCCGGCGTCGTCCATGCGGATCTGCAGCGTGCGGCGGCACCACACGGGTTGAGGTTCGGACCGGACCCGTCCACCCATTCGCGCTGCACCATTGGCGGGATGATCGGAAACAATGCCTGCGGTTCCCGCGCCCTCGGGTACGGCCGCACCGCAGACAATATTGAGGCGGTCGAAGTCCTCTTCGGCAACGGAGAAACGGCTCGTCTTGATGCGCGCTCCGGTCGGGGCTCGGGCACCACAGCACGCCAGCTCTTGGCCTTGGCAGAGCAGAATCTCGGTCATGTTCGAACGAACTTCGGACTCTTCGGCAGACAGGTCTCCGGATACAGCTTGGAGCATCTTCTGCCGGAGAACAGGGGGCGCATTGAACGCTTCCTGGCAGGAACAGAGGGGACTCTGGGAACCACTCTGGAAGCTACGGTCAATCTGGTCCGCGATGATCCAAGCCGACGCCTCATGGTCCTAGGTTTCCCTTCGGTGGCAGAGGCTGCCGATGCTGTTCCTGATATTTTGGCAGCAGGATCCGGGAAGCTCATCGCCTGCGAGGGAATGGACTCCCGGCTCGTCGCCCTGGTCCGTGGAGCTGGCCGACGCGTGCCCACGCTGCCTAACGGCGAGTCATGGTTGTTCATTGAAACAGCGGGCGACGACGCCCTGAGCATCCTTGACGAGGTCAAGCGAGCCTCCGGAGCCATAGGGCATCGGATGATTGAGGCCTCAGAGGAGGCCGCCGCGCTGTGGAAGATTCGTGAGGACGGCGCAGGGCTTGCCGGAATCAGCTTGCCCACCCCTGCCCATTCTGGATGGGAGGACGCTGCAGTTCCACCTGAGCACCTGGGTCGGTGGATGCGTGAGTTCGAGTCCCTCATGACGGAATTCGGACTCCAGGGCTACCCCTATGGACATTTTGGTGATGGCTGCATTCACTGCCGCATCGACTTCCCGTTCAAGCACGGGGACCCTCACAGCACAGGAGTGTTCAAAGAGTTCCTTACTGCTTGCGCCGAGCGACTGGCCACTTATGGAGGTTCACTGTCGGGGGAGCACGGTGATGGCCGTGCCCGCTCGGAAATGCTGCCGATGATGTACGACGAGACGTCAATGGCGCTGTTCGCGCAGGCGAAGGCCATCTGTGACCCAGACAACCTCCTCAATCCCGGCATCATTACCGCACCTGATGGTGGAACCACAGCTTCCCAAACCGCGCATATCAAGCCCACTCAACCCAAGCAGGACCTGCCGTGGCCTGGGATGCTCATGACCCACGATGCTGGAGACTTTGGAGCTGCTGTTCATCGGTGTTCGGGAGTCGGACGTTGCGTGGCGCCGAAGACGAATGGAGTGATGTGTCCGTCCTATCTGGCGACTCGGGAGGAGAAGGACTCCACGCGCGGACGTGGACGAATACTCCAGGAAGCGATGGACGGCACACTCGTCAAGGGATTGTCCGATCCGGCGGTCCATGAAGCACTGGACCTGTGCCTGTCCTGCAAGGGCTGCGCGAGTGATTGTCCGGCCGGAGTAGACATGGCCGCGTACAAGGCGGAGGCTCTCTACCAAACCTATGACCGGGACCGGGACGGACAGCCCAAGCGTCGCCTGCGCCCGCGAAGTCACTACATTCTCGGCAGGCTTCCGTTCTGGGCCAAGCTCGCAAGTCCCATGGCACCAGTGGCCAATGCCACCATGAAGCTGCCTCCTGTGGCGGCTTTGGCCAAATGGGTTGCTGGTATTGACCAGCGGCGCAGCGTGCCCAAATTTGCAGCCAAGACGCTTCGGCGTTCCGCCAAGGACCCCCAGTCGAAGACGGGTGATCCTGATGTGTGGGTGTGGGCGGATTCCTTCACGAATCACTTCTTCCCACAGTCAGGGCTCGCCGCGCTGGAGTTCCTGCGTGGGCAGGGCCTGGATGTCCGGGTGATCGGCAAGCAGGGCTGCTGCGGCCTGCCGTGGATCACCACCGGCCAGTTGGACCAAGCCAAGAAGCTGATCAACCAAGCAACGTCGGTGCTCGCCCCATACGTCAGCTCAGGGGTGCCGGTAATCGGCCTTGAGCCGAGTTGTCTGGCCACGCTGCGCTCCGACGCCGTAGAGCTTTCTGCGGAGGAAGACGCTCGGACAGTTGCGGATGGAGTCTTGACATTCGCGGAGCTGGTCAACCGCCTGGTGGACGAAGGACGCATTGACCTTCCCGACCTCAGTGACGTGGATGTTGTGGCCCAGCCGCACTGTCACCAGTCCTCCATCATGGGATGGGATGTTGATCAGGCTCTGCTGGACATGGCGGGAGCGTCGGTGACGAAGGTCGCCGGGTGCTGCGGCTTGGCTGGGAACTTTGGGGTGGAGAAGGGCCACTACGAGGTTTCGGTGGCCGTGTCTGAGACCAACCTCATGCCCGCAGTTCGCCGGCAACAGTCAGCCGAGAGCAATGAAGGCCGGAGGAGCGTTGTCTTGGCTGACGGGATGTCATGCCGAATTCAGTTGGACGACTTGGCTGACGTTCCGGCCATCCACCTGGCTGAGCTGTTGGCTCAGGCTTCCTCAGAATCGGCTTCCCACGGTTCATCCAGGAGCTCATAGACACCGTCAATAATGCGGTTCGGGCGGAACGGATAGTGCGAGATGTTTGCTTGGGACGAGACTCCGGACATCACCAAGATGGTGTGCATTCCAGCCTCCATACCGGCGACAATGTCCGTGTCCATCCGGTCACCGATCATCGCCGTCTGCATCGAGTGGGCCCCTAGGTGGTTCAGAGCTGAGCGGAACATCATGGGGTTGGGCTTACCCACCACGTAGGGATCTGAACCGGTGGCTTTTGTGATCAGCGCCGCGATGGCGCCGGTGGCCGGCAGGACACCTTCTGGGCTTGGGCCGGTCGCGTCCGGATTGGTGACAATGAAGCGTGCGCCCGAATTGATCAGACGTACTGCCTTGGTAATGGCCTCGAAGCTGTAGTTGCGGGTTTCTCCCACCACTACATAGTCAGGGTCTGTCTCGGTCATGATGAACCCAGCCTCATGAAGCGCCGTGGTCAGGCCAGCTTCTCCCACCACATAAGCGCTACCACTGCCCTGGTCAACGTCGACCTGCTGCGCCAAGAAGGTGGCAGTGGCCAGCGCGGAAGTCCAGATTCGATTCTCCGGCACAACAAGCCCTGAATGGCGTAGCCGAGCCGAGAGATCCCGCGCGGTGTATATCGAATTGTTCGTCAGCACAAGGTAAGGCAGATCCTGGCGCCGCCACTGCTCCAGAAGTTCGGCAGCCCCAGGAAGGGCCTCGTGTTCGCGCACCAGCACGCCGTCCATGTCTGTTAGCCAGCATTCGATGTTCTCAGGGCTCATGACCCCATCTTAGGTGGCCTCGCACAAAGAAACCTTGACGCCGTCGTCGTTCTATGGTTCATTAGTAAAGTAATGAACCACTTAGGTAGTGGAGTCGAATAGGATGAGATGGTTCCTGTAACCGCTGAAAGAGGTGACCTCGTGGAAGAAGGCCGACCGCTGTTTGTGCAGATCGCTGAGGAGATCGAGGCATCTGTGCTGGATGGTTCTTTGGCTGAAGGCGAGCGTGCTCCCTCGACCAACGAGCTAGCGGCATTCCACCGCATTAACCCAGCGACGGCAGCCAAAGGCATCAACCTTCTGGTGGACCGGGAAATACTCATCAAACGCCGCGGACTCGGCATGTTCGTCGCGGAAGGCGCCGCCGAAAGGCTGCGGACAGAGCGGAAGCTGAGCTTCGCCGACCACTACCTCACACCGATGCTTGCCGAAGCTCAGAATATTGGGCTTTCGGTGGACACCGTCATTGATCTGTTGCGTGAGCGGGCGCAGCAGACACCGAATCATGAAGTGAGAGGAGAAAGCCGATGAGCGTCAACACCGCCCCAGCTGCTATAGAGGTCGCCGGCCTCAGTCGTCGGTATCGCAACACCACTGCATTGGATGGAGTCACGGTCAGGTTCGCCAAGGATCAGATCCACGGACTATTGGGACGCAATGGTGCGGGCAAGACGACCCTGATGTCGATCATTGCGGCCCAGGACTGGCCCACCGAGGGACAGGTCAGAGTGCTGGGTCACACCCCGCATGAGAACGAACAAGTGCTGCCGATGATGTGTTTTGTCCGAGAGGATCAGCGGTATCCCGACGACGCCCAGGCAAAACACGCGTTCAAGGCAGCTTCGCTTGCCTATGAGAACTGGGACTGGAAATTTGCCAACCGGCTTATTCGCGACTTCAGGGTCCCAGAGAAGACGAAGGTCAAAAAGATGTCCCGGGGTCAGAAGTCAGCTGTGGCCGTGATTATTGGGCTGGCTGCCCGTGCTGAAGTGACTTTCTTCGATGAACCGTACATGGGGTTGGATGCCGTGGCTCGGCAGCTGTTCTATGACCGGCTCCTGGAAGATTACTCCGAGCATCCCCGCACCGTGGTGCTGTCCTCGCATCTCATCGATGAGATTGCGCACCTGATTGAAAACGTGGTGCTGATCGACAGCGGCCGGGTGCTGCTTGATGAACCGGTGGAGGACCTGCGTGATCGTGCCGTCACGTTAGTGGGACGATCCGACGCTGTTGCCGAAGTCACCGCAGGGCGTGAAGTGCTGAACCAGGAGAGTATGGGCAGGATCACTCGCACCACTGTTTTGGGTCGGCTCAGTGAACAGGAGCACCAGCGCGTCCGCGACCTGGACCTTGACCTGCAGCCGGTCTCTTTACAGCAGTTGATCGTGCGCCTCACGACGCGTCAGTCAGCTGCCCGAGACCTCAATGACAGCAACCATGGCCATGGGGAGGGAGAAAAATGACAACCCCAACGGGACGCACTGATCGAACCCTCCAGCCTCAGGAACCCCACCGCGGGAAGCGATCCGCGTTTGCCCGGGTCCCTTCGGCCGTGAGGCTTCAGTTTTCACCGGCGGTCACACTCATCGGTGTGCCACTTTCGGTTTTCTTTGCCGCATGGCTGATCGCCGTGGGTATTGGGTGGTGGATTCACACTATGCAGGGGTCCGGCGACTCGTCAGGCGAGCCCATGTTCACCGGAGCCGCGCAGGCTCCGCTATGGGCATTGGTTTTTGTGGCAGCCTATTCCGCCTCGCACACCTTTCCCTTTTCGATGGCGCTGAGTTATAGCCGGCGGACCTTCATGCTGGGTGTGATTCTGGCATTCGGATTAGTCTCGGTGGCTTTCGGCGCAGCATTCATACTGGCAGCATGGATCGAACGGGTGACCGACGGATTCGGCATGCACTTCTACACCTTCAACCTGCCCTACCTCACTCAGGGTTCGGGAGGGATCGTGGCTGCCGGAGCGTTGGCCGCAACACTCTGCCTGGTACTCATGATGGTGGGCTTCTTTTGGGCGATCTTGTATCTCCGGGCCGGTTTGTTCACCCTATGGGTGATTATCCTGGGACTCGCCGTCGTGGGCCTTGCCGGGACAATGCTCATTTTTCAGAATGATGGGTGGCCCGTCATCTGGGAGTGGATCATGCAGCAAAGCGCTCTTTCATTAACCGGGTGGTTAGCGATTCTCGCCGTCGGGTTGGCGGGACTCAACTACGGAGTGATTCGCAGGGCGACCCCCGCCTAAAGCCCGGACATGAGAAAGCTCCCCGGGTGGCCGCGTGAGGGGACGCATAATGGCCAACCGGGGAGCTTGAATCACTCGCACCTTGATGAGGTAGTACCTAATATAGGGACCTACCTTGGAGAACAACCCGGTATTTGCTGAACATTATCTGTGAGTTTCTCGCAAGGTCTCTGCGAGGTTCAACAACCGGTGAACTGGGTCTTACCAGCTCGTGAACTGATGCTCACCGTCACTGGACCCCAGCACTGGAAAGACTATTCAGCCTCAGGGTGGGGGACGCCTGGGTGAAGAACGAGGTCTCCATCCTCCACAGTGACCAAATGAGTCTTAATGGGCTCGAATGCTGGCGGAGTCTCCGCTGCTCCGGTCCGCAAACAGAAAGCGGCACCGTGCATGGGGCATTCGAGCGTCTCGTCCTCGACAAAACCTTCGGAGAGAGAAACGGCCTCGTGGGAACACTCATCGTCAACCGCGTAGAACCCGCCATCTTCGGCGTGGACTACGGCGATGTCTCCCTTAGTGCCAGCCTTTTTGGCTGTCACCTGCATTACCTGGCGCTCGGGAAGCTGGTCAGCTGGGCCGAGATTTACGCGATGTGTCATATCACTAGCCTAGCGTCACTCATTCTTCGTGTAACCGCGCAGCTGCTCCAGTTGACGGCGTTCCCGTTTGGTGGGCCGACCGGCCCCGCGTTCGCGCATCGGAAGACCAACGTCACGGGGCTTAATCTGCTCGGGGGAAAGATCCCGATAAGCCATCTGCGCGACTGGGGCCCCTACACGCTTGGCGTGGGTGTATACCACTTCCAGAATCACTACATGGCCGGGCCTACTGATGCTCACCCGTGTGCCGGGACTGATTTTCAGTGAGGGCTTGACCGGGTCTCCTCCGATTTTGACCTTCCCTGCACGGCATGCGTCCGTTGCTGCAGAACGTGTTTTGAACATCCGAACAGACCACAGCCATGCGTCCACGCGCACAGGCGATAGCGCTGCATCTGTCATGTTGACCAGTGTAGACACGAGAAAGCTCCCCGGTGGCCGCGTGAGGGGGACGCATAATGGCCAGCCGGGGAGCTTGAATCACTCGCACCTTGAAGAGGCACTATCCAAGGTACTCATCATTCTGAACGGAACACCCCATAACGGCTGGACGTTTCCTATGAATTTTTGGGCTCAGCCGGGTAACGGTCTGATCACAATGTGTGTCCCTCGGCGTTGGTGCAGTCAAACCCTGAGTAATCGCTGAAAGAGTAGCTAACTCAGGGGGCAGTGCAGCGTTCGGAAGGTGTCCTGCGGTAGTGGCATCGCGCCGTTCATCCTGTCCTGCCCCCTGACCTCACAGACGCAGGTTCCTCCGTCGCCAGCAAGATTCGAAGGGTCACAGGTTGAGCACAGCTTCAACCTCCGGTCGAACGCCGCCCTGCCGTGGGTCGTAACCAACTTGTTAACCTGGGCGCGAGCTGACCGGGGGATTCGCTCAGATTTCCCATCGCATGCTTCCCCACTTGTGGGCGGCCCCGGACAGTCCCACACGCGTCACCGCCCAGGTGATGTGCGCAAGGAGTCGTGGCATTCGACTAGTGAGGATTGACCCGTGCCGAAAAAACTACCAGCGGCTGCAGTTGGCGCTTTAGCCGCCGGACTGACGTTGCCGTTCACCACCGCCGCAGCAGCAGAAGCTGCCCCGTATTCTCCGCAGCTTGAGCCCTTGGCGGGCACAGCGGCCGCAGGATCGTCGTCGTTGTCCCAGGGGACCGTGATTACTGCCTCGCGAAGTTCTGGGCAGTTCGTCCAGCCGCTCACCGGCACCTTCACCTACAGCAGTGGATTCGGGCCACGCTGCAGCTCGACCCCAGGGGCATCGTCGTTCCACCTGGGTCAAGACCTCGTGGCACCCGACGGCACGCCCTTCCGCTCTATAGCAGCAGGCACGGTGGTCAGTACTCAGACGGGCACATCCAGCCGCGCTGGACATGTCATGGTCCGGCACAATATCGGGGGCAAGACGTACCACTCCCGGTATCTTCACGTTTGGAGCGGCACAACCCATGTGCAAGTGGGAGATTCAGTCCGCGCCGGCCAGACGATCGGACTGGTGGGCAACTCCGGTGTGAGCAGCACGCCTCACCTGCATCTCGAAATCTGGGAGGGTGCTTGGTACTCCGGCACCGCTTTGGACCCTCAGGTTTTCCTGGCCGAACGCGGAGTGGACATGCGGGCCGCCGCAGCACGGGTGTTCCTCCCCAGTGTCTGTTCCGGATCCTCCGGGTCCGGGGGCACTGGTCCGGCTGGTGGATCTTCCTCGTCGGGTTCGAATAGTTCCTCGGGTTCGTCGTCGAGTTCGAGTTCTTCTTCGGCTCGTGTGACGTCGCGGGTGAATATGCGTTCGGCGCCGAGTATGGGTAATAACGTGGCGCGTTCGTTGTCGGCTGGTACCAGTGTGGATGTGTTGGGTACTCGTGGTGGCTGGTATCAGGTGCGAGTCAATGGCAATACCGGTTGGGTGTGGCAGGACTTCCTGAGCACTAGTTCTTCTGGTTCGAGTGGCTCGTCGGGTTCTAACGGTTCTTCCGGTTCGAGTGGCTCGTCGGGTTCGAATAGTTCCTCGGGTTCGTCGTCGAGTTCGAGTTCTTCTTCGGCTCGTGTGACGTCGCGGGTGAATATGCGTTCGGCGCCGAGTATGGGTAATAACGTGGCGCGTTCGTTGTCGGCTGGGACCAGTGTGGATGTGTTGGGTTCTCGTGGTGGCTGGTATCAGGTGCGAGTCAATGGCAATACCGGTTGGGTGTGGCAGGACTTCCTGAGCACTAGTTCTTCTGGTTCGTCATCGGGTTCTAACGGCTCTTCCGGATCGAACAGCTCATCAAGCTCCAACAGTTCTTCCCCAGCGAGCAGCTCCTCGGGTTCGAACAGTTCGTCGTCCTCATCCAGTGGTGCGCGGGTGACCTCGGGTGTGAACATGAGGTCGGGCCCGAGCATGAGTGGCCGAGTGGATCGTGTGCTTTCGGCTGGGACGTCCGTCACTGTGCTGGAGCAGCGTGGTGGTTGGTACCGGGTGCGAGCCAGTGGCAATACCGGTTGGGTGTGGGGTGAGTACCTCAACGTCTCATCTGGTTCTTCGAGCTCTGGTTCATCAAGTTCAGGTTCATCAAGTTCCGGGTCCTCAGGCTCGGG
Organism: Nesterenkonia salmonea; assembly: GCF_005771525.1. Classification (GTDB taxonomy): domain Bacteria; phylum Actinomycetota; class Actinomycetes; order Actinomycetales; family Micrococcaceae; genus Nesterenkonia; species Nesterenkonia salmonea. The sequence continues at coordinate 29,761 of NZ_VAVZ01000004.1, read as the reverse complement.
CAGTTCCTCTTCGTCGGGTTCCTCGTCCTCGGGCTCGTCTTCTGGTTCGTCGTCGTCGGGTTCGAACAGTTCGTCTTCCTCATCCAGTGGTGCGCGGGTGACATCGGGTGTGAACATGAGGTCGGGCCCGAGCATGAGTAGCAGCGTGGCCCGGACCTTGTCAGCTGGAACCAATGTTGAGGTGCTGAGCTCCCGCGGAGGTTGGTACCAGGTGCGAACCAACGGCAACACCGGGTGGGTGTGGGAAGACTTCCTCGACGTCCGGTCCTCATCCTCAGGCTCTGGCAGTTCCTCAGGTTCCAGCGGATCATCAAGCTCGGGCAGCTCATCTTCAGGATCGGGTTCGTCCTCTTCTGGCTCGTCATCCTCCGGATCTTCAGGTTCCGGGTCGGGCAGCTCATCGGGCCGGACCGGTCCAACAAGTGGTCAGCACGCCCAGAGCTCTCGCGGACCCTACAGCTCCGCCTGGGATCGTTTGGCTCAGTGTGAGTCCTCAGGAAACTGGTCCATCAACACCGGCAACGGCTACTACGGCGGACTACAGTTCTCTGAGTCATCATGGCGGTGGGTCGGCGGAAGCGGACTGCCGCATCAGGCATCGAAGCAGGAACAGATTGAACGCGCATACCAGCTCTGGCAACGCCAGGGGTGGGGTGCGTGGCCAGCGTGCTCGCAGCGTCTGGGTCTCAGTGGCAACCCCGGTGGCTGGGGAGACAGCTACTTTGACGCTCATGGTGGCACCCAGACAAGCTCCACCGTCACCTCAGCAGGCGATTGGCGGGCCACTTACTCAGTGCCGCTGCGCGAAGACCCCAGCTCGAGTGCGGACAAGCTGGCCCAGATTCCTCGCGGCGAGGTGCTGCGCACCGGCGAACGGCGAGGATCATGGCTGCAGGTCGAGCACGACGGCGTGGTCGGGTGGGTCAACACCACCTTCGTGATGAACGTCTAGGGGTACCTTGCCCGCACCGCGTCGCCGTGTGCGGGCAGGTCCTCGGCCTCGGCCAGCGCGGTGACGTGGTCGGCCACCTGGGCCAAGCCCTCACGGCCGTAGCGGATCACCTGCTGCGAGCGCATGAAACTCGTCACGTTCAATCCAGATGAATACCTGGAAGCTCCACCGGTAGGCAGCACGTGGTTGGAACCGGCACAGTAGTCGCCCAGGGAAACAGGCGTGTAGGCGCCGAGGAACACTGCACCCGCGTTGTGAATCCGATGAGCGAAAGCGTCGTCGTCATGTGTCATGATTTCCAAGTGCTCGGCTCCGTAAGCATTGGCGATCTCAACTGCAGCATCCATCGAATCGACCAGAAGGACCGTTGACTGGCGTCCAGCAAGTGATTGCTTGACACGCTCTGTGTGTTTTGTGGCGGCTGCCTTTTCGCTCACCTGAGTGATCACACGTTCCGCAAGATCAGGTGAGTCGGTGACCAGTACCGCAGCGGCAAGCTCATCATGTTCTGCCTGGGACACCAGATCCGCTGCTATGAGATTCGCCGGCGCTGTCCCGTCAGCCAGCACCATAATTTCAGTGGGCCCAGCCTCAGAATCGATTCCGACAGTGCCCTGAACCGCCCGTTTGGCCGCCGCCACGTAGACATTCCCCGGGCCAGTAATCAATGACACTGGAGGCACTTCGACGCCACCATCAGAGTCCTTGGCGCCATAGGCGAACATGGCCACAGCCTGGGCGCCGCCTACCGCATAGACCTCGTCTACTTCCAGCAACTTGGCTGCCGCCAAGATCGTTGGGTGGGGCCATCCGCCGAAATCACGCTGCGGAGGTGACGCGATCGCCAACTGTGGCACTCCCGCGACCTGGGCAGGCACCGCGTTCATCACCACAGACGAGGGGTACACCGCCTGTCCGCCGGGAACGTACAAACCTACACGCTGCACCGGCACCCACCTGTTGGTCACCCGCGCATCAGGGCCGGGGGAGACCTGAGACGCCGCTGGAAGTTGTGCAGTATGAACCTCTCTGGCCCTCAATATGAGGGTATCCAGCGCTTTGCGCACCGCCGGATCCAGCGCAGACAGCGCGCGTGAGAGCACCTCTGAGGGGACGCGCAGAGCAGCTGGTCGCACCCCATCGAACCGCTCGGAGAGGTCTAGCAGAGCTTCGGTCCCTCCAGTGCGGACCTGTTCCAAAATGGGGGTGACAGTCTCGATAGTCGCCGAAACATCGTGTTCCGCCCGAGGCAGAGCCTGAGCAACATCCAATTCGCGGCCACGAAGATCAGTGGTAGTCAGCATGGAGACTATTCTTCCCTGTCATTCACCAAAGTGGCGACTCATGACGAAGCTCGCATCGGGAAAGCTGGCCGGCGTACAACTTAGCGTGGAACAATTTCGGCCATGATCAGCTTCCCCTTTCAGACATTGGACGATTCCGCCGAGTCTGGGCCCCCCTCACAAGAGGGTGCCGGGCCCTTGGCCGACATCACCACTGATGTGGACGACCATATTCCTCAGGAATTCGAAACGATCGTGTCCGCGGCAGGTCCCTATATGGGGGTCCTCATCGGACTGACCTTCTCAGCAATTGCCGCGTTGATCGTCACCCTTATTTTTTCCGTGGCCCTGAAGCAGGTCTTCCGCCGCAACGCCGCCGTCAAGCGATCGATCAACCGCACCCGGATCCCGGGCTTCTGCATTGTGCTCCTGGCGGGTACCGCACTCAGCGTCCGCTACGCCGTGGACGCTGAGCTCTGGTGGCAGGGCCCACTGTTTGTCCTTCTCAACATCGCGTTGATCATTTCCATCGCTTGGTGGGCTCTTCGCGTGGTGAAGATCGTTGAAGCAGTGATCCTGTCCAAGTACATAGGTGAGGGTGAACTTGGTGCAGAAGATCGCCGCGGCCGCAGAGTCCAAACTCAGGTTGATCTGATTGGGCGCATCCTGGCAGCAGTCATCATCACAGTGGCCGTCGCGGCAGTACTTCTGCTCAACGAAAGTGTCCGAGGTCTGGGCGCAGGTCTCCTCGCCTCAGCTGGTGTTGTCTCAGTCGTGGCAGGTCTGGCGATGCAGTCGACCTTGGCCAACCTCTTCGCCGGCATCCAGCTCGCCTTCACCGATTCCATCCGCGTGGGCGATGTGGTGGTCATTGAAGAGAACTTTGGCACCGTGGAGGAGATCACTCTGTCCACCGTGGTCATCAAATCCTGGGACGGCCGCCGATTCATCTACCCCAGCGCACATTTTGTGGCGACTCCCTTCGAGAACTGGACTCGAGTCGGCACCGAGCTGTTGGGCGTCGTCGAGCTGGACGTGGATTGGAGGGTCCCAACTGATGCGCTTCGCGGCCGTCTGAAACGCCTCCTGACCACTACGGATCTGTGGGATGGGCAGACATCCAATCTGCAGATCACGGAGGCCACCGGTGGGCACGTCCAGGCTCGCGTGGTCGTCTCGGCACGTAATTCGGGGGAACTCTGGGACCTGCGCTGTCTGATTCGCGAAGACCTGGTCAATTTCCTCCGCGCTGAACATCCCTACGCGGTGTTGACCCAACGGATGCTCATGACCAATGAGGAAGCCCTGGCTGGTGGAGCTGAGTCCATTGCCACCGGCCAGGTCAACACCATCTCGGCCGACCCTCAGACTAGTTACGGTGAAGAGCCCATCGCGGGCCCAGCGCAGGACCGTCCCCACACATCCCAGGACGCTTCCGTGCCCACTACTGAGTTCCCAGTGGAGGAAGGGCTATTCACCGGCTCGATCTCCGCAGTGGAGCGAAACCGAGAGTTCTCCGGCCCAGGAGAGAATGCCTACCGGGAGCGGAAAGACCGTCAGAACGACTGATAACAACATTGCAACGCTTAGGTTGCAATGTAGCTACAGTCGCTGATCTGGCTGTTCACTCCTCGAAAGTGCCATTACCGTTGGCAGGCGGACCTATGTCAGCCACATGAAACGGACCTGCCTGTGAACGACGTGCCGCGAAGGACCACGCCACCCGCTGCACTCGCTGCCGCGTTGGCAGCGTGCCTATTCGCCGCAGGTTGTGTCGGTGACCCGAGTGAACCGCAGCAGGATGGTCAGGAAGCCGCTGCGACCGAAGAACAGCCCCCGCTGGATGAGCCACGTGATGAGCCGGTCACGACAGCCTCGGATGAGGAGTCTGCACAAGCCGAACAGCCGGAAGTCGAAACGAATGAAGCCGCTCCTGAATCCCCCGAGGGCGATGCGGAGCCAGAATCCGACTCTCCCAACGGCGTACTGGATGTCACAGAGTTCTCTGCTGAGCCCCAAGAATCCAACGGCTTTCCCGAACTTCTGACTGATGTACCCGAAGATGCGCACCTGCTTCTGCAGGAAGTGCGAGTCGGAATCCATGAGGAGTACCACCGCATAGTCTTCGAACATTCAGGGGCTGGGGCGCCTGGCTGGTCGGCTGAGTACGTTGATGAGGCAGTGGAGCCGGGATCAGGATTTCCGATCGATATGAGCTCCGAAGCGATCCTCTACGTTGGGGTTGTCGGACTAGAACCGGGAAATGCAGGGCAATCCGACGGGCACCTGGAATTGTCGAACCTCGTCGACACTCAGGGCACCGTCTTCTCCGAGGCCGTGACAACCTTCGTTCACCATGGGTCCGCCAGCTACTACATCGGTCTGGACACCGCACGCGATTACCGCGTATCCGTGTGGGAGCACCCTGATGGTCCGCGCTTGATCATCGACGTGCTGGTCTAGCCGCACCAAGCTGGCATAAGCCCTCCGCACCCCACATCAGGTGGCCCTACTTGGTGGAGGAGTCAGTCTCGGTCACTGCAGGCTCCGCATTCTCAAAGTCGGCGGGCGCACTAATACGCCTGTCAGTCGCCCACTGAACCACTGAACCTGGCATGAACCGCAAGCCCGCTGACAATGCGCGGTACTGGGCGGAAGGGATGCACAACGATGCTCCCTGCGCGTTCGCGGTGAGACCCTGACGGACCACATCCTCAGCATCCAGCCACATCCACTTCTTCGCGCCACTGATGCTGATCCCTGAGCGTTCGTGAAACTCGGTACGCACCAGGCCTGGGCACAGGGCGGTGACGGTGAGACCTTCAGATTTCAGCTGAGTGTGCAGAGCCTTCGAGAAGTTCACCACCCAGGCTTTGGCTGCTGAGTAGGTACCGGTGGCGGCGAACCCAGCCACTGACGCCACGTTGATAATCCGTCCAGCGCGCTGGGCGGTCATCGCACGCGCTGCAGTGTGGCAGAGCTCCATAGGTGTCTGCACATGCAATCGCAGCAAATCGCGCTCGTCTTGCAGATCCGTGTCAAGGAAGTTCCCGGCCAGACCATGACCGGCATTGTTGATCAGCAGATGGACCGGGTGGGAGGGGTCGAGGAGCCTCTCCTGGACCGCACCGACGCCATCGTCGGTGGTCAGATCCGCTACCACCGTCTCAGCGCGAATCCCATACTGCGCTTCCAAAGACTCTGACTGGACCTCCAGACGGTGTTCTGTCCGGGCAGCCAGCACCAGATCGTAGCCCTGAGCTGCCAACTGACGGGCAAAGGCTGCACCCAATCCTGCGGTGGAGCCGGTAATGACTGCGGTGTGGGTTCCCATAGGAATATCGTAGAGGTCCAAGACAACAGCCTGTGGCCAAAACACTCAGCCCAGGTCCAGATGCGTGTGGGAGAGCCAGAGGAGAAGCTATGCGGTGGAACAGACGTGGCGAATGGGGACCAGAGCTCTTCGGGGGTCCCCGACTCAAACCAGACCAGTGGGCGCCTTTGGAGGCGAGGATCGTGGCAACTCACTTGGATCCTGTGGAGCGGGTCCTCGAAGAGCTCACCGGATTCATGGACTATTTCCGCGAGGACGTTGAGGGGACCCCTCTGACAGGTGTGACCGATGGGCAGTTGGCCGTCACGCAGTCCCCAGATACTGACAGCTTTGGCCGCAGGGCGCTCAGCGTGTGGTTCTACGCCGGAGGCCCCGTGGGAGAAGCATCTCCCAACGCTTTCGAACGTCTCGGCAAAGCCTCGCGCTCTCTGGTGGACGAACTCAAAGCCGAAGGAATCGAAATCCAGGAAATCCGCTGGAAAGAACACCCCTACATCAGGCGGCCTTTCTAGCGAGTCCTGGTGAGATGATCCAACTGGGCCGCAGCAATTCGGGTAATGACCGTTTGGTTCAGACCAGTCTTGTCGCCATACATCAGCTGTCCCAGTTGTTCGGCAGTCAGTGAACCGTGCTCAGCCAGCAACGACTGGGCCTGATCAAGACGCTCCTGGCGGTGGTCCAGGTACGCCCTGACCACAGGTCCCAGCTCCTCGTGGAGGGGCCCGTGGGCTGGCAGCAGCATGGCGTCCTGGTATCCGGAAAGCATCTCAAGTGAGCCCAAATAGTCGGTCAGAGTCCCGTCAGGGAAGTCAAGCATGGTGGTTCCCCGACCCAAGACAGTGTCACCGGTGATCATCGCGTGTGCTTCAGGCAGCCAGAAACACACTGAGTCAGAAGTATGCCCCGGAGTATGCAGCACTGCCACTGTGCTGCGACCCACACCGATCTGTTCGCCGTCGACCAAAGGGAGGACCGTTCCCTCCCCACCGGGCAGGCACACATCAGGGTCCAGTCCTCGGACTTCAGCGCCAGTCATGGAGGACAGAAGTTTGGCGGCCCCGAGGTGATCACTGTGCCGATGAGTCACCAGAATTTGGGCCACCGCGCGCCCGGCCGCCGCTTTCATGATGTGTCGCACATGATCAGCGTGTCCCACTGGACCAGGATCAACGACGACGACGTCCTCGGCGTCTGGTTCGCCGATGAGGTAGGTATTCGTGCCCTCCAGCGTCATAGGGGAGGGGTTGTCACAGGTGAGTACATGGACTGATGAGGGTAACGGCGGCGGCGTCGTCATGTTCTCCAGCTTATGCCCGGACGGAGGCGTTAGGCTTGATCCGACGTGGTCCCACGACGGAAATGAGCTGAGCATGAGTGACCCGCATAAGACTTCTGGCACCGAACACTCGACGCGAGGGGCATATGTCACCGGCGGTGAGTTCACCCGCGACACCAACTACATTGAAGACCGTGTGGTGGCGGATGTGGACGCTGTTCGGAGCGCACCGGCCGAGAAATCCTCCACTATTGGAGACCCGCGGATCGCTGGACTCACTGAGGACGCCGAGGCCTGGCCGGTTGAGGCTGGCCGCTACCGTTTGGTGGCCGCGCGTGCTTGCCCGTGGGCACACCGGACCATCATCATCCGGCGGCTTCTCGGGTTGGAAGACGCGATCTCCCTAGCCACCCCAGGACCAGTGCACGACGTGCGTTCTTGGACTTTCGACCTCAGCCCGGATGGACGCGATCCGGTGTTGAACACCCAATGGCTGCAGGAGAACTACTTCAAGCGGTTCCCGGACTATCCACGAGGCATCACCGTCCCAGCTTTGGTGGACGTCCCTTCAGGCCAAGTGGTCACCAACAATTACCCGCAACTGACATTCGACTTCTCCACGCAATGGTCCGAATTTCACCGCCCCGGAGCGCCCAACCTGATTCCAGAGGATCTGGTCGAGGACATGCTGCCGGTCATCAAGCGGATCTTCACTGAGATCAACAATGGGGTGTATCGCTCCGGCTTCGCCGGAAGCCAGTCGGCGTATGAGGAAGCCTATGACCGGCTCTTCACCGCTCTGGACTGGGTTGAGGAACGTTTGGAGAGCCGCCGGTACCTCATGGGAGACCACATCACTGAGCCGGACATCAGGCTGTTCACCACGCTTGTGAGGTTCGATCCGGTGTATCACGGTCATTTCAAGTGCAACCGGAACAAACTCACCGAGTTCCCGAATCTGTGGGCGTATGCACGGGACCTTTTCCAAACCCCTGGATTCGGCGACACCGTCGACTTTGACCAGATCAAGGCCCATTACTACGTGGTGCACGAAGACGTGAACCCCACCCAGATCGTGCCAGTTGGCCCTGAACTCGAAAGCTGGCTGTCGCCGCATGGCCGTGACTCCCTTGGAGGCTCACCCTTCGGCGAGGGCACAGCGCCTGGCCCATTATCAGTGGAAGAGCAGCCCCCGGGAGTGAACCCCCTCAGCACCTAACCTCTGGCTGCTGCGACTCGCATAGCCGTGGAGAGGTTGAGAGTGCAAGAGCCTCAGCCTCAGCTTCAGCCGGACTGCCCATGCGCGGTACAGTGGCGGAGATGTCGACGTGCAGGAGGATACGGGGTCATGGCAGCACATGATGAGCTCGACGGACCGTTTGAGAAGCGGTACGTCGCTTTGGGTGACTCATTCACCGAGGGAGTGGGTGATATTGATCCTTCCAGCCCCAATGGGGTTCGCGGTTGGGCTGATCGCGTGGCCTCGCAGCTGATCGAGAATGACGACAGTTGGGGATACGCCAATTTGGCGATCCGCGGTAAGAAGCTTCAACAGGTTCTGGATGAGCAGCTCGACGCCGCGCTCGCTCTGAATCCAACCCTGGTGACGTTCTACGCCGGAGGCAATGACATCCTCCGGCCTGTGGTCAACCTCGACGGGATCATGGAACGCTACCGCTGGGCGCTGGAGAAACTTGTCGATTCCGGTGCTCGGGTGGTTGTCTTCACCGGATTCGATTCCGGCAAGGCTCCCATGTTCCGGGCCACTCGCGGAAGAACAGCCATCTACAACGAGTACATCCGCAAATTTGTCGATGACTTAGACCTGGACCTTGTGGACTTCTGGCACATGAAGCAGTTCCAAGACTGGCGCTTCTGGGACCCGGACCGAATGCACCTCAGTATTGAAGGCCACATTCTCATGGCCAAGGAAGTGCTCAGGGTGCTTGGGGAGAAAGACGAGATCGCCGAGCCGGAGTTGCAGGACCCTCCGGTCTCGTCATTGCCGGAACGAGTCTTTGCCGAAGCTGTGTGGACCAAGGATTACCTGTATCCGTGGGTTAAGCGTCGTGTGACTCGTAAATCCTCCGGCGACCATATGTCTCATAAGTACCCCAAGCTCACCCATCGCATCTGGTGATCTGGTCCTAGCCGAGTACTGAGGCTACGGCACCTGCGAAAATCTCCGCGGCGTCGTCGACCTGTTGTTCGTTGACGACCAACGCGGGAATGAACCGGACCACTTCGGTCCAGGGCCCGCAGGTCAGCAGCAGCAGTCCTCGCTTGGCGGCTTCCTTCTGAACGGCCGCAGCGGTGGCGGTATCAGGCTGCCCGTGAGCGTCGGCGAACTCCACTCCGATCATCAGGCCCAGCCCGCGCACGTCCACAATATGCGGGTAGTCGGCCGCGATTCTGCGCAGCGCAGCACGAAGCTGCTCACCTCGGGCATCAGCGTTGGCCACCAGGTTTTCCTCTGCGATCACATCGAGCGTGGCGAGCGCAGCGGCACAGGCAACTGCGTTGGCCCCATAGGTACCGCCCTGAGAACCTGGCCAGGCTTTCTCCATGATCTCCGAGCGTGCCGCAATGCCAGAGATGGGGAATCCGGACGCGATGCCTTTGGCGAACATCTGAATGTCCGGAGTGACGGCGGAGTCTTCGCCTCGGAAGTGGTCAAGACCCCAGTACTTCCCGGTGCGGCCGAAGCCCGTCTGCACCTCATCGATCGCGAGCAGAATGCCGTGCTTGTCTGCGCGCTCGCGGAGCCCTGCGAAGAACCTCTCGTTGCCCGGGACATAGCCACCTTCGCCGAGCACTGGTTCGACCATGAAGGCGGCAGTGTCGGCTGGGCTTGACTGCGTCTGGAGGACTAAGTCCAACTGCTTCAGCGCGAAGTCAGTCACCTGCTCCTGACCCCAGCCCAGATCACGGTACATCGAGGGGTTGGGGAATGGAGATACGACGACGCCGGGCATCAGCGGGGAGAACCCTGCCTTGAACTTAGTGCCGGAGGTCGTCATGGAGGCAGCAGCTACAGTACGCCCGTGGAAGCCGCCCTGGAACACGATGATGTTGGGCCGGCCGGTGGCCTGGCGGGCCAGGCGGAGCGCGGCTTCGGCAGCCTCTGATCCGGAGTTCGCGAAGAACAGCGAGTCCAGGCCCTGAGGCAGAACTTCCCCGAGCTTCTGGGTGAGCTGCTGCAGGGGCTTATGCATGATGGTCGTGTACTGACCATGAATGAGGTTCCCGACCTGACGCTGGGCGGCCTCAACGACTTTGGGGTGGCAGTGACCAGTGCTGGTCACGCCGATGCCTGCAGTAAAGTCCAGGTGACGGGTGCCGGCCTCATCGTAGAGGTAGACCCCTTCTCCATGGGTAGCTACAACGGGTGTTGCCTGCTTCAATTGTGGGGAGAGCTGAGCCACAAAGTACTCCTTTTCGGATTGTTGACAATCTTCATCCTGGACTAGGCTACCCATCAAAGCCCGCAATGTCACAGGATGCTCGGCCAGGGAGAGTGACGCCCCATGGGTGCGGATCGTTCTCAGCTGCGCAGAGTCGGGCCAGTCGTCGATTATCAGGAGGAATCTCAATGGTCTCAGCGTCCCAGGAGCACGAGGCACGCGTGGTGGATGCCGCGCCTAAGAAGCTCTACATCAACGGTCAATGGCGCGATGCTCGGGAGGGCCGCGTGCTCAATGTGCACGACCCCTCGACTGGCAGTGTGCTGTGCACAGTGGCTGATGCTTCACCGGAAGACGGCCGCGATGCTCTCGACGCTGCCCAGGCTGCGCAGAAGGACTTTGCCGCGATGCCTCCGCGCAAGCGGGCCTCGATACTGATGCGGGCCTTTGAGCTGATGCACGAGCGTCAGGATGATCTCGCGATGCTGATGACCCTGGAAATGGGTAAGCCGCTGGCTGAGGCGGCCGGAGAAGTGGCCTATGCCGCCGAGTTCTTCCGCCACTTCGCAGAGGAAGCCACGAGGATCAGCGGCGGATACCAGACTGCACCAGCGGGCAATGCGCGGTTCGTCATCCGCAAGGAACCGGTGGGGCCGTCGCTGCTCATCACTCCGTGGAACTTCCCGCTGGCTATGGGCACCCGCAAGATCGGTCCTGCGATCGCTGCTGGCTGCACCTCTGTCCTGAAGCCGGCTGAACTGACACCGTTGTCCATGCTGGCTTTGGCGCAGGTTCTCGAAGACGCTGGCGCGCCTCCTGGTGTGGTGAACATTGTGGTGACATCGACGGCCGGGCAGGTGATGGAGCCCCTGATTCGTTCCGGGATCGCGCGCAAGCTGTCCTTCACGGGGTCCACTCCCGTGGGCAAGAAGCTGCTGGAACAGTGTGCTGACAAAGTACTCCGGACTTCTATGGAACTCGGCGGCAACGCGGCTTTCGTCGTCTTCGAAGATGCGGACCTGGACAAGGCAGTTGAAGGTGCGATGCTGGCCAAGATGCGCAATTCAGGTGAGGCGTGCACTGCGGCGAACCGGATGTTTATCCATCGCAGTGTGATGCACGAGTTCTCCGAGAAGTTGGCCCAGCGAATGGGGCAGCTGAAGGTAGGGCGTGGCGTAGACGAAGGTGTTCAGGTCGGACCCATGGTTGACGCCACGCAGCGCGACAAGGTCAAGGAGTTGGTTGACGACGCAGTAGGAGCAGGTGCCAAAGTGGTCGTAGGTGGCGAGGCGGGCCCAGGCGAAGGATTCTTCTACCAGCCCACAGTTCTTCGGGATGTCCCCCTGCAGGCGCGTATGTGGAACGAGGAGATCTTTGGCCCGGTGGCACCGCTGACGCCCTTCGACACTGAGACTGAGGTGGTTGATCTGGTCAACGACACCGAATATGGCCTGGTGAACTACGTCTACACCAATGACCTCACGCGGGCACTGCGCGTCGCTGAGAACATCGAATCCGGAATGGTGGGCCTCAATCAAGGGGTTGTCTCCAATCCGGCTGCGCCGTTCGGAGGCATGAAGGAGTCCGGCCTGGGGCGTGAAGGTGGCGACACCGGAATTGATGAGTTCCTCGAGACCAAGTACATCGGCATCGCGATGTAAGGTCGCCGCCGCCCCAGAAAGCGTCTCAGGATGTTGGAAACTTCGGCACATTTTGCCCCAGTTCCCCACATCCTGAGACGCTCCTTCATTGGTGGCGGCTGCAGGTGGCTGTTGGAGCTCACAACGTGGTCTTCCGGAGGTCTGGAGTCGGAGGGGAGTGGGCTGGACTGGGCGGGAATAGAGCCGAGGGCGCCGTCGTTGAAATCCCTGAAAAGCAAAGTTGAGTGCAGTCGACTCAAGTCAGTTTGACAAGGGTCAGCTCAAGTTTCAGACTTGAGTCGAACTCGCTCAATGCAAGATGCAGTGCTTTGAAGGAAATCCTCACGAAAGGAGACCGAATGTCTCGCGCAGTCGGAATCGACCTCGGAACCACTAACTCAGTCGTCACTGTCCTCGAAGGCGGTGAGCCCACTGTCATCGCCAATGCTGAAGGTGCCCGCACCACCCCTTCAGTGGTGGCCTTCTCCAAGTCCGGTGAAGTGCTCGTCGGTGAAGTAGCCCGCCGCCAGGCAGTGTCAAACCCAGACCGCACCATCGCCTCAGTCAAGCGCCATATGGGCACGGACTGGGAAACCGAGGTTGACGGCAAAAAGTACACGCCGCAGGAAATCTCGGCCCGCACCCTGATGAAGCTCAAGCACGACGCCGAGTCCTACCTGGGTGAGGATGTCTCCGAGGCAGTCATCACCGTCCCCGCATACTTCAACGACGCTGAGCGTCAGGCGACCAAAGAAGCCGGCGAGATTGCCGGGCTGAAGGTCTCCCGCATCGTTAACGAGCCCACCGCCGCAGCCCTGGCCTATGGCCTGGAAAAGGGCAAAGAGGACGAACAGATCCTGGTCTTCGACCTCGGTGGTGGTACTTTCGACGTCTCCCTGCTGGAAGTCGGCAAGGATGAGGACGACTTCTCCACCATCCAGGTCCGCTCCACTGCCGGTGACAACCGGCTCGGCGGCGATGACTGGGACCAGCGCATCATCGACTGGTTGGTCGCGCAGGTCAAGCAGAAGGAAGGCGTTGACCTGTCCAAGGACAAGATCGCCGTGCCACGTCTGAAGGAGGAGGCGGAGCGCGCCAAGAAGGAGCTCTCCTCAACCTCCACTGCGAACATCAACATCCCCTACGCCACTCAGCATGACGGCTCCCCGGTCCACGTCAATGAGACGCTCTCCCGCGCCAAGTTTGAGGATCTGACCTCCGACCTGCTGGAGCGGACCAAAAAGCCGTTCAATGACGTCATCAAAGAAGCCGGGATCCAGATCTCGGAAATTGATCATGTGATTCTGGTCGGTGGCTCCACCCGTATGCCCGCCGTGGCAGAACTGGTCAAGCAGCTCGCCGGCAAAGAGGCCAACAAGTCCGTGAACCCGGATGAAGTGGTGGCCGTCGGTGCTGCTCTGCAGGCCGGTGTGCTTGCCGGTGAGCGCAAAGACGTTCTGCTCATTGACGTCACTCCGCTTTCCCTGGGCATCGAGACCAAGGGTGGTGTGATGACCAAGCTCATCGAGCGCAATACCGCGATCCCCACCAAGAAGTCCGAGGTCTTCTCCACTGCTGAGGACAACCAGCCGTCGGTGGCCATCCAGGTCTTCCAGGGTGAGCGTGAGTTCACTCGCGACAATAAGCCGCTGGGTACCTTCGAACTGACGGGCATCGCGCCTGCACCTCGAGGCATGCCTCAGATCGAGGTGACGTTCGACATCGACGCCAACGGCATCGTCCACGTCTCAGCGAAGGACAAGGGCACCGACAAGGAGCAGTCGATGACCATCACCGGCGGTACTTCCTTGGAGAAGGAAGACATCGACCGCATGGTCGCGGACGCTGAGAAGCACGCTGACGAAGACAAGAAGCGCAGGGAAGCAGCCGAGCGTCGCAATGCCGCTGAGGCCTCTGCATACTCGGTGGACAAGCTGCTGAAGGAAAACGCAGAGAAGCTCCCTGAGGAAGTCAAGAACGAAGTCCAGGCCGACGTTGACGCGCTCAAGCAGGCGCTTGAGAACACCGACAACGAGGACGAGGTCAATGCCGCATACGAGAAGCTTCAGGCTTCTCAGGTCAAGATCGGCGAAGCGCTCTATGCTCAGGGTTCAGAGTCCACCCCTGGCGCTGAAGAGGCACCAGCCGGTGAGGCCGGTGGCGAGGACGAGGATATCGTCGACGCCGAGGTCGTGGACGAGGACGACGACGCCGACAAGAAGTAAGGAGTCCTAGTCAATGGCTAAGGACAAGTACAACCCCGAAGCGACAGAACCAGCCGAGCCTATTCGCTTCACCGATAAGCGTCGGTTCGATCCAGAGACTGGAGCGGCCCGGCAGCCGGCTGAGGGCGAAGCTACAGCGGAGGATCGTGAAGCCGCGGCAACGGATCCGTCAGCGGACCCGCTGGCCGAGGCTGAGCGGATCCTGGCCGATGCCCCTGACGAGTCGTTCGAGGCTCCTCAAGCGCATGAGGAGCCAGCCGGTGAGGACGCTGATCACGATCCAGAGCTGAACGAGGATCCACATGTGGTTGAGGATCCAGAACTGCGAGAAGTTCCCCTCGACGAGGCCGTAGGCGGTGTCGAAACGGAGCCGGAGGAGAACATCGAGGCTGCCGAGCAGATTCTCGATGCCTCCGGTTATGACCGGGAAGCGGAACTGGAGAACGATCTTCGCCGTGTGCAGGCGGAGTACGTCAACTACCGGCGACGCGTCGAGCGTGACCGCTCCCTTGAGAAGGAGCGGGTCAAGGGGCAGCTGATCTCTGAGCTGATGCCAGTGCTCGATGACATCGCTGCAGCAAGGCAGGCTGGGGACCTCGAAGACGGCCCGTTCGCTCATATCGCTAGTCGGCTTGAGCAGACCCTGACTCAACAGGGCCTGACTCCAGTCGGGGAGGTGGGGGAAGAGTTTGACCCCAATGAGCACGAGGCGATCATGCAGCAGCCGCACCCGGAGATCGAGGCCGACCGGATCGCTATTGTGGTGCGGGCCGGTTATCGGTTCAACGACCGGCTGCTTCGTGCCGCGCAGGTCATCGTGTCCGCTGGAGCAGAATAAGCAAGAGAGAGGAGGGAGACGCCGGCCTGAAAAGGTATGGGGTCGCACTGAACCATGGCTTCACAGGATTGGATCAATAAAGATTTCTACAGCATCCTCGGCGTCTCCAAGGACGCAACCGCGGAAGAGATAAAGAAAGCGTACCGCAAGCTGGCGCGGCAGCATCACCCGGATAAGAATCCAGGTGACGCTGCCGCGGAGCAGCGGTTCAAAGACATCTCTGAGGCACATTCGGTCCTCTCAGACCCCGAGGACCGGCAACAGTACGACGCTATCCGAGCCATGGGCTCGGGGGCCCGTTTCTCCGGCAGTCCCGGAGGCGATGGTGGCGGATTCGAGGACATCTTCGGAGGGCTCTTCGGCCAGGGCGGGGCACCAGGCACAGCCGGAGGTCGCTTCGGTGGCGGCTTCGAGGACATCTTCGGTGGAATGGGTGACCGTTTCGGCGGACGATTCGGGGGGGCCTCGCCGAAGGGCGGCGACCGGACAGCCAAGACCACTATCTCTTTCAAAGGTGCCGTCCGTGGTACCACTGTGGGGCTCCGTGAGGCTTCAGGCAATGTCATAGACGTCCGGATTCCGGCAGGAATCAAGGAAGGTCAGAAGGTCCGAGTCAAGGGGAAGGGTCAGCAGGGCCCAGGCGGGGCCGGTGACCTTCTGGTCGAGGTCTCTGTCCAGGATCACCCGTTCTTTGAACGAGACGGCGACCATATCCGCATTCACCTGCCGGTCACATTCGACGAGGCCGCACTGGGCGCCACAGCTGAAGTCCCCACTATCCACGGAGAAAAGGTCAAGATCCGGATTCCCGCCGGGTCCAGCACTGGAAAGACCCTGCGTCTTAAGGGGCAGGGCATCCGCCGGAAGAACAGTTCAGGCGATATGCGCGTGGTTCTCGACGTGGTGGTGCCCCAAGAACTCAACGAAGAGGCAGAAGCTGCGGTTCGAGCCTTCGCTGAAGCAACACGCGGCTCCAACCCTCGGGAAGGTCTAGAGGCCAAAGCTGCGTTGTAATAGGTGAAGGGAGGTGTACCACGTGTCATACGCTAGAGTGCGCATTCGCGACAACGTCGCAGAATACGGCGACGACCCCAGAATGCTGGCTGCCTCACATCGCCACGACCCGCTGTTCGTCATCTCCGTTGCTGCTGAACTGGCAGATATGCACCCGCAGACTCTTCGCCAGTACGACCGGCTCGGACTAGTGACCCCACGCCGTCAGGGCGGTCGCCACAGGCGATACTCCCCCTACGACATTGAGCAGTTGCGGCAGATCCAACAGCTCAGCCAAGAGGGCGTCTCACTAGAAGGTATCCGCAGAATCATCGCTCTGCAGAACCGTGTGGAAGAACTCGAAGAGCAGGTCGGGGAGCTCCGTCACGCACTACGTGAAGCCCATGGGGGTTCCAGGGTCTTCGCCGTGGGATCCCGCGGAGATGTGGTCACGGTGACCCGCGGGCAGCGTCCGCGACCCAGTGGGCGCGAATTGATCGTCTGGCGGTCGTCCCGGTCATAACCTGTGCCGCTCCACGGCACTGAGGCGCTGGCCCGTAGACTTAACGGGTGAAAAATTCCAGGTGGGGCGTCGTCGTCGCGGGGTGTGCCCTGCTTAGTGTGCTCACTTCCTGCGGTGATGAGGAAGAACGGGCAGCTATCTCCGATGCCGCGGAAGCGACCGCCGAGGCAATCACCACTGGAGACTTCTCCGCTGTTGACCTTTCGTCCGGTCAAGCGCAGACGCTTTCGGATGCGGTGGAGAACTTGCATGGTCCTTTCGGCGACATCGAGCCTGAGGTCGAGGTGACGGAGTCCGAGGTCGAAGAGCCCGCTGAAGATTCGGTGAGGCCTCCCACGGCTGCGGTCAGCTTTGAACACCGCTGGGACCTCGAAGAGGTCGGCGTGGATGGTGAGCAGTGGGGTTACACCACACAAGCTGACTACTCCTATGACGAGGAATCCGACACCTGGCTTCTGGCCGGCGAGATGGACATCATTCTTCCCGACTACGCAGGTCACGAAACGGTCAGCATCTCCACGACTAACGCTGATCGCGGACGCATCATGGACGGCAATGGCCGGGCTATGGTCTACAACCGCGATGTGGTCAGGATTGGGTTGGACAAGTCCCAGTTGGCTTCCGAGGAAGAGCAGACTGAGGCAGCGCAGGAGTTGGCAGAGGTGGTCGGAATCAATGCCGATTCCTTCCAGGAGCGAGTCCTTGGATACGGGGATGAAGCATTCGTAGAAGCCATTGTGGTGCGCACCGACGGCGGACACGTCAGTGCTGCCGACGTGGAGAGCATCCCTGGCATCCATTTGGTCTACGACGAGATGCCGCTGGCTGAAAGCTCTGACTTCGCGCCCCAATTACTGGGGCGGGTCGGAGACGTCACGGCAGAACACCTTGAGAACGATCCTTCACTCAGTGTCGGAGATATGGTCGGCCTCTCGGGTATCCAGTCGGTGCACGAATCAACTCTGCGTGGTAGCCCCGGAATCAACATCACCGTCGGTGACACAGTGAAATACTCGGTGGACCCGCAGCCCGGGGAGGACGTCCACACTGGCCTGCTGCCGAGAATGCAGGACCTCGCCCAAGGGGTTGTTGATGATCAAGATGTCACCACAGCTCTGGTAGCGATTAGGCCCTCTGACGGGGCTATCGTCGCCTCAGCCACGCATAACCCGGACGCCCCTCATGTCAACACTGCTGTGGAATCAACGTTTGCACCTGGCTCCACGTTCAAGATGGTGTCCGCCTTGGCCATGCTGCGTGACGGGCTTTCGCCCACCTCCAGCGTTCCCTGTCCGAACTCAGTGACGGTTCAAGGACAGCAGTTCCGGAATGTGACTGGTTTCCAGGACCAATATGTGGGGAACATTCCGTTCAACACGGCTGTGGCAGTGTCATGTAACACGACTTTCGCAGCGGCTTGGGATGATGTCACCTCCGCTGAGCTGGCCGAGGCAGCCAGGGACTTGGGTATGGACAATGACGTAGGCATCGGCGTCCAGGCCATCAAAGCTCAGATTCCTGAGGACGCCGAGGGGAATCTCCACGCGGCGAACCTCTTCGGGCAGGGCACCGTGGAAACTTCTACTCTGGGAATGGCCGCTGCGGCGGCTTCGATCTCAGATGGTCGCACCGTCCACCCCTGGCTGGTGGAACGTGAGGACCATCCAGAAGGGGATGGGCTTACTGAAGAGGAAGGCGAGCAACTGCGCGAACTGATGCGCGGAACCGTCGACTTTGGGACGCTGCGGGACCTCGACCCCATTCCGGGTCCGCACGTCTACGCCAAGACCGGCACTGCAGAGGCGGGTTCAGGAGACGATACCTACTCCCATACCTGGGTCATTGGTGCCCAAGGGGACCTCGCGGTGGCAGTCTTTTTGGAAGAAGGCGAATGGGGTTCCTCGACCAACGGGCCCTTGATGCGCGAGTTCCTCATCGGCGCCCGGGAAATATCAGCTGACCAGGACGGCTAAACTCACACCCTATGTCTGAGAAGCATTACCGCAAGCCTTTGTCCTTTGTCCGGCGAAGCAACCGCCTGAAACCAAGCTATCAACGAGCCTGGGAGGCGTCACTGGGACAAGAACTGCTTGATGTCCCCCACGGCGAACGGGACACCGCAGTGGCGCAGGGGTTCAGCATCGACTGGCGAGCTGAGTTCGGCCGCACCGCTCCGCTCATCGTTGAGATCGGTTCCGGCTCCGGAGAGGCGATTGCAGCAGCTGCGGCAGCGAACCCCGAAACTGACTTTCTCGCCATCGAGGTATACCGTCCCGGTGCTGCGCAACTCGCAGCGCGTGTACGCAGAGAAGGACTGTCCAATGTCCGCGTGGCCTGCCTGGACGCCGTTGAAGTCATGGATAAGCTCCTGCCGGCAGACATAGTCTCCGAACTCTGGATCTTCTTTCCCGACCCTTGGCATAAGTCCAAGCACAAGAAACGTCGGCTCATCCAACCGCCGTTCGTGGACAAAGCTGCGCGAGTTATTGCTCCGACCGGAGTCTGGCGCTTGGCGACGGACTGGTCAGACTACGCTGTGCAGATGCGGGAGGTGATTGGTGCATCCGACCGCTTTCGGAATCCTCATAGCGGGCAGCGCGCGGGAGAATTTTCTCCCCTGACCCAGGTTCGGCTGGGGGACCTCGACGCTGCAAGCCTGGGCAAAGAAACACAGCCGCTGCCGCTCGAAGATGCCCTCGATACTGAGGGCGGATGGGCACCGAGGTTCGCAGCCCGTGTGGTCACCGATTTTGAGTACAAGGCACTCGAGGCGGGACGACGCATCTTCGACCTCAGCTACGTCCGCACACCGCATTGACCATTCGTCAGTGCGCGGAGGGCCTAAGAGTGACGGATTGAGTCCGGGTCTTCAGAGGGCGAGCCGGTATCCGCGTTTGACGACAGTCTGCACAGTGTCTGGGTTAGGCAGCGATTGGCGTAGGCGCGAGATCCACATTTCGAGTCCATGCACTGACCCGCAGTCAGGTAGTACCCACAGCAGCCGTTCCCGTGAAATGACAGCCCCCTGGGCCTTGACCAGCGCGCGCATCACAGACATAGGCCCCGGTGCCAGGCGAACAGGATCAGATCCAGGAAGGTGCACAACACTTCCAATGATCTCCACTGTGCCGCGGGGAGTGCGGACACACAGATAGTGGTCATCGCCTAGTACGTCCTCAGCCAGCTCAGCCATCGTCCACCTCCTCGCTGATCAGCGTAGAACTCTGCGGTTACTCAGCTTTATCGGCCGTGTGAACCCAGCATGTCCTGCTTCTCACTATGCGGAATCTTCCCTGTCATACGCATCGGCAGAGAACCGGCAATGGTTGCAATAGCAAACACAAGTGTTTACAGTAGCAATGTAAGCGTTTGCTAGAGCAAATATTTGGAAGGTGTAGACCATGTACAAGTCTCAATCAGGAACTCCCGCAATGGCCCGAGTCGCTCGGATTCGGGCGGTGGCCGCGTGTGTGGCCGGGTGTGCAGCCGTGGGGCTGGCCCTGGGTGCCGCACCTGCCTCAGCTCAGGCTAATCCGGATGTCGATGTGTCGATCGAAGAGAAGTTCTTCGAGGCCTTTATGCAAGAGCTCGCATCGGAGCTTGATGCCAACGGTCGGCTCCAGGAGCTTGTCCGTGTCCTGTCCGATGCGGAGGAGGAAGGTCAGTTTGCAGCCGAGCATGAACGAGACATTCGCGACGACGTTGGCTCCAGAGCGTGGACTGTCGATGTGCCGATGGGCGGAGCCGCATTCCTTGACGTTCTAGTGGACGTGGATGAGCTTCCTGTGGGCTGGGAACTCAATCCTCGACTGCTTGAGGATGCGTATTTGGACGCCACGGCGGATGAGCTGGAGGATCTGCGCATCACCAGCGAAGGTCTTGTGGTCACTGGGCCCGGGAACGATGGAAGTCTCACGAAGAACTTCACTCTTGATGGCTTGGGAGTTTCCGAGCCCTGCCTGGATGCTGTCGAGGCCTTCGATGCCATCGACGAGGATGTTGATCATATGGTCGTGCTTCCGCTGGGGGTGCAGGGCTCCGATGCGTACATGTTTCTAGCCAGCACTCCTCAGGAGCAGGACCTCTTTACGGGCTACTACGACGCCATAGTACGGGAGTGCGGCACATCAATTGGTGAAGAGTCGCTTCTGCACGTAGGAATCGAGCCCTATAAGGATCTGGACGGATTCACAGTGAACATGACCATGGTTGGTGATTCTGAGGAGGTGCATATGGGTGGGGCCAGTCTCGGTCACAATCATGTCTTCTTCGTCGGAGAAGGTGAGATGGATTCAGGTGAGGTGCAGGAAGTCCTCAGCGCTCAGATTGACGCATTGGAGCAGGCTGTCAACTGAATCGCGGGTCCTCAGCGGAGAACTTCACTCAATTGCGAACGATTTGCAATTGAGCCTTATCGCTGTTGATAATAATTCACATGAACACAAAGATGAGTACGCTTACTTCACTTGCCCTGATATCAGCCTTGGCGCTCTCCGCATGCGCGGATGACAACGGAGACGCTGAGGAGCCTGAGGATGGCGATACCGAGGCAGTTGAGACGGATGACAATAGTGCCGACCAAGATACTGAAGACGGGGACGACGCCGAAGAGGACGCCATCGAGCCCTCTGATCGCGAGAGCCACGAGGCTGGAGGTCCGCAGCCGCGTCTAGTGGTCACCTATGACGGCGGAGTTGCAGTCCTGGACGGTGTCAGCACTGAAGTTGTTGGTGACTTTGACGCTGAGGGCTTCCTCCGCGTCAATGGGGCCGGCGACGGCCGTCATGCATTCCTGACAGAGGGCGACAGCTTCCGGCTGCTTGACGCCGGCACCTGGGGCGAGCCTCATGGCGAGCACAACCACTACTACACCACCGACCCGCTCCTGACGGACATCACCGTTGACGGGGACACCCCAGCCCACGTCGTGGCTCATGACGGTATCGGAACCGTCTTCTTCGACGGGTCCGGCGAGTACCACTGGTTCGATTTGGAAGACCTTGATGCTGAGTCCGAGATTGAAACGGAGTCTGCAGAAACCGAAGGTGCTCACCACGGGGTCGCCGTGGTCCTCGACGATGGTTCCCGGTTCGAAACACTGGAAGACCGATCAGGTGCGCGATTCATCGACGCTGATGGTGAAGAGGTTGCTCGCAATGAGGAATGCCCCGGAGTTCACGGCGAAGCTGCCGGTCCTGAGGGCATCATCGCTGTAGGCTGCGAGGACGGAGTCCTTGTGTGGGATGGAGATGACTTCGAGAAAATCGATACGGGTGAAGAGTTCTCCCGCATCGGCAATCTCTTCCCCGCTGAAGGTTCCCCCATCTTCCTCGGTGATTACCGCACCGGTGAGGACGGCGAAGAGCCCATGACCGAGGTGGCGCTGGTCAACGCAGAGTCCGGTGAGATCACCACTTCCAGCGTCGACTCTCCGTACAACTTCCGCAACCTGCAGCGCGGTCCCGACGGTGAAGCGCTGGTTCTGACCGAAGACGGACAGCTTCACATCATTGATGAGGAGACCGGCGAACACCTGGATCACCTGCAGATCCTGGACGAGTGGACCGAGCCCGAAGAATGGCAGGAACCACGCCCGGCGATCCGCACTAGCGGCGACCTGGTCTACGTCACCGATCCTGACGCGCAGCAGATCCACATCGTCGATCTCACCGAAGGCGAAGTCATCGTCACCGGTGACCTCGACTTCGTGCCGAACGAGATCGTTGTTGTTGAAGGACGCCCCGTCGAAGGTGTCTCCGACGAGTACGACGATGACCACGACGATGATCATGATCACGACGGCGAGGACCATGGTCACGATCATGACGACCACGATCATGACGAC
Organism: Nesterenkonia salmonea; assembly: GCF_005771525.1. Classification (GTDB taxonomy): domain Bacteria; phylum Actinomycetota; class Actinomycetes; order Actinomycetales; family Micrococcaceae; genus Nesterenkonia; species Nesterenkonia salmonea. The sequence continues at coordinate 7,448 of NZ_VAVZ01000004.1, read as the reverse complement.
GATCACCATGACGATCACGATCACGACGACGATGATGATCATGATCACGACCATGATCACGATGATGACGAGGACGATCATGACCACTGATCGTCTCTCAGGACCCCCTTCACAGGTGCGATGGGGCCCTGAGTTCGGAGCGTGTGCGCATCATTGATGCGCCTGCCGGGTCAGGGAAGTAAAGGGCGGCCTGGCAGCGACCACTTGTGCAGACTGCGCTGCCAGGCCGCTTTCCTGTTCCACAAGACCGGGAAGATGAGAGCCGCAAACTGTGTTGTGAGGACTATGGCTGAAACACGAAAGTACACCGTGACTGGAATGACCTGTGACCACTGTGAAGCGGCAATCCGTGGTGAGCTCGCTGAACTGATTGGTATCGAAAAAGTTCAAGTCTCAGCCCCGACGGGCTCACTGACAGTCAGCATCGCCGACGGCGTGGAAATCCCAGATGCCACAATCGTCGAAGCCGTTGAAGAAGCGGGATACCCCGCAGAGCGCGTCCGTTGACCCAAACACTCCCGCCCCGACGTTCCGGCGATGCCGAGTCCGAACGAATCGAGCTCGCCATCGGCGGCATGACCTGTGCCGCTTGCGCGCAGCGAGTGGAGAAGAAACTCAACAAGCTCGACGGTGTGACGGCTAATGTCAATTACGCCACCGAGAAAGCTTGGGTGAGCGCCGAAAACTTCGACGATCGTCAACAACTCGTCAATCAACTCATCACCACGGTTCAGAAGACCGGATACACGGCAGAAGTTCCACCGGAGCCCGACGACGAGGAAAGCACCAGCGTCGGCGCCCGCGACCTCCGTATCCTTCGCACCAGGCTGATCGTGTCAGGCATCCTCACTATCCCGGTTGTGGTCTGGGCCATGGTGCCGGCTACCCAGTTCGACTATTGGACATGGATATCCCTGGTCTTGAGCCTTCCCGTCGTTCTCTGGGCGGGATGGCCGTTTCACCGTGCGGCGGTGCTTAATGCGCGGTACGGGACTGCCACAATGGATACGTTGATCTCGGTCGGTACCCTGGCTGCTCTCGGATGGTCCCTGTACGCCCTGTCCTTCGGGCACGCGGGGGACCCCTCGATGAGGCACAGCTTCTCCCTCTTTGATGAGCCCTATTGGATGTCAGGTCATTCCATGGGCTCCGCCAATGTGTATTTCGAAGTGGCCACTGCGGTGACCACATTTCTGCTCTTGGGACGCTACTTCGAAAAGCGTTCCAAGGCCTCTGCCGGAGAAGCACTGCGATCACTCGTAAATTTGGGCGCTAAAGATGTCGCGGTCCTGAGGAACGACCGTGAAGTGAGGATCCCGGTCAAGGAACTGACTGTGGGCGATGAGTTCGTCATACGCCCCGGCGAGAAGATCGCGACGGACGCGGTGGTCATCTCGGGTGCTTCAGCAGTCGATATGTCCATGCTGACGGGAGAGTCGGTACCTGTAGAAGTTGCTGAGGGTGATTCGGTGGTCGGGGCGACCATCAACGCCTCCGGGCGGCTTGTAGTTCGCGCGACGAGGATCGGAGCGGATACGCAGTTGGCTCAGATGGCCAAACTGGTAGAAGAGGCGCAGTCTGGGAAAGCAGAAGTCCAGCGACTGGCGGACAAGATTTCTGGTGTTTTCGTTCCCATTGTTCTTGTCATCACGCTCATCACGCTGGGTGCCTGGTTATTCTTTGGGGCACCAGCCGAGGCCGCTTTCACCGCGGCCGTTGCGGTGTTGATCATCGCCTGCCCCTGCGCGTTGGGGCTCGCGACTCCCACAGCACTACTGGTCGGAACGGGCCGAGGAGCGCAGCAAGGAATCCTCATCAAGGGGCCCGAGGTGCTGGAAGCCTCCACCGGGATCGACGCCGTAGTGCTGGACAAGACCGGGACCGTCACCACAGGAGCCATGCAGCTCACCTCGCTGTTATCGGCCCGCCAATGGGGCGGGGAGTACGAAGACACCGAACTGTTGCGACTGGCGGGAAGCCTTGAGTCTGCCTCGGAGCACCCCGTGGCGCATGCGATCACCAACGCCGCCCGGGAGTCCCTTGGGTCCCGCAGCGGCTCGCTTCCTCAGCCGGAGAATTTTCGCAATTACGCGGGCACCGGAGTCTCTGGGGAGGTAAGCGGTCACCGGGTTCTCATCGGTAAACGCAGACTCATGGGAACCGCTGGCGTAGAGCTGCCCAGCGAAGTGCAGAATCTCGTCACCGAAGCAGAGTCGCGCGGCAGTACAGCGGTGCTGGTGGCGATTGACGGAGTATTCGCCGGTGTCATCACTGTCTCGGACACGGTGAAGGAGACCTCCGCCGAGGCCATCGAGCAACTGGTGAGACTGGGTATGGAACCGCTCCTGCTGACTGGCGACAACGCAGGAGCCGCTCATCGAGTTGCCGATGAGGTGGGTATCACGAGCGTTGTGGCAGAAGCACTTCCAGAGGACAAGGTGGCGACGATCAGAGCCCTGCAGTCCGAAGGCAAGACTGTGGCCATGATCGGAGACGGCGTCAACGACGCCGCCGCCCTGGCGCAGGCAGAGCTGGGCATCGCCATGGGCACCGGTACTGATGTCGCCATCGCTGCAGCTGATATCACAATTATCCGTGGTGACCTCCGCTCCGCAGCTGACGCAGTACGGCTCTCCCGGCGAACCTTGCGGACCATTCGCGAGAATCTCTTCTGGGCTTTTCTCTACAACACGGCCGCAATCCCCCTTGCCGCAGCAGGTCTGCTCAACCCGATGTTGGCGGGTGCTGCAATGGTGCTGTCGTCGCTGAGTGTGGTGGGGAACTCGCTACGCCTTCGCCGTTTCAGATAGCGGCGCCACCCAGCTCTACACTGTGCAGGTGATAACTCCTGCCCGCGGTGTGATGCTGATGCTGCTTGGCAGCATAGCCATGGCCGGTTCCGCCTCCATCATCTTCAATCTCGACGCTGAGCCTATGACCGTCGCCGCGTTCCGGTGTCTCTTGGCAGTCCCGATGCTCCTCCCATTCGTGGTGTGGGAGCTGCGGCGGGTGGATCACAAGCAGGCGCTGCCCAGAGCCACCGTCATAGGTGCGATGGTGGGCGGCGTCGCCATCGGTATTGACTACAGCTTCTACAACACCTCCATTGGGCTTATCGGTCCCGGGCTGGCCACGGTCCTGATCAATATGCAGATCGTGTTTCTGCCACTCATTGCCTGGGTCCTCGAGGGGACTCGCCCCATGAAACAGCTGGTGTTCATCGTGCCCGTGATGGTCGCCGGTGTAGCTCTAGCAGCGGGAGCATTTGGCGACGCCGAACTCAACCTGTTCGGCGTCGTGGCAGGATTGATTGCCGGGGCAGGGTACGCCACGTATTTGGCGATCATCCGCCGCACTGCCCCCACGACTCTGCGCCCTGCTCCCTTCACCGTGCTCAGCATTGTCTGTCTCACATCAGGAGTGACCGCAGGACTCGGCGCCGTCGTCTCGGGACGGTTCGAGGTCCCGACCCAAGCCCCGGACTGGTTGTGGCTGCTGGCTCTTGCCTTCATCGGACAAGTGGTGGTGTACCTATGCTTCAACATTGCCATGACCGGCCTCAATGAAGTCATGGCGAGCACGCTGATGCTCACAGGCCCGATTTTCGCCATCATCTTAGGGTTTCTTCTGTTCCGAGATGCCCCCACGGCCTGGCAGCTGATCGGTTGCGCCACCATCATCGCTGGCGCCTGGTGGACCGCTGCTGCCCAACGCCGAGCCCGGTAATCTGGGCTCATGGAAACAGGACCAGTGGTGGTCAGAAGCGGGCAGTTTTTCTGCCAGGTGTCGGGATCCTTCTACCGGGCAGTTCATCCAGCACATCAAGTGGCTGCGCTCTCCGGCTCTCAGCAACCCGGCCGTTACTCGCCGCCCCACGTTCCGGCTTTGTATCTGAGCTCCTCCGTCGAAGGCGTACAGGCGGCGATGATTGCTCATAGTGATGCGCGCTCACCGCAGCTGCACATTATTGAGGTTGAGGTCCAGGCTGATCAGATACTTGACCTTCGAGATGAAGCGGCCTGCCGCTTAGCTGGGGTGAAGCGCGCCGATGCCACCGCACCGTGGCAAGAGGTCGTCGCCGAAGGCGGTCAGCCCCGGCCATGGGCAGTCCGCAGGCGACTCGACGTGCTCGGAGCTCACGGTGTAATTGATCCCAGTCGGAAACAGCCCGGGCTGTGGCATCTTGCTCTTTTTCAGTGGAACAGTGAAGGTGCTCCGCAGGTGCGAGTGTCCTGGTGAGCTGCGGAGCCCGTCAGGGAAACCATCAGGAGTAGAGACTCCGAAAAATGTCCTCCAGCGTGTCCAGACCACTGATCGCCTGCCCCCGAGGCCAACACAGGCGGACCTCAATGTCTGGCACATCCGCGATGGGCACATACCGCAGACCAATCGGGCGGTGTTGATCTGCGGTGGCTCGGGTCGCGACGCCTACGCCACGGCCCGCTGCGATCGCGTCTAGCCAATGGTCCACGCTGTCAACGTCGAACGCCCTTAGGGGGCCGACTCCAACAGGCCACAGGTCCATTTCCAGGTCAGACTGAGTGTTGACTACCAGCGGACGTCCCGCAAAGGCCTCCAGTGTGAGCTTCCGGCGCCGCCCCCAGAGGTCGTTGTCCGCGCAGGCCGCCATGAGGCCTTCGGTGCCTACCACCGTACTGCGATACTTGGCGGGATCCGGAGTTCTGCGAAGTACGGCAACATCAGTCAGACCTTCAGCCAGGCCGGCCAGAGGACCCTTGGCGTGAATGAGTCGCAGATCAATTCCTGGCACAGACTCTCTCCATCTCCGTTGCAACGACGGTGTATAGCGCCCCGCCGCCGAGGAGACATACCCTAAGCGCATGAGCCGTTCTCCACGGGCAGTTGACTCCAAAGACTCTGCGAAAGTCAGAAGGTGCCGCCCCTGTTCGACTGCTCGACGACCTTGTTCGGTCAGAACCGTCTTGCGAGCGGCCCGGTTCACCAAAGTCACACCCCAGGCCCTTTCTAAGGAGCGGAGTATTCGCGACGCCTGCGGCTGAGAAATACCCAGGGCTATCGCCGCGTCGGTGATGCTCCCCGTATCTGAGATTGCTACCAAACAGTGAATATGTCGGAGGCCCCACTTCATGCGTTAAGCGTATATGAGGTACTGGGCGCGCATTAGTGAGTCCGCGCGTGACATCAGAGAATGCTGCTATGAGCAGTTGGATCAAGGGACGCAAGGGCCGCGGATTTTCCCTCATAGCTACGAGTGCACTGAGTACCCAGAGCGGCGCAGCCGTGGGGTCCTTCGCATTCGGCACATTGGGTCCCCTTGGTGTCGTGGCAATCCGCCAGATAGCCGCCGCTCTTGTGTTGTGCGCCATTGCTCGCCCTAAACTGCGAAGCTTCACTGGCGCGCAATGGAGAGCAGTCGCCCTGCTGGCATTCTTCTTCGCTGTCATGAATGCAGCCCTCTACACCGCAATTGACCGAGTAGGGCTTGGTACCGCGGTGACTATCGAATTTCTGGGCCCCTTGGCCGTAGCCGCCTGGTCATCCCGTCGAGGGAGAGACTTTGTGGGAGTGGCTCTAGCCATGTTGGGCGTCATGCTGCTCACCCAGCCCAGCCCCACCACTGATTTCTTAGGAATCGGCGTCGCGCTGATCGCAGCAATGTGCTGGGCCGGCTATATTCTCACGAACCGCGTGGTGGGCCGCCGAGTCAAAGGAGTCCAGGGCACCGCGGCTGCGACCGTCCTCTCCTCTCTGGGAATGCTGCCGATTCTGGTCGTGATCATCTGGCATGCGCAGCCGCCCCCGGAGGCATACCTCTTCGCATGTGTGGCAGGTCTGCTGGCCACGGCAATTCCTTATGCTTTCGACCTTGTGGTGCTGCGCCACGTGAGTCCGCTGATCTTCGGAGTGGGCATGTCCCTGCATCCGCTTTTCGCGGGAATTATCGGCCTGCTTCTGCTCAATCAGCAGCTGCCCCTGATTGCCTGGTCTGGGATCCTGTTGGTCGTGCTCAGCAATGGACTCACTCTCACTGGTACCCGCTCGGCAGCCGGGGCAGCACCACGCCTTCGGTTCCGCAGAGGGCGTCGTCGTTCCGCCCGGCAAGCCGCTTATCCCGCTGATACCGTCACAGCTATGGATATTCGCATCTCCGCCTACGCTGTGATTACTGACGATCAGAAACGAATGCTGCTCCCGCATTGGATGGAGCAGGGGTTCGGGTCCGGATGGACCATGCCAGGTGGGGGAATCGATCCCGGAGAAGATCCCGCTGACGCTGTGGTGCGCGAAGTCTTCGAAGAATCCGGCTACCGGGTTCACGTGACTGAGCTGCTGGGGATCGACAATCTCGTCATTCCAGGTGATCGGCGCACACCAACCTCTGGACGGGAGGGGATCCCGCTGCAGAACCTGCGGATCGTCTACCGTGCCCGCATCATTGGCGGCGAACTCACTGTGGAACAAGACGGATCCACCGACGACGTTGCCTGGTTCACTCCCGCAGAGATCGACAGTCTTGACCGGGTATCACTCGTTGACACCGCCCGGAGAATGGCCCAAGAGATCAGCTAAGCAGCGGTTGAGCTGATTCCCAGATCTGCCCCAAGGCAGGAATCAGCGAAGCCACCAGCAGCAGCGCCATGACCACATTGAACACTCGCATATGGGACGCTTTGGAGATCACTTTTCCAGCGCCTACTCCAAGCAAAGTCCATGAGACGGTGCAAGGGGTACCGAAGATGAGGGCTAACGCTGAGATGATCAGAACTTCCGCGAAGAACGAGTTCCAGAACCCGGTATAGGTGGATACGGCCGCGACCACAAGTGTCCAGGCCTTGGGATTGACGAACTGGAAAAGTGCCATTTGTGTGAAGCCTGGTGGTTTGCCCTGCCCGCGTGCTGTGACATCGGTCGGCGCCGTGGCAATATGCCAGGCGAGCCACAGGAGATAGAGCACGCCAATGGGGCGCAGGACATCGAGTGCCCACGGCCATTGGGTGAGAGCGCCTCCCAGCCCGAGCCCGACCAGGATGAGCATGACAGGAAAACCTACATTCACCCCTGCTATGCAAGGAATGGTGCGTTTGAATCCATAGTTCGCCCCCGCTGCCATCGCGATGGTGTTGTTCGGCCCTGGGGTAGCAGCCCCGGCAACGAAGAAGATAATGATGGGCAGAAATGTCGTCACTGTGAATAACCTACTTCCTCTTTGTGGCCGAGCGGTGCACAGCAGCTGGGCGCCCTGCAGGTGTTTTGCCGGCCGGTATCTGCGACATCCTTGAATTGACCGCGACTGCGGCGCAGGAGATGACGACGCCGGCGCCGATAACAGTGACGGATGTGACAGTCTCGCCTATCAGCACCGCAGCCCAGGTGAGGCTCATGATCGGTTGCACGAGCTGTACTTGGCTCACTGTGGAAACGGGGCCGATGCCGAGGCCTCGGTACCAGGCGAAGAACCCCAGAAA
>NZ_VAVZ01000039.1 GCF_005771525.1 Nesterenkonia salmonea | reverse complement strand
TCTCCAGGTGTTCTGTCAGTGGGTACATGAGACACCTCCAGACAGTACACATAACCTTCACCGGAACGGGCACATTCATTGTGCGGCTGCTGCAATCCGGGGTAATCACACCCCACGACCTGGCGCGGAAATATTCTGCTGAGTTGCACGCCAACGAGATCATGCTCCTGGCCTACTACATCGCCGCTATCAACATCGAAGCCACCTACCACGGGCTCATCAAAGACCAAACGGACGACGCTGAAGCCCCGTATGTGCCCTTCGAAGGGATCGTCCTGGGTGACACCTTCCAGATGACCGAAGAGCACAACACCTTCGACTTGGAGATGTTCACCTCAAACAACACACGTGCCAAACGCCAACTCGACACTGACATCCGCGTGATCATCGGCAACCCACCCTACTCCGCCGGTCAAACGAGTGCGAACGACAACAACGCCAACGCCAGCTACCCGAGCCTCGATGCCCGAATCCGCGACACCTATGCCGCGCAGACCACAGGGCAAAACAAGAACAGCCTCTACGACTCCTACATCCGCGCCATCCGCTGGGGCACCGACCGCATCGGCGACCGAGGCATCCTCGCCTACGTCTCCAACGGCGGATACATCGACTCCAACTCAGCCAACGGACTGCGGAAGACCTTCGTGGAGGACTTCGACCAACTCTTCGTCTACAACCTCAGGGGGCATGCTCGCGGCACAGGTGAGGACCGAAGGAAGGAAAAAGGCAACGTCTTTGGAGGCGGAACCCGCACGACGGTCGCCATTATGCTCGGGGTCATAGACCCCGCCCATACCGGCGACTGCGTCCTCCACTACCGCGATATCGGCGACTATCTCACCCGCGAAGACAAACTCGCTATCGTCAATGAATCCACCATCATCTCCACCGCCTGGGAGACCATCACGCCCAATTCGAAGGGCGAATGGATTAACCAATCCAGCGACACCTTTGACACCCTCCCTCCACTGGGGGACAAGAAAGGCGACACCGGGATGCCGCCGATCTTCACCACCTACTCCGCTGGTGTAAAAACCAACCGCGACACATGGTGTTACAACTTTTCCCACACTGCCCTCGCGCAGAACATGAACACCCTCATCGACACCTACAACCACGATGTTGAAACCTTCCAACCGACCAGCACCAGCGCCACCCAACGGCTCGAAGAGGCGAAAGCCCACGCTACTTACGACGACACCCGGATCAAGTGGAACGCAGGACTCCTCGACGCACTGGCCAAACGGCGGCAGCTCTCCCCAAGCCGAGAGAATACTCGCATCGGCACCTACCGGCCGTTCGCCAAGCAGTTCCTTTACTTCGACAGCATGCTAAATGAGCGCACTTATCAGCTGCCGTCGATATTCCCCACCCCACACCACCCCAACCACGGTTTCTATTTGACTGGTGCGGCTTCTAACTTCCCATTCGCGGTGCTGGCAGTAAACGGAATACCCGACCTGCACCACTTTGACACAGGCCAGTTCTTCCCTCGCTACACCTGGGAACCCGTAGACTCCGCTGGACCGGACCTGCTGAGCGGTCTGCGGGACGCTGACGACCAAAACGTAGTCGATGGGCACCGACGCATCGACAACATCACCGACGCAACTCTGACCCGATATCGGCACGCGTTTGGTAGCGAGGTCACCAAGGACGAGATTTTCGCCCACCTCTACGCACTGCTGCACTCGGAGCAGTACCGCACGACCTTCGCCGCCGAGCTGAAGCGCCAGCTTCCACGCATGCCTCTCCCTGAGTCATCGTCAGACTTCTGGACTTTTGCCGAGAGCGGCCAGAAGCTGCTAGACCTGCACATCAATTACGAAGCCGCCGAACCGTACCCCCTGAACGAGGAGGTCACGCTCGGCGAGACTGCCGCCCCAGGGTTTTATCGGGTGCAGAAGATGAAATGGGGCGGCCCGGCCCGCAGCGCAGACAAGTCCCGGCTGATCTACAACACCAACATCACCTTGACCGGTATCCCCGAAGACGCCCACGAATACATGCTCGGCAGCCGCAGCGCACTCGAGTGGCTCATCGACCGCTACCAGGTAAAAACTGACAAGGCATCAGGGATCGTCAACGACCCCAACGACTGGGCCTCAGAACAGGGCAACCCCCGCTACATCCTTGACCTCGTCAAAAAGATCACCACCGTCAGCGTCGAAACCGTCCGCTTGACTCAAGGGCTGCCCCCTCTGCTACTTCAGGATTCCGGAAGTGACTGAACTGTGGGCGTCTCCGGCAACCACTGTTGTCTACCAGAGCGCTCTCAAGGCATCTTCATCTTTGAGGCTCCGATATCAAGTCGCTCGCATAGTGCGGAAACGGGTAACCTTCACTGTTCCTTTCTGGCCCTTTTTTGCTTGGCTTCGTCGCTTTCCAGTAGAGCCGCTCAGAGACTCGTATGTGCAATCCACGGATTTCCTTGTCCAAGACCTGGACCAAGCATTAAGAGGCCACCCTCACTGGACGGATAGTGCCCCCACACGTTCCCGAGCTCTATCAATCGTTCAGCAAGTTCATCTGGCCTTTAGCGCCGTAGGGAAAGATGACCCGCGGGTAAGCGCACAGCTTGAGTCGCTGCACGGAGAGTTCCGTGCAGAAGTGCTAAGACGCCTCAGGAATACAGACGAACCAGCTCTCCGACTTGATCGCGCCGATTGGGCGACGCTACAAGAACACGAAGCTCAAATAAGACGAGAGAATCGCCTCCAATCCTTCGACCTCAGCGTCGCTAACCTAGAGCAGCACTTGGAGCGCCTACGACAAACAAGCCTCTCTGTAACTTCAGGCAGCATCTACCTGCTCGAGGGGTCCTATGGATCAGGCAAGAGTGAGCAGGCAGAGGCGTGGCTGACACAGCAGATTGAGCGGTATCGACTAGGCGAGGGAGCGCCAGTGCCCATTCACGTCGGTGCGCGGGTGGTCGAACAGATCAGCCTCGAAGATCGCCTCAAAAGCGAAGTCGGGCTTATTACATTACGCGCGCGTGGCGTCGCACTGGTCATCGACGGATTGGATGAAATTCGTAGTGAGCGAGCTTCCCGAGTTCTGGAAGACGCCAACGCTCTGGTCATGAAGTACCCCGCATCTAAGATTCTCCTGACGTCTCGGCTGGGTGTCCTTGATGGACACCTCCTTCTGACAGAAACGAATCATCATGTCCAAGCTCCCCTCGACACCGAAGCTGCCTTGAGCCTGATCGACACAGTTTCAGGGACCAGGCCCCACGAAGCCTTGCAGAATCCCGCGTTCAAAGAGAACGTAAAACTACCGTTCTTCGCTCTCGCAGCTGCTGTGGTCCAACGCGATGGTAAGACACAATTGAGTCGCGCAGGCTTGATGCGCGCTCTTGTGGCAAAGGCACTGCGCAGACCAGGCATGGTCCGAACGAGCGTAGGCACCGCTGAGATCGCGCGCCTACTAGAGCAACTCGCGGTGAACGGCACACGCAGGGACCGCAGCGATGGCATGAGCGAGCCAGAACGACTGACACTGCTCGAGACCGGGCTTGTGCGTCGGTCCGACGATGATGACCAGATACACTTCACCCTGCCTCTACTAGAGCAGTGGTTCGCAGCCCAGAGATTCCAAAATGACCCGCAACTCATTGAAGAAGCGACGAGGTCAAGTGCCGAGTTCGAAATCTGGCGCTGGGCTCTCGCGATCGCGCTAGACGAATCGTCTTGGGACACCTACAACGACATAATTATGCGTTGCCTTGCACAGGACTTAGGCGCTGGCTTTTGGCTCATTCGGGAGAGTTCGAGGCGGAGTTCACGAATCGAAAAAGCTCCAAATGATCCCGGTCTACAAGCGAGACGAGTGGAACATACGGTCGGCTACGTCAAGCGAACTGTTCCCCTCTACAAAGAGCTGGTCTTTCCGCTACCTGCCAAGGATGAGCATCTCGTCTTCGACGTCAATGTGAATCGTGGGCTCATCAATATCGGCTGGTACTCAACACCCGAGACACCCGTGGGCTCCCAACAGGGGGATAACCCTGAGGAGTTACCGCTTCCGCTCGCACGCTGGGGGGTTGCCCCCACAGCGGAGAAGACGTGGCCTTGGGATCACGTCAGAAACGGGTTCAACAGTGGGGTGGACGTGAGATTCTGGCAGCACCTCGATCTCGGATACCCCGGTGGATTGTGGGAACGCGAGCGTCGCTTCTCGCTGGCCGCACAATTACTCGATCCGAGAAGGGGTCCCCAGCCATATCGAATTGGTCTTGAAAGCTTGCGTACACGGCTGGATGAGATTCTCCAGCACGTGGACCTCGAGTCCCTGGAAAGTTTCGAAAGCGGCCGTTTGAAAGTGTCAGGCGCAGAGTTCAGGGATCTCGTCAACTGGGCACGAAAATGTCCCCACGCTGAAATTGAGCGCTTGGTCCCCTCCCCAATGGCCGATCCAAACACAGTTGACACTGCTGAGGACTTATACCCCCGTCAACTAGTTGATAAGTACCTCTTAGAAGCGCATGGCTTCGGATCAGAGATGTACGACCAGGCTTCGGACGGTTTATTCTCCTCATTCAAATGGCGATGGCAGGAGCCCGATGGCGCTCTCCGCGGAGTTATAGGGGTTAGTGAAGATTCGCCAATGTACCGAACAGGGCTCGACCGAATAGTGACGAAAATTGCAGTGCCGGCCCACCTACTTGATGACATCGAAAACGAATACGGAGCCCCATTCGACCGCTCCTCCAACGGCCGTGCCAGGTTTCGCACTTCTGCGGGAGATGGAGGGGAGAGCCTACGCGAGGCGGCATTCACCGTGCTGGATAGGGAGCGTTACCCCGGAAGTGGTGGGCCACCTCAGATATGGTCCAGTAGTCTTCTACGCACCTCTGGTGGTCGGCCTGCCAGCCTAATTGCTCACGATTGGTTCCGGAATAACCTTTCGGCAGTCGGTCTAGAGCGGGTTCTGTCAGACGGGCGTCGCTTTCATTAGCACACAAAACTGCTCCACGTCCGCTCAAGCTCAAACCCGCGGCTACCTCAGACGGGAAGCGGATTCATGTGTCACTGACCTCGCTGCTCCGCATACATCCGCTCAATGTATTCCTCCAGCTTGTCGTCCTCGACGCGCCATTGTCCGCGGCCGCCGATCTGGACACCTTCGAGGTCCCCGTTGCGCAGTAGGGCGCGAATTTGTTGCTCGCTGGTGGCCAGGCTTTCGGCGACTTCCGGGATCGTGTGAAAACGGCGGGGCATAAGAACAGCTTAGAACGAGAGAGCCCGCACCGTGGATAAGTGATCTGAGAGGGTGGAGGGAAGGCCTGGCCCCATCACCTATGATTCACCAACGCAGCGGTCTCAGGGCACGATCTGTTATCGAAAATGGCTTTAAAGCGAGCCGCGAATAAGTCCCTTCACCAAGAAGCGCTTCTGCTTCTGCGAAATGTCAGATGTAATGAACAGGAAACATCTCGACCCACCAAGAAGGAGCGCGCCCAATGGAGAGCAGCCAGGGCCCTGTTTCGAAGCCACCGCCCATTCCACCCCGTATCCCGCACAGACCAGACCTGCCACAGGAAGAACGAGAACAACTCGCTGCTGAGTGGCTAGAACGCTGCCACCAAGCGGCAACTCCAGAGAGAATCGCCGAGCTGGCTCCGTATACCCCGGAGTTTCCCAAAGAGAGTGTCTACGCACGCCTTGCCGATGAACTCGTCCGAAACCGCGTTAGTCCTTCAAATACGAAGCTCAAACGCCTGTTCATGAAAAAGGGCAGACTCCACCAGAAGCAAGCCAAGCGACGCAAGCGGCGTCGCGCAGAATCACCTGTCTTTGAACCCACTGAGGAGCAGGCGTCGGACGTGGCTCATTGGGTGAATGAATACCGAGAGCGGAACGGGGAAGGACCCACGTGGAGCGAAGTCCAAGCACACTTCGAATGGACCTCTCTACAAACAAGCTCCGTCATAAGGACCCTGAAAGCGGACCACTGGTTGGACTTCGGCCTGGAACGTCGTTCCCTACGTGCCGGCGAATGTCTGTTCCACGGAAACCGTCGGTGATCTACATTAGTTGCAGTTCCACTGTGAGGTGTCCAACGCCGCCATCGCACAGCTCGGGGGTCAGCCCAGTAGAATGCGAATGCAATCGCGTCATGACCGCGGCATGAGAACAAATAGCTATCGACACCACCAAAGCCGGGTTCTCCAGAGTCTCCAAGCACGGCGGGGTGATTCAGTTGACCACTTGGTTGAACCGATATCGTTTAGCAGACGTAAACTACATTAGCTCTAGGATGCAACTAAAATGCTCTGGCAAGTGAAAGACTTCAAAGGATTAACTGAAGCAGATTTGGATATCGCACCGGGAAAGATCTCGATATTGACCGGGGTAAACAGCAGTGGCAAATCATCTGTTATTCAGTCACTGCTACTCAGCGCTCAAAGCCTCCACAGCGAGGGACCGGTCGCCCTCAATGGCCCACTGGTTAGACTCGGCAATGCCGTAGACCTCGTGCGTGAGAGCTCTGCCACGGGAAGTATCTCACTTGCCCTAGATCTTCTGCCAGGTTTCGACGCCGACCCCGACGCCGACGACAGCCTCCTCGAGGTCCATCTACAGGCCCAATACATGCTTAAGCCCAGCTCCGATAACACCAACCTGCAGCCCCAAAGATTGGAGATCTCGCGGTCTGGTGGGGACGAGAATCCGCTCGTCGCATCCCATGCGAACTCGAGGGCAAGCGACGTTCGGGAAGCGATGGAAGTGGCTTCCCGCGTCAAGCCTAGTCACGCTCTCCATCTCAAGTCGCTGTTGGGGAGCCAGAGTAGGCAGCTGAGAACATACGTAGTCATGCAAGGTCTGCGACCAGTGGCCGTTGTGCAACTTATGAAACCGGAGCAAATCGCATTTCGATATCGCGAGGCGGTTCAGGCATTCTTACAAGAGCTTCCTCGCGAAAGATCAAAACCAAGCTCGCCTACCGGCGCCAGAACCGGCAGGTGGCCGGTACTCCGCGAATTTGTCCAATTACTGGCTGAGGCAACCGCGACAAAGGACCAACGCGTTCAGTCGCTAGTCGACCACGTGCAGAAGCTCCGAGGTAGAGGCATCTTATCGTTTGAACCAACCTGGCGAGGATTCAGCGAAAGTCAACGGAGCGAGTTAATAGATGTGGCAGTTGAAATGCGAGCCCGCTCCCCCTACGTCGTTCTTCCCATCCGAGGTCCCCACTGGAGATATGGATCGACAGCAATGGGGCTTCTTGAGAACACGTTGGAAGGTTCGCTAGGCTCCAGCCTCACGGCTATCTCGATGCTCAGCGAGACACTCAGGGATGTAGCTGATCGTGTCCAATATCTCGGGCCTCTGCGAGATGAACCGCGCGTAGTCTGGAACCATTGGAACGAACTTGCACGTAGCCTGCCTGTGGGAACTCGTGGAGAGTACAGCGCAGCTGTGCTTTCGCGCTCAAGTGATTCCAATACGACATATACGGCTCCTGATGGTCAGATCATAAGGTCCTCTCTCGCTAATGCGGTGAATGACTGGCTCGCATATCTCGATATAGGGGACGCGGTCTCGGCACGCTCACACGGGAAGTTAGGCGTTGGATTAGACCTTGCCGTTTCTGGGCGAGTACGCGATCTAACGTCAGTGGGAGTCGGAGTCAGTCAGACGCTTCCCCTGTTGGTCGGAGTGCTCGCCGCGCCTCAAGGCGCACTGTTCATCGTTGAGCAACCCGAACTGCACCTGCACCCCGGTGTCCAAGCTCGTCTCGCAGACTTCCTGATGACCGCCAGACCTGACATGGCGATCATTATAGAAACCCATAGCGATTCCTTCGTTACTAGAGTAAGACGCCGTGTCGCGGAGAACGCCATTGCACTCGATCAGGTCGACATCATTTTTGTAGAGCCCGATCTGACGGGATCGCGGGCTCGAAAACTGACTCTTACTGAGTTCGGCAATCTAAGCGAATGGCCCCAGGGATTCCTATCGTCGGCCGAGGAAGACGTTAGGGCCATCCTTCAAGCCAATATAAGACGAACCTCAGGAACGTCCAATGCCAGTTGAACCGGTACAACTCCTCGACCCAGAAATTTTTATACCTTCAACGGAATCGGCGGCAAAGCGAGAATTCTGGGTTCGACTGCTCTCATGGATCGATGACGGAGACGAACTTGCACTAGTAGGTCCCAACTCACTCGAAGGCCTTCATGAGCTCGCCGACCAGAGACCAGACGAGAGCGTGATTTCGCAGAATGACTTCTGGACGATCCTGCAGAAGCTGGTACCGCGAACTTTTTACCCTGCTCAGGATCAGCGCTCGATCTGCGAACGACATGTCAGGACCGATTACAGCTCTGCCCTAGGCCATGGAGAGAATCTTGAGCGCCTCATAAAGGACATCCAAGCAACGGGGGACCAGCCGCAGGTAGCACTGCGAACACTTGAGGATTGCTGGAACTGGCAAAGTCGCGATTGCCAAGACTGTGTGAGGTCCCGCCTGCACAAGTTGACCGCACCCCCCGGTCACTCAACGGCATTGAATGCCATGGCTAAGGTATGGCGCTCCGCATGCATGGACGATCAAGACGCTGGCCTAAAGGCGATCCAAGCTTTCTCTCAGGAAATGTTTCCGAACCTTCACTTCTCCGACTCTGCATGGAAACACCTAAACAGGCTCTCAGGCTCTCCCTCAGACAACTTTAGCTCGCTCACACATCACCTTGGAGTTCTTAATGACCACGCACCTAGAGTCTGGGCCGAGAACGTCACCACACGGAGGCGCCAGGCAGAAATGCAAGGACTGGGCGTGCCCGCCTCCCCAGACAGTCCACAAACTCACAAAAACTCGAAAGCGATGCAGCGCCGCGACTTCCAATTCGGGCAAGTTATGGTTCGCTGCGAATGGCACACGAAGCTTCGCCCCGACACCAACCGAATCTATTTTGCAGTCTTAGATAGTGGCGTATACATCGGCACTATCGTGGATCACCTACCGACGTAAACCGGCTAATCGCAGATCAGAGTGTAGGTGTGGCCTGCCCCTCCGATATCGAGCAACGTTCGTGTGATGTAGTTGATCAGGTTCCGGAACCCTAGGGCAGTCCCGTATACCTGCTTCGGGGCCCATTGAAACTCCTATGTTTGTCAAGTTCGTGCTGGGCTGGGTGGCGGCACTGTCGAGATCGCGGCAGATCTCGCGTGCGAGGTAGCGATTGAGACAGCGCCGGATCTCTTGGCGCGTGCGACCCTCGGCAGTTCGACGCTCCACGTAAGCCCGGGTCCGTGAGTCCCTACGCATTCGCGTGACCACAGCCATGTGGAGCGCTAGGTTGAGACGCCGATCACCACCGCGATTCCTCGTCATGGCTGGGTCCTGCGACGAGTTTAGGCCGATGAGAGGTGGAGTCGCGGAGACGCATACTCGCTAGAGTGACCTGGGCAGCGAGAGTGTCAACAAGGGCCTGGAGCTCCGCATTCTGGGTGCGTAGAGAGTTGACCTCTTCTGACTGGTTGTTTCGTGCCTTCTTGTCGAGCTCTTTGACTAGTCGGACTAGCTCATTGAGATCACGGTGTTTGTGGGTCAAAGAAGTACGGGGCAGTCCAGCCTCAGATGCGATGGCCTTGGAACTCACTCGGCCGGAACTGACGCTGGTTTCACCACGAAGGGTGCGAATGAGGGCGGTGACGAGTAGATCTCGTTCGACGGGGTCTTCGCCTCGTCGAGTCATAATGGCTCCTCCTCACTGAGTGCTTGTGGCTTGGACGACTGTGCCGTGTGGTGCCGGTCAATGTCTCTTTGCAAGTTGGCTGCAATGGTTCGACTACGTTCGGCCAGCGGCAGAGGGAGATACTGGGATTCCTCGATAAGGTCAAGACGGGCGGCGGCCTTAGCACCGGCATGACTGTCCAGCATTGCAATGTTGGGACATCCCCTCTGGCAGTTGTCCAGGTCCGGAGTGAGTCGATCGGTGTCTTCCTGACGGTCCGGATGGCACAACGCGAGAGCTGAGTTATAGGCGCAAATGTTGAGAGCGCGTGGATTATTGTAAATAGGGTGCAGCCCGGCACCACTTAATCGCTTGAGCTCAGCTTCGGTTTGGACCTTTCCTTCGAACAACTCTGTGAACTGGCTGAGGGATTCTCGGACCCGCGGGGC
Organism: Nesterenkonia salmonea; assembly: GCF_005771525.1. Classification (GTDB taxonomy): domain Bacteria; phylum Actinomycetota; class Actinomycetes; order Actinomycetales; family Micrococcaceae; genus Nesterenkonia; species Nesterenkonia salmonea. The sequence goes on along the minus strand of NZ_VAVZ01000039.1, from coordinate 21,498 downwards.
AGCCGGGCCACTGATCGTGGACCCTTGACCCACTTCGCGAGTCATCGTCTCTACCTGGTCCCAATTTGCCAAGAGCTCGTCGAGTTCGAGCTCATCGGGAAACCCGCTCTCCCCCCTACCGGCATAGCCGAGAGAAATGACAGTCTTGAGATGGCCGTACTGCACTCCGAGAGCGACTTCGCCCCCAGGTTGATTCGCTATATGCCAGGCGAGCGTACGGCGAAACTGGCTTGGACTGACGGTATTGGACTTCTTCACGTCACTTTCCGGTATCCGGAGCTCGGTCTTGACAACATTTCGGGCGGTCACTTCGGCACCTGTGTGTGTGAAGAGACGAATGACGCGACGATTGTCGTGTGAGGCGCGCTTGTTCCACTTGGTGACGAGTCGTTCGAACGATTGGCTCAAAATATCGACGGAGACGACATCGCCGCGACGTTGCCGATCCTTTCCATTCACTTTATTGCCTTTGTAGAGAAGCGCGAAAAGATAACGTTCCTCTGGGTTCAACGTCTTTAGGGCCTCGATAGCTTCCGCAGTAGGGGCAATAGTGACCCATGGCTGCTTGCGTTCTCGGCCGGAACCAATGGAATTACCAGAGGAGTCACGCACGTTCTTGAACGAACGTGCCCTAATGCGATACCGAGTCACGGTGCTGCTCAGCGGGTCTGAGTCAGTCGCCACTGAGAGACAGTCACGTTCGAGGTGGAGGACTTCCTGTGGACGCATTCCCGTGAGATACGAGATCACGATGAAGCATGCTGCTCGCACATCACCTCTGTCGAACCGAGGCACCCAATCCGTGGCAGCCTTCCAAGCCTCACCTTGCGCAGCAGTGACGCCGACCTTTTCAGGGACGGTGAATCCCTGATCAATGGCCCATGCTCGCGCTTGGACCCACCAACTCCGACTTCGGCTACCCAGTGTCACCGTCCCGTCCAAGTAGCCGCTTATCAGGGCCTGCGAAGCATGCATGAGATCGGAAACAAAGTCCGGCGTCAACGGTTCCGTACGATTCTCCAGAGTCAGGGACTGCCTACCGAGCCACCGGCCAAAATCCGTCCCAAACCATGGCGGTGCCGAGAAATAGTAAGACGCCGGGAGGTCTGTGTTGTGCGACCAAACCCGACCAATAGCAATCAGCGTAGCCCTCTTATGAGCGAACCCCCATGACTGCTCCCCCGCCACCTCGTCAGCGTATGCGCTCCAAGCCTCTGCAGTTAAGTCGGCGAAAGTCAGTCCCTGGACCGACATCCAGGCAGTCAAGTGGAGCAATGCATTACACAGAGAATAAACCGTGACAGGGGCAGGCAGCGTTGTCTTCATGTTGACGGTACGTCGTTGAGGTGGCGTGTTCAGTACGTTATACAGGTAGACCCTGGCCGTATCTCTGAACTCTGGGGCAAACCGGTCGAACCGAATCTTGCGACTGTTGGTGTGATCCGCGTGCACTAGGTGGTGCAATGGCCACTCGGGCTCAGCCACGCGCGTGACCGGCAAACTCGCACAATCGGATCGGCGTGGTCTGTTGACGAAAGCATCATCGTCTGCGAAAGGCACAACGGGCACACCGGGGTGGAGCTCCCATCGGTCCCTCGAGACGTTTTCGGGTTGACTCATTCGTCCCATTCCCGCGCCATAAGACGCTTGACCGCCAAACGGTCGTCTTCCGTTACGACGGCGCGCGCACCGTCAACGTCGCGGTTCGAAAAGTAGCGACCCGGCTCAGTCAATGACGAGGCTCGAGCCAAATGGACTGCGAAGCGACTTTCCCATACTGTAGCCGGCGTCACAGCGCGCAGCGCGTTCAAATGGTCGACTAGAGCCATGATGCGGGGCAAATGACGCTTGAGCACCACTGCGTTGCGGCAGGTGAAGCACGTTAGAAAGGAGGCACGGCACGGCTCGTCTGTGCCGGGAAAATGATCGTGATCCTGACAGGCGGCGGTGACTGTATCGCGCCTGCCGTCGACTACCTCGTGGAGGACTCCGAGCCGGCTGGCAACTGGGGCGGCCGAACTCTCTATTTCATCATCTGCTACGACCCGGGCCATCACTTCGTCGTATGCCGCCTGGATACCTTCCTCCACGACGGGTTGGACTTCCACGCGCACTCGAGGAGACCGAAGAACATAATCGGAATTGGTATCGAAAGAATGTCCCTGCGGGTGTTCCTGAACAACAAAGAAATGCCTCAGAGCGCGCGGGGTGGCGAACGAGAGTTCTGGGTGCCTTTTTCGCCACTGCGCCAGGTAACTCAGCACTGTCCGAGGGTAAAGATCAGACCAGGAAGAGAGAGGGCAGCCGGATGCGGTTCGGTTAGCCCCTTGCAGCGACTTCGTCATGCAGACCAGCAATTGATCTGACGGGTAGCCCACCTCGCCGAGAGTCGTTCGCGCGCCCTCAGTGAGTTGCTCGACCATAAGCAGCAGACGTGCCTTCGAACGGGCTCCACGATCATAATATGACTCGGTCCAGTCAGTAACCTGGCCGAGCCGGCCTTTAGACAGGCGGACTCGGAGGTGGACTGGCTCTGAACTATCCCGAGCATCGACACGGGTAATGTCAGAAACCGATAGGTCGGTGGCCGTACTCAGGTTCCAGCCGCATGTGACCGTCAGTGCTAGTGCGCAAGCGACGGCTTCTTCCCATGTTGGGTACAGAGCTTCAAAGGCCGGCATGACAGATGCCGTCACATGAACTCTTTTCCCCCCGTACATGCGTTTGAGCGCCGAAGGTGGAACGCGTCTTTGGCCCGGATTCCAAGTGTGCCGGTCGGCGATGCCGCCAGTCCTGGCGATCTCATCCAACACGGCCGCGTAGGTGACGTCGGTCGGATCAATGAGATCCCCGGAGCGATGTCGGGCAATCAATTCCCAACCAGTTTTCACTCGGCTAAGAGCCTCTCGGACAGTACGAAAGCAGACCTGCCGGAGAAGCTCTATCTGGGAATCAGTCAACACCTCTCCCACTTCTTCGGGGGCAAGCCGAACGATCCTCGTCGCTTCCACCGCCATTGAGAAATCCTTTGGCAGTCTCGGCATACCCGAGAAAAAAGTCCCTAATTGTGCTGCACGTGCGGCTCGGGTCGATGGCGATAGTCGCAGCAATGACTCACGCCAGATGTTCGGTGTCAGGTCCTGAACGTCGATGACCCCAGCCCCTCGGAAGAGCGAACGTAGGGCAACGAGTCCCCTTTCTAACGTCACCGGGCTCCCCCAAGTTCCATCGACCGCGGCTAAAGCGGCCATACGCTCCGCTAGCGCACGTTGGAGCGAGGGGCCCGCGTCTACCGTTGAGAAGTCCAGTATCTGGGTATCGGAGCGACGTCCCGCGGTCGTCACGACCAAACTCGTGTGGTTAGTAATCTCCGTGCGCAACGTCTACTCCCGCCGCGTCTATGACCCGATCATCCCCGGCGGAGAGTGCTGAGAGGGCTTCATCAATAACCATCGGTGCATCGTTCGCCGCCGTTAGAAACCATTCCCACTCCAGCGCTAGCACGGGCGCAAGGTAGTGAGTACGCGTTGTTTCCAAGCTGGCGTGGCCCAGTAAGTTCTGCACCCGCAGCCAGATATTTTGTTCACGCACTAACCTATTGAACGTCCTCCGCGTGAAGCCTCCTCCTAGCTCCATTCGCGCACCCAACGCGAACACATAGAGGGCAAATGAGTGGCGCAGCATATGAGGGTGGACGTTTATGCGCGTGTCGTCCTCGATGAGCAGCCCATTTTCAGGGATAAACCCGGGATCTTTCGCAGTCCTTCGGGATGCAGCGCGGAATATTCCGTTCCAGGCCTGATCAGATAGCGGCAGTCCGCCATGCGCCAGCCAGAGAGCCAGGGGATTCCTGGCTCCATGGGCGTCCAGTGCATACGAACGGGTACGTTCTGCGCGGGTCAACTTATCTAGTGACCGCCACCCCGACTCGCCCTTTGCCGGACGCTCGACCAGGACTCTTGAGACTATGCCTCCCAACCGCTCCATACGCTTGATGATAAGCGGATCGGGATCGTGTTCGTAAATACCACTAGCCTTACCGAACGCGACTTCCACCTCCCGTGCACCAGATATGTAGGTCTCAAGTGTCTGCAGCACACGCCGATCGAGATAGAAAATTCTGCCCCGTTGCGGGGAGCCTTTTGCCAGCGAGGCAGGGACCCGCCCACGCACCAAATGGGGAGTGAATTTCGCGGAAGGAATCTCTAGGGTAAGTAACCCAGCTCCTTCCGCCCGACGCATCCCTGTGTGGTACAGCAGGTCAGCGAAAGCCGCGTTCCGCTCTCTCATCACTAAGAGATCCTCCCGTTCAGCCCCGAGGCCCAACAATCCTTCATACCTCCAACGCTGATACGCCCGACGAGTCAACCAGTTTGCATCGGAACGCAGCTGCCCACGCGTTGCATTTATGACCCCAGGAGGCACCGGATTCCCTGCAACTAGCTTCATACCAACAGCCACGTCATATAAACCCCGCAAGGCAGTCAGGTTACGAGCCATCGTCCTGGGATCCACACCGAGCTGCACACCACCATGGCGGCGCACTGGCGTCGCGTAGAGTCGCCATTCAATATAAGAGTTGATGCCCTCACGGTCGAGCATTAGCCAATCCACGCCCGGCCCTAGGAAGCAAAAAAACGCCGCGACGTCGGATGCGTAACTGGACGCGGTGTGTCTAGAGCGAAATGCTCGCGCCCATTCAACGACGGGCCGGCAAATCAACCCATCAGCAGTTACTGGGATATAGAACGGAAAATCTCGGCGGCGCCATTCAGGAACCGAACGGAGAGCCTCGTCCAGCCAACCTGGCGGTTCGGCCATGGTTCCGATAACTTCCGGGCGTACTTCAAGAACTCGAGCCAGATTCGGTGGTGATTCACTTGTGTCAACAGTCACATCGTGAGCCTAGCCGAGACTCAACACTTTTCAGTTAACACATAACGGCGAAGATGTGCGCGACATCGATTTCCCCGAGGGGCCCGAAGACGAATCGATGAAGCAAGTCTGGATCCGGGTCAATAGTTGCCGAGACTCGCTTCGAGTGGAAGGGATAGAGCTCTAGGTAGAGCAGCGCGTTAGCCTGAATGTCCTCATTCTTATGTAGTCGGCGCGCGAATTTCAGCCGGTTTCGGTGATACCTGTTCTTGCCTTTGACTGATTCCCACGCTTGGCTGGTGTAAGGCGAGGTCGCTGCCCATTGGCTGTATTTGGAGCCTGCGATCTCCCGTGTGAAAAGACCCTCCTGGCCCTGGAATTCAATCGCTGCTGCTCCGGGGTTAAGGCCCAACATGACGAGGGCCGGGGTAGAGCGGCCCGCGAGTGGGCCTATGTATGGCTCTAGGAACGCAGAAAGTTCGACGGCACCCGCTCCCTGGCCCTTGTACGCACTCATCCAGCGATGCAACTTGGGGCCTAGGTCGTGTTCGCCACAAACCCACCGTCCGATCTCTTCGTCCCAGAACGCAACAGCATCTTCTCGAGAGCTCATCAGCTCATGTTACTGACCCGCTAGACGGAGATTCCCGGGCTGCGCCCTGCTTGAATCTCCGCCGCGTCCAGGGCCATGTCATGAGCGCCCACAGGCAACCTGCGATGACAGCTAGCCACAGCACGTAGATGGGCCAAGGCCCCATGAGGTCGAGCAGCGAGGCACCTTCAGGGTGGTGATTGAGGAATGCGTAGTTCGTCCCGAGCAGGCCGTTGGCTGCCATTGCGAAAGCAGCCCACACCACTGCTGCACCATAAGCAACCCGGAAGTCCCACCATCCGGGGCGATATCCCACACCCCAAATTAACGCTAGCGGGACGAGAAGCACCGCGATGTGGAGGCCCCAATAGAAGAAGAAGCTCAGTGACGGCCCGATAAGCATATTCGGATGGGGCGTCAGCAGGGCTTGGGGGTTCAGTGTCAGTCCCCAAAAATAGGAGATAGCGATCGCCCAGCGTGACCTGGTGATCAGCGCAATGGCCGCGATGAATCGCAGCGCGTCAGAGAAGTGCAGCGGTAGAGAATTCTCTACATCCCAGTTCTGCGGTAGCAGGAACCAGACCATCCTCCAGAGTGATACCCCCAGCAGAGCCCACCCGGCGATGCTGATGGCGTAGGCTTCCAAATCGGTGCCGCGAATCCGACGCACACCCCATAGGGTCAGAACGCTGAGCAGGGCCGTCAGCCCGAGCAGGCTGAGGTGGACCCCTCCGAAAATCTCGGGGGCCTGAGCGGAGGCGGTCACCGGGGTCACGCACACCAGTGTAGGCATCCAACTCCTTGTCAGCTTCTTCTAGTCACTATGGTCGTCGAGAAATTTATGCGTACGAGCCAACGCCGTTTGCCCTTCGCAGTTATCGAGGTCGAACTGGTGCTCGTGGGGACGCGCTGGTACATGGTCATCAGGCCAGAAGAGTAGCGAACGGCAATCGACATCCTGGGATCGCGTGACATCTCCATGAGGCTGCGTGGCGCGATCCCCTTGGGCGCGACTTTCAGAGACTGCATAGGATGGTGCAATGAATAGGCCCGTCCTGAAACTTACAGTATTTGCTACTGCCTCTGCACTCGCACTTGTCGGTTGCATTCCTTCCTTCGAGGCTGATTCCCCCGAATCCGAGAATCCCACCACCACGCAGTCCCCCTCAGACAGTCCTGCGCCCACGGAGGCTTCCGGAGCTCCAACTCCAGAAGAGACATCGACCGCAACTGAAGGTACCGATACCTCAGATAATGAGGACGGCGACTTAGATGAGCAAGATGGCGTGCGCACCAACTCCTTCAACGCTATGCCAGCCGAACTCGGCGACATGAGACTGACGAACTCACAGTCCAACCCTGCCGAGCACACTATCCATCGGGACTACATGGCAGCGGATGAGCAGAGCCGCATGATATTCCTGGCCTACATTCCCAGTGCTGAGGACGGCGGCTATGCACCCGTTTCGAGCGCTTCCGATTCCGGCTTCCGCACCGCCGTCGACAGCGCCCAACACTATTTCGAAGAAGACGGGTTCGAGATTTTCGAGCGCTCGGCGGCCACGGGCGGTTACGACTGGGAGTGCTTCGAAGCCCTACAGACCCAAACCGGCAACATTGACCACAGCTTCTGCTTGACCACCGGTTATGGCCGAGTGCTCGAACTACAGCGCCTCGCGATGCATAATCCCGACGAAGAGGCGCGCAACAGCCACATGGATGCCCTACTGGAAGAGGTCACTTCAGCGCTGGCGGACATCGGCTCCTAGTCAGGGTTCCGCCATCACATTACCCCTCTTACTGATTGCAATCTGCCATCACTTATGATGCACTCAATGCGATTGCATACTGCAACCACTTCGCGGGGGTTCTCGCCGAGCCTATTCACGAAAGGTCGACGATCATGCGCATGCGCACGATGAGCAGCTGGCTAAACGCGGGTCGCGAATCGGACGTGCAGGGAAGCCAGTGCAGGTCCGCAATCCTGAGGGACGAGTTGTTCAGCGCGAAGACAACGCCCTTATGAAAGCTGAGCTGCCTGTGGCAGGCTTCATGATCCTCGAGGCAGAGGATCTTGATCACGCTATCGCCCTCGCCGCAGATACTCCCTGCGCGGTCGCGTATGGAGTCGTCGAGGTGTGACCACTTAATTCTCAGCCAACCGGGATGATCTACTCTGCTTCGGGACGTTCAAGTCCCGCGTGGCATCGACAGGGATGTGGGGCGGCGTCGTAGACACTCACCAGTACTCACGCAACCTTGACCCGAAGCCATTGGATTTCGCCGGCGCGCTCGGAAGCTACTATTCCCTCGGGGTTTCGATGCAGTAGCTGCGCAGTTCTACGATCTTCGCAGCCTTAGAGGTGCTGGCGAACCGAAGAGCGTGACTGAAATCGACGTCTCCCGCCAGCACTCATGAAGCCGTCGCATGAAGCGAGCCGCCCGTGGGTGACAATCGACGTGACTGTCACCAGGTCGGGCGAAAGAGCAGGACGCACCTTTTGTGCAGCTTCTGGACCAGTGAAAGTACCTGCGCCAATGAGTGTCCAATTCGCTTCCACGGCAAACAATTCTGAAACTGCGTCTGTGTTGCCTTTAGCCCAGTTGACGGCGAAGTCACCCACGATGGTGATACGCGGTGCGTTGCCGCAGTCCGCCGGAAGCTCTACCTCCATGAGTGCTCCTATCGCTTTTCATCGCTACTGCCATCGTAGCGATCCTGCAGACTTCACGTGATCCACATAAACCCACACTACGATCGGCAACAGCTCCAGCGATACAAAACCAGGCTTGGACGAGAGTCCGGAATTCTGGGGGCCGAACCGTTCAGCGCGAAGACGGCGCCTTCATGGGCGTCAGTCGAAGCGCTCTAACAGGCCTCGCCTGCTCAAGCGCCACAGCTGTAGTGCAGTCTGCACGTGCAACTGCTCAGCCGGATTGCGCCACTGTGTGCCGAGCAAGCTGTCGATGCGCTCAAGACGCTGGCGCACGGTGTTCGGGTGCACTCGCATCGCGGTGGCCGTCGTCTTGAGCGCGCCGCCGGCCGCGAAAAACTCATGCAGAGTCTCCGCGAGCTCAGTGCCCCGCGAATTGTCGTATGTGAGTACTGGTCCGAGAGCGCGCTCGACGATGGCCCTCGCGGTGACACCGCTGCGGTCGTGCACGAGCGCGCCAACCACTCCCAAGGCTGCGATGTCGGCGAACCCACTCTCCCAGCCGACCGCACGCGCCGCATCCGCCAGTTCGACCGCCTCAGCGTGCGCACGCCGCACGCCGCGAACGCCTCCTGCAGATGCGTGGGCAGCCCCAACAATGGCGCGTACGCCCGCAAGCTCGAGGTTGTGGGCGATTGACGCGCCGACCTCATGAGCGGACTCCGCGTTCACCAGCACGCACAGGTGTGAGTCATGCGCCGACAGCAATGCGCCTCTTCCACCCAACGCCACCCGGGTCATCCTGACCGTCTCGCCGCGCGCCTCACCAGCGAAGTCGATCACGAGTGCCGCAGTCGCACCATCAAGTCTCAGGCCGTGAGCGGCCACACGGGATGCGGTGCTGGGACGCACGGCGGCTCTACTGTCGATGAGTTCCTCTACGAGCGAGATCTGCTCGAGCTCGACCTCGACGGCCGCCGTGCGGCCAAGCAGGACCATCACGGCAATGAAAGGCGCCGCGTGCGAGAGCGCCGCGAGCGCTTCCGCGCTGGAGTCCTGCACCACAAGCGTGCTGAGATGGTCACTCGCGGCGGCCACCGCCATGACTCCGCATTCCCCCGGCTCGAGGCGGGCGACCGCGGCCCCGCCACCTGAAAGCGAGGTATCGATCGCCGAGCGCAACCACCACGAGGGGCGATCCTCTTCGTGAACGACATCTCGACCTAGTAAGAGGCGCCCGGTGGGGTCGTAGAGCGCCACGGGTTCGTCGAGCGATTCCTCAAGCACCGAGAATACCGCGGCGACTTCATGTGAGGCCCCGACCATCGCTCCCATGAGACGTTCATCGAGACGCACGAGGTCCTCCAGACGACGCCGCTCAGCAGATTCACCGGTATCTCGAACACGGAGCTCCCCGCGCAGTCGCGTAATCTCTTCACTGCGACGCGCTTGGTCTAGGGCGACCGCCGCGTGCACGGCGAACTGCTCGAGGGCTTCCCTGGCGCGCGCTCCCAGTCCCCGTGGTGCCCGATGCGCCACGAGAAAGGCACCCACGACCCTTCCGCCGACGCGCATAGGCGCGCCCGCGATCGCGCGGACACCCTCACGCTCCACGATCCGGTCAATCTCGGGAAGACGCAGCAGCGTCTCGTCTGCGAGATAATCCTGCGTAAGCACCAACTTTCCGCCGGCGGCGGCCGCGCCCAGAACGCCTGTGCCGAAGGGCATCCGGATCGTCGCATAGCTCTCAGTCCGCACGCCGTCGGTGAGGGCTATGTAGGTCTCCCCCTCAGCTAGGTCATTGAGGCTGACATATGCCATATCAGCGCCCAGCAGCAGCCGCGCGCGGCGCAGCATCGCCGCCAGAAGCGCCTCTCGGTCGCCGACGTTGGCGAGGTCGAGCGACATTTCTGAGATCGCGCTCAGCAGCTCCGCCGTCTCCGGTTCCGAAAACAACTCCTCCACGTCGGGAAAGCTCGCTGTCATGGCTCTACGCTACACTGACCGACGGCAAATATGGCGTGCATCACCATATTGTCGTGTCGTGGAGACGGGAACACTGGTTTTAAGTCCACGACATCAAGGAGGCCACCGTGACTGACATGAAGGTTCACATCCTGTCCACCGGAACTATGCAAGCCGACCTGACCTGGCTGCTGCTCAAGGGCGGCCGCACGATCCGTAGCCGGCATCAGAAGAATGACCCTGTGGTCTGGGAAGACGTGCCGACCCACGCCGTACTCATCGAGCACCCCGAGGGGAACATCCTGTGGGATACCGGCGTGCCTCGCGACTGGGAGCAGCGCTGGGCGCCCACCGGTTTCCACGACTTCTTCCCCGTTACTGAAGAGGCGGACGGCCCTGGCTACCTCGACACTTCGCTCGCTCAGCTCGAGATGACGACAGACGACATCGACACCTTGATCCTGTCGCACCTCCACTTCGACCATGCGGCCAACGCCAAGATGTTCGACCCCAAGAAAACGCGCATCATCGCCAACGATAAGGAGATCGACGGCGCAAGCAAGATCGAAGGCTACTCGGCCGGCGCGCACATCGTTGACGACTACAAGGGCCTCGAGATGGAGGCGATATCCGGTGACGCAGAGATCGTTCCAGGCGTCAGCGTCATCGAAACCCCGGGGCACACCTGGGGCACGATGTCCCTGCGGGTAGACCTCCCCGAATCCGGCACGAAGATCTTCACCTCCGACGCCGTCTACCTCTCTGAAAGCTACGGCCCGCCCGCCGTTGGAGCCGGCATCGTGTGGAACAACCTCGCCTGGCTCGAGTCGGTCGAGAAGCTGCGCCGCATTCAGGAGCAGACCGGGGCCGAGATGATATTCGGCCACGACGCCGAGCAGAAGAAGGGGCTCACATTTGCCCCCGACGGATACTACAAGTGAGGTCAGGATGATCCTTTACGACTTCGGCTGCGAACAAGGGCACGTCTTCGAGGCGAGCTTGGAATCCATGTTCGACAACGACCCAGCCTGCCTTAGATGCGGCGGCGCGACACGACGGCGCCCAAGCCGAGTGAACATCGGAGGCGCCGCAGATGCCGGCCCCTCACGCGAGCAAATGCCGCAGAGCTGGCGGGCGACCCACGGTGGCGACCCCGACACCGTGCGCCACTGGCACCGGCTCGCCGAAAAGAGAGAGAAGCTCGAGGAGCGCCACCCCGAGCTGGCGGGCGACCGCCGACCGGTACTCGCGCACGAAGGCATTTTCCAGGGCGCGCCGCTGCGCGCGGGCGACGACATCGGTGCCGCGGTGCACGACCGCCTAGCATCGGGCGCGCGACCTCACTCGCACGTCGTCGCCTCGGACGACCGCAACACGCCTGCGACGAGGAAAGAGAGCACGTTATGAAAATCCGCGGGGCGGTTCTCGAACAGATGGGACGCGCCCGACCCTATGCCAAGTCGACGCCCATCACGATCTCCGAGCTCGACCTAGATCCGCCGCAGGCTGGGGAGGTGCTCGTGCGCATCACGGCGGCCGGGCTCTGCCACTCCGACCTCTCTGTCGTTGACGGCAACCGTGAGCGTCCGGTGCCCATGTTGCTCGGGCATGAGGCTGCGGGTATCGTGGAGGACCTCGGCGAAGGTGTTGATGACCTCGCAGTGGGCGACCAGGTAGTCATGGCGTTCCTGCCTCGCTGCGGAGAATGCGACAACTGCAAAACCAACGGTCGCCTCCCCTGCTCGCCCGGTACGGCGGCCAACAATGAGGGCCGCCTCATGAACGGTCGCCGTCTTACGCGCGACGGCGAGCAGATTCACCACCATCTCGGCGTCTCGGGTTTCGCCACCCACGCGGTTGTTGATCGTCGGTCGGTAACGCCGGTCGGCCTCGATGTCCCGCCTGAGATCGCAGCCGTTCTTGGCTGTGCCGTGCTCACCGGCGGCGGCGCCGTCGTCAACGCCGGAAGGCCGCAGGATGGCGACACCATCATCGTCGTCGGTCTGGGCGGCGTCGGGATGTCGGCGCTCCTCACAGCCGTCTCGCTCGGCAAGGGCGAAGTCATCGGCGTCGACGGTGTCAATGCGAAGCTTGAGAAAGCAAAACAGCTGGGAGCCACGGCGGTCTACACGCCGGAAGAGGCGCTCGATATGGAAGTGAAGGCGCGCGTTGTGATCGAAGCTGCAGGTCATCCGCGCGCGTTCGAGACCGCCGTGAAACTCACAGCCCCCGGGGGATCGACCACCACGGTCGGCCTTCCCTCCCCCACCGCGGAGGCGACGATCTCACCCCTCGGGCTCACTGCGGAGGCGCGCGTGATCCAGGGCAGCTATCTCGGTTCAGCAGTTCCCTCGCGCGATATTCCCACTTACGCCCAGCTGTGGCGGGAAGGCAAACTCCCTATCGAGGAACTCATCTCATCACACACAACACTCGACGACATCAACGAGGCGATGGACAATCTGGCCGACGGCAAAGCGGTGCGGCAGGTCATCCTATTTGACTGACCGACAAGGACGTCATCTACTCTGCTGCGGGCCGCTTACCTGCAAGCGGGATGCGCCAGCCGAAGCGGAGGGAAAGCATGCGTACCCCAAACACCAGGAATGAAATGCCGATACCCATCCAGACGTTGAAGACACCCAACTCCAGAGCAAGCACCGTCAACGCAGCCCCAAAGAGTGCGGGCATTGCGTAAATGCCACGGGGTACAACAATCTGCGGCACCTCATTGGCGACCACGTCACGCAGCGTTCCGCCGCCGACAGCAGTGGTGAGACCCAGCAACGCGCAAGCCACCGGATTAAGACCAGCCTCGAACGCCACAACGGTGCCCGTGAGGCAAAACAGAGAGAGGCCCATTGCGTCGAACGCCAACATTGTCCGGCGCAGCCGGTTCTCATGCAGCAGTCGTGTCGCCACCAGCACAACGGCAACAAGCACCGGCAACAACAACAGTGGATTCGCCAGGGCAACCGGGAGCCCTTGGGAAATCATGACATCGCGAGTCACACCGCCACCTAAACCAGCCAGGCTCGCCAGCAGCAGCGACCCGACCAGGTCGAACTCTTTGCGTGCAGCCAAAAGCGCGCCTGAGACCGCGAACGCGAAAATCCCGAGCAGCTCCAGGGACAGCAGAAGAGCATCCATGTTTGGCCTTTCCTCCAGGAACGAGCGCTCACAACGCCCGCGGATGTGCGGTGAGGTAGGTCTCCTGCAGCGTTTCGGCAGTCACCTTGGTGTAGATCTGCGTGGTAGTCACCGATGCGTGACCAAGCAGTTCCTGTACGGTGCGAATATCTGCACCGGCCTCGAGCATATGCGTCGCGCAGCTATGCCGCAGCGTATGCGGCGACACCTCGGTGGCGATCTCCGCATCCAGCGCAGCCTTCTTCAGCATCTCCCACGCGGACTGGCGGGACAACCGCCCACCCAGCTTGTTGACGAACAACGCCGGAGACATCTTCCTAGCCCGAGCCTTCGCTGTCTCCGTCAAAGCTGGCCGACCCGCGGTGAGGTAGTCACCCAGCGCCTTCTGGGCCATGCGACCCAGTGGCACCATGCGTTGCTTATTGCCCTTACCAGTCACCCTGACCAGGACTAGTCCCTCGTCCCCCGTGGTTTGGAGGGAGTGCACATCATCAACATCCAACGCCACCGCCTCCCCGATACGCGCACCGGTCGCGTAGAGGAACTCCAGCAGAGCCCTGTCGCGCAGACCCAGCGGTTCACTCACGGTCGGGGACTCAACCAGGCGGGTGACCTGGTCCACTGTCAGCGCTTTGGGAAGCGACTGAGTCAGTGTGGGGGCAGCGACGTCGTGGGCGGCGTCGAACCCTGTTCTTCCTTCTTGGGCCCAGTACTTGTGCAGCCCGCGCACCGAGGCGAGCATCCTCGCCACTGAACGTTCCGCCAGCGGTGTGCCCTCATCATTGCCAGTGGTTACTGTCTGGAGGTAGTCGGCAACGTGTCCGGTGTCTACAGCAGCTGGGGTGTCCACTCCCCTGCTGCTGAGATACGCCGCATACCGGGCGAGGTCGCGCTCATAGGAGGACAGGGTGTTGTTGGAGGAACCGCGCTCAATGCGCAGGTGCGCCAAATAGTCGGCGACCTCGGGCCACAGAGCAGAGGACATCGCTGTATCCCGGAACGACCCTGCGTGACCTGATCGGCCGCTCACAGCTGATTAGCCGCGGCGTGCCAGGCCGGCACCGATGAGACCAGCGAACAGCGGGTGCGGGTTCGTGGGTCGGGACTTCAGCTCCGGGTGAGCCTGGGTGGAGACATAGTACGGGTGAACGGCCTTGGGCAGCTCCACGAACTCCACCAGTAGCCCATCAGGGCTGGTGCCGGAGAAAACCAGGCCTGCCTCGGAGAGCTGATCGCGGTAGTCGTTGTTGACCTCATAACGGTGCCGGTGGCGTTCTGAGACCTCAGTGACCCCATAGGCTCCAGCCACCACACTATCTTCTGCAAGTGCGGCGTCGTAGGCCCCCAGGCGCATCGTTCCGCCCAAATCACCTGCACCCTCGACGAAGCTCTTCTGCTCGGCCATAGTGGCGATCACCGGGTACTTGGTGTCCGGGTCGAACTCTGTGGAGTTGGCCTGCGCCATACCCACCACGTTCCGGGCGTACTCCATGACCATGGTCTGCAGCCCGAGGCACAGCCCCAGAGCAGGGACCTTGTTCTCACGGGCGTAGCGCAGTGCGCCGATCTTGCCATCCAGTCCACGGACACCAAACCCACCGGGCACGCAGATCGCGTCCACCCCGGCCAGTGATTTGGCTGCTCCCTCAGGGTCGGCGCACAGGTCAGAGGGCACCCAGCGGATTTTGGTCCGTGCGTGGTGGGCGAAACCACCGGCACGCAAGGCCTCGGAAACAGAAAGGTACGCGTCAGGAAGATCAACGTATTTGCCGACCAGTGCGACCTCCACCTCGTGATCGGGGTGGTGGACCACGCTGAGCAGACTGTTCCATTTGGTCCAGTCGACGTCCTTGAACTTCAGTTCCAGTGCCTGCACCACATAGGCGTCGATGGCCTGCTTGTGGAGGATCTTCGGGATGTCATAGATGCTGGGGGCGTCGGCGCAGTTGATGACGGCATCAGCATCCACGTCACACATGCGTGAAATCTTGCCGCGGATATCGGCAGGAAGCTCCCGGTCGCTGCGCAGCACTATCGCGTCAGGTTGGATGCCCAGGGAGCGCAGCGCCGCTACGGAGTGCTGCGTAGGTTTGGTCTTCAACTCCTGGCTGGGCCCGATGTAGGGCACCAGGGACACATGGAGGAAGAACACATTCTCCCGGCCGATGTCCTGACGGAGCTGCCGAGCAGCTTCCAGGAACGGCTGGGATTCGATATCGCCGACCGTGCCGCCGATTTCGGTGATGATCACATCAGGGGCGTCATCCGATTCGGCTGGCAGACGCATACGCCGTTTGATCTCATCGGTGATATGAGGGATGACCTGAACAGTGTCTCCCAGGTAGTCGCCGCGGCGTTCCTTCTCAATGACCGAGGAGTAGATCTGGCCGGTGGTGACATTGTTGAGTCCGTCGAGGTTCTCATCGAGGAACCGCTCATAGTGACCGATGTCCAGGTCAGTTTCAGCGCCGTCCTCAGTGACGAACACCTCGCCGTGCTGGAAGGGATTCATGGTCCCAGGGTCCACATTGAGATAGGGATCGAGCTTCTGCATGACCACTGAGAGTCCGCGTGCTCGGAGCAGATGGCCCAGCGAAGACGCTGTGAGACCTTTGCCAAGTGAGGACACCACGCCGCCGGTCACAAAGATTTGACGGCTAGTGTCGGGACTGTTCTGATTCCGGGAATTATTTCGCTGCGCCACGGGGTTCAAACCTATCACTGTAGGAGGGTTTTATGGTCATTGCGACGCCGCCGCCTCCTGTGCCGCGGTATCAAGCAGTTCAGCTGCGTGGGCCCGGGCTGAGGAGGAGTCTTCCTGGCCTGCGAGCATGCGGGCCAGTTCGCCGACGCGTTCCTCATGGGCAAGTGCCCGCACATCGGAGGCGGTGACCCCTCCACCGGACTCTGAGGTCTTGTGCACCCGGATGTGATTGTCCGCGTAGGCGGCCACTTGGGGAAGGTGCGTGACCACGATGACCTGCGCGTGCCGGGCCAGGGCCGCCAAGCGTTTGCCGATCTGGACTGCGGCCTTGCCCCCGACCCCGGCATCGACTTCATCGAAGATGAATGTGCCAGCCTTCTGCTGCTCGGCGAGGACAACTTCCAGGGCGAGCATCACCCGGGAGAGCTCACCACCGGAAGCCCCTTTTCCCAGGGGCAGCGGTTCCGCCCCGGAGTGCGGGCTGAGGAGGAAGTCCACCGAGTCCGCGCCATGCCGGCTGAGCTGGTCGGTGGGCTCTACTTGGATAACAATCCGAGCCTGAGGCATCGCCAGTGCAGCAAGTTCGGTCCCGACACCTTCAGCGAGCCGCTGTGCGGCCTCACCCCGAATACGGGTCAGCTCCTGAGCCTGCTCCCAGAGGTGAGCCTCCGCCTGCTGGACGGCGTCGGTGAGCTCTTCAATCCGGTCACTGTCGGAGTGCAGTGTCTCCAACCGTTGACGTGCTTCCTCGGCCCAGACGAGCACATCCGTGACTTCTGGACCGTAGAGCCTGAGCAGCTTGTCGATCTCCGCCCGGCGGGAGTGAATTTCTGCGACGCGTTCTGGGCCGGCATCGTCCAGCCCGGCGGCGTAGATTCCCAGCTGGGACGCCGCATCAGTCAGCAGGGTGGAGACTTCACCAATCTGCCGGGAGATCTCGGCGAGCTCCTGGTCTTGGTCAGTGACGCTCGTCAGCGCTTGAGCGGCACTCTCCAGCAGTTCGGCAGCGTTGGGACCCTGCTCTAGGACTTCGGCTGCGTCGCCTCCAGAGAGCGCCGTTTGGGCGGTACGGGCCGCGTCGCGCAGGGACTCGAGGTTGTCCAACCTCATCGACTCCGCTTTGAGTTTTTCGTCCTCCCCTGGTTGGGGGTCCACGCGGTCAATAGTTTCCAGAGCCCGCTGGAGCTGCTCTGCCTCACGGCGGCGCTCGAGCTCGTTGGCGGTGATGTCCTCCAGCTCCGCTTTCTGCCGTTGAAAGGATTCGAAAGTCTCTTGGTAGTGGGTCAACAGCTGCGCACCCTGCCGACCGGCATAGGTGTCCAGGGCTGCGCGCTGGGCAGAGGCGGTCTTCAGCCGCAGCTGGTCGCTCTGCCCGTGGACGGTAACCAGTTCGGCTCCGACGCCACCCAGCAAAGAGATGGGTACGGCTCGACCGGAGAGTGTTGCGCGGCTGCGGCCTTTGGCGCTGACCGCACGGCCCAATAGGAGCGGCTCGTCGCCTTCCGCTTCGGGCACTGCTTCGCCGGCGTGCTCTGCGTCGTCCATCAACACGCCTGATTCCTGGGCTTTGGCTCGTGCGGGGTGGTCTCTGGGGACGAGGATCTCAGCGTCCACAGCTGCCTTGGCGGCACCGGACCGGACTGTGGAGGCCTCGGCCCTGGCCCCGAGGAGCAGTCCGAAGGCGGTGACCACCATAGTTTTTCCGGCCCCGGTTTCACCGGTGACCACGTTGAACCCGGGTGCTAGCTCAAGTTCGGCGCGTTCGATGACGCCGAGGTCGCTGATGCTCAGATGTTCGATCACCGTGTGCTCAGGCCTCCTTGCCTTTATGCGCCGACTGGAGGGTGTTTGATGCCTCGACAGGTCCCCGCCAGCCAGTGGTGGGGAGGTTGAACTTGTCCACTAGGCGTTGGGAGAACGGGGTTCTGTGGACTCGGGCCAGAAGCACTGGTGTTTCCGAGCGGGTGACTTCGACGCGGGCGCCGGCGGGCAGTTCCATAGAATGGTGGCCGTCGCACCAGAGGATCCCATGTTCGTCGCCGCGAGGCAGCAGTTCGACACCCATGACTGAGACGGGGTCGATCACGAGGGGTCGCGCAAAGAGCGCGTGTGGGGAAATGGGCACCATCACCATGGCTTGAACTTCAGGCCAGACCACGGGGCCTCCAGCGGAGAACGCGTAGGCGGTGGATCCGGTGGGAGTGGCCATCACCACACCGTCACAGCCGAACGCGGACACCGGAGCCCCGTCGATTTCAATGACCAGCTCGATCATGCGCTGACGTGACGCTTTCTCGATGCTTGCTTCGTTGAGTGCCCAGCTGGAGCCCAGATGTTTATCTGCTTGCCAGACCTGAACATCAAGGGTCATACGTTCTTCAACGGTGTAGTTCTGGTCGATGACCCACTGCACAGATTCATCCAGTTGGGTCCGCTCTGATTCGGCCAGGAAGCCGACATGGCCAAGGTTGATGCCCATAAGCGGCAGCTTGGCGTGGCGTACCCTATGGGCTGCGCGCAGGATGGACCCGTCTCCACCGAGCACCATGCCGATTTCACAATCGCGGACACGAACATCCTGGTCGGCTACTGCTACGTCGATGTGGGCCAGCTGGTCTCCGGCTAGAGCGGTGATATCGTCCAGATCCATCTTGAGCATGACGGGGCGGAGCCCTGCCGCGTGGAGGTTGTGGGCCACTGTGACGGCTGCGTCCACCGCCTCACGGCGACCGGTATGGGCTAACACAAGTACCGCTCGCATGCTCCGTCCTCCTGAATCGCTAGTCGCCGAAATCGATCCTGTCCAGGTCGGCTTGCCCCAGCCTATCGTCAGCGTCCGAGTCTGCGGGGGTCGCTGTGGATTGTGCCCACAGAAAGAACTCGGCGTTACCGTCCTGACCTGGCAATGGGGAACGCACGGCTCCCTTGAGCTCCAGCCCGGCCTGTGCCGCCGCCTCGACGACGCCCTCCAGGGATTCGCGGCGCAGCTGCGGGCTGGTGACCACCCCGGTTCGGCTCAGCCGTTCTCTCCCGATCTCAAACTGGGGTTTGACCATCAGCACTAGGTCAGCTCCGTAGGCGGCCTGCGCGGCAAGGGCCGGCACTACCAGCCGGAGGGAGATGAAGGACAAGTCGGCCACGATCACACCAAACGGAGGGCCCAGGTCCCCGGCGCTGACGTAACGGAGATTGATGCCTTCAGCGTTCGTGACATGTGGATGCTCAAGCAGCTGCGGTGCCAGCTGCCCGTGACCAACGTCGGCTGCGACCACGTGGTCTGCGCCGCGACTGAGCAGTACTTGAGTGAATCCGCCGGTGGAGGCTCCAGCGTCCAGACAACGCTGCCCTTGGGGGTCAATCGTGTCGAAAGCCTCCAGAGCTCCCAGGAGCTTATGGGCTGCCCGACTGACCCAGGGGTCATCTTCTGTGACTTCCAACTGTTGATCGGAGCGCACTTTTGTCGCGGCTTTGCGCACGACGACGCCGTCGAGGGTCACATTGCCCGCTTCGATCAATTGGTGTGCCCGGGTGCGGCTGGTGACCAGACTTGCCGCCACCAGGGCTTTATCGAGCCTTTCGGATGCATCGTGTGGATATGACACGGCGGACTCAGCCCGTAGTTGTGGCGCTGGTGCGGTTGGTGTTGCTGGATTGTTCTGTGTGGCGAAGACGTTCCGTAAGACTGCTGTGAAGATTCGCGGCCTCGCGGATCTGTTCTTCAACACGTTCTACGGTCAGCTCATCGGCGGTGTTCTCTGGGCCCGTCATGACTGCCCTGGGGTGGGATTCTCGCCACTGAACAGGTCAGCCAATGTGGAGAGCATGGTGTCTGGTTTTTCATCACCGGTGGCTCGGCGAGCTTCGGCTTCTGTGGTGGCACCTGTCAGCACCAGTGCGGTCGTGAATCCAGCGCGGTTGCCTCCCAGGATGTCTGTGTCCAGGCGGTCTCCGATGACGAGAGGGCTGCTGAGGTTGAGTGCCTCTGCTGCTTGGGCAAACATTTCCGGCTCAGGTTTCCCTGCAGCGCGTGGGCGCTGTCCGGTGGCGAAGCTTATGGCTTCGGCCAGCGCTCCGTTGGCCGGCGCGATGCCACGTTCGCGGGGGACGCTTCGGTCCAGATTGGTGGCGAACCATTGAGCGCCGCGGTTAATGGCATAGGAGGCTTCGGCTAAGTCAGTCCAGCCGATCGTAGGTTCGAACCCTTGGATCACCGCATCGGGGGCATCTTCTGCCGATTCAACGACGGTGTATCCAGCCTGGCGGCATAGTGCTCGAAGAGAGTCGCTGCCGGTGACGAGCACTTTCGCCGGCGCTGGCACGTGACTGCTCATGAGCTTGATGCCGGCAGGCGCCGATCCGTAGACCTGGTCTGCGTGGGCGGGTATCCCAAGTTCGACGAGGTGTTCGGCAATATCTGCCGCCGACCGTGAGGCGTTGTTGGTGACGAAAGCGCACTGGCGTCCTCGTCGGGAGAGTTCAGCCAGGGCCTCGGGGGCGCCTGGAATCGCTTCGGGACCTGCATAGAGCACACCGTCGAGGTCGAAGAGCACACCGTCGTGGTGGTCGATTAGTGCCATGTGCGTCCCTTGTCCGAGTCAGGCTTCTGGGGCAGTACATCCTTCAGCCGCGGTGTGGCCGGCTCTTCGTCCTCATCGTCAAAGTCAAGAATCTCGGGGTCTTCGAACGCTCCGGTACCGAGCGCCTTCTCTGCTACTGAGACCCTGGCGCGCCACTTTTCAGCCTCGTCAGTTCGGCCTAGGGTGTGCAGGACCTCTGCATATGCTGCGAAGAGGCGGGGGCTGAAGGGGTAGGCACGGTTGATATCCAGCTCCGGAACTTCCAATGCTTTGAGCGCGGCTTCAGTGTCGTCCTGATCGAGATACGCCCCGGAGAGCACCATGGCAAGTTCTGCGCGGGCTGAGCCGGTCAGTCGTTGGGCTTCTGGCTCTTGGGTGAGTTCGACAGCTTTGTCGGGTTTTCCGACGCCGCGTAGGCAGTCGGCCATCACGGCAAGGTGGGTGTTGTCTCCACTGATCCTCCGGTAGGTGCGCAACTCACGCAGTGCCTCTGCGTAGTCACCTGCCGCATAGGCGGCCAGTCCTACGGCTTCACGAACTACGGCAAGGCGACCGCCGCGGCGCGAAGCTGCCAGGGCGTGTTCAAAGGCAAGCTGTGGGTCGATCTCCAATAGGCGTCCGGCCATGATGAGGTGCTTGGCGACCCATTTGCGGTTGACGTCTGTCAGCGTACCAAGCTGGCGCGAGGCCTCACGATCAAGCTCTTTGCCTGTGATGTCCTCATCTATTTCCGGTGACCGGTCACGTTCGTCCCTGTTTGAACGGCGAAGATCTCGCGGGTTGCGGCTGGGTCGTTCATATGAACTGTTTTCGTGCATCTGGACCTCTCGTTGTGTCTGCGGAACAGAATACCGGGCATGCAGAAGACCCCCGAGACTCTGCACCATTGCAGAGACCGCGGGGGTCTTCTCTTTATGTTGTGTCCGGCGGTGTCCTACTCTCCCACACCCTCCCGGGTGCAGTACCATCGGCGCTGTGGGT
>NZ_VAVZ01000038.1 GCF_005771525.1 Nesterenkonia salmonea | reverse complement strand
GAAGAAGGACTCTGGAACCGATCAGGATGGGCCGGCAGAACCCACTAGAAAAGGGCCAACACGCCCGGGCCATACACACATTTCTGCCTATAACCCCACATTTCTGCCTATAACCCGAGGTCGGGGGCAGAGCTGAAGACAAAAAGGTGGGGCCCAGAACCTGAAAGTTCTAGACCCCACCTTGTCCGATCAAACTGTGCGCGAGGGGGGACTTGAACCCCCACGCCCGTGAAGGCACTGGCACCTGAAGCCAGCGCGTCTACCAATTCCGCCACTCGCGCAATGGCCCCCGTTATCCCGGATTTCTCCGAGCCCCTGGGGACCTCAAACTGCTCAAAAACAGCGAAAATTATCCTAACCCGATCAGTGCACAAGTTCCTAATCCGGCTGACCGATAGACTTTGGAAGATATGTCCGTGACCTCCCCCCTCTCCCCCGCCTTCACAGCTGAGAACCTCAACTATCCCGAGCACCTGCCGGTCAGCAGTGAGCGCCCCAGAATCCTCGAGGCACTCCGCGAGCACCAAGTGGTGGTCATCGCCGGAGAAACAGGCTCGGGAAAAACAACCCAGCTGCCCAAAATGCTCCTGGAATTGGGCCAGCATGACTCCGGACTCATCGGGCACACCCAGCCACGCCGTCTCGCAGCACGCTCGGTGGCTGAGCGGCTCGCTGATGAGCTCGGCACGGAAATCGGCAGCACCGTTGGGTACCAGGTCCGCTTCACAGCAGAGGTTGGGCAGGACACCTCAGTCAAACTGATGACCGACGGCATCCTTTTGGCAGAGATCCAACGCGATCCGTTACTGCGGAAGTACTCCGCCATCATCATTGACGAGGCACACGAGCGCAGTCTGAACATCGACGTGATTCTCGGGTACCTGAAACGGATTCTCGCCCAGCGACCCGATCTGAAGGTCATTGTCACATCGGCAACCATTGACCCTGAGCGTTTCAGTGAGCACTTCGACGACTGCCCCATCATTGAGGTCTCAGGCCGCACCTATCCAGTCGAAGTGCGCTACCGGCCGGTGGTCGATGTCGAAGCCAGCGCGGAGGACGGGACCGACCAGTCCGAGGACCGGGACGAACTCGATGCCATATGCGATGCCGTGGTGGAACTCAGCGCTGAACCAGACGGTGACATCTTGGTGTTTTTCCCCGGTGAACGGGAAATTCGCGACGCCGCCGAGGCACTGGCAGAGACCACCAAGAGCCACCGGCGCCTGAGCGGAACGGAGATTCTCCCCCTGTTCGGCAGGTTATCGCTGCAGGAACAGAAGCGCGTGTTCAACCCGGGAGGGCGGCGTCGAATCGTCCTGGCCACCAATGTGGCCGAAACCTCGCTGACGGTTCCAGGGATCAAGTACGTGATCGACACTGGTACCGCGCGTATCTCCCGATACTCCACACGCACGAAAGTTCAGCGACTCCCCATCGAGCCGGTCAGTCAAGCCAGCGCCAACCAGCGGGCCGGACGGTGCGGACGCACCAGTGACGGTATCTGCATCAGGCTCTACGCCCAGGAAGACTTTGAATCACGCCCGGAGTTCACGGACCCGGAAATCCTGCGCACCTCTTTAGCCAGTGTCCTGCTGCAGATGTCCTCGATGGGTATCACCAAGACTCCCCAGGAGCTGCTGGACTTCCCATTCGTTCAGAAACCGGAGGCCAAGGCCGTCAACGACGCCGTCCGCCTCCTGTCCGAACTCGGCGCACTTGAACGCTCCGGACGCGTGACGCCAACTGGCCGTCGGATCGCTCAACTGCCGGTGGACCCACGTTTGGCGCGAATGATGGTGGAGGCCTCCAGCAGGGGGTGCCTTACGGAGGTCACCGTTCTGGCTGCCGGGCTCTCCATCCAGGACGTCCGCGAGCGCCCCGCAGAGCACCGAGACGCCGCAGATCAGCTTCACGCCCGGTTCGCTGACGATAAGTCCGATTTTTCTGCACTGCTGAACCTCTGGCGCTACATCGGCGAAAAGCAGAAGGAGCTCTCCTCCAGCCAGTTCAGGAAACTGTGCCGACGCGAGTATTTGAACTGGCTGCGCATCCGCGAGTGGCAGGACCTGGTGCATCAACTCGGCGAGCTCGCCCAGCAGGGAAAACTCTCCAGCCGCCGTGTGCGCACCAGAGACCCGGTGGAGCATGTGGCCAAGCATGATGAGATCCACAAGTCTCTGCTTGCCGGTCTGCTCAGCCACCTGGGGCTCTACAGCCCCAGGACCCGCGAATACCTCGGCGCACGCGGAGCCCGGTTCGCTATTTTTCCCGGTTCGGGCCTGTTCAAGAAGAACCCCGATATGGTGATGGCCGCAGAACTGGTCGAGACTTCCCGGCTGTGGGCGCGAGGGGTCGCGGCGGTAGAACCGGCCTGGGCGGAGGAGCTCGGCCAGCATCTGGTCAAACGCAGCTACACCGAGCCTGTCTGGTCTTCAAAGCGTGGCGCGGTGGTCGCTACCGAGCGGGTGACTCTGTTCGGTGTTCCGATTATCGCCGACCGGTCCGTCCTCTACGGAAAGATCGATCCGGAGTTCGCGACTCAAGAGTTTATTCGCCACGCGTTAATGGAGGGCGATTGGAACACCCGTCATCACTTCGACAAACGCAACCGGGCCCGGTTCAAAGAGATCGCCGAGCTGGAGGACAGGACACGGCGCAAGGATCTGCGTGCTGCCGACCATCACCTGATCGAATTCTTCGCTGAGCGCCTTCCTAGGCACGTCACGTCTCAGCAGGCATTCGACGTCTGGTGGAAGAAGCAGCGCCACCAGACCCCTGACCTATTGGATCTGCCGGATTCCACGCTGATGGCCCCCGAGGCTGAGCAGGTGGATTTGGATGCCTTCCCGGAGCATTTTGACCACGATGGCCTGAAGTTGGAACTCACTTACGCCTATGAGGCGGGCGTGACGGTCAGGATCCCGGTGCTGTTTCTGAACCAATTGGATCCTGCCCGGTTCGAGTGGTTCATCCCCGGCCGGCGGACCGAGATGATCACGGCACTGATCAGGTCGATGCCCAAGCAGTTGCGGAGGAACTTTGTGCCCGCCCCGGATGTAGCGGCCCAGGCCTGTCATCAGGTGGAGCAGGAGTACGACGCCGCCTCCGGGCCTCTGCGGGCAGCACTTGCCACAGTCTTGAGGAGGCTCAAGGGTGTGGTGGTGGAGCCGGCAGACTTGGACTTTGAGGCTCTGCCGGATCACCTGCGTTTCACCTTCGCCGTGGTCAGTGACCGTGGCCGAGTCTTGGACTCTGGGTTCGATCTGACGGAGTTGCAGGTTCGCTTCAGCGGGGAGAACCGTGAGGCGATCGGCCGTTCAGTCAGCAGCCAGACCGCGCGCTCACCGGCCAAGGCGCCGAAAGCTCCGGGCACCGCATCGCTAGGGGTCGATCTTTCCCAACGCCACCAAACCTCCTGGACTTTCGGAACTATCGACCAGGAGGTCACCAGCACCTCCGAAGGGCTTCAGATCACCGGCTACCCGGCGCTCACCCCGGATCCTGCTGACTCCACAGGCCAGGACGGGGTGAGACTCACCATCACCCAATCCCCTACTGAACAGGCGCGCACCCACCGACTCGGCGTCGTCGTGCTCCTACGGTCCGTGCTGCCCTCCCCTCAGCGCTATGTGGTGGAGCATTTGAGCAACCGTGAGCGGCTGGCGTTCGGGCAGTTCGGCGATGTGGAAGACCTGGTGAGACAGTCGACCACGGCCGTGCTGGATCATTTGGTGCCGACCGACCTGCCGTTCACGGCCGAGGACTTTGAGCAGCTTTCCCGGCATGCTCGAGCCGAGCTGATCGAGACGGTGCTGACTCTTACTGATCTCCTGGCGCAAGTGCTCACACTGAACACTGAGCTTCGGGCACGGTTGTCCGCGGTGAAGTCAGCAGCGCTGCGCCCGGCCGTAGCAGACATGCAGGCGCAGGTCGAGCAGCTGGTCTTCCCTGGGTTCGTCACCAGTACTGGTTTTGCGCAGATGCGGCACCTTCCCCGGTACCTCAAAGCGATGCACCTGCGGCTGGACCGGCTGGAGGCGGGGCAGGGCGTGGCACGCGACACCACAGATATGCAGCAGATCCAAGAGGTGGAGGATGAGTACGACGCCGCTGTGGAAGCTGTGCCTGAGCAGCTCCCCCTGCCTGCCGCGCTTGCCGATGTGAAGTGGATGATCGAGGAGTTGCGGGTGAACCTGTTCGCCCAGCAGCTGGGCACGGCTCAGACGGTGAGCATCAAACGCATCCGGCGCGCTATCAAACACGCCGGATGGGACTCCCCATGACCTCCAATGCGGGAACCGGCTCTGATGTACAGCCCCGTTGCCCGTGGAGCGCCGCGAGTGGGGAGATGCTCACCTACCACGACACAGAGTGGGGTTTCCCGGTGGACAGTGATCAGCGGCTCTTCGAGAAGCTCTGCCTGGAGAGCTTCCAATCCGGGCTCAGTTGGCGCACCATCCTGCACAAGCGTCAGGCCTTCCGGCGAGCCTTCAGCGACTTTGACATCCCCACCGTGGCGAGATTCAATGACGGCGACGCCGCACGGCTGGTTCAGGACGCCAGTATTGTGCGGAACCGGCGCAAGATCGCTGCGGTGATCGGCAATGCTCGTGCCGCTGAGAGGCTGATCGAGAGCGAAGGCTCACTCGCCGCCTTCACTTGGTCCTATGAGCCAACCTCGGAGGAGACGGAGCCACCTCAGACGGTCTCCATCTCGCCTGCGTCAGTAGCCATGTCCAAGGAGCTGAAACGGCGCGGCTGGGCATTCCTTGGCCCCACCACGGTGTTCGCCTTCATGCAGTCCATGGGACTGCTCAATGATCACACCTACGACTGCGTCATACGGCCGTCGGTGCAGGCGGCGCGAACAGGATTCGTCCGGCCCGGACGCTAGGAGCCGGCGCGGTTGCTCCCGACCAGCTGCTCCGCAAGCTCCAGCCTCTGATCAACCGCCCGGTGCGCAACCACGACTGCCCGCCATGCATGAATTAGCACTGCAGCCGTGAAACCGCCGATGACCACCATGATGAAGACCCCCGCTGCCTCCTCACTGCGTACGACAAGGGCACCGAGGACACATGCCGCCATGGCTCCGTAGGTCCAGTAGGCCAGGGCATAGAGATGCGGTTGAGCTGCCCTGTGGCCAATGTCCCAGGCTTCATCCGAGGACTGCAGTTTGCGTGTTCGCAGCCCCCACACGTAGTTGCGTGTGAGTTTCCCGGACTTCACCTGCGCAGCCATCATGTGCAGCATCAACACGGCGGGCGCCAGTGCCAGTCCGGTGATAAGCAGGCTGATACCGCCGTCCATCAGTGGTCCTCTGCGGGCACGTTCTCCGCGTCACCCATGAGACGCAGTGCCACGCGCAGTTTCTCACCCGCTTGATCCATCTGCGCAGGATCGGGGTCCTCCATGGCCTGCGAGAAGTCGAAGTCTGCCATGGAATTTGAAGGCCATACATGCAGGTGGAGGTGCGGTACCTCATAGCCGGCGATGACCAGACCTGCGCGAGCGGAGCCAAAGGCCTCCACCTGGGCCTTACCGATGCGGTGCGCCACAGTACTGAGATGTGCCATCAGCTGAGGGTCTGCATCGGTCCAACGGTCCACTTCCGCCCTCGGCACGACCAACGTATGCCCGTAGGCCAGGGGCGCTATGGAGAGGAATCCGACACAGTGTTCGTCCTGCCACACGAATCGGCCCGGGAACTCGCCGTCGATCACCTTGCTGAAAACAGTAGTCATACGATCCACCCTATAGCCCCTTCTAAACCCGTGAACAGGGTTCCCTGCTACCCTTATCGCACCATGAGCACAAGCATCTCAACTACTCAGGTGAAGGGCAGATCCACCCGCCAGAAGCGTGCGGTGTGGGCTGTCCTGAGCGAGCTGGAAGACTTTGTCTCCGCCCAGGATCTTCACCGCATCCTCAGCGACCGTGGAGAAAAAGTCTCCCTGGCTACGGTTTACCGTGTGCTGCAGACCCATCAGGAAGAGGGTTTGCTGGATGTTTTGCGTCCCGATGATGGGGAGGCCATCTTCCGACTCTGCGCAGGCCAGGAGCACCACCATCACCTGGTCTGCCGCAACTGCGGACTCGCAGTAGAGTTCGAGGCACCGGATATGGAGACCTGGGTCAGCAAGCTGGCGGCAGAGAACGGATTCACTGAAGTTCGGCATACGCTGGAGGTCTACGGACTGTGCCAGAACTGTTCCGCCGCCTAGGTCAGCGGTGAGGACGATGGCGGAGCCAACAGCAGGTGCCCTTGTCCTCCATGGATTCACCTCCACAGTGGAGTCGATGAGACCTGTGGCAGATGCTGTCGCAGATGCTGGCTACGACCTGGAGCTGCCGCTGCTTCCCGGGCACGGTACTCAGTGGCAAGATCTCGCCTCAACGCCAGCCCATGCGATTCTCGAGGCGGTATCGGCCGCCTATGACCGGCTGGCGGCTCGCTGTGACGTGGTCGTCCCCGTGGGCCTGTCCATGGGGGGTGCGCTGGCATTGTGGGTTGGCGCAGAAAGAGAAGCGGCTGGCGTCGTCGTCATCAATCCTGGGCTCCGCCTGACACCAGGAACGGGCCTGTTGGCCAGAGCCATATGGCGGTTCAAACCCACAATTACTGCGATTGCCGGCGATATCGCCAAACCGGACACTGTCGAAGAAGCCTATCCGGTCACCCCACTCCGCGCCGTGGGAGAGCTGGACCGGCTCTTCGCGAAGGCCCGGAGTGCACTTCCACGACTCGCAGAGCGGGGCACCCCAGTTCTGCTGCTGCGTTCACCAATCGACAATATTGTCGGTTCAGGCTCCGCGACACTGCTGAAACGGCGTGTCCCACAGACCCATGAAGTAATTTTGCGCCGAAGTAGGCATGTCGCTCCGCTGGACCATGATGCCGACCTCATCGGCCGGCGCACCGTTCAGCTCATTGCGGCGGCAGTCTCAGAAGAGATGCGCGCGCGCTGACGTCTGCCCACGAGCAGGCACACCACGTAGATCAGGAAGCTGATCGTGGTGATGTATGGGCTGATCGGCACTGTGCCCATGATGGCGATCATGATCCCGGCAACAGCTGAGAATAGGGCGAATCCGCAGGAGAGCAGCACCACTATCAAGGGGCGGCGCGCCACTTTCAGAGCCGCCGCACTCGGGACCACCAGTAGTGCCAGGACCAGCAGCGCTCCCACGACCTGCACGCTCATCGCCACGGCCCCTCCGAGCAGGACCATGAAGATGATCGTCAGGAGGTTGACGCGGACTCCGCGGGCCGCGGCAAGCTGGGGGTCGACTGAGGAGAACATCAGAGGCCGCCAAATGAGGATCAGGATGACGCTGATGACCACAGCCACCGAGATCAGGGTACGTGTCTGAATATCATCGACGCCGACGATCTGCCCGGTGAGCAGTCCGAACTGGTTGGCGGTCCGTCCCTGGTATAGGTACAGGAACAGAATGCCCAGCCCCATGCCGAAAGGCATGAGCACAGCCGTGACAGCGCTGACTTCACGATCCCGGATGCTCAGGATCCCGATCAGCGCCGCTGCCGCTACGGCACCAAGGGTTGAACCCAGCACCACGTCCAATCCGATCAGCAGGAACAGTGCTGCACCGGCGAAGCTGATCTCTGCGATCCCGTGGACGACCAGCCCAGCCCGGCGCAGGTTGATGAACACGCCGATGATGCCGCCCATCAGCCCCAGGACTGCAGCCGTCAGCACAGAGTTCTGCACCAGCTGAAAGAGCTCCCAGTAGTTGTCGGTGCTGAATGACGAGGCGATTCGCTCAATCATGGTGAACCCCCTCTGAATGCTCGCCCATCACGACGAGCCTGCCTTTGTGTTCGATGACTTCAACCGGTGACTGGTAGAGCTCGGAGAGCACCTCTGAGCGCATCACATCCTGAACGGTTCCCATTCTGTGGTCACCGCGAGCGAAGTACAGGACGCGGTCGACGTGCTTGATGACCGGATTGATCTCATGGGTGACGAACACCACCGCTGCTCCGCGGTCCACAGCCTGACTGCGGATCAGTTCCGTGATGGCGCGTTGGTGATTGAGGTCAAGGGAGTGCAGGGGTTCATCGCACAGCAGCAGTCCTGGGTTACCTGCCAGCGCCTGAGCCGCCCGCAGACGCTGCTGTTCCCCTCCGGAGAGGAGACCCACCGGACGTTGCGCGTACTCTGCGGCTCCGACCTGGTCAATGAGCTCATCAATACGCGCCCGTGACCTCCGGCTGACCCATGGAATGCCGTATTTGTGACCTTCCAGCCCCATGGCCACAAGGTCCTTAGCTCGCAGTGGGGTTTCCAGTTCCAGCTGGTGGTGCTGTGGGATGTACCCCACTTGGTGGGAGCCACGCCGCACGGGCTTCCCCAGGACCTGGGCTGTTCCGGAGTTCAGCCGCTGCAGACCGAGCAGGACTTTCAGAAATGTGGACTTACCAGCACCGTTTGGTCCCAGAACGGCCAGAAACTCGCCCCTGTCCAGAGACAAGTTCACGTCCGACCAGAGAGTCCGGGCCCCGAACCGGACAGTGGCAGAGTCCAGTCGCAGTGCCGGCTCCGTCAACGGATCTCCTGCAGGGCATCCTCGACAATGTCGATATTGGCGTCCATCCAGTCCAGGAACCCGTCAGCGTCTTCCGGAAGAGTCTCCGTAAATTCCACCACGACGGCGTCCGCGTCCTCGGCAGCGTCACGGATACGTGCCGCCTGCTGGGTTTCAGTCTGTGGGTTGAAAGATAGGAGGTCGATCTCCTCCGCTAGGTCCAACGCCTCAGAGTACAGTCTTGGGGAGACATCATCTCCATGCTCAACGGCATTGAGGAACTCCAGGGGCGTGACATTGTCGAATCCGGTGTCATCGAGCAGAAAACCGCTGACTGCCTCGGTGGCGAAGTAGTTGAGACCCTCTGCATCAAGTTGGCGGTTGCGTTCAGCGAGGTCGTCGATGTCTCCCGCCAGGGCCTGCGCATTCTCTGTGTAGAACTCTGCATTCTCCGGAGCGAGCTCACCTAGGTGGTCGGCGAAGTCCAGGACGAATTCGCTCATCCGGTCCAAGTCATACCAGATGTGCTCGTTCTCCCATGTGCCGTCGAACTCATGAGAGTGCCAGTTCTCCCCTGGTATCAGCTGGTAGAGCTGCTCTTCTTTATCTGCGGAAGAGGCCAGCAGGGTCATGAAAGCGTCGTAGCCGCCGCCGTTGGCGATGATGACATCGGCATTTTCCACGGCCAAGCGGTCCTGCGGGGTGGCTTCATAGGAGTGCGGATCCACCGCGGTGGAATCGACCATCGGATCCACCTCCACAGTGTCCCCGGCGATACCTTGGACCAGGTCAGTGTAGACATCAATCGAGGCCACAACAGTCAACCCTGTGTCCTCGACGGCGGCGTCATCAGCCTGCACAGCACTGCCCTGCTCTTGACTTCCACAACCGGAAATCAGCAGAACACCGGCGCACGCAGCAGCGGCAAGAGGAGATTTTCGCATGGCTCCACAGTACATTTGTTGAAAACTGTTCTCAAAATCAAGCGTTATCCACTGAGTGCTGCCTTCGGCTGTCTCGCGCCTGGGTGATGTCATGAATTTCCCCGACGAGAACTTCCAAAATGTCCTCCAAGAAGAGGATCCCCACTGTGGTGCCTGAGTCATCCATCACGCGTGCCAGGTGCGAACCTGAGGCTTGCATCGCAGCAAGACAACTGTCCAGGTCATCGGCGGTGCGCATATTGCCCAGGGAGCGCACCACGGTGACGGGGATAGGAGAGTTCACAGAGGCCTCTGGCAGAGCCATCACATCCTTCAGATGCAAATACCCCGAGTAGGCTCCCGAGTCGGACTCGACCACAAACCGGGAGAATCCGGTGCGCCCCACGGCTTTCTCGACTTTCTTGGGAGTCACCTCCTGGGGCACGGTGACCAGTTCCTGAACGGGAACCATGATCTCCTCCGCCGTGTGCTCCGTGAAGTCCAGGGCACCGGCGATGATGCCGGCGTCGTCGGTGACGGTTCCACCGCGTTTGGACTCCGCCACAATGGACTCCAGCTCATCCAGGGTGAACGTTGAAATCACTTCATCCCGGGGCGTGACCCGGAATGCGCGGAGCACCAGGTTGGCGAAGCTGTTCAGCATCCAGATGACCGGCATGAAGATTCTGTACAGGAGCACCAGGGGTGGTGCCAGCAGCAGGACTGCACGGTCAGCGACCGACACGGCGAAGTTCTTCGGCACCATCTCGCCGAAGGTCACGTGGAGGAAGCTCACCAGCATGAGCGCGATCACCAGACTGACCGCGTAGCTGGCCGCATCGGGCACGCCCAGTGCTTCGAACGGCACGGCCAGCATATGGTGAATCGCTGGTTCCGCCATGAGCAGCAGCAGCAGTGAGCAGACCGTGATGCCAAGCTGCGCAATGGCCAGCATCTGGCTGACATGTTCCATCGCGTAGAGGGCTGTCTTGGCCCGTTTGGAACCGGCGTCCGCTTTGGGCTCGATTTGGCTGCGCCGGGCGGAAAGCACCGCGAACTCACCGGCCACGAAGAAGGCGTTTCCGCCCAACAGCACCACGAGCCACACAAGCCCGAACAGATCCGAGGTCATCGTCCACCAGTCCTCTGACGCTCGGCACGTTCCTCCGCGAGCTTCTGAACGCGCTCAGTGTGCGCCTGAAGAGCAGCTCGACGCGACTCCACATCTGGAACGAACTTCACCCGGTCGATGCGTCGACCGTCGATGCCGACAACCCTCAGGCGCCCGGCGGCGAACTCCACCTCATCGCCCAGAGCCGCGACCCTGCCCAGTTCGTAGAGGATGAATCCGGCCACCGTCTCATAGGCCGAATCTTCAGGGATGTTCAGTTCGAGGATCTGAGCGTTGATCTCATCGGGACGCATCAGTCCGGGAAAGTACCACTCCCCTGAAGCGGACTGCAGGACTCCAGGGGTAAGCGCGTCATGCTCATCAGCAACCTCGCCGACGATTTCCTCCACGAGATCCTCCAGGGTGACAACACCCGCGGTGCCGCCGTATTCATCCTCCACNGCAACCTCGCCGACGATTTCCTCCACGAGATCCTCCAGGGTGACAACACCCGCGGTGCCGCCGTATTCATCCTCCACCACGGCGATCTGCAGGGGAGCTCTCCGGAGCTCTGATATCAGAGCATCCAAGTGGATGGTCTCCGGCACCCGAGTCACCTCGCTCATCAGCGTGGCGGCTACAAGTGGTTCGCGTTTGCTGCGCGGCACGGCCACGGCTTTCTTCACGTGGACGGCACCGCGAACCTCATCGATTCCCGACTCGCCCAGCACCGGAAAGCGTGAGTGGCCTGTGCGCCGGGCGGTGACGATCAGCTCATCCAGTGAAGCATCGGCATCAATAGTCACCATGCGCGGGCGCGGGGTCATGACATCGGTCGCTGTCTGCTCCGAAAACCGCAGGGTTCGGTCCAGGAACGTGGCAGCCTGCTCATCCAAAGTTCCCAGGCTCGCTGAGCGGCGCACCATCGCAGAAAGCTCTTCGGGTGTGCGGGCTCCGGAGAGTTCCTCCTTGACCTCAAGGCCAAACCGATTCAGGACCTTGTTCGAGAACCCGTTGAGCACAATGATCAGAGGTTTGAACACTGTGGTGAACATCAGCTGAGGACGCGCCAGCGCCCGACCGATGCGGAAGGACTCCGCGACCGCGAGGTTCTTGGGCACCAGTTCACCGATGAGCATGGTGACCAGTGTGGCGATCAGCATGGCGACGAACAGCGACACTCCGAACGCCGCAGCATCCGGAACACCGACGGCTTCCATCACTGGTTCCAGAAGGCTGCCTAAGGCAGGCTCGGTCACATAGCCGATCAGCAAGGTATTCAGGGTGATGCCCAACTGACAGCTGGAAAGTTGGGTGGACAGAGATTTAAGGCATTTCATCAGCGGGATCGCGCGCTTATCGCCAAGATCGATGGCACGCTGAACCGTTGGTTGATCAAGCGCTACGAGGGCGAATTCAACGGCGACGAAGAAGCCGTTGCCGAGGATCAGCAGGATGCCGACTAGAAGGAGGATCCACTCCACTTAGCGGAAGCACCTCCGCAGAGAGCTGATGAGAGAGAAAAAGTCAGTCCGGTGCAAGCCGGGTTGTCGATACTCCATAAGAATTCAGATTCTACACCGACGCTTCGAACATCACGTTCCGCACACAAGGTCTTTAGCGTTGCGTCCAGCCGGTCGGGACGGGTTTGCCTTCCTCGTATCCTGCAGCTGACTGAACTCCGGCCACAGCGCGCTGCCTGAACTCCTCTTGGGTGCGGGCACCCGCGTAGGTGAACGAGGAGCGGACTCCTGCGGTGATGGAGTCCACAATGTCTTCAACACCAGGTCTAGCGGGGTCCAAGAACATGGTGGAGGTGGAGATGCCCTCTTCGAACATGCCCTTGCGGGCCCGTGAGAACGCTGACTCCGCTGAGGTGCGGTGCTGCACGGCGCGCGCAGATGCCATTCCATAGCTCTCCTTATAGCGCCGGCCATCGGCGGCTGTAAGGAGGTCACCCGGGGATTCGTAGGTGCCGGCCAGCCAGGATCCAATCATCACCTGTGAGGCCCCCGCAGCCAGGGCGAGGGCGATATCCCGTGGATACCGCACTCCCCCGTCGGCCCACACATGAGCGCCCAGCTCACGAGCGGCGCCGGCACACTCCAGGACCGAGGAAAACTGCGGACGGCCCACTGCGGTCATCATGCGGGTGGTGCACATCGCCCCGGGGCCCACGCCGACTTTCACAATGTCAGCGCCAGCCTCGACCAGCTCGCGGGTGCCGCTTGCGGTGACCACATTGCCTGCAACGATCGGCACGCGGCGTGAGGTGGATTCCACCGCCCGGCGCACTTCGTTCAGCGCTTCAATCATCTTCTCCTGGTGCCCGTGGGCAGTATCGACCACCAGGACATCAACATCCGCTTCAAGGAGCGCCTCAGCGTTGGCGCGCACCTCACCATTGATACCAACCGCCGCTGCCACTTTCAGACGTCCAGACTCATCAACGTTCGGCCGGTAGATGGTTGAGCGCAGGGCTCCGGCCCGTGTGAGGACCCCCAACAGCTCCCCGGAAGCTGTTGTCACCGGCGCGTAGTTCGTTCCGGCAGCTTGCATGGCAGCGAAGGCCGGCTCAAGGACGGCGGCTGAGGCGGCGTCGTCGTTATCAAAAAGGTCCCGATGGGTGAACTGAACCTGCGGCATACGCATTACGGAGGCAACGGAGGAGAACCTGTCGACGCCCACCGTGTCAGCTGCTGTGACCACTCCTGCCAGCTGCCCTGCCTCGTCCAGGACACATACGGCACCGTGATTGCGCTTATCGAGAAGGTGGAGCACATCCAATGCGGTGTCTGCTCCGGTGACCTTCAGCGGAGTTTCCAACACGGGATGGCGTGTCTTTACCCACTCTGTGACCTCGCGGATGATCTCAGTCGGCACATCCTGAGGGAGCACCCCGAGACCGCCGCGGCGGGCCATAGTTTCCACCATGCGTCGTCCCGTGACAGCTGTCATGTTCGCCGCAATCAAAGGAGTCGAACTCCCCGTTCCGTCACCTGCAGAGAGGTCTACATCAAAGCGCGAAGAGGCCTGAGAACGCGACGGAATGAGGAACACATCCGCGTAGGTGAGGTCGTAGCCAGGGTCATTCATCAGTTCCATCACGGACACGATACCGCGAACGGTGGCAACTACCACCAGAAAGTCACTATGCTGGAGTGCGAATGATCCACTGAGGCACGACGCTGTGCCCGGCAACCAGATCACAATGGAAGAGGCGTATCCACAGTGCCAGAGCTAACGTCCAGCCGTCTCGCGGAAGAATTTCCCGGCAATGAATGGTTGGTCGCCGACATATATGACAAATATCTCGAAGACCCAGACTCGGTAGACCGCAAATGGGCGGACATCTTCCGCAGCCTGGAGTCTGAGTCGACCAACGGTGCCGCCAATGGTGCTTCACAGGGTGATAAGCCTGCGAAGAAGGACGACGCCGCCGCCGAGAAAGCACCCCGGGAAAGCGTCGACTCTGAGCCCACCGCGAGGAATCAGAAGCCGTCGAAGGACGAGACGACTCCGGCGACTGCCAAGCCCGCGGAGCCCGAAAGCGCGCAGAAGCCCAAGGGCGAGAAGACCTCCAAAACGGAGACGAAGCCGCAGGCTCCCAGCCAGCCCGCCACACGCCGGGCTGACCCCACACGCCCAATTCCCTCGGAACCTTCCAAAGCTGAGGCCTCCGACACCACGTCGGAGAAACCCAAAGAGGACGAGCATAAGGTACTCAAGGGCATTTCCAAGGCGATCGCAGCAAATATGGACGCCTCCCTGGAGGTGCCCACAGCCACCACGGTTCGAGCAGTGCCTGCCAAACTGCTCATCGATAACCGGACCGTGATCAACAATCACCTCAAGCGCACCCGGGGCGGGAAGGTCTCCTTCACTCACCTGGTCGGCTTCGCAATGCTGAAGGCACTGAGGGAAAACCCCTCCATGAACGTCACCTATGACGTCATCGACGGCAAGCCCACGGCCATTCACCCGGCGCATGTGAACTTCGGTCTGGCTATCGATATGCCTCGCCCAGACGGTACCCGTGCGTTGATCGTGCCCAACATCAAGGGCGCTGAGCAGCTCAGCTTCACCGAGTGGTGGGCGGCCTATGACGATCTGGTCAAGCGGGCCCGCGACAATAAGCTGAGCCCCTCAGACTACGCGGGAACAACCGTGAGCTTGACCAACCCCGGCGGTATCGGGACGGTCCACTCGGTCCCACGCCTGTCCAAAGGCCAGGCTGTCATCGTCGGTGTCGGAGCATTGGAGTACCCAGCAGAGTTCCAGGGTGCCTCGGAGAAGACGCTGAACAACCTGGCGGTCTCCAAGGTCATTACGCTGACCTCCACCTATGACCACCGCGTGATCCAAGGCGCTGGCTCTGGTGAATTCCTGAAGACAATTCACGAGCTTCTGCTCGGCCGAGACGATTTCTACGAGGAGATCTTCGAAGCTCTGCGCATCCCCTACCAGCCCATTCACTGGTCGGCAGATATTCAGGTCAATCCTGAAGAGCAGATCAACAAGGTCGCTCGCATTCAACAGCTCATCCACTCCTACCGGGTGCGTGGACACCTCATGGCCTCAGTGGATCCCCTGGAATACAAGATGCGCGCTCACCCCGACCTGGACATCGAGAACCATGGTCTGACCCTGTGGGACCTGGATCGGGAATGGCCCACAGGTGGTTTCGGAGGCAAACAGTCGCTGCCGCTGCGGTCCATTCTGGGCGTGCTGCGGGATACTTACTGCCGCAACACCGGTGTCGAGTACATGCACCTGCAGTCCCCGGAGGAAAGGGACTGGTTCCAGGAAGAGATCGAACACCCGTACACAAAGCCAAGCCGGGACGAGCAGTTCCGAATCCTCGGACGGCTCAACTCTGCCGAGGCGTTCGAAACGTTCCTGCAGACGAAATTCGTTGGCCAGAAACGATTCTCCCTCGAGGGCGGAGAGGCTCTCATTCCACTACTGGACACCATCTTGTCCGGTGCCGCCGATGAGGGCCTCGATGAGGTCGCGATCGGTATGGCCCACCGTGGGCGGCTCAATGTGCTGACCAATATTGCAGGCAAGACGTACGCCCAGGTTTTCCGCGAATTCGAAGGCCGGGAAGCCGGCTCCAGCTCAGGGTCCGGAGATGTGAAGTACCACCTGGGCACGCGAGGCTCTTTCACCTCAGACCGAGGAAACACCACCCGGGTGTACTTGGCCGCCAACCCCTCTCACCTGGAAGCCGTCAATCCAGTCCTCGAAGGCGTCGTGCGCGCCATGCAGGACCGCCTGGACCGCGGTGCCGATAACCTCAACAGTTTCTCAGTGATGCCCCTGCTGATCCACGGTGACGCCGCCTTCGCCGGCCAGGGTGTCGTCGCGGAAACGCTGAACATGTCGCAGCTGCGTGGGTACCGCACAGGTGGCACCGTGCACGTGGTGGTCAACAACCAGGTTGGCTTCACCACAGCACCCTCTGCTGCTCGGTCGATGACCTACTGCACTGATATGGCGAAGGCCATCCAAGCCCCGGTCTTCCACGTCAACTCCGATGACCCTGAGTCGGTGGCCCGCGTTGCGCAGCTGGCGTTCCGCTACCGTCAGCGGTTCAACAAGGATGTTGTCATCGACCTGGTCTGCTACCGGCGTCGTGGTCATAACGAGGGCGACGATCCCTCGATGACACAGCCCAAGATGTACAACCTCGTGGAGGCTAAACGCACCACACGCCGCCTGTACACAGAGGCTCTGGTTGGACGTGGTGATATCACTCAGGAAGAAGCCGACCAGGCACTGGCGGACTACCGCCAGCGCCTGGAACGCGTCTTCACTGAAACGCATGCCGCACAAACTCAACCTGTCTCCACAGTCGAATCCAGTGGCGGGTCCTCCAGCAGTGCGGTCGCTCCTACCGCTTCCCAGGAAGAGGATGAGACTCCAGAGCGCTCCCCCGATGACACGGCCATCAGCAGTGAGACGCTGGCCCATATCGGTGAGGTGCACACCAACATCCCTGAGGGATTCACACCGCATCCCAAGCTGAAGTCTCTGCTGGAGAAGCGCGCCAAGATGACCCGCGAGGGTGGTATCGACTGGGGCTTCGCGGAGATCGCGGCCTTCGGTTCGTTGCTCATGGAAGGCATTCCGGTCCGGATGTCCGGCCAGGACTCCCGTCGCGGAACATTCGTCCAGCGTCACGCGGTCTTCCACGACCGTGTCAATGGTGACGAGTGGTACCCGTTGAAGAACCTCACTGATGACCAGGGCCGGTTCTTCATTTACGATTCGCATCTCTCCGAATACGCTGCGCTTGGATTCGAATACGGCTACTCCGTAGAGAACCCCAGCTCTCTGGTGCTCTGGGAAGCCCAGTTCGGTGACTTCGTCAACGGTGGCCAGATCATCATCGACGAGTTTGTTGCCACCGCCGAGCAGAAGTGGGGCCAGCGGTCTTCACTTGTCATGCTGCTTCCGCACGGGTACGAGGGTCAGGGCCCGGATCACTCCTCGGGACGCCCAGAGCGCTTCCTCCAGCTGTGCGCAGAGGACAATATGACAGTGGTCATGCCGTCTACAGGGGCGAACGTCTTCCACCTGCTGCGTCGGCAGGCAGTGGCACGTCCTCGTCGACCACTGATCGTATTCAGTCCCAAGCAGCTGCTGCGCCTGAAGGCTGCTGCGAACTCTGTCGAGGATTTCACCACTGGCACATTCCAGGAGGTCATCCCCGACCGTGATGTTGACCCCGCAAAGGTCAAGCGAGTTCTCGTGGTATCCGGGCGGTTGTACTACGACCTTGTCGCCAAGCGCACCAAGCATGAGGACGAGACCACTGCCATCGTGCGCCTCGAGCAGCTCTACCCCATGCCCGTGGAGACGCTCCAAGCGGAACTTGACAGGTACACGAATGCAGAGACCTTCGTCTATGCTCAGGACGAACCAGAGAACCAGGGTCCGTGGCCGTTCTTCGGAATGAACTTCGCCCCGCGGATGACCCAGGAATTTTCGCTGGTTGCGCGTTCGGAGTCTGCGGCCACATCAGTGGGACAGGCTAAGCGTCACGCCAAGGAGCTCGACACGCTCCTTTCCCAAGCCTTTCCGCATCTGGACCTCTGATGGAGGGTGAGACGCTTCCGCGGAGGGTCCGGTTAGTGGCCGTCGGCGACGAGCTGCTGACCCCTGCGGCGGATCCGCGGGCTCTCGGCTGGTTAGGTCGGGTGCTGTCGAAGACACCGCTGGAGGATATCCAGCTCGAGCCCTACGTACTGGCGGTCCCTGGGGAGGGTGTTGAGGCTCTCTCCAAACGTTGGGAAGCTGAGGCCGCGTCACGGTTCGGCCCGATCGCTGGAGACGACGCCGTCGAGCGGCACCTACTGGTGACTCTCAATGATAAGGACCTTCGGTCGGCGTCCTCCGCCCGGGCTCGGCTGAATCTGGCGAACATTCTTGACCGCGCGTCACAGCAGGGAATTCGGTGCTTCGTGGTGGGCCCTGTACCGGGGCTGGATGCGGATCACAATAGACGTGTCGGCGAACTCAATCGCGCGTATATGGATGTTGCTGAGCGCCGCGGTCACACCTACGTGGATGTCTTCACCCCGCTGGTGGACCATGCTCAGTGGCGTAGCGACCTCACCGCCAATGAGGGACGCCCCGGCCAAGCTGCTTTTGGGCTTATCGCGTGGCTGGTGCTGCACCGTGGATGGCACAACTGGTTAGGAGTCAAAGAGTAAGGCCCCACCGGTTTTCATTGGTGGAGCCTTACTCTGCTGGTGACGCTCAGGCGTTTGGCCGCTTGCCGTGATTGGCGCTGTTCTTGCGGCGTGCCTTGCGTTTACGTCCACGCTTACCCATAGTGGACTCCTTTCGTTGACAACCCGCACAAGTTTACAGGACCCGACCCCAGGCTGGGCACATGCCACCGCATGAGAGGCGGACCTGGCTCAGTGTCTGGCTTCGATTTTTATCTGACTGATGCGCTGGATTATGGTCAGTTTCAGCGTCTCCGGTGCCTGCTCCGTGCAGGAGCGTTTGACGACCGACCGGATGAGGCATTCCAGGTCGTAGTCTGAGGCGCATTCCGGGCAGTCGCTGAGGTGGTTCTGAACATCACTGATGTCATCACGGGATAAAGCGCCGTCGAGGTATTCGTAGATGCGTTCCAGGCGTTCTACTGCCTCTGCCGTCGACTCGCATTCCTTGCAGTTCTCTGTGCCCATCAGCTCTCCTTCCCCCGCTTGAAGCCTCGTTCACGCGCATAATCCGACAACAGGCTCCGCAGCAGCTTCCTGCCTCGGTGGAGCCTAGACATGACGGTTCCAATAGGAATGTTCAGGATCTCCGCGATTTCCTTATAGGCGAATCCCTCAACATCTGAGAAGTACACCGCCAGACGGAACTCCTCAGGGATCTGCTGAAGCGCTTCTTTGACATCACTGTCCGGAAGATGGTCCAGGGCCTCTGCCTCTGCAGACCGCAGTCCGGAACTGGTGTGCTCAGCAGCCTGGGCCATCTGCCAATCCTCAACCGTGTCGGTGTTGGCCTGGAGTGGCTGGCGCTGTTTCTTGCGGTAAATGTTGATGTAGGTGTTGGTCAGGATCCTGTACAACCACGCCTTGAGGTTAGTGCCCGGCTTGTATTGGTGGAAGGCCGAATACGCTTTTGTGTACGCCTCCTGCACCAGATCTTCAGCATCCTGGGGGTTGCGGGTCATCCGCATCGCCGCCGAGTACAGCTGGTCGACATACTGCAGCGCCTCGCGCTCGAACCTGGTTCGGCGCGCGGCGTCTGTCTCCGCGGCGACGTCGATCTCCTCGGACAGTGTGGAAGCAGGGGCAGGGCGCTCACTCATCACCTCTGAGTCTACGCCCACCACCTGATGCTTCGCGGGACGGTCTAGTACTGCCACAGTCATGCTAGTCAGAACCACGGCGGAGGCTTCCACATTCCTGGCCACTTGATAGATTAGTGCCGGACAAGCGTTTTTAGGCGCGGGATTCCCGCCTCAAGGAGGAACTAGCATGACTCTGATCCGCAAAATCGCCCGGCCGCTGCTCGGCGCAACCTTTATTTACGACGGTGTGGAGAAGCTGCGCAACCCCGATGAGGCGGCGGAAGAGCTTTCCCCCGCCTTGGATGAGATTGCCGGTTTTTTCTCGCAGGCTGATCAACTCGCGGCAAAACCACGACTGACAGCACAGGTCCTCGGTGGCGTCCAAGTCGCTGCGGGTGTGGCCTTGGCCTTCGGAAAGTGCCCTCGAGTTGCGGCCTTGACTCTGACCGGAGCCCACAAGCTGAACTCCTACGCAGAGTTTCGATCCGCTCAGCTGCAGTCCGCAGGAGATGAGGTCACTCAGCGGAAGACACTGCTGAAGAACATCTCAATCCTGGGTGGATTGAACTTGGCTGTGGTGGACCTCGACGGTAAGCCCTCATTGGGCTGGCGCGCCGAACACATCTCCAAGCGCGCCAAGAAGAAGGGCGCCAAGTTCGGCGATAAGACTCTCAAATGGGCAGAGGATCTGGGCGACGACGCCACCAGCACCCTGACAGCTTGGGAAAAAGACGCCAAAAAGAACTTCAAAAAGGCGGAGAAGCAGGCGAAGAAGGCTGTGAAGTCCGCGGCCGCTGAAGCGCAGAAGGCAAAGGACAAGGTCTCCTGAATCGACTTCAGACTGCTTTGAACGAAACTCCTCAGGGTCACCCCACAGGCTGGCCCGCGCCCTCAGCAGACTCACCTGTCGTCGGAGAAGTGACCGTTCCTGCTTCGAAGTCTCTGACGAACAGGTATCTGCTGCTGGCCGCACTTGCCGAAGCGCCAAGTGTTGTTGTAAATCCCCTCGCCTCGCGTGATTCGGCGCTGATGCTCTCAGCACTTCATGCGTTGGGAGCCCAGGTGGAAGCGATCACCGATTGGGAAGGCTCTGGTGAGGATGCGGTGCGGGTCACCCCGCTGACTCGCGGTTCTGAGCCGGTCACAGTGGACTGCGGTCTCGCTGGAACGGTGATGCGATTCCTCCCTGCCGTGGCGGCTCTTTCACCGGGTCGCGTGCAGTTCGACGGTGACCCTGAGGCGAAGGTCCGCCCTATGGGGGCGGTATTGGAAGGTCTGCGCGCTCTCGGAGTACGCATCACAGAAGGCGGGACCCCGGGGCATCTGCCCTTCACTGTGGACTCTGCGCAGGGGCTGGAGGGCGGGGAGGTCACGATCGATGCTTCCCAGTCGAGTCAGTTCGTCTCCGGTTTGCTCCTGGCCGCTCCTCGCATGTCGGCGGGGCTGACCCTCCACCACTCGGGCACGCAGGTACCGTCGCTGGAACATGTCGAGATGACGCTCAAGGTTCTCGCCGACCTCGGTGTTGAGGTCAGCAGCCCCACACCGTTCACGTGGCGAGTCGAGCCAGGTCCGATACCTCCTTTCACCGTGCGAGTGGAACCTGACCTTTCCAACGCAGGGCCCTTCCTCTGCGCGGCAGCAGTCACCGGCGGTGGAGTAACCATGCCTGGCTGGCCACTGGAGTCCACGCAAATCGGCCGCCGCTGGCCTCAGCTCCTGACCGATTTCGGCTGCCAGGTGACCCTCACACCTACATCTGAAATGTCCGGATCTCTCACGGTCAAGGGACCCGAACGGCTGACCAGCCCGGGCACAGTCGACGGCACCGCTGAGCTGACACCCACAGTCGCCGCCCTGGCAGCATTGTGCTCGGAAGAAACAAAATTCACCTCCGTTGGACATCTGCGAGGGCATGAAACCAACAGGATCGCTGCTCTGGTGAACGAGGTTCGCCGCCTGGGCGGCGCAGCAGAGGAAACCGACGACGGCTTCCGGCTTCTCTCTCGCGTGAAGCGTGGAGACGTTGTCCTCAGCTACGCCGATCACCGAATGGCTACCTTCGGAGCGGTACTCGGCCTTGCCATCCCCGGCGTGGTCGTGGAAGACATCGGCAGCACAGCGAAAACGATGCCTGATTTCCCTGACCGGTGGTCTGCCCTGGTAGAGGCATGAACCGCTGGGACTCATGGGATGAATCCCGAGTGCGGGTAAGGCCCAATAAGCGCGGCTCCCGCCCACGGACCAAGGAGACTCCTGACTATTCGGATGCGGAGCTCGCCCGCGTTGTCCAAGTAGACCGCGGACGCTACACCTGCTTCTTGGAAGCCCGAGGTTCTGCATCGGAGCGTGTCGTCACCGCTATGCGGGCCAAGGCGCTCCGGCGTTCCCCAGTAGTCCCCGGGGACATCGTGAGACTCGTCGGCGACACCTCAGCCGCAGCAGGCACTCTTGCGCGGTTGGTGCGGGTCGAAGAGCGCCGCACGCTTCTGCGCCGCTCCGCCGACGACACTGACGAAGCCGAGCGGGTCATTGTGGCCAACGCGGATCAGTTGCTGATCGTGGTGGCCTCTGCAGATCCTGAGCCCCGCACAGGTTTTATCGACCGAGCACTTGCCGCTGCCTACGATGCCGGTATTGAGCCGATTCTTCTCATCACCAAAGCCGATTTGGCGCAGGACCCGACCGATCCAGCTGGCCTGGTCTCGCACTACCTGCAGCTTGAGTTCCCCATCGTCATCTCTGGGCATGAAGAGCAGCAGCAGCTCTCCCCTGCCGCTCTGGATCGGCTCCGCGAGCTCTTAGCGGGACAGGTGACCGTCCTGATCGGGCACTCGGGAGTGGGAAAGTCCACTATGGTCAACGCGCTCACCGGTGCCGACCGCGCTACTGGCGGAGTCAACGCTGTCACCGGGCGGGGACGCCACACCTCATCCTCAGCGGTAGCGCTGCAGGTGAATCCTGACGGGTGGGTTG
Organism: Nesterenkonia salmonea; assembly: GCF_005771525.1. GTDB lineage: Bacteria > Actinomycetota > Actinomycetes > Actinomycetales > Micrococcaceae > Nesterenkonia > Nesterenkonia salmonea. Next base: position 13,672 of record NZ_VAVZ01000038.1, on the reverse strand, counting down.
TGGACACTCCCGGAGTGCGCAGCTTCGGCCTGGCACATGTTCATCCTGATGATGTGTTGGCCGCCTTCGAGGACCTCGTGGAAGGCTCAGAGTCCTGCGAACCGGGTTGCCTGCATGAGTCTCCTGCGGGAGGCTGCGCCTTAGACGCGTGGGTGAAGCAGGGCCATGCCGGGCACAACGGCCCAGCACGCCTGGCCAGCTTGCGGAATCTGCTCCACTCGCTCTCCGGAAGTCCCGAGGATGAGAGGGAGAAACGCCTCGGTGCCACGTAGAGTGAGCTCATGAGCCTCGCCTCCAGCCCCTACACCGAAGACCTCCGTCTGGCCCATATGATCGCCGATGCGGTCGACGCGAAGACGATGCAGCATTTCAGCCGAATGGACTTCGCGGTGGAAACGAAGCCAGATCTGACGCCGGTGACTGTGGCTGACCGCGAGGCCGAGGAACTGATCAGATCCCAGCTCTCCAGAGCTCGCGGCAGGGACGCAGTGTACGGTGAGGAATTCGGTGAGACCGGCTCCGGTCCGCGCCGCTGGATCCTCGACCCGATTGACGGCACAAAGAACTTCATCCGAGGTGTTCCCGTCTGGGCTACGCTGATCGCTCTGGTCGATCACGGTGAGCCGGTGGTCGGGGTCGTGTCTGCGCCTGCTCTTGGACGGCGCTGGTGGGCAGCTAAGGATGGTGGCGCCTACACGGGCAAATCACTCTCCGCCGCCAAGCAGCTGAATGTCTCCCAGGTCGCTTCACTGGCCGATGCGAGCTTCTCCTATTCCTCCTTAGACGGTTGGCGCGACATTGACCGTCTCGAGCAGTTCCTGTCCCTGACCGAGCGTGTGTGGCGCACCCGCGCCTACGGAGACTTCTGGTCCTACTGCATGGTGGCCGAAGGCAGCGTCGATATTGCCGCTGAACCGGAACTCGAGCTCTACGACATGGCGGCTCTGGTCCCGATCGTCCAAGAAGCCGGAGGCCAGTTCACCTCCTTGGACAACGACCCCGGCTGTTCGGGACCCAACGCGCTTGCCACCAACGGCTTCCTCCACGCACCTGCTCTGCATGCGCTTCATGCACAGCCCAACGAACCAACATTCGACTTTTAGGTATGACTAACTTTAGAGTGTAGGCATGCCTAAATATCTTCTTGCTCTCCCAGGTATCGGCATCCTCGCCCTCAGCGGCTGCGTCCAGGACCAGACAGACGCCGACGGTTCACCTCTGGTGGTCACGACCTTCTCCGTTCTTGGAGACATCACAGAGACCATCGGAGGAGACAGAGTCCAGGTGCGCTCCATTACCCCCATCGGGGCTGAGGTGCACGAATACGATCCCACACCATCCGATGTCCAGGCCGCCGCAGATGCCGACCTCATCATTGAGAATGGTCTCGGATTGGAAGAGTGGTTCGACCAGTTCATATCCCATGCGGAGGCCCCCACGGTGACCGCATCCGAGGGCATGGAAGTCCGTTCCATCACTCGACTCCCGGGCCACCCTGATGACCCAGGAGCAGACTCGGACCTACCGACTGACCCTCATGGGTGGATCTCAGCGGACCAGTCCTTGACGTATGTGGACAACATTGAAGCGGCTCTGAGCGACCTAGCTCCTGAAGATGCTGAGTATTTCTCGGAGCGTGCCGAGCAGTACCGTGAACAGCTGCGGCAGTTGGCTGAGGAGTCCAGGCTCAACGCCTCCCAGCTGACGGACCCTGTCTTGGTCACGTGTGAGGGGGCTTTCGGCTACCTGGCCGAGGACCTGGGGCTCACCGAGCACTATCTGTGGCCGCTCAATGCCGAGAACGAAGGGACACCGCAGCAGGTCGAGGCCCAGATTCGGTTCGTCGAGGAAAACAACGTCGAGACTATTTTCTGCGAGTCCACGGTCAACGATGCCGCCCAGTCCCAGGTTGCCGAAACAACAGGCGCGGCGCTGGCTGACCCGCTCCACGTCGATTCGCTGACCGACGCCGATGGTCCTGCTCCAACTCATCTGGAGCTGGTAGAACACACCACAAGCACCATATTGGGTGAAGCGGAGTGACCCACCGATGAACGCAGCGGAGACCCCGGTCCACATCGAGTCACTGACCGCGGGGTACCCGGGTGTGACCGCGTTAGAGGATGTCAGCCTGCGCCTGAGACCAGGAACCATCACTGCACTGCTCGGGGCCAATGGGTCCGGAAAATCCACGCTCTTCTCCGCGTTGCTGGGCATGGTCCCCACCTCCAAGGGGCGGATCAGCATCTTCGGTACCGATTCGGCTAGGGCACGACGCCGCAATCTGGTCTCCTATGTGCCGCAGCACGAACAGATTGACCCCACATTCCCCGTCACGGTCGAACAAGTGGTCATGATGGGCAGGTATCCGCATATGGGATTCGCCCGCCTCACTCGCCCTGCTGATCGGGACTCGGTAGACCACGCACTGGCGCAGACTCGGCTAATCGATTTTCGCAAACGCTCAATAGGCGAGCTTTCCGGCGGCCAGCGCAAACGGGCCTTCGTGGCAAGGGCATTGGCGCAGCGTGCGCCGCTGATGCTCCTGGATGAGCCGTTCGCCGGGGTGGACCGCACCAGCGAACACCTCATCACCCAGGTCCTGCAGGATCTCAAGGCTGCGGGCACAACGGTGCTGATCTCCACCCACCACCTAGAAGGTGTGCACAGTCTGGCCGATGAGGTGATTCTGCTGCACCGCAGAGTCCTGGCAGCGGGACCACCTTCTCAGGTGTTGACCGATGAGCAGCTTGCTCAGGCCTTTGGGGAGGCCCTGTCATGATCGACCTGTTACTGACTCCGCTGCAGTACCCCTTCATGCAGAACGCTCTGGCTGTGGCCGTGATATCCGCAGCGGTCTGCGGCATGCTGTCTGCCTGGCTGGTCCTGATGGGCTGGTCGCTTATGGGCGAGGCGGTCGCACACTCAATCCTCCCCGGCGTCGTTCTTGCCTTCATCCTCGGTATCCCGCTGGGTGTAGGTGCATTCGTCTTCGGCCTAGCGGCAGTGGCTCTGATCGGAGTTTTGGGTCAGACCACCACATTGAAGCGCGACACCACGATCGGTGTGGTGTTCACCTCGCTTTTTGCCTTAGGGCTGGTCCTGATGTCCACGGTGACGACACAGACTCACCTGCAACACATTCTGTTCGGCAACGTTCTTGGCACCTCACGGATCGATCTGTACCAGGTCGCTGCACTAGGCACAGTCACCGCAACCGTTCTGCTGATCAAACGCCGCGACTTCACGCTCGTGGCGTTCGACCGGACCTACGCTCGTGCCATCGGCCTCCCCGTGGGTGTACTCACCGGGGTGTTGCTGGTGCTGTTAGCGCTGACCACGGTCACGGCGCTGCAAACGCTCGGCGTAATTCTGGTGGTTGCCGCTTTGGTCATCCCTGGTGCCACTGCCTTTCTGCTGGTTCGCAGTTTCGGGGCGATGCTTGCAGTCTCGGCAGGCGTGGGGGCCCTCGCCGCTGTGGCGGGGGTCTACGCCAGCTATTGGTGGGACGTATCCACCGGCGGGGCTATTGTTCTTGCCGCAACGGCTCAGTTCGCCCTCGCCTATCTGTTCTCTCCTAGGCAGGGGTTGATCGCCCAGGCGTGGCGGCGTCGCCGTCCCTCACAGACCGTTGAGGCCTGAGGAGCCGGCGCTGCTGGCGAGGATGCTGGCAGAATAGTCCTATGCCACGCACATCAGCCCAGGGCCGTTCCACGCTTCCCCCCAGTGGGGCGGCCGGCCCCGCGACCACCTCGGTTGAGGACTACGCCAAGACCATTTATGGTTTGGCCGAATGGGAGGGGGCCGACGTCACAGCTAGTGCCTTGGCGAAGACTCTTGGAGTATCGAACCCGTCGGTATCGCTGATGATCCGGAAAATGGCGGACCAGGGGTTGGTCGATCACACCCCCTATGCTCCAGTCCGGCTCACAGAACAGGGACGTAGGCTCGCTTTGGCCATGGTGCGGCGGCATCGGCTGCTCGAGACGTGGTTGGTCCGTCAGATGGGCTATTCGTGGGATGAGGTCCACGATGAGGCGGAACGTTTAGAGCACGCGGTTTCTGAGACTTTCATCGAACGCCTTGATGCCCGGCTCGGGCACCCGACGACGGATCCCCATGGTGACCCGATCCCGACCAGGGAGCTGAGTTTGAGCTATCCAGAGACCACACTGCTGTGTCAGATCCCGGCAGAGGTGGAGGTGCGGGTGGAACAGGTGGATGACAGTGTCCCGGCGGCGCTGCGAGTCCTGGATGAGCAGGACGTGCCGATCGGCGCCCAGGTCACAGTGGTCGCGTCGGCTGACGGAAACGTGGTGATCAGCGGCCCGCATGGGGAACAGAATGTGCCGATTGAGCATGATGTAGCTCATGCCGTGCGCGTCAGCGTCACAGCCCGCTGACCGACGGTCTATCGTGTACCCCGTGTCAACAACCGAGGAAGACCCCGCACACGCACCGTCCGGGAAGCCAGAGCTCTCGCTGCCTGTCCTGCTGGCATGCATTGCCCTCGCCGGCGCCTGCGGTGCGGTCCTGCGGCTGTTGCTGGTCGAACTGTCTGATGAACAGTTCATGCGGTTTCCTTGGATCACGCTGATTGTGAACCTCACTGGCTCCGGAACTCTGGGGCTGCTCTTTGGGGTTGCGCACGCTTGGCCCCGACTCCCCCGCTGGACTCTGCCAGTTGTGGGCACAGGTTTCCTGGGCTCCTACACCACGTTTTCCTCGGTGATCCTGGCCAGCACGTCGGTTCAGCAGTCGGATGTCTTCGCCCAACTTGCCGCCGCTGAGGTGATACCGCCGGACTTGTGGGAGGCGGGTGCATACCTGGTGATTTCTATGATCTTCTGCACGGCTGCCGCTGCGGCTGGCATTACGGTTGGCCGAGCAGTCTTCGGCTATACGGGCGAACGCAGACCAGCGCCACAGGAGGACAGCCCATGATGATGCCTGAGCTGACATTCTCGGTGGTGGTTGCAGGTGCGCTCGGTGGCGCTATGGGGGCGATCGCAAGGTTTCTGCTGGACCGATATCTACGCGCCGGGATCCTGGTGGCCAATACTGTTGGGTGCTTATCCTTGGGGGTCCTGGTCGGGTTCGTCAGCGCTTTTGCGGCTGATGACGCCAGCGGAGATCCTGCAAGTTGGCAGCCGCTCCTGGTGGGGCTCCTGGCGCTGGGGGTGACCGGTGCACTGAGTACGTTTGCGACCGTTGCGCTGCGAGCAGCTCAGCAATGGATGGAGGGCTCCCGGTGGATGGCTGTCGGAATGTGGGCCGCGCATGTGGTCTGCGGCGTGGCCGCTGCGGCAGTCGGTTTGACGACAGGGTGGCAATTGGCCGGCTAGATCCTCAGCCGTGGGGAATGGTGGCAGCCCTTTCGCTGTTGCGATAGACTGATACACCCGCTACATGCGGGGTACGAGTTTGATAACTCAATACGGGGACGATCGGTTTCGACGATCTGAGGTGATCGTGGAGAAGCGTGTCGTGGACGCCAAGTGACCACGTAAATACCCCTTGCGCAACCCAATAAGTGCCGAATCTAAGCGCACTGACTTCGCCCTCGCTGCATAAGTAGCGACGCGAGTCTGTCAGCCTGAGTTTGCCATCGACTCAGTGCCTGGCATCAGCTAGATGGCCAATGGAGTGCTCTTCTCGCCGCAAGGAGAGTACTCGACACTAAATGCGGCTGGGTCCGTCAGGTGCTTGTCCGTGAGACACCTGGGACCGAGTAACACGTTTAGCGGACTACACACGTAGAAGTCCACGAAAATCCAGATCGGACGCGGGTTCAATTCCCGCCGTCTCCACAAATCGCCCGAGCGGGTTCGCCTGCTCGGGCTTTTTTGTGCCACATTTCCCCGACATACACCGGGGCGTCACGCTCAGGTCCGATTCCCGCTAGACGCCAGCGGCGGCGCACGGTGGAATGAGAGTATGCACATCACAGTCCCCACGCCGGATGGCCCCTTCACGATCATCGCCGATGACCAATACGTGCTCGCCTCCGGATGGACCGATGACCCAGCCGCTCTGACGGCACTCATTCACCCCGACCTACGCCCCCGAGGGAACTCGAATGGGCCAGAAGATGTTCTGCACCAAGCAGAACAAGCAGTGCGGTCCTACTATGCTGGCGATACTGGCGCCCCGGGAACTGTGCCTGTTCGGCAGAAATCTGGGCCCTACCGGGAGCGCGCCTGGGATGCACTCCGCCAGGTTGCACCTGGCGCGCCCGTGACCTACGCCGAATTTGCGGAGCGGTCGGGACGTGCCACTGCTGTCCGGGCTGCAGCCGGAGCCTGCGCGAAGAACGCCGCAGCACTCTTCGTGCCCTGCCACCGTGTGATGCGCTCCGACGGAACGCTGGGCGGCTTCCGCTATGGTCTCGAGATCAAACGGAGCCTGTTGGACCGGGAGACCCGCTAGTGGCGGCTCGCCACAGGTGCATCGCCGCGTAGGATCGCCAGGGTGACCACCGCTGTGCGAGTTCCTCCAACTCCACGTGCGCCTTCGCCTTTGACATGCTGTCCACAAGGAGGCCAAGCTGGCGGGCACCCGCAACCAGGGCGACGTCGCCTGTCATCCAATCATTGGGGTCACCCAGTACTCGAAGGGCTAAGTAGGCGGCAGTCCACTGCCCGATCCCGGGAAGCGCGACTAACTGCGCCCGCATCTGGTCAGGATGGGCACCCGGGTGCACGTGCAGTGAACCGTCGATCAGTGCCACCGCCGCCGCCCTGACAGTTCGAATTGACCGCCGTGCGAGCCGCAGCGGTCGGTCCGGGTCCAGGGGCCCTTCGCTTGGAGGTTCCGGCACAGCTGCCAGAATCTCTTCGGGTGAGGGGAACAGTCTGCTGAGCCCGTCAAACGTTGAGTCAATAGGTGTGCCGAGTACCTGCGCCAGCCGACTCAGGTGTGTCCGCGCGGCCTTCACGGAGATCTGCTGGCCCACCACTGCGCGCACTACGTACTCTTCGGCCTCGGCTGTGCCTACCAGCCGCATTCCCGGTAGCTCGGCCACCAGCGGCCTCAACACCGGGTCTTGGCTGAGTGCGGAGTCCACCGCAGCCGGATCAGCGTCGAGATCGAACATCCTGCGCACTCGTGCCAGAACGACGCCGACATCAGCCAGAGAGCCCACCTCGCACCTCATGGACAACCGCCACTCGCGGTGACTATCGGCCACCGCAGTGACCTCGACGGCCCCGGGCCCATGAGGCAGTCGCAGGGTGCGTGCGTAGCGGAGGCGCCCGTTCTCGAGATAAGCCGCTTCCACCCCGGGCAGGGCACGCTCAGCCAAGAACTGGAACACACCTTCAGCGTCGAAGGGTTGGCGGACTGGGAGCATGAGCTGCAGCTGGAGCGGTGCTCCGTCAGCTTCCCGTGACGCCCTGGAACGGCCTGCCTTCTTACGAATCTCTGTGGGTGTGACCGCGTAGATCTGGCGAATCGTGTCATTGAACTGGCGAACCGAGCCGAAGCCTGCGGAGAACGCGATATCTGCGAGTTTGAGGTCGGAGCTGACCAGCAGGTTCCTCGCGATCTGGGCTCGGTGCGCCCGAGCTAGGGCTGCTGGGCCGGCTCCAAGCTCAGCGACGAGGGTTCGATGGATGTGCCTGCTGCTGTAGCCCAGCTGGCTGCTGAGGGCCTCGACATCGCCGTCGTTGAGCGCCCCTTCACGAATGATCCGCATTGCTCGGCCAGCCAAGTCCTGACGCAGGTTCCATTCAGGGCTTCCCGGGGATGCTTCCGGCAGGCAGCGTTTGCAGGCACGGAAGCCCGCTTCATGAGCTGCCGCTGAGGTGGAGAAGAACAGGACATTGGTGGCCTTCGGCGTCATGGCTGGGCATGAAGGCCTGCAGTAGATCCCTGTGGTCTTCACTGCGGTGAAGAACTGTCCATCGAATCGACGGTCCCTGGACTGCACAGCTCTGTAACGTTCAGCGGAACTGGTCGGTGACTCCATAGGGACATTCCACCCTCGCCAGGACCCTGTGTCTAGCGGGAATCAGACACAGCAGTTTCGCTGAGTTTCAGACCGAGGCTTGGCGGTTCTTGAGGCGCATCGCCCTCTGCGCCTCGCGGTTGTCCTGCTTCTCACGCAGGGTGTGCCGTTTGTCGAACTCACGCTTACCTTTGGCGATACCGATTTCTGCCTTGGCTCGCCCGTCTTTGAAGTACAAGCGCAGCGGAACGATGGTCAGGCCCGGGTCTTCAACCTGTCGGGAAATCTTGATGAGCTCTTTGCTGTGAAGCAGAAGTTTACGTTTGCGCCGGGTGGCGTGGTTGGTCCAGGTTCCGTTGAGGTATTCGGGGATGTGAACCTGCTCCAGCCATAGCTCATGTCTGCTGTCGAAGGCGGCGAAACCATCCACAAGGGATGCCTGGCCCTCCCGCAGTGACTTCACTTCTGTGCCGGTGAGGACAATGCCGGCCTCGTAGGTGTCGAGGATGGTGAAATCGTGAAAGGCACGCCGATTCCGGGCAATGGTGTGATTCTTGGGGTCTTTGACCTCAGGTTTCTTTTTCTTCGCCACAGCGCACCTCCTTTGGTGTGAGTCCGGACGCCAACAAAGTCAGCCTTCTACTATACCCGCAGGTGCTTCCGCACTGTCACCCAGGAGGATAACGCGGCAAGGAGTACCGCAACCAGCACCAGGCCGGGCATCACGATCCATGATTCAGCAGCTCCGATGAATACGATCCCGGTGACCTGCTGTGCAAGCCACTGTCCGATGAGGAACTCAGCGACGACCCAGGTGGCACCGCAGGCTAGGAGCGACCCTGCTAGAGCGGCGATGATTCCCTCAAAGATGAAGGGTGTACGGATCATGGACTTGGACGCGCCGACCATCCGCATGATGGAGGTTTCCCTCCGCCGGCTGAACGCTGAGAGTCTGATGGTGGTGGAAACGAGCAGTACTGTGCACAGAATCATCACCCCCGCGATGATGAGCGCGACTACTGTGAGCCCATTGAGGATCCCGAAGATCTGGTCCAGCACGGCCTGCTGGTCGGCGACGTTGTCCACGCCGGGCACTCCGGCGAACAGTTCATTGACGATCCCAAAGTCCTGGGGGTTCTCAAGCAGGATCCGGAAGGATTCGGTCATATCTTCGGCTGTGACATTGGCTGCTCGAACGCTGTCTTCACGATCCGCTAGAAAGTTCTCTAGAGCCTCTTCCTGGGTTTCGTAGCGGTAGGAGTCGACGTATTGGTTCGCTGCACCGGTGTCGAGCATCTCCTCGATGGATTCTCGTTGGGAGTCCGTCACTGGACCTGTGGGGCAGGCAGCTTCTGCCGATGATTCGGTGCACAGGAAGACGGAGATCTCGAGCCGATCGTAGAAGTCTTCGGTCATCTGATTGACCTGAAGCTGCATCAGGGCGGCGGTGCCCACGAAGGTGAGGGAGATGAATGTCACCAGCACTACGGAGGCGACCATCGCTACGTTCTTGCGCAAGGAGCTGAGGGTCTCCCCCAGTTGGTACATCAGCTGGCTCATCGCTTCCTCCTGCCGAAGATCCCCCGCGGCTTAGAGGCCCTGAGCTGATCTGCGGTGCGTTGGGTGTCCGCATAGGTGGACTCCGCCGCTGATGCCCGTGGACGCGGTATCGGGTGGCGTTCAGGTTCCTTGGTGTCTTCTGGGGAGGGCAGCGCCGAAGGCTGGTCCACTGGCTCCAAAGTATCGGTGGGCTCGTCGTCGTCGAATTCAGGTACTGCTGCGGCATCCACCTCGGCTCTGGATTCTTCAGGCTCGGCGTCGTCGTGCTGGGGGTCATCTTCGGGAAAGGTGACTTGGTATTCGCGGACACGAAAACCGGGGTCTTCCTCTACCTCTGGTTCGTCGGTCTGATTCTGGGCGACGGTAGGCACTGTTTGTGTGAGCAATGGCATCGGGTCGGATGCTTGCAGGCCACTCTCTTCAAGTTCGGCTGAGAGCAGTTCCCAGGCTGGCGAGCCTTCTGGAGGATCGTAGGAACCGTGTTCCTCATCCCGCACAAGTTGGCCCTTGTGCAGCTGCACTACGCGGCGTCGAGTCTGGTCGACGATTGCCCTGTCGTGGGTGGCCATGACCACGGTGGTTCCGGAGGCGTTGATCCAGCGCAGAATTTTCATGACTTCTTCGGAGGCGCGAGGGTCCAGGTTTCCGGTGGGCTCATCGGCTAGCACAATGGCGGGCTGGTTGACGATGGCTCGGGCGATGGCAGCCCGCTGCTGCTCACCGCCGGAGATTTCGTGAGGATACCGACGGGCCAGATGGTCCAAGTGGACCCGTTCGAGGGTTTTCATGACCTGTTTTTTGATGTGGCCCCGGGGTGCGGCGATCACACGCATCGCGAATGCGACGTTTTCGTAGATGGTTTTATCGGGCAGAAGTCTGAAATCTTGGAAGACCATTCCGATGCTGCGCCGGTAGTGCGGTACTCGGCGTTCAAGCATCAGCACCAGGTTCTGCCCGGCTACTGTGACCTTGCCCTGCTGGGGTAGGCCTTCACGAAGGATCATGCGCAGGAGCGTGGATTTGCCTGAGCCGGAGGCTCCGATGAGGAAGACGAAGTCACCGCGGTTGAATTCCACGGAGACGTCGTCGAGCGCAGGCTTTCCTCCGGACCGGTAGGTGCGGGTGACGTGTTCGAAGCGGATCATAGGGGGAAGTCAGCCTTGAGGTGTCAGTCGCTGGACGAGCCTTGTGCGCGCCAGCGAATGCCGGCCTCGATGAACCCGTCGAGGTCGCCGTCGAACACAGCTTGGGCGTTGCCGACCTCGTGGCCAGTGCGGAGGTCTTTGACCATTTGGAAAGGGTGCAGGACGTAGGAGCGCATCTGGTCTCCCCAGCTTGCCTTCACATCGCCCTTCATCTCATTCTCCTGGGCTTTTTCCTCTTCTTTTTTCTTTAACAGCAGCCGGGACTCTAGGACGCGCAGCGCGGCGGCCCTGTTCTGGATCTGTGATTTTTCGTTCTGCATAGACACCACGATCCCTGAAGGAAGGTGCGTGAGGCGCACTGCGGAGTCAGTGGTGTTCACGGACTGCCCGCCGGGGCCGGAGGACCGGAAGACGTCCACTTTGAGATCGTTTTCGTCGATTTCAATGGACTCGGTGCCTTCGAGGAGCGGAATGACTTCGACGGCGGCGAAGCCGGTCTGTCGCCGTCCTTGGTTGTCGAAGGGTGAGATGCGCACTAGCCGGTGGGTTCCGGCTTCCACGGACAGCGTCCCGAACGCATACGGCGCTTGGACTTCGAAGGTTGCGGATTTGATTCCGGCTTCTTCTGCGTAGGAGGTGTCGAGGATTTTCACATTCCAGTCGCGGCGCTCGGCCCAGCGCGTGTACATCCGCAGCAGCATCTCGGCGAAGTCTGCGGCATCCACTCCCCCGGCTCCGGATCGGATGGTGACGACGGCGTCGTACTCGTCGTATTCACCGGACATCAGGGTGACGATCTCCAGTGAGGCTAGGGCTTTGCGGATGGAGACGAGCTCTGCGGTGGCTTCGGCGGCGGTGTCGGCGTCGTTCTCTTCCGCGGCCATCTCTGCCATGATTTCGGCATCTTCGATGCGCGAATCCAGGGACCGTACTCGGTTGAGTTGGGCCTGTTTGTGGCTGAGCTGGGAGTTGACCTTTTGGGCGTTCTCTTGGTTGTCCCAGAGGTTGGGGTCGGCGGCTTCTTGCTCAAGATCGGAAACCTCAGCAGTAAGGGCGTCGACGTCGATGACGTCGGTGATGCGCCGCAGGGTGTCGCGCAGTTCGGCGAGCTCGGAGGAAAAGTCTGTTTCTGCCATAACGTGTCTACAGTACCGGGCTCACCGTGTGGGAAGTGTCAGGCAGAGCCGTAGCGCGACCTCATCAGAGCCGGACGTTCATCACAGGTTTGGGCGTCGCGCCGTCTGTCCCCCAGGGTGACGGCGACCGCAATCAGCGCTGCCAGGATGCCGTGCCCAAAGTTGAACGCTGAGATCAGCGATGGAGAAGACGCTCGTATCGCCGTGAGGGACGGAAGTCGCCACGTACGAGATTGCCGACCCCGACGTGTACCGCAGCAGGGCGAATGAGCTTGCGCCGACGACGAAACGGAGTCGTCTGCGAGGGTCGCGCCAGCTGTGTGCAGTGAGCACCAGAGCGAAGCGACCGGCACCCAGTGCATATCCTGAATCTGTCCAGTAGCCCAAAGCCTGGAACTGCTCGGAGAGGCTCGATGCTTGAAATGTTCAGCCGAACAGAGCTTTTTCACTTCACACCTCGCATCATCGGAGCCGGTGCCGTTCAACCCATCATATGGAAGTACCCACCTGGCGTCGTGGCATTAGTCCTAGGTACGAGTCGCTCAGTACTTGATGGTTATGGTGCTGGGTGCCCACATCATGGTGGGTGCCCCTAGGGCAGGCTCAGCTAGAGCCGGTTTCTGCCCGTGATCAGGTGATCGGGATCGGTGGTGGCCCCGGTTGGGGTTCGGCTTCCCTGGCGGGGGTTTCGCCGGTGGGGACGTCTCTGGTGCCGCACGCTTGGGTGGGGGTGTCTGTTTGTCTTCTGGTGGTGGGTTGAGGTGGCCGTGGGATTTCATCCGGTGATGCCGCCTACACAACGCCCACAAGTTTCCNTGGTGGCCCCGGTTGGGGTTCGGCTTCCCTGGCGGGGGTTTCGCCGGTGGGGACGTCTCTGGTGCCGCACGCTTGGGTGGGGGTGTCTGTTTGTCTTCTGGTGGTGGGTTGAGGTGGCCGTGGGATTTCATCCGGTGATGCCGCCTGCATAACGCCCACATGTTGGTCCCGGTGGTCTCACCCCCAGCATCCCAGGGGTGTTGATGGTCCATATCGCACCGCTGCGCCGCCACCGTGCACCCGGGCGCCTGACAGGTCCCATCGCGGAACACCAACGCATCCCGCAACCGGGCAGGAACAAACCGCCCCACATACCGGGCCGAAAGCAGCTCATAGTCCGCGTTACCCTCATCCCGCCGGGTCTGACCTTCATACCACTGGTGCCCCGCTCGAGGGTCCGCAGCTAATGCGCGGGCCTGACCAGCGGGGATCCGCCACGACCGGTCCGCTGAAACCCCCGGCTCCTCCGAGACCCCGGTCAGGGTCNTGATGGTCCATATCGCACCGCTGCGCCGCCACCGTGCACCCGGGCGCCTGACAGGTCCCATCGCGGAAGATCAACGCATCCCGCAACCGGGCAGGCGGGAACCGCCCCACATACCGGGCCGAAAGCAGCTCATAGTCCGCGTTACGGTCATCCCGACGGGTCTGACCTTCATACCACTGGTGCCCCGCTCGAGGGTCCGCAGCTAATGCGCGGGCCTGACCAGCGGGGATCCGCCACGACCGGTCCGCTGAAACCCCCGGCTCCTCCGAGACCCCGGTCAGGGTCGCTTCAGGGATCATCACCATAATCTTCGCCTCCACCGGGGCCTGATACACCCGCCCATCGCGCAACCAGGCGGTAAGAAGGTCCGCCTCCCGCTGCACCAGGGACCGAGAATCACCACCAGGACTAGCGCCCTCGGCGGGCTGAGCGCCATCACCGCTGTCGTCGCTGTCCTGTGGGCGGGGTTTGTCCAGGCCGCGGGCTGCCGCCCGCAGGCGGTTTTCAATCGCGGCTGCTTCCAGGGTGGGGAGGTAGGCCTCGAGGTAGCTCATCCCGTGCGGGTGATGCTCAAACCGCA
>NZ_VAVZ01000037.1 GCF_005771525.1 Nesterenkonia salmonea | reverse complement strand
GACCGCGCTCACGTTCAGGACCGTCATGGTCACCAGGTGCTACACCACTCTATGGGGCACTACTGCGAACGGTGCTGGCGAGGAGAACCGTAATGTCGCGCGCATGGCCTGGCTTCTAGCTGGCTTCGAAGATGCCGTACCAGGCATTACCGTGAACCGACTCTGCGCATCCGGGATGTCCGCCATCGCCCAGGCACAGCAGATGATCGCTGCTGGTGCTGCCGATGTGGTGGTGGCCGGCGGCGTGGAGTCCATGTCCCGAGCCCCGTGGGTGATGGCCAAGCCGGAGAAGCCCTTCTCCCGTCCCGGAGACGTAGTGGACTCATCCATTGGTTGGCGGTTCGTCAACCCAAAGCACCTGGAGCACCCCAAGCGCACCTTCTCCATGCCGGAGACCGCAGAGGAGGTCGCCAGGGTAGACGGCATATCCCGGCAGGACGCGGATGTTTTTGCTCTGAGATCTCAACAGCGGGCAGTAGCAGCAACTGACGCTGGACGGCTTACCCGGGAGATCACACCGGTGGAGGTACCGGGCCGCAGAGGAAACCCCACCATGGTGTCCACCGACGAAGGCCCCCGGCCCGAGGCAACGTTAGACGCCCTGGCAAATCTTCGCCCAGTCGTCGCCGGAGGCAGCGTCGTCACTGCCGGCAATTCTTCCTCGCTCAATGACGGTGCCTCTGCCGTCATCGTGGCCTCTGCCCGGGCCGTGGAGAAGTATGGGCTGAATCCGCGCGCCCGCGTCGTCGGGTCTGCCAATGCCGGAGTTCCCCCGGAAATCATGGGCATTGGCCCAGTACCGGCTACGGAGAAAGTGCTGGCTCGCAGCGGCTGGGGAATCGGCGACCTTGACGCAGTGGAGCTCAACGAGGCCTTCGCCACTCAGTCGTTGGCATGCATGCGGCGGCTCGGGCTGAATGAGGACATCGTCAATACGGATGGCGGAGCTATCGCTCTGGGCCACCCGCTCGGCTCCTCTGGATGCCGTATTGTGCTGACGCTGCTGCGCCGGTTGGAAGATGACGGCCTGAACCGCGGACTGGCGACAATGTGCGTTGGTGTGGGGCAGGGCTCCGCCATGCTGATCGAGAGGGTGTGACCTTACGCAGATGGGATGGAACCCTGCCGAATTCACTACGCTGCGCATCACCGAGGCCGATGACCGCATCCACGCTCAGTTGGACCGCCCCGAGGTGCGCAACGCTATCGACTCCGAGATGGTCTCGGAACTTCATGCACTCTGCGCCCATCTTGAGTCCGAGCCGAAAGTCCTGATCCTTTCAGGGACGCAGGCTGGGGGTAAGGGTGTTTTCGCTTCCGGGGCGGATATCGGTCAGCTGCGTGAGCGCCGCCGGGCTGATGCGCTGCGCGGTATCAATTCCGCTGTCTTCGACCGTCTGGCCGCACTTCCCCTGCCGGTCATCGCCGCCATGGACGGATACGCCCTCGGCGGCGGCGCGGAGCTGGCCTGGGCGGCAGACTTCCGGGTGGCCACCACACGGGTCAAGGTCGGGCAACCGGAGACCCAGCTGGGTATCATCCCCGCCGCGGGCGCCCTGTGGCGGCTTAAGGAACTCACCGGGGAATCCCTGGCCAAAGAAATCCTCTTCACAGGACGGATCCTCAACGCGGAGGAGGCCCTGACCTTCGGCCTGGTGACGTCAGTCCACGAACCAGACGATCTCCTTGAGGCCGCCGACGCTCTGGCTGACCGGATTGCCCAACAGGACCCGCTAGCTGTTCATGTGGCCAAACGGGTCTTTGCCATGCCCCGGGAGGCTCACCCGCATGTGGACAACCTCGCTCAGGCCATCCTGTTCGAATCCGAAGCCAAGTTCGACCGCATGCAAGCGTTCCTTGATCGCAAGAAAACACCGCCACCCCAGGAGGCAGACACGTGACGGACACAATTCCCCAGCACATTGGAGTGCTCGGCGGTGGGCGCATGGGTGCCGGCATTGCTCATGCGTTCCTGGTGGCAGGAGCTGCCCATGTCACGATCGTTGAGATCAACGACGACGCCGCCCAGGCTGCCGCAGACCGGGTCGCCAGTGATCTGCGCTCCAGTCTTGACCGGGGCAAGATCAGCGGCGACCTCACCCGGTGGACCAAGAACCTCAAGGTCTCCACCGACTACGCGGCGTTTTCCGACTGCTCCCTGGTGGTCGAGGCGGTGCCTGAGAAGTGGGACATCAAAGTGTCGTCGCTGCAGCGCGCTGAGGCTCAGTTGACAGATGCGGCCTGGCTGGCCAGCAACACCTCGTCGATGTCGATTACGGAGCTGGGCGGAACGCTTCAGCGCCCGGAGCGATTCTGCGGTCTGCACTTCTTCAACCCGGTCCCCGCCTCCAAGCTGGTGGAGGTGGTCCTCGCAGATGAGACGAGCACTGAGCTGGAAGCTCAGGCACGGTCATGGGTAGAGGCTCTGGGTAAGACTCCGGTCGTGGTCAACGACGCACCAGGATTCGCGTCCTCACGGCTTGGCGTTGCCATAGGGCTGGAGGCGATTCGCATGGTTGAAGAGGGCGTGGCTTCTGCTGAGGACATCGACAATGCGATGGTGCTGGGGTACAAATTCCCCATCGGCCCACTCGCCCTGACCGACATCGTGGGCCTTGATGTGCGTCTTGGTATTGCTGAGTACCTGCACTCCACACTCGGCGACCGGTTCGCGCCTCCGCAGCTGATGCGCGACATGGTGACCCGTGGTGAGCTGGGCCGGAAGTCCGGCAAAGGCTTCTACACGTACGAATAGGACCGCAGGCCCCGCCCTTGACGCGTTTGACCCCGCCTTATTAGTTTTACCCAGCGTTATAACGCAGGGGATTTTCACTAAGGCGGGGTCAAACTATGTGGCGGCGCGCTCCGTATGGTGAGCAGAGCGTGCCGCGGGTTATCGGGAAGGCTCAATGAAGAGGCCTGCGAAGAATTCGGCGAGTTCTTCGGTGGCCGTCAGCGGCAGCACATGAGCCACGTACTGGTCGGGGCGCACTACCACCACCGCTCCGTCTTCACTGATCCCGCGTTCGGCAAATATGTTCTGCTCGGGGTGGAGACCGAAGACATTGTTGAGGTAGGTCAGGCGGAAGGGTCCCACCTTCGGTTTGAACACCTCAGGTACGGAATTGATCTCGATCTGCGGGTGTCTCTGCTGGTAGATCACCTTGGTGTCGAAGAGGGCGTCGTCGTCACCCTCAGCTGAGGTGAATCGCACCAGAGAGGATTCTGGTGAGGTTTTCCACCACTGGGCCCAGCGCACGAGCTGGGATTCTTCCCCTGCGGCGTGGGCGTCGGCGAAGGCATAGATGCGCCAGCGGCCGTCTGCGGTGGCCAAATGTCCCAGGTGCAGCGGGTTTCCGTCACAAACCCGGGAGACCAATGCAGATTTGAATCGTTTGCCCACGGTATAGCCGGAGGCTACATCCTGATGCCGGGTGTTTCCCGTGATGATTGAGGGCTTGTACTCGGTCATGAATCCGGCCGGGAATTCGAAGGTCTTGACGTAGAAGTCTTCCAGCACTGACGGGTCGTCCAACTCCTCAGGCTTCTTTGCCATCAGAGTCGACCATTCCTTGTCGAAGTCGATGAGGTTTTGAGCTACCTCCTGCCGCTCCCCCGAATAGGTGTCCAAGAGCGCTTCGGGGCTCAGCCCTGTGAGCACCTGTCCGAGTTTCCACCCCAGGTTAAACCCGTCCTGCATAGACACGTTCATTCCCTGCCCTGCTTTGGCGCTATGGGTATGGCATGCGTCCCCTGCAATGAAGACTCGTGGTGAGCGTTGACCGGTGAGGTCGTCGGGGACGTCGTCGAACTTGTCAGTCACCCGGTGGCCGACCTCGTAGACGCTGTGCCAGGCCACATGCTTCACATCCAGGGTGTAGGGGTGGATGATGGCGTTCGCCTTAGCAATGACGTCATCCAGCGTGGTCTGACGTACTCGGCCGGCGTCGTCGTCGGCGACCTCCCCGAGGTCCACGTACATGCGGAAAAGGTGACCACCTTCGCGCGGGATAAGCAGGATGTTCCCGCCAGAGCGTGACTGGATGGCGCATTTGAGGCGGATATCGGGAAAATCTGTGACCGCAAGAGTGTCCATCACACCCCAGGCGTGCTTGGCGGTGTCTCCCTCCAGCGTCCGCCCGATGCTCCGCCGGACACCGCTGCGGGCTCCGTCGGCTCCCAGCACGTATTTGACCCGAACTGTGCGCTCTTGGCCGTCGCCTTCACCTGCCACATGGCGAACGCGGACCTGCACCGGATAGTCGGGGTCCTCGGTGACTTCGAGTCCTAGGAATTCGATCCCGAAGTCGGGTGTCATCCGGGAGGGGGATCTCTCCATATACTCGGCGAAGTAGTCCAGGACTCGAGCTTGGTTGACGATCAGATGGGGGAACTCGCTGATACCGTGCTCGTCGTCGAGAGGCCGGGAGGCCCGCGCAATGTGGTCCGGGTTCTCCTTATCCGGCTTCCAGAAGGCCATTTCTGTGATGTGGTAGGCCTCATTGGCGATCTCGTCAGCGAAGCCGAAGGCCTGGAATGTCTCGACGCTGCGGGCCTGGATGCCGTCAGCCTGGCCCACTTCCAGCCGTCCCAGGCGGCGCTCGATGATGCGGGTGTGCACCTCCGGGTACTGGGAGAGCTGGGCGGCAGTAATCATGCCTGCTGGGCCGGTGCCGACGATCAGAACATCCATCTCATCGGGCAATTCCGCAGGCCGGTCCACTCCGTTGCCGCGTGGTGCCTGCCTTCGGGGATCGCCGGTCACATATCCGTGGTGGTGGAAGTGCATTATGCCTCCTCGGGTTCGTCGGGGCCTATGAATTCCTCGGCCAGCTTCTCTGAGCCTCTGGCGAGGAGGACCACATCGGCTCCCACCAGAACCCATTGGGCACCTGCTTCCACGTAGTCGCGGGCGGCGGCGGGGTCGAAGGCGTTGACTGCCGCGGGCTTTCCTGCAGCGGCAATCTGGGAGAAGGCAGTTTTAACAGCGGCGACGACGTCTGGATGGGTTTGCTGCCCCAACAGGCCCATGGAGGCGGCGAGGTCACTGGGACCCAGCAGCAGTCCGTCAATACCTTCTACCGCTGCGATGTCCGCTGCGTTGGCCAGGCCCTGTTCCGTTTCGATCTGAACGAAGACTGAGATGTGGTCGGCAGCCTCATTGGCGTAGTTCTTCACCCGGTTCCACCGGCCGGAGCGTGCGAGCGCGCTGCCAACACCTCTGACCCCAGCGGGCGGGTACTGGGCCATGGCAGCGACTTGGCGGGCTTGTTCTGCGGTGGAGACCATTGGCACCAGGATGTTCTGCACACCCAGGTCCAGGACCTGCTTGATGAGCACTGTCTCCCCTGCTGGTACTCGTACCATCACTGAGGGCGGGTACCCGGAGGCGGCATGAAGCTGAGCGAGTACCGATTCGAGTCCATTGGGGGCATGCTCCATGTCGATGAGGAGCAGGTCCAGACCGGATCCGGCCATAATCTCCGCGGCCACTGGTGACCCGGCACTGACCCACCCCCCGTAGAGGGGGCGCTTAACCTTACTCAGTGTGTGGCCGAACGGTGGTTTCAGTTGAAGCGGCATGTCACAGTTCCCATCTGGCCGTAGTCGCAGAAGACGGTGTCGCCAGCCTCGACCCACATGGGACGAGTGAAGGAGCCCGCCAGGATGATCTCTCCGGGGGTGAGGGAGTCCCCGTGGGCGGCGAGTTTGTTGGCCAGCCAGGAGACTCCAGTGGCGGGATGGTTGAGCACGGCTGCTGCGACACCAGTCTCTTCGATCGTTTCGTTGCGGTAGAGGAGGGCTGAGACCCAGCGCAGGTCCACATCATGTGGTCTGACGGGGTTTCCTCCGTAGACCATGGCGCCCATGGCTGCGTTATCACTAATGGTGTCCACAATGGTCCTGCCCTGCATGTCGATGCGCGAGGAGAGGATCTCCAGGGCCGGGACCACATAGTCTGTGGCGTCCAAAACATCGAAGACCGTCACATCCGGTCCGCTGAGGGCTTTGCCGAGCACAAACGCGAGCTCCACCTCAATACGGCAGTTGGAAAACGATGCGTGTTCGATCATCGAACCGTTCTCGTAGACCATATCCGCGAAGATAGCCCCGTAGTCGGGTTCGGTGATGCCTGTGGCGGCCTGCATCACTTTCGACGTCAGCCCGATCTTGCGGCCTACCGGTCGGCGTCCGGATTCGATGCCTCGGCGGCGCCACTGGTTCTGCACCGCATAGGAGTCCTCGATCGTCATCTCTGGGTAGCGCGATGTCAGGAGTGGGACGGTGGTGCGCTTCTTTTCCGCCTGAGCCAACTCGTCAGCGATCGCGGTGATGGTGTCTTGGGAGAGCATGGGTTATCACGTCCTTCAGAGCTGGTGGCCGAGTTTGTATTCGCCCTTTTTCCACTCGGGCATGGAGTCTTCATCGTTCTTGCGGGTGTAGGAGAATCCGTCTGCTCCGATGGTGACGTCCATTTCGGAGTCGTCGGTGCGCTCCGATGTCGGCACAGGCTGGCCGTTGAGGTCCAACACCACGGATGCGTCGGTGTACCAGGAGGGCACTACGGGGTTGCCCCACCAGTCACGCCGTTGGTTGTCGTGGACATCCCAGGTCACGACCGGGTTGTCCGGATCCCCGGTGTAATAGTCCTGGGTGTAGATCTCTATGCGGTGCCCGTCCGGGTCGCGGAGGTAGAGGTAGAACGCGTTGGAGACGCCGTGCCGTCCTGGTCCGCGTTCAATGTGGTCGGAGAGCCTGAGCGCGCCGAGCTTGTCGCATATGGCGAGAATATTGTGCTTTTCATGGGTTGCGAAGGCAACGTGGTGCATTCTGGGGCCCGCTCCACCTGTCATAGCGGTGTCATGCACGGTGGATTTGCGGCGCATCCACGCAGCGTAGGTGGTGCCGGCGTCGTCGCGGATGTCTTCGGTGACCCGGAAACCCAGGTCTTCCATGAACATCACGGCTTTGGGCACATCGGGGGTGACCTGGTTGAAATGATCGAGCCGGACCAGGGATCCGGGAGTGTAGAGGTCGTAGCGCCAGGCCAGGCGTTCCACATGCTCAACGTCGTGGAAGAACTCGTAGGGGAACCCGAGCGGGTCCTGGACTCGGACGGAATCACCAATACCCTTGACGAAACCGCCGCTGCGCCTAACGACCGGGCAACCCAGTTCGCGGTAGAAGGCTTCTGCCTTGTCCAGATCCTCAGTGCTGCGCACTCGGTAGGAAAATGCCGCGACCGCCGCCTGATCACCTTGACGCAGCACCAGATTGTGATGGATGAACTCCTCCATGGAGCGTAGGTAGATCGCGTCGTCGTCTTCTTCGGTGACCACGAGGTCGAGCACATCAACGTAGAAGTCCCGCGCCCGCTTCAGGTCGGTCACAACCAGCTCCATATAGGCGCATCGAAGTATGTCTGGGGCGGTTGCCTGCGGAGTGGGGATACTGCCGGCGGGGGCGTGTTCAGTCATATCAGGCGTCCTTGCTCTGTTCTGAAGGCGAGTAGGTGGAGTCAGTCGGCTGCGCCGAAGACCGGGTTGTGCACCTCTCCAAGGTTGATGTGCACAGCTTGCTGGTCGGTGTAGAAGTCGATGGAGCGATAGCCTCCCTCATGGCCGAGGCCTGAGGCTTTCACACCGCCGAAGGGAGTGCGCAGATCGCGCACGTTATTGGAGTTCAGCCACACCATGCCGGCCTCCACCGCCTGAGCGAAGTTGTGGGATCGCTTCAGGTCGTTGGTCCATACATAGGCAGCGAGCCCGTACTTGGTGTTGTTCGCCAGTTCGAGGGCCTCTTCTTCAGTGTCGAAGGGGGTAATGGCCACCACGGGTCCGAAGATCTCCTCTTGGAAGATGCGAGCCTGCGGAGGTACATCGGCGAAGACTGTGGGTTGGATGAAGTTTCCGGTCTCAAAGCCTTCAGGCCGGCCGCCTCCTGCGACCAATCGTGCTTCGGACTTGCCCAGCTCCACGTAGGAGGCGACTTTTTCGAAGTGCTCGGGGTGGACGAGTGCGCCGACCTCGGTGTCCGGCTCATGCGGGAACCCAACTTTCACTCGTTGTGCCTGCGTGGCGTACCGTTCCACAAACTCGTCGTAGATGCCGCGCTCGACCAGGATGCGGGAACCAGCCGTGCAGCGTTCCCCGTTGAGGGAGAAGACCCCAAAGACTGTGGCGTTGATGGCGGTTTCAAGGTCAGCATCAGCGAAGACAATGGCCGGGGACTTCCCGCCCAGTTCCATCGACAGGCCTTTCAGATGGGGAGCCGCGTTTGCGAAGATGAGCTGGCCAGTGCGGGATTCGCCGGTGAAAGAAATCAGCGGGACATCGGGGTGCTTCACCAGCGCGTCGCCGGCGTGCTCACCGATGCCGTGCACCAGGTTGAAGACGCCTGTGGGGAGTCCGGCTTCTTCGAAGATCTCAGCCCAGAGGCCAGCCGACAGTGGTGTGAACTCAGCTGGTTTGAGGACCACGGAGTTCCCCGTGGCCAGCGCCGGGGCCAATTTCCAGCTCTCCAACATGAAGGGCGTGTTCCATGGGGTGATGAGTCCTGCCACGCCAATGGGTTTGCGGTTGACGTAGTTGGCCTGGCGGCCCGGTACTTTGAAGGCGTGATCGTGCTGGGCGACGATCAGGTCCGCGAAGAACCGGAAGTTCTCGGCAGCCCGTTTTCCCTGGCTCCGGGCCTGAGTAATGGGAAGCCCGGTGTCGAAGGTCTCCAGCTCAGCCAACCGGGCCCCGCGCTCTTCCACAATGTCGGCGATCTTGTGCAGCACGCGTGAGCGTTCCCGTGGAAGGGCCGAAGACCAGGTTCCAGCTGCGAAGGCCCGTTGGGCGGCGTCGACCGCTTTGTCGATATCTGCTTGGCCACCGGATGCTGCTTGGATGTAGGTCTCATTGGTGACGGGGTTGAGGACACCGAAGGTGTTGCCGTCGACAGAGTCGACGAACGCCCCGTCAATGTAGTGCTGGATCTTTTCGGGCAGGTCTGCGGGAATATGTGTCGCGTACTGGGCCATGGTGGTACTCCTTGCGTATGGCAGTGAAGTTTGGGTCAGTGGCTGTGCTTGCGGAAAGCGTCAACGGTGCGCCATTTATGGCGCCGCACCGTCATCTCAATGTCTGTGGGATCTGCCTTCTGCCGAATGAGGCGGAGGATTTGGTCGTGTTCTTCCACGGAGTGGGGGGCACGGTTGGGGACAAAGCTGAATGTTGAGCTGCGTAGGCCGGCCATGCGCTCCCACCCGCGGTCCACGAGTTTGGAGATGTGGCTGTTTGGGCAGCGGTGGCAGATCGCTCGGTGGAACTTCTCGTTCAATGCGGTGAAGACCGCGGGGTCAAAATCGGCGAGCATGGCGCGCATCTGTTCGTTGACGGCTTGGGCGCGGGAGAGGTCTTCATCAGTAATGTGCGGAAGCGCCAATGCGGTAGCCGCGCCCTCGAGCACTCCGAGGGTCTGCATGGTGTCCACGTATTCGCTCTCATCGACCATAGCAACCCGGGCTCCGACATTGCGCTCGAACTCGACCAGGCCTTCAGCCTCCAGCCGGCGTATCGCCTCACGGACGGGGACGGTGCTGACACCGAGCTCCGCGGCAATGCTGCTGAGCACTAGTCGGTAGCCGGGGTTGAATTCGCGCTTGAGGATGCGCTCACGGATCCAGTTGTACGTGAACTGGGACTTACTGGTGGGTTCGGTCAGTGGGGCGGACACAGTCACTGTCCCCCTCGCTCCGATTCAAAGCGAGCACGCCACTGGGCGTTCATGGGAAAGAGCTCTTCGACGGACCCGCCCCGTTTCACCTGCTCGGCGACCCACGCGTCCTCGTCCTCTTTAGCGAGGGCGGCATCTGCCACCTCTTCTGCCAGTGCCGGCGGTAGGACGACGACGCCGTCATCATCACCGACGATGATGTCACCGGGTTGGATGGTGGCACCGCCACAGGCAATGGTCAGGTCTGTGTCCCACGGGACGTGCTTTCTGCCGAGGACCGCAGGGTGCGCGCCGACGGTGAAGACGGGCAGGTCGATCTCAGCGACTGTGGAGTAGTCACGCACCCCGCCGTCGGTGACGACTCCGGCTGCGCCCCGGGATGCGGCACGCAGCGCCAGGATGTCACCGAGTGTGCCGGAGCCTGTTTCTCCCCTGGCTTCGATCACGATGATCTCATCTGGGTCCACCGAGTCGAAGACGCGCTTCTGCGCGTTGAACCCGCCGCCGTGGGTCTTGAAGAGGTCCTCACGGTGGGGGATGAAGCGGAGAGTCTTGGCAGTGCCCACCATCTTGGAGCCTGGCCGGGTGGGGCGTACACCGTCAATGGTGACGTTGTTGAATCCACGCTGGCGCAGCTGCTGAGAGAGTCCGGCGGTGGGCGTTTCCAGCAGCTTCGCCTTCAGCTGCGGGCTCAGAGCGGATGCTGGCTGCGGCAGTCCTGCCTTCTCACGCGAACCCCAAGCTTCCTCTCGCTGGAGATCGTTGACGCTCGGCTGTGCACCCAGCGACGGATCGAAGCCTCCGGAGCCCTCCACCACTGTGGACATCAACCGGCCGGTGCGCAGGCCCTCCGCGGGAGCATCGACTTCGACCTCCACGGTGTCTCCCGGCTGCGCCACAGAGGCTCCGGCCGGGGTGCCAGTGAGAACAACGTCGCCAGGATGAAGGGTGAGGTGTTGGGAGAGGTCGGCGATCAATTGCGTCAGGGGGAAGATCATGTGCTCGGTGGTGTCATCTTGGACGAGCTCGCCGTTCTTCCAGGTGCGCAGGCGCAGATTTTCCGGAGAGAGCTCTTGCGCGTTCAGATACTCAGGACCCAGCGGTGTGTAACCATCACGGCCTTTGTTGCGCACGTTGGAGCCTTTGTCTGCTCCGCGCAGATCGTAGAGGCCCCAGTCATTTGCGGCGGTGATCCACTGAACGTGATCCCAGGCGGTCTCCGGCGTCACCCCGTGTGCTTCGGTACCGATGATGAGCGCGACTTCACCTTCAAATGCCAGCAGCTCTGTGCCTGCGGGGCGCTCGACGGCGTCTCCCGACACGGCCAGTGAGCTGGTCGGTTTAAAGAAGTACGACGGCGTTCGAGGCCGCCTGCCCCTTTCGGCAGCTCGGGACTCATAGCTCACATGCACCGCGATGATTTTGCCTGGCTGGGCTTGCACCGAGAACTCCTTCGTTCGGGTATCGTATGTGAGATCGTATATTATCCGCAGGACGGTCACAAGAGGATTTTGTGATCTCGAGCACTCTTCTGCGGCCCAGCCGTGCGGCGTTCAACTGGACCGAAGAAGAGCCCTAGAGTCTGCGAGCGCTACTGCAGCAGTGTCTTGTCATCAAGCGCGGCACCCTTGATTTTGCCGAACTCGGCCAGAAGGTCTGCTGGAGTGAGCTTGGACTTTTCTGCTTCTGAAACGTCCAAGATGATCCGACCCTCGTGCATCATGATCAGCCTGTTGCCGACCTCCAATGCCTGGACCATATTGTGCGTCACCATCAGTGTGGTCAGTCCCTGTTCCTCGACGACCTTCTTGGTCAGTCGAGTCACCAGTTCTGCCCGTTGCGGATCCAGGGCCGCGGTGTGCTCGTCCAGGAGCAGAATCTTCGGCTGAGAGAACGTGGCCATCAGCAGACTCAGGGCCTGCCGCTGCCCCCCGGACAGGAGACCGACCTTGGTTTTCAACCGGTCCTCAAGACCGAGCTCGAGCACTTTCAGTGCCTCAGCGAAGCGTTCCCTCTTGGCTCGGGTCACACCGAGCCCGAGCCCACGTCGCCGTCCGCGTTTATCCGCCAGGGAGAGGTTCTCCTCAATGGTGAGGTTAGGGCTGGTGCCTGCCATCGGGTCTTGGAAGACCCGACCCACTTGCGCGGCGCGCTGGTGCTCTTTCAGTTTGGAGACGTCGCGGCCGTCGAGTGAGACCACGCCCTGGTCCTGGCTGATGCGTCCAGCAACAGTGTTGAGGACAGTGGACTTGCCAGCACCGTTGGAACCGATCACGGTGACGAAGTCCCCAGGCGAAAGCGTGAGGCTGACGTCGACGAGTGCTTTGCGTTCGTTGACGGTGCCGGGGAAGAAGGTCTTTGAGACATGTGTGACGTTGAGCATGGCTCAGCTGACCTTCTTTCCGTCGATGTTCGCGTCTTTGGTCAACGTGGCCTCAGCTGCCGCGTGGAGTGCGGAACGTCCACGCCTGCGTCGGGCGGAGAACTTACGGAACCCGTCCCACTGGGGAAGCAGCAGGGCGGCGATGACCAGAATTGCGGACATCAGCTTCATGTCATTGGGGTTCAGTCCCGCGTTGAGTGCGAGCTGAATCGCCAGACGGTAGATGACAGCGCCGAGGACAACGGCCATGGTGGCTTGAATGACCACCCGGGTACCGAAGATTGCTTGGCCGACGATGACCGAGGCCAGACCGACCAGGATCAGACCGATGCCCATACCAATGTCAGCGAAACCTTGATGCTGGGCCACCACGGCACCGGCGAGTCCCACCAGACCATTAGAGAGCATGAGTCCGGTGATCTTCATACGGTCAGTGGAGACGGCGAACGAACGGATCATCTGTTCATTGTCACCGGTGGCCTGCAGGGCCAGTCCAGCATCAGTGTGTAGGAACCAGTCGAGGATGATCTTGAACACCAAAGCCACAGCTACCAGGACCAGGACTGATGTCCAGCCGCTGCCTGCGAACTGCCGCAACAGGGAGATCGTGGTGTCCTCCCCCAGCAATGGGATGTTTGCACCACCCATGATGCGGAGGTTGATCGAGTAGAGCCCGATCATGGTCAGGATGCCTGCCAGCAGACCGTTGATATTGCCCTTGGTGTGCAGCAAGCCGGTGATCAGACCGGCTAGAGCGCCGACCACGAAGGCGGCGCCGGTGGCAAGGAAGGGGTTGACCCCGTTGACTATGAGGATGGCCGCAGTCGCAGCCCCCGAGGTGAACGAACCGTCGACCGTCAGGTCCGGAAAGTTCAGGATCCGGAAGGTGAGGTAGACCCCGAGGGCTACGATCGCGTAGATCAGGCCTAATTCAAGCGCTGTGATCATTCGTCTTCGTCGTCATCCTCGCCGGCGTCAGCTGGGTCCTCAGCTTCGACGTCTTCGCCGACCACAACGTCAGCGCGGTCCAGGACGTCCTCCGGGAGCTCCACGTTCATGGCTTCAGCGGCGTCCGGGTTGACGGTCAGTTCAAGCTCCGTCTGCGTCTCCACTGCCATGGATGCCGGGTCCTCTCCGTCGACGAGAATGCGGATCGCCATCTCCCCGGCCTGGTATCCCAGCTGCTGATAGTCAATGCCGTAGGTAGCAACGGCGCCGCGGACAACGGAATCTGCTTCTGCCGCGATGATTGGGACGTCGTTCTGCTGGCCATACTGGATGACAGCTTCCAGGGCTGAGACCACAGCGTTGTCGGTCGGGACGTAGATCGCATCCACATCGAGTGATTCCACACCCTGCTGCACCTCTGAGGAGGCGGAAATGGTGGCCTCTTGAACCTCGAGGCCAAGTTCTTCTGCGGCCTCCTGGAGCATCTCGACCTGGACCTGAGAGTTCGTCTCCCCCGAGGAGTAGACCACACCGACAGTTTCAGCATCGGGCAGGATCTCCTGGAGCAGTTCCAGCTGCTCCGAGACGGGGTTCATGTCCGAGGCGCCGGTGATATTGCCGCCGGGCTCTTCCCATGAGTCGACCAGTCCAGCTTCCTCAGGGTCGGTGACCGAAGAGAAAACGATCGGAACATCGGTAATCTGCTGGGCTGCCGCCTGTGAAGTGGGGGTCGCGATGGCATGCACCAGGTCCAGATCGGCGGTGGCGAATGTGCCAGCGATGTTCGAAGCCGTAGCCTGCTCGCCCTGTGCGTTCTGCTCGTCCCACTCCACATCGATGCCAGCGTCGTCAAAGGCGCTCTTGAATCCGTCCCTTGCTGAGTCCAGGGCGGGGTGGGAGACGATCTGGGTGATACCGATGGAGTAGCTCTCCGCGGCGTCTCCACCGTTACCTTCTCCATTGCTGGCGTCATCGCCGTTGCCGTCGGCATTGCAGGCTGTCAGCAGCAGGGCCGCGGTGGCCGCAGCGGCAGCTGCGCGCAGCGCTAGGGTGTTGGTCATAATGGTCTCCTCCTCGAGACTGGGTGGGGTGGTGCGTTGAGTGGTGATGCGTAGTGCTGAATCAGTGGACTTTTTGCTTGTCTGTGAGCCGGAGCTCTTCGCGTTCTTCATCGTCCTGCAGGTTTACGCCCTGTAGGTTCTTCGGGACCATGGAGACGGCGATGAAGGACATCACCGCAAGGCCACCGATGTAGACCCCGATCAGCCAGGACTGGCCGGTGGTGTCCAGTATCGCCTGAGCGATCGTAGCAGCGAATGCACCGCCGATGATCGAGCCCAGTGCGTACCCGATAGAGACTCCCGAGAACCGGATCGAGACGGGGAACATCTCAGCGTAGAGAGCCGACTGTGGACCATAGGATGGGCCGAGCCCGATGGTGAGAATGAAGATCGCCAGGGCGAACAGCGGCAACGATGCGGTGTCCAGTAGGAACCACATAGGCACAGCCCAGACAATGATGATGGCGTAGCCGATCTGGAATGTCCGCACCCGTCCGATGCGGTCGGAGATCCACCCTCCGAACATGGTGAAGATGAACCAGCCGACGCCGCCGATCAGCGACGCGATCAGTGTCTCCGTGCGTGACATGCCGAGTTCGGAGGCACCATAGGCGGCGAAGAATGCGATCACCAGGTAGCCGGCGGCGTTGTTGGCTGCGAAGATCAGCGCGGCCAGGAATGTGTACTTCTTATGCGTGGTCACCAGTTCCTTCAGTGGAGCGGAGGATTCCTTCTTGCGCTCCTTCATTTCCTTGAAGACCGGGGACTCCTCGACCTTCCACCGGATGAAGAAGGCGACGAGGATCAGTACGAAGGAGAACAGGAACGGCACACGCCAGCCCCATTCCAGGAACTGCTCTTCAGTGAGCACGGCATTGAGCCCGAACATGAATCCGGTGGCCAGCAGCATGCCCAGTGGGACGCCGATCTGCGGGAACATGCCGAAGAGACCACGCTTATGACGAGGGGCGTGCTCCACAGCCAGGAGGGCTGCGCCTCCCCATTCGCCTCCGGCGGAGAGACCCTGGACGATTCGCAGCACGACCAGCAGGATCGGGGCAGCAAGTCCCCAGGCGGCGTAGGTCGGGAGCAAACCGATGAGGACAGTTGCGCCTCCCATGCCTGTGAGCGTGATGAACAGAACGAGTTTGCGCCCGAACTGGTCGCCGAGCCAGCCGGCCAGGACTGCACCTAAGGGACGGAAGAGGAAGGAAATGCCGACCGATGCCCATGCGACGATCTGAGCGAGCGTGTCAGATTCCTCGCCGAGGGGCTCAAAGTAGAGCACAGCAAGGACAAATCCGGCCGCCTGCGCGTAGATGAAGAAGTCGTACCACTCGATCGTGGTACCCACCAGGGTTCCGGCGAGGACTCTTTTCTCCTCGCGGGTCACACTGTGGCCCTCTTTGCTGAGATAGGCCTGTTGGGTCATCATGCCTCCGTTGGAGCCTGTTGGTGCGGGATGCGCGTGACTCGAATGCTGATTCACAACACCAGTTGGTCATGTGATTCAAGTCACTGGCGAAAACTGTAGCAGACTTACCGACCAATCGGTAGGTAAATGCATTTGCTGCTGATACTTTGGTGGTGATTCAGCACATTAGAGACCCAGTTGGGGGCTTTTTGACCATGAACTCGATGCCGACGGCCTATTTCACCGCCTTGGGAAATGGCCACTATCGTGCGACTCAGGCGACTGCTGGCGCGTGGGATCCCCGGCAGCAGCACATCGCTCCGCCTATGGGGCTCATGACGCATGTTCTCCAGCGGCATCGCGGTGCAGATCATGCGCTGAGCATCACGAGGCTGAGCTTCGACATCTATGGCACCGTGCCGATTGGTGAAGTGGAGGTCTCCGTTGATACGCCCCGGGCTGGACGCACCATTGAGCTGAGCGAGGTCACCATGACCCACGCTGACCGGACCATCGCGGTGCTGCGGGCCTGGTCGCTGATGGACTCCCCCACGGAGGATATTGAGCACATTCCACAGGAGAACTTTCCCGGCCTGGAGGAGCTTGAGCCCTGGGACGCAGCCAAGGTCTGGCCCGGTGAGTTCATCGCCTCACTCGAAGGGCGTCGTCGTTTCCTGGGTCCCGGCAGAGCCCAGGCGTGGCTGCGCACGGGACTACCCCTGGTCGACGGCGAGCGCAGCAGTGACTTTGCCCGCTATGTGGGGCTGATCGACGTAGCCAACGGGCTCGCTTCCACTTTGGACCCCCAAACCACCGTCTACCCCAATGTGGATTCGACCGTTTCTTTCTTCCGCCAACCCCGGGGCGAATGGGTGGGGCTTGATGTCACCGCCTCGACCGGTCCCCGCGGTGTGGGTCTGACGCACAGCTTTCTGCACGATTCTAATGGCCCGGTGGGAGTATTGACGCAGTCCCTGACCATTCGGCGTATGCCTTCGGCATCCTGATCCGGCAACACACATGAAGAAATAGGCACTGATGACCGCTCCGCTGAAGAACACCTCCGTCTCCCCCGTGGTGCATGACCTGATCGCGGCGCTGGGCTCCAAGGTCTCCACCGAGCCTGAGCTCTTGGATTCTAGGGCACATGACCGGTCTTACCACTCCTGGGAGCAGCCGTTGGCTGTGGTGCAGGCAACAAGTACGCACGATGTCTCCCAGGCGCTGCGCATCTGTCACCAGCACCACACACCGGTGGTTCCGCGCGGTTCAGGCACGGGGTTGGAAGGGGGTTCCAACACCACCGCTGGGAGCATCTGCTTGGACGTTTCGGCCATGAATCGGATTCTGAATGTTGCTGCCGATGATCTCTACGCCAACGTGGAGGCAGGGGTGATGAAGTCTGAGCTCAATGACGCGCTGAAGGAGCACCACCTGCAGTTCGCGGCCGGCCCTGGGGTTGACGCGAGTGTGGGTGGGATGGCGGCGACATCGGCCAGTGGCACCACTGCTGTGCACTACGGAACGCTGAAGGAGAACGTCCTGGCGCTGACGGTGGTGCTGGCTGACGGTTCGATCATCAGGACTGGCTCCACTACCAAGAAGAGCTCTTCCGGTTATGACCTCACGCATCTGTTCGTGGGCTCTGAGGGCACCTTGGGAGTGATCACTGAGGTGACTCTCACTCTGCATCCGATTCCGGAGGCTGCGCGGATGGGCGTCTGGTCACTGCCGTCGTTGCAGCAGGCGGTTGACCTGGTGGTCAAGGCTCTCCGGTCTTCCCTCCGTGTGACCCGCGTGGAGCTGCTGGATCGGGTCACTGTTGACGCGCTGGCCCGGTACACCGGCTACAGCGCGCCGGTCAGTGAAACTCTCATGGTGGAGTTCGTCGGAGGCCCCTCGGAGGTGGAAAGCCAGTATGCCCGTTTCGCGGAGCTGGCTGAGCAGTACGACGCCGCCGAGCACGCCTCCACTACGGACCCTGGGGAAGCTGGCAGGCTGTGGCAGGCACGCCATGATGCGCTGCCGGCGGCTTTGGCGCTCATCCCTGGGTCAGCGCCATTGACCACCGATGTGTGCGTGCCGATCTCAAAGCTGCCCGAGTGCATCCTCGCCACCAAGGAGGACCTTAATTCCACCGGGCTGGTCGCGCCGATTGTGGGCCATGTGGGTGACGGCAACTTTCACCTGGCGATCCTGCTGCCGCCAGGTGACGCGGAAGCTGAGTCGAAGGCGCATCAGCTGAATGCGCGGTTGTTGGACCGGGCCTTGGCTGTTGGTGGTACCTGCACCGGCGAGCACGGGGTGGGGATCGGCAAGGTGGGTGCGATGGCTAAGGAACATGAATCCGCTCTGGAGACAATGCGCAGCATCAAGGCGTCATTGGACCCGCGCGGCATTTTGAACGCTGGGAAGGTGCTGGCCTTGGGCGGCAGCTGAGGTGATCTCGGCCGCTGCGGCGTCGGCATCGGTCAATGATCGGGCGGATCCTCGGGTGTCGCCGCCGGCTTCGGCTGCAATAGCTGTCCCCCACTGGACGGAGGACAGTTGCAGCCCTAGGACGTAGATCTGGCCTGCAGTTCTGTCGGCGTGGATCAGGCGGTGCGGTTGTGCGGTGACGTTGAAGCCTCGGTGCACATGGGCTTGGCCTCCGGACTCGATCACTGCTGGGGTGGCAAGGCCTTGAGCGAGCATTCCCCGCACTAAGGGCGACTTCGCCTGGCTGACGCGGTTCGGCGGCATCATGGCCTCGATCATGTGCTCAGCGGTGTAACGGGCACCGTGAACTGCGGCGGAGTCAGCGATGAAGGCTCCCTGGGTGGTGTCGACCCCGTAGACCGGTTCTGGGCCCAAGAACTCCACGATGCCGGCTCGTGCAAGTGCGGCCACTTCCTCGATCCTTTGCAGTGGGGGGCCGGATGCGAGCCCTTCCACCAGTGGCTCGAACCAGCCTTCAACATCACGCAGGAGTGAACTCTGCCGGATGCTCTGCTCTGCGACCAGCTTTTTGATCTCAAGCCGGGCGGCATGGAGGGCGTTGGTGGCCATCTTCTCCGGCGAGCCGGTCCCTGCTGCGGAGGAGGCGGCGTCGTCTTCAAGCCACTGGATCAGTGTGTGTTGGTATTCCTGAGGGGAGGCCCAGCTCTGGTGCTGAAAAGGTTTGGCGAAGGCAATGACGTCGAAAACTCCGGATCCGCCGTACTGGGTATATGTCTCTTGGACATCCTGCTCGATCAGTGGCCAGAGGTGGGTGGTGAAGTCCAGCTGATGGTGGTTGGTGATGAGCGTGTTGATCGCCTGCGGGGTCAGGTGCTGTAGGCGGATCCCCCCTGGGACGAACCCTGGTGCGAGTGTCTTTGCCCGGTAGGGGGTGCCACGCCGGGAACCTGCGATCAGGTGTGGTTCTTTTCCGGAGGGTTCGTAGGTGTAGCGCTGCCCCGGGGCCGGATCCTGGTTCAGTCGGAACTGCCCTCCACGTCCAGCGGTCACCTGGATCATCAGGTCAAAGAAGTTCAGTCCGAGTCCGCGGACCAACACGTTCTCACCTGGTCCAAACAGCCGGTAGTCCACCGTGGTCGGGATGGCAGGTCCTTGGTAGTGCAGGCCATGCTGTTCGGCTTCCGCGGCGAGGTGGGCCGGGCCTGCGGCAAGGTCGGCCTCTAAGTGTCCGATGGCCAGAACCACGGCATCGGCAGTGCGCCCGGCGTGGGCGGTTTCGACCAGATATTGGTCGTTGTGCGGCACCAGGCCGGTCACTTCCTCCGCGATGTGCTCAACCGATACCCCGCGGCCGCGCAAGTGCGCTGAGGCCTCTTTGTTGAGCCAGGCCAGGTACGTGCCGTATTGGCTGCGGGTCGGGTAGGAGGCGGCGTCGTCATCGAAACCAGCTGAGGCGCAGAATTCCAGGAAGCTGATGGAACACGACGACGCCGGCAGGCTCCGCCGGGTGCCCCCGGAGGGCGCTGCGGTGGGGAAAGACGCGGGAGTATTCATGAGGTACAGCGGTGACTGCTGGGGGGCCCATACCCGGCCGGAGCCGTGGGGCGCGGGGTCGAACACGAGGACCCTGAGCTTGCGCCGCTGCCCGGGGCTGCAACGCTCCACATGGGCCAGGAGACGTTCGAGGAATGAGGTGCCCCGTGGTCCCGCTCCTACCACCGCGATCACGTACTCGTGCTGATTACTCACTGACTCCACATTACCGGGTGCTGCTGGAGCGGCTACTTTTGCTCTGCGTGGACTTGGCCGCTAACCTAGGGAGTCGCGTCATGAGCGAACTTCGCACCTGACGCGCCCAGGAGGCGTGCCGGAGCGGCCGAACGGACTTCACTGCTAATGAAGGATCCCCTTAACCGGGGATCGGGGGTTCAAATCCCCCCGCCTCCGCCACACATTGACCCCGTCTGACAAGGGCATATGCCCCCAGGCGGGGTCACTTTTTTGCCCATGATCCTGCCTCCGCGATACCGCGCGGGCCTTAGCGGGCCACCGAACAACGTCGTGCATATCCAGCTCGGTTCACCCACTAGCATGATGGGGTGTATGAGAAGACGCCTCCGAAGGTCTCCGGGTTACTCTCTATGAGTGACGGGCAAGGCATTTACTGGGAGGAGTCCGGCTCACCAGACGGCATACCGCTCCTGTATCTGCACGGCGGGCCAGGAGCCGGCTTAGGAACGCGTGGATACGTCACCAAGGCAGATCCCGACCGTTTTCGCATCATCGGTCTTGACCAGCGAGGGTGCGGAAGGTCGGTCCCACTCGCAGCCGATCCACAGCACAATCTGGAAGCCAACACCACGTCTCGACTCATTGCTGATCTTGAGGAGCTCCGGACACATTGTGGAATCGACAAGTGGGTGCTCAACGGCGTCTCGTGGGGATCTACCCTTGCGATGGCATATGCCCAGTCTCATCCGGCCCGAATCCTCGGCATAGTCGCCATGGCGGTCACCACCACTTCACGCGCTGAAATCGACTGGATCACCGAAGGCGTGGGGGCTATCTACCCCGAGGAGTGGGACCTGTTTGCCGGCCATGCCGAGCAGGCGGGTATCGGTTACCGGCGCGGAACCACACGGCTTGTGGAGGCGTACCGGCAGCTCATGCGGCATCCCGACTGGGACCTCCGCGATGCGGCGTCTTTGGCATGGGCACGCTGGGAGGACGCTCACATTTCTCTCGGGTCGAGTGGCTCACGGCGTGATTCACGATGGAACGACGAGGATTACCGTCATCACTTCGTCACGCTGACGACTCACTATTGGGCTCATGACGGATTTTGTGACCCGGCGCTTCTGGAGCGGATGGATCGACTCCGTGATATCCCTGGCGTCCTGATCCATGGACGCCTTGACGTCAGCGCACCGTTAGTCACCGCGTGGCAGGCACACAGGCGTTGGGCCCGCAGTCGACTCGTTGTTGACGAAGCACAAGGACATGGCGGACGGTCCATGGTGGAGGCGTGGCTGCACGCCAACGACGAACTAGCCTCGCGGCTGGCGAGCGGAACGCCCTGACGAGATCACTGTCCCCGGTCCGCGGTCCGGGTCTAGGCTGAGTCGTATGCACATCACGGTTCTCGGTGCCACAGGCACTATCGGTTCGCGTATCGCAGATGAACTTGAAGCGCGTGGTCATGACGTTGTGCGGGCCAGTCGCGGCACTGGGGTCGACGCCCACGATGCCAGCAGCCTCCTAAAAGCGTTTAAGGGAGCCAACATTGTGGTCGATTGCCTCAATACTGAGGCTATGGGGAGGAAGAAGGCTCGCGAGTTCTTCGTAGGCACAGCACGCAATGTCTCGGCTGGGGCTGAAAGGGCTGGCGTGAGCCGGGTGGTGTGTGTCTCGATCGCCGGTGCGGCAGACCCGAAGGTGCATCGGTGGTTTGGTTACTATCGGGGAAAAGCGGCCCAGGAACAGACATACCGGCAATCAGCTGTGCCCACCACCCTGGTGCGCTCGACCCAGTGGTTCGAACTCATGGAGAACCTCGCGAGGCAGACAACTATAGGGCCCTTGACGGTGCTGCCCACCATGGCCATTGCAGCACTAGCTGCAGGCCGCGCGGCCGGAATCATCGCTGACGAGATTGAGAAGGGGCGCGAAGATTCTCAGGAGCGTACCCTCACCATCCGTGGGCCAGAGCAGTCCACGGCCCTGCGAGACTGCCAAAAAATCTTGGCAGAGAGGGGCGAGATCGCTGGGCGGCGCCCGCGCGTCATGATCCAGATGCCCTACTTTGGACTGTCGATAGCCCGTGGAGGGCTAATCCCGGAACAGGGCATCGCTGACGACCTCACGTTGGAACGGTGGCTACTCGAATTGCCGTAGGCTACGTTTTCCCGGCCCCTCATGCCGCCGTCGCGCTTACGGGTAACACCGGCCACACAAGGTCGGTCTGGGCGGCACTGGCAAGCTCTTCCTCGTATGCACAAATGACAACGCTGGGGTGGTCGACCTACGTGCGGTGAATGCAGCAACCACGGGCTGTCCTCGCCACGGCGACCTCCGCCGCGGAATGCTCTCAGGCTCGTAGTGGCGTCTACTTCGATCTCGGGGACTCCGTGGTGCGTCTGCGCTGACCGGGCGAGTGTTTCGCCGGCTTCAGCCAGGTCCACGTCCTCAGCGAGATGGGCGTCAAAACCGGGCGCATCGAGCTCTCTGATGAAAACACCGTTTCCGGTCAGGCGGGGTTTGCCCTAAGTACCTTCTTCTGCCCACTGGAGCGCTGCGACTTCTTCTCCGTGTGCGAAGACTCTGGTCTCCGCGTCAGGAAGGACTTTCTCGCCCAGCAGGGTCATTTTCTCAATCCAACTCGCATCCGTGACTACGGCCAACCTGGTGAACTGGTTGAAATTTGCGATGTTCGTTAGCGAGAATTTGATGTCTTCTAGTACCGCGCCGGCAGTCATGGTGTCCAGGTCGATGAAGTTGGCATAGAGGGCGAGCTGGTCGTGACGGCGCAGTGCGTCCTCTACTGCTGATGTGACTGTCTCCCACTCCTCCTTGTTGACTTTTCCGCTCACTCGAACTGCGAGGACGTGATCTGGTGACTGAATGATTTCGATCATCACTGCGCTCCTTCCCAAACGTGTAGGGCACCTCTTCACACCTTGAGTGCCAACAGCCCTTCGACGACTTCAACCAGGTCGTTCCCCTGCACGTCGGCGGGCCGGAAGACATCTCCGGGTCGGCCCTCGAGGCGTGAGCACCATCCGGCGAGGGCGCCCGCTCGCTTAGCGCCGTGGCAGTCCCAAGCGTGGACTGCGACTAGGGCCATACGGTCGAGCTCACAGTTCAGAGCTTTCGCGGTGTGGTGGTACACCTCCGGAGCAGGTTTCCACACACCTACGTCAGCTGAAGTCACTACGTGGTCAACATAGCGCGCCAAGCCCGCTCTGCTCAGGAACGAGCGCGTTTTCTCCGGCTCCCCGACGGTCAGGCAACCCACAGTGATCCCGGCTTCACTAAGTTTCCGCAGCGCAGGAGCGGCATCTGCGAATGCCGGAACTTCGCCGAAGCCTTGCAAGACGTAGTCGATGTCCTCGTCAGACATCGCATACTTCGTCTCGGTGCTCAGTGACTGGCGCGCCGTTGCGTTGAAGTCCGCGGAGTCACCGGCAAGGGTCAGCGCCATCGCGTCGCGCTGGACCCGCATAAAGATAGGGCCCCAACACGTCGGCGGGCTGTCCGACCTTCTCGAGCCGCTCCCCGATTGGATTGAGATCAAGCAGTGTCTCCAGGACGTTGAAAGCAACTGCACCCACGCGGCCAGTCATGCGGAACTCCTTTGTTCTCGGTGACATGCGGTTTGTGAGATTGCGGTGATTGGACGCTTTCTTCAGGATGGCGATCGCTTCTTCTTGGCTGCACCGGTTCTGCCCTATGATGATGCCCGCAGCCAAGTCGATTGTGGTCCGCGATTCCATCGCTGTCCGGCGGTCTCGGCAAGAGAGGGGATCGGCACCGCTATCCCCAGGACGGTGGAGGCAACATCTGCGTAGCGCTGTGCTGAGACGGCGTCGTCCTCTACGAATTCCCCGGGTTCGACTGTGTAGAAGTTCATAGCTGCACTGGCGGTGTCGTGGAGTTCCACGGGTACGGCGAAGATGCTGCGCAGCCCATGTTGGCGGACATTGTCCATGTACCGGGGCCAGCGTTTCTCGTAGCGGACGTCGGGGTCCCGGATCACCGTATTGGTTCTCTGCTCACTGAGGCAGGGCCCCTCATCAAAGCCACAGTCGGCTACCCCACTCCGGGGGAAAAGGGGGCCGGTCGAGTCCTGGGCGATGTGCTGAGGGTCTTGGAACCACTGGGAGAGCCTGCAGATTTCGAGTTCGACCCCTGATGCCCCCGCTGCGCACCAGTTGCAGGCAACGCCCAACTCTTCCCGAACAATCCTCGAACAGGATTTGCCAGCCCAGACTCGGGTGCTCAGCGTCACCACGGCAGGGGATCTGCCGCTGATGGCGGGCGGATGGCGCATGGACGTGGAGCGTAACGTTTGTCCTGTCAGGGAGGCACACACCCTCCTCCCAGTGTCTGCGGAATACACAGATGAGTTCATTCGTTTTCTCGAGGGACAACCAGGGCGGGACTGTGCGAGGTGGCACGAAGCTGGCGCGCTCCTCGTTCTGCCCTTCGGATCACCGCCAACCCGGTGAGGGAAAACGGCGGGAGAGCTCCGTTGCGGAGAAGCGAGTTCCTGCCGCACCGGCACCCCTTTGGGCTAGCGGAAGGAAGCGAGGTCTCGCCACGATGAGCGCCCCAGCACCACCTGATATTTCACTCAGTCACCGCTTCGCGCAGGAGTTTCCGGAGCTGTCGATCCCGTGGTCGGCCGAAGAGGCCACCGCCCCCCGGCTGGTCGTGCTCAACAAAACGCTGGCTCGTCACCTGGGGATGGACCCCGCGCACTTGAAGAGCCCCGATGGCGTCCGCCTGTTGCTCGGCAACCGGCTGCCCCCCGGCGCGACGCCGGTAGCTCAGGGGTACTCAGGCCACCAATTCGGCTCATACTCCCCGCGCCTGGGCGACGGCCGCGCGCTGCTGTTGGGCGAACACACCGACGCCGAAGGCCAGCTGCGCGATATACACCTCAAAGGATCCGGACGGACACCCTTTGCCCGCGGCGGCGCCGACGGCCAAGCTGCACTCGGCCCGATGCTGCGCGAATACGTCATCAGCGAGGCCATGCACGCCCTCGGCATTCCTACGTCTCGATCTCTCGCGGTCCTTGCCACCGGGCAATCTGTGCAGCGCGAAAAGCCGTTACCAGGTGCGGTGCTTACCCGGATGGCCACGAGTCACCTGCGCGTAGGCAGTTTCCAGTACGCCCACGCCGCTGGTGGCAACGAGCTGATCCGCCGACTGGCCGATCATGCTATCGCCCGGCACTATCCGGAGGCTGCGACTGCTGAGAACCCGCATCTGGCACTGTTCGCATCGATGGTTTCTGCTCAGGCCCAGGTGGTCGCTCAGTGGATGCTTATCGGCTTCGTGCACGGGGTGATGAACACTGACAACATGGCCATCTCCGGCGAGACCATCGACTACGGTCCCTGCGCGTTCATGGACACCTTCGACCCCGCTGCGGTCTACAGCTCCATTGATCAGGGCGGCCGCTACGCTTACCGGAATCAGCCCGCGATCGCCGAATGGAACCTCGCCCGTTTTGCCGAGACTATGCTTCCGCTGTTCGACGACGACGTCGAGCAGGCTGTCACCCTGGCACAGGAGGCCCTAGGCGCCTTCCGCCCCGAGTACGGCAAAGCCTGGTTACGCGGCATGAAGAACAAGCTCGGGCTGCCCCAGGACCTAGACGACGAGGTCAGTTCACCGGTGATCAATGATCTGCTGACGCTGCTGCAGGAGCATTCGGTCGACTACACTTCCTTCTTCCGGGCACTGAACCACGCTGCCCGCGGTGACGCTGAGCCGGTGCGGACGAAGTCCGGAAGTCCGGAGGCATTTGACGCCTGGCTAGATGGCTGGCGCAGCCTAGGACCGAGCGCGGAGCAGATGGGCCGGGCAAACCCCGCCTACATTCCGCGAAACCACCTCGTGGAGGAAGCCCTCCAGGCGGCCACAGAGGGCGACATCGCACCCTTCTACCGGCTTCTGGAGGCCGTGACGGAACCCTTCCACGAGCGCGAAGGCTTCGCACAATATGCATCTGCCGCGCCAGTGAGCTATGGTCCCTACCGGACCTACTGCGGGACGTGAGAGCCAGCCGTCGCGTCGGGTCTGAGCCACACGGTAAGGTCTAGTTCGTGAGCACCGCCCTGTACCGCCGTTACCGTCCTGATACCTTCACCGACGTCATCGGGCAGGAGCATGTCACAGCTCCGCTGGTCACCGCCCTCGGCAAAGATGCGGTCTCACACGCGTATCTGTTCTCCGGCCCTCGCGGCTGCGGTAAGACCACTTCCGCGCGAATTCTGGCACGCTGCCTGAACTGTGCTGAAGGTCCTACCGGCCAGCCCTGCGGAGAGTGTGAATCCTGCCGAGACCTGGCCTCCGGAGGCCCCGGTTCGCTTGATGTCATTGAGATTGACGCCGCCTCCCACGGCGGTGTTGACGACGCCCGCGACCTGCGCGAACGCGCCACGTTCGCACCCGTCCGTGACCGCTACAAGATCTTCATCATCGATGAGGCTCATATGGTCACAGCCGCCGGCTTCAATGCGCTCCTGAAGATCGTGGAAGAGCCGCCTGAGCACATCAAATTCATCTTCGCCACCACCGAGCCTGACAAGGTCATCGGCACCATCCGTTCGCGGACGCACCACTACCCCTTCCGGCTCGTTCCGCCCGAACCTCTCTTGGAATACCTGGAGCGGCTCTGCATCGCCGAAAACGTGGACGTTGCCCCCGGGGTGCTGCAACTGGTGCTGCGGGCCGGTGGCGGATCCGTCCGTGACACTCTCAGCGTGCTCGACCAGCTCATAGCCGGTGCCGAATCCCG
This sequence comes from Nesterenkonia salmonea, assembly GCF_005771525.1. Lineage (GTDB taxonomy): Bacteria > Actinomycetota > Actinomycetes > Actinomycetales > Micrococcaceae > Nesterenkonia > Nesterenkonia salmonea. The sequence goes on along the minus strand of NZ_VAVZ01000037.1, from coordinate 11,120 downwards.
AGGTTTGGACTATGACAGGGCTGTCGCACTGCTGGGGTTCACCCACGCCGCTCTGCTGGATCAGGTAGTGGACGCCGTCTCCGCCCTCGACGGAGCACAGGCGTTCCAAGTGGTAGACCGAGTCGTACAGTCAGGACAAGATCCACGCCGCTTCGTTGAGGACCTGTTGGAACGGCTACGGGACCTGATCATCGTGAAATCTGTCCCCGAATCACCCCAGGCCATCCTCCGCGGAGTTCCAGAAGACCAGATCCGCATTATGCAGAATCAGGTCGGCCATATCGGAGCAGCAGAACTCACCAGGGCAGCGGACATCACCGCCACGGCCCTGACTGAAATGGTCGGCGCCACCAGCCCCAGACTGCACCTAGAGCTGCTCATGGCACGTCTGCTCCTGCCACACGCGGAATCCGGCCAGGCCAGCATCGCCGCCCGGCTGGAACGTTTGGAACGCCGCATGGACTTCACCACTGGCGCTGGCACAACGCCGCCTGGGGAGGCACCCGCAGGCGCACAGCCGGCAGAAACAACGACGCCGCCCACCACACCTGAGACCCAGCAGCCCAAGCCAAGATCGGCAGAAGCACCTCAACATCAGGCGGCTGCGCCCAGCAGCGCGCCTACTGCTCAGAGTCAGCCAGAGCCCCGCGCACCTGCAGCAAACCCTGAGCTTGCTCGTCGAGACCAGCCAACCTCCGAGCCTTCGGCCCCCGCGGCCTCCGAACACACCGAACGTATGCAGCAGGCCTGGCCTGACGTCGTTGAAGCTATGAAGTCGCGCTCCCGTGTGCTGTGGATGCTGGTCAAGGGAAACGTGCAGGTCACCGGGTTCGACGGAAAGACCTTGGCGCTGTCCTTCAGCAATGATGGGGCGCGGAACACCTTCACCAACCGTGGCGGGGAGCAGGCCCTCACTGACGCCGTCCAGGAAGTCGTGGGTATCAACGTTCGCTTCACTCTCGGTGGACAGCCGGCACAGCCGCAGGGCCGGACCCACCCACCCGGCGGTGGCGCTCCCCCAAAAGCTGAGGGCCGGACTGAAGCTTCAGCTCCGGCCAAGGCAACACCCGAACCCGCACCCACAACCGCAGAGCCTCCCGAAGCGTCACCCGAATCCGCGGAGTCCGCCAAGGCGACACGTGAACCTCCAGCGCCTTCGCACACCGCACCCGAAAGCAGTTCGCGTCGACCGCGCCCAGCGGTGCACGAGGCTGAAGCCGACTTCACACCAACACCGCCTGATGACGGGTGGGTGCCACCCCTTGAAGAGCCACCGGACCTGCCGCCGCCGGAATCGGGCTACGGCTCTCTCTCCCCCAACTCCGCGCAGGGACAAACAGAGGCTCCTCAGCAGGATGCACCTTCTTCCCGACGTGTCCCAGAGAAGCCGGTCGTCCCTGCCTTCGCAAGGCGAGCAAACCGGGCTCAGGCGCCACGCTCCGGACCTCAGGGCAGCAGCAATGGGGCAAGCCCAGCATCAGCGGCAGCGCCCAACGGCACCGGGGCCGAAATCCGCAACAGGCTTGCATCCCGCCAATCGGGGGGATCGTGGACTCCTACCGCAGAACGTCCAGAAGATCTCTATGACACTTCGCCCCCTCCAGACTGGGCCGAGGTCCAACCACCGTCGGCGGATCTTGAAGAGGTCGCCAGTGAAGACGACGCAGAGCTGGAACATTCAGGAGTGTTCGGGCGCAAAGCAATCGAGAGGATCCTCGACGGGGTGCTCATTGAAGAGGGCCGGCTCGATGAGCCGTAGACTAGGCGATTGTGTATGAAGGCGCAGTCCAAGACCTGATCGACGAGCTCGGTCGTCTCCCCGGAATCGGTCCAAAATCGGCTCAGAGGGTGGCTTTTCACATCCTGGAGGCAGATTCTGACGATATGCGGCGATTGGCGGAGGCCATCCGCACCGTCAAAGACAAGGTCCAGTTCTGCGAAGTCTGCTTCAACGTCTCCGAAGAGTCGCGTTGCCGGATCTGCCAGGACACTAAGCGCGATGATTCACTGCTGTGTGTCGTCGAAGAATCCAAAGACGTCATGGCCATCGAACGAACGCGCAGCTTCCGCGGCCGTTACCACGTGCTCGGTGGGGCGATTAACCCCATCGCTGGAGTAGGGCCTGACCAACTGCACATACGGCAACTGCTGAACCGTCTCTCCGATGAGACCATTCAGGAAGTCATCATCGCCACCGACCCTAATCTCGAAGGTGAGGCCACAGCTACCTATCTGGTGAGGATGCTTGGGTCCCTAGGTATCCGCATCACCAGATTGGCGTCTGGTCTACCCGTCGGTGGAGACCTCGAGTATGCCGATGACGTCACTCTTGGTCGGGCCTTCGAGGGACGCACCTCAGTCGGCTGACCTCTGATTGTCAGCGACAACATGCCACTCTCAGCACCAAATGCTGCGCGACGCTGAATGGTTACCGACTTGTGATCTACACTATCCGATTCTATTTTCCTGCGGATTTTCCCCGGGCGCGCTGGCTAACGTTCACGCGGATCTAGAGCCATAGCTGGAATTGCAGAAGCCAATTCAGAAAACTCGCCACGCCCCGAAATGCGTGCCCACTGGCTCCCATTCGTTTTGTAAAACCTTGGTAAATCCTTAGCGTAGGGGTAGATGTTGCCTGGATGCAGTCGTAGGATTGTCTACAACCGTATGGTTGTCGAGGGCACCCTCTCGCACACACGACACGAGGAAACAGAGGTACCAACAGATGAGCTTCAAGACTTCCACGATGCGCGCCGGAGCACTCTCCGCTGCCGCGCTGCTGGTTCTGACCGCATGCGGCGACAATGGTGACGAGAACGGCGAAGAGCCGGATGACGCCAATGGTGCAGCCGAAGAGAACGGCGATGCCGACGCCGGTGAAGACAATGGAGCAGAGGATGATGCGGACGCCGGTGGCGGCGGTGAGGCACTGACCATCTCCCTCTTCGGCGAAGAGCCATACTCCTGGATCGATGAAGAAACAGGTGAACCTACCGGAGCCACGATCGCAGTCGCTGAGGAGATCTTCGGCGAGCGTATGGGTTATGACGTCCAGATCGAGGAAGAGCCCAACTGGGACAACCTCATTCCCGGGCTGGGTGCCGGGCACTGGGACGTGGTCTCAGCTGGGATGTCGATCAACTCAGACCGTTGCGCTGAGGCTGCTTTCGGCGAACCTGAACTGGTCTACACCACAGCCTTCCTCGTGGAGGAAGGAAACCCTGCCGGCGTTGAGACCTTCGAAGATCTTCTTGACGCCGACCTAGACGTCGTCGCACTCAGCGGCGCAGTTGAGTCCGGTTGGATGAACGACGTTGGCGTGGACCACGACACGGTGGACAGTGCCGCCGACGGCGTTGACTTCGTTGAGGGTGGACGCGCAGATGTCTTCGCCCTGACGGCAATCTCGCTCGAGGCTATGGCTGGCGACATTGACGGCCTAGAGGTCACCGATTCCTTCGCCCACGAACTCTCCGTGGGAGCTCACGCATTCCGCCTTGACGAGCAGGACTTGGTGGACGAGTTCAATGAGCACCTGGCAGAGCTGATGGACTCCGGGGAGTACCTGGACCTCGTGAGTGAATTCGGTTTCACCGAAGATGAGATGCCGCCTAGCGGCCTGACCGCCCAGGAACTCTGTGAAGAAGACCCGGAAGAACTGACTGAGCAGTACCTTGACGACTGATAGTTGAGTCGCCCATTGGTTGCGGCCGGCGCCTACGGGCACCGGCCGCAACCTCTGTCACCACACCGCTGACTGAGGGGAAAACCTATGGAGTTCTTCGAAGACTGGCCGAGGTACTTCGAAGTCGCGATCAATTGGTCCGACCGACTGCTCGCCGGGCTGTGGACGACCGTCCAGCTGACCCTATTCGGAGGTATCCTCGCCTTCGTGATCGCCATCACGCTGGGGCTCCTTGCCGGCAGCCCGAATGGTTGGCTGAGAATTCCGGCCCGAATCCTGATCGAATTTTTCCGCGGGATCTCGCTGGTGGTTCTGCTCTTCTGGCTGATGTTCGTGCTCCCGCAGATCTGGATGCGCAACCCAGACCTCCCCTTCCGGGATCTGGTCTACAACACTTTTCTGCTTGGCGTGATCGCACTCGGGCTGAACTACGGCGCCTATGGGGCCGAGGCCGTGCGCGCATCGCTCACCACAGTGGCCTCCGGACAGTGGGAGGCCACCACCGCATTATCGATGTCCTGGCCGCACAAGATGCGTCGAGTGATCTTTCCCCAGGCATGGGCCCTGATGCTGCCGTCACTGTCCAACCTCTGGATTCACTTACTCAAGGGCAGCGCGATTGCCTACATCATGCCGTTCGTCAGTGACTTCACGGCCGAGCTCAATCAGCTGCGACGACCAACGGACATCTGGTTCTCTCACGCATTCGTTGGTCTGGTGGTCTACTTCATCCTCGCCCTGATTCTGACCCTGTTTATGCAGGCACTGGAAGCCCGCGCGAAGCACAAACTCGGACGAGGGCCCTCGTTGCGCGAGATCCTCTCCCCCGCCCCCAAAGCCATTCCTACTGAGGCCCCAGCTACGGCGCGAAGCGCTGAACCCAAGAATATGGCCGGCCCCGGCGGCCCATCGAACAGCACGCCGGCAGGAGGTGTCCGGTGATCACCAGCACAATTCACGCTGCTGAGATCGACGATCCCTCGATGGTCGATGAGGAAGAAGTCCGGCAGAGCCCGTTCTGGGACTGGGACTTCGCCTTCGATGCATTCCCCGACATCTTTATGGCTTTCCTCGAGGTCACAATCCTCGTGACGGTTATCGGAACGCTGGTGGCCGCTGTTCTAGGGCTGATCATCGCCATTCTCATCATGGTCCTCCCTAGACCCCTGGCATGGTGTGTTCGTTGGCTCGCCAACTTCATCCGAATGACCCCTATCGTGGTACAGCTGATCTTCGTCTTCTGGGCGTTCGTCTGGATGGACGCTCTGACCATTGGGATCATCGTCTTCGGCGTCCACTACGCGACCTATATGTCTGAGGTCTACCGGGCGGGCATCGAATCGGTGCCCAAAGGCCAGTGGGAGGCCACCACAGCGCTCTCCATGTCAGCCGGACGCACCTGGCGCAAAGTCGTCATCCCACAGGCCCTGCGCTCCACCGTGCCTTCGCTGGGCAACTACGCCATCTCCATGTTCAAAGACACTCCGTTCCTGCTGGTCATCGGCGTGGCCGAGATGGTCACCGTCGCCGGTGAAATAGGTGCACCCGCCTTCCGGTCCACCGAGGTGTACACGATCGCCGGACTACTGTTCCTCGTAGCCAGCTACCCCACCGCTGTTCTCATCAACCGATTGGAGAAGCGCCTTGCCTACGCCCACTGACGCTGCCAGCACCCAACCCGCCGAGGCGGCGTCGTTCTCAGCATCCGATAACCCAGTGATCAAGTTTGTCGACGTCGAAAAGCGCTTCGGCGACAACATCGTCCTCAAAGACCTCAACTTCGAAGTCGCTCAGGGAGAACGAGTGACACTGATCGGCCCCTCCGGGTCAGGCAAGACCACGATCTTGCGGCTGGTGATGACCCTCGAGGAGCTCACCGGCGGGTACATCTACATCGATGGCCAACCCCTGACCCATGAGAACCGGGACGGCAAACGGGTCCCGGTGTCCAAAAAGGACCAGAAAAAGCTGCGCACGCGGATCGGGATGGTCTTCCAGCAGTTCAACCTCTTCCCCAACATGACCGTGTTGCAGAACATCATTGAAGCCCCCATCCATGTGCTGGGCCAGTCCCAGAAGGACGCGATTGCCAAAGCGCACTCCCTCCTGGAACAGGTGGGCCTACCGGACAAAGCTGACGCCCACCCCAGCAGCCTCTCCGGAGGGCAGCAGCAGCGCGTGGCGATTGCACGCGCACTGGCGATGGACCCTGAGATCCTTCTCCTGGATGAGGTCACCTCAGCGCTCGACCCCGAAGTAGTCGACGATGTCCTCAACATCCTGCGCCAAGTCGCTGACACCACCAACGTGACCATGCTCATCGTCACCCATGAGATGGGCTTCGCCAGGGATGTCAGCCATAAGGTGATGATGTTCGACGGCGGCCACGTGGTGGAAGAGGGCCACCCAGACAAAATCTTCACCAACCCTGAACAGGAACGCACCCGGAAGTTCCTCTCCGCGGTGCTTGGGCACTGAACGACGCCGCAACCTGCCACACTTGACCACATAAACTGGTGGCCAGCCCACCAACCAACCTCACCGGGAGTGAGCAAATACCTCTATGAGTCTGATAGTCCAAAAATATGGCGGATCCTCCGTGCAGGACGCCGAATCCATCAAGCGTGTCGCTCGGCGAATAGTCGAGACCAAGAACGCCGGCAACCAGGTCGTCGTCGTTGTCTCAGCCATGGGTGACACCACAGATGACCTTCTAGACCTCGCAGGTGCCATCTCCACCACTCCGCCACTGCGTGAAATGGACATTCTGCTCTCCTCAGGTGAGCGTATGTCCATGGCCCTGCTCGCCATGGCCATCCACGAGCTCGGAGAAACAGCACAATCATTCACTGGCTCACAGGCGGGCATGATCACCGACGCCATCCATGGCAAGGCTCGGATCATCGAGGTCTCGCCACTGCGCGTCCAAGAAGCGGTCGACACCGGCCATGTGGGCATCGTCGCCGGATTCCAGGGAATGAGCCGTGAATCCAAGGACATCACCACTATGGGACGCGGCGGCTCCGACACCACTGCAGTAGCCCTAGCTGCCGCATTGGAAGCCGATGCCTGTGAGATCTACACCGACGTTGATGGTGTCTTCACCGCAGATCCGCGGGTAGTCCCCACAGCCCGGAAGATTGACACAATCTCCAGCGAAGACATGCTGGAGATGGCTGCCGCCGGAACCAAAGTCCTGCACCTGCGCAGTGTGGAGTACGCGCGCCGTTTCGGCGTGAAGCTCCACGTACGGTCCTCCTTTTCCGATAAGGAAGGCACCTGGGTCATCCCAGACGAGTCAGACAAAGTCATCATTAAGGAAGGCGAACCCTTGGAACAGCCCATCATCTCCGGTGTCTCCCACGACGACACTGAAGGCAAGCTGACGATCACCGGGGTGCCCGACGTGCCCGGCAAGGCCGCCGAGATCTTCAATCACATTGCCGAGGCCGGCATCAACATCGACATGATCGTCCAAGACGTCTCCATGGAGACGAAGACCACCAATATCTCCTTCACCCTGCCAGGTGCCGACGGCGACAAAGCTCAGCGCATCCTGCTGGAGCACAAGGATCTCATCGGGTTCCAGAACCTGGACTTTGTCCCACAGGTCGGAAAAGTGTCCTTGGTAGGCGGCGGTATGCGCAACCATCCCGGAGTTTCCGCACGCTTCTTCACTGCCCTGCGGGATGCCGGAATCAACATTGGCCTGATCTCCACCTCAGAGATCCGGGTCTCCGTAATCACAGAGGTAGAGATGCTGAGCAAGGCCGTCCAGGCCATCCACACGGCTTTCGATCTGGACTCCGACGAAGAAGCGAAGGTCTACGCCGGCACGGGACGCTGATAGCGCTTCCAACGACTCAGGGCGGCAGGCTTCCAATGCGGAGGCCTGCCGCCCTGAGTTTTAAGGTGCGAGATGACACCTCTAGTTTAGCGAACTTTCAGCCCCAGTTCAGCTATAGATCGGTTTCGCGCGGGCCACTGGATGTTTCCTGAGACGCATTGGGCGCTCCCCCGGTATCCTGAGCACGCCATGCCCACTACCTCACCGCGCTTGACGTTCCTGACACAGGAAGAGCAGCACAACCATGCAATCCGCCACCATCACGCGGTCAGCCAGTACACCCAAGGCTTCTTAGACCGGCGTCAGGCTGGTAGGAAGCACCCTGTAGAGGATTTCCTCTTCACCTACTACTCCTTCAAACCGGGACAACTAGCACGCTGGCACCCTGGGATCGGCACAGTCCTGCAAGCCGCAGGTGACACTGCCCAGGCCAACTGGCGGTTCTACGAACACGTTGAAGACGGCACAGAGGCCGGTGGGCTGACAGTAGACGTGGACTCATTCAGCACCGAGCGGTCCTCCATCATTGACTTCGCTCGTCGGCTGCTGAGCACAACCTCCGAGCAGCCAGCCCAACTCGGGTGTTTCGGACTGCACGAGTGGGCGATGGTCTACCGCTCCCAGTTACACGGGCAGCGCCATGACCACGTGCCATTGCGCTTGGGAGCCAGGGGCACCGATGAGGTCGTCGAATCCCTCAAGATCACCTGCACCCACTTTGACGCCTTCCGGTTCTACACCCCCTCAGCCGAACCGCTGAACACACTCCAGCCCCGGCGCGATAATCAGGTCACCATGGAGCAGCCCGGCTGCCTGCATGCCAATATGGACCTCTACAAGTGGGCCTACAAGCTCATCCCCGCTGTCAGCAGCGACCTGCTTCTGGACTGCTTCGACCTTGCGTGGCGGATTCGTGAACTGGATATGCGCGCCTCTCCATACGATCTGCAGGACTGGGGATATGACCCAGTACGCATCGAAGAGCCAGCAGGCCGAGCGGAGTACACGCGAGCGCAACGAGGCTTCTCCGAGGAATCACAGGCACTGCGGCGCCGACTGCTCAACGTGCTGGAACGCCTACCCGCTGCCCCTCCTGCCTAAGCGTTGGACAGAACGCGGTGGCACTGATCCAACAGGGACCTCATCTGCTCGGCGTCGTGCCGACCGTTGAAAATATCGGTCCCGTTCTCCAGAGCTTGGCCGGCGGCGAGCGGGCCTGCGTCGACGGCGTCGTAGCCCAATGAGTCGATGAACGCGGCAACGACCTGCTTGGCGTCGTCGTCATCAGCGGCCACGGCCAACGCCCGCCGGCCAGGGGCTCCCGAGGGCTGGGACTCCACCTCCAGCTCGCCATAGCCGATGTGGTTGAGGGTCTTCACCAGTCGTACATCACCGAAGAAGTCAGCGGTCACTTCAGATGTGGAGGCACCAGACTCGAACTCCTCCATCACACCGTCTACCGGAGCCCAGTAGTTCATGGTGTCGATGACCACATGGCCCTGTAGGACATCTGTGTCAATACTGCGGTACTTGTGAAGGGGCACGGCCACGATGATGATGTCGGAACCACGCAGGCCCTCTTTGTCTACGGCCTGGGCGCCGGGAACAATCACCTCCGTCAGCAGTTGGATTTCACTTGCTGGCTTCCCTGTCGCGATGCGCACGGTATGTCCGGCTCGAATCGCTTGCCGACCCACCGCCGTGCCGACTCTCCCGGCGCCCAGAATGCCGATGCTCAGCTGCTGTGTCATGAGGTGCCCCTCCGGTATATGTTTCAAATTTGAAGTATCAATGTTTGCAACACCTTGGGCACTCCACCTCTTCCCAAAATCACCAATTGTGGCCGCTATCACCAGTAGCGCCGTATTTGGAAGTGTGGTTTAGTTTGCTAGCATCCTTGCATGGCAGAGAAAAAGACGCAGTTCAATGTGTATCTCCCCCCGGAGCTAGTGCGCGCCGTCAAACATCGCTGTATCGATGAGGGCACCTCACTGTCCTCTTTTGTCGAGCGGATTCTGGGTGACTACCTGGAGAAGAACGACGCCGCACCCGCTACTACAGAGAAGGAGCCAGAGCAGTGACCACGTCCGCCCATCCATCCTTGACCGTCCAGCCCATCCACTTCACCTCCGACTTTGAGTCCTGGGAGAGGTTCTACCGGCAGCTAGGACTGGAACCAGCCGCATCGGATGGTCGCTTCTTGGACCTGCTGGCAGCCGACTCAGGCATGGTGCTGCTGGAAGAGGTGCCGGCCGGTTCACAGCTCGACGGTGTCAAACTCGTCGAGTTCGCGATCCCCAGTCTCGACGCTTACGCCGAGGCGTTGGATGCGACAGGCACTGCGTATCTGCGGACCGAGCTGGGCTACCGGGAGGCCATCGCACTCGACTTGCCGCAGGGCCGCGTACATGTCTGTGAACTACCCGCGGCAGAGGGCAACAATGAGGTTCATCCGGACCACCTGGCTCTAGGTGCCCTGCTCTTCGGACCGGCGGAAGGCATCCCCACTGGCACCCAGGTGTTGGAGACCCATGGGTTGACACCCCGCATAGCCAGTCAGAACGGAGGGTGGACGGACCTAGTCGCTAACGGCATCTTCGCTTTCCACGATGGGGAACTGCGGCAGGCGACGCATGAGGCAGCGCTGCAACCGGCGATTGAGGTGTTTGGCGAGACCGGAGACATCGACGCTTATCTGGCCCAGCTTGAGGAGCGTGGGGTGAAAGCCACCATTATCGACGAAGCTTACGGCCGGTCTCTGCGCATCATCCAACCGGACGGCACGGAACTCTGGGTCAACGAGACCATGCACGACCTCTACGGATACCGCCGATTGGATCAGTGAACGGCTGCCTGATCCTTGATGATGAGATACAGCAGGTTGGCGGCCTTCGCTTCGGCAGTGGGGTAGAGATCTTGACCAGCGAATCCTTGGTAAATCGCCTCCACCACCCCCTTGAGGCCATCGTTCCGCTCATGCCCGAACAAAGTGTTCTGCGGGAACTGTACCGCCAGCTCATCAATGATTTGGCGTGCTTCGTGATAGGTCAGCTGCCACTTGGGAACGGAACCTTCGGGAGCAAGGAGAGCCCCGTCGTCGTACTGCTGGAGGAGTTGTAGGCTCGGCAAATATTGAGTGACTATGTGCGCTAGGCCCTGGACAACTGAGTCTGCAGACCGTTCCAGAATTTTCACTACCGAACCAAGTTCTTTGAGTCGACGCTCGTTGATCGCGGCACCCTTCACCACGTAGTCGGTGAGCCGTTCTGTCGCCCAGATCCGGAAGCGTGTCGCAGTGCCAGACTTGACCCGGTATCCAACCGAAAGGATCATGTCCAAGTTGTAGTGGGTGACACGTCTCGATACCTCGCGAGCACCTTCCCTCCGAACTAACAAGAAATCCTTGTGAGTTGCCTCCGCCGGGAGTTCCCCCTCATCCACAATGTGCTGAACATGCATACTGATGTTTTGCTGCGTGGTATTGAACAGCTCCGCAATCTGCTGCTGCGTCAGCCAGACGGTTGGGTTGCCCCCGGGAGTAGGTCCACGCGTTATGCGGGCCGCGGTTTCTTCAATGGGTACAGATTT